>DEKJ01000027.1:0-61476 GCA_002353825.1 Prevotella sp. UBA2725 | reverse complement strand
TAGATATGAAGAAAAAGATTCAGTTCAGTCTTGTCTATCGTGACATGTGGCAGAGCAGCGGTAAGTTTCAGCCGCGTGCCGACCAGCTTGCCAAGATAGCTCCTGTGTTTGTCGAGATGGGTTGCTTCTCTCGCGTTGAGACCAATGGCGGTGCCTTTGAGCAGGTGCAGCTCCTTGCAGGCGAGAATCCTAACAAGGCCGTTCGTGCTTTCACAGCCCCTCTCCACAAGGCTGGTATCAAGACTCACATGCTGGACCGTGGCTTGAATGCTCTCCGCATGTATCCGGTGCCTGACGATGTGCGTCAGATGATGTATCGTGTCAAGCATGCACAGGGCACGGATATCACGCGTATCTTCGATGGCTTGAACGATATCCGCAATATTGCTCCGTCTATCAAGTGGGCAAAGGAAGGTGGCATGACCCCGCAGGGAACACTGTGCATCACGACCTCTCCGGTTCATACACTCGACTACTATGAGAAACTTGCTGATGAAGAGATCGCTGCCGGTGCAGAGGAGATCTGCCTGAAGGATATGGCTGGTATTGGTCAGCCTGCATTCCTCGGTCAGCTCACGAAACGTATTAAGACAAAGCATCCTGATATTCTTATCGAGTATCATGGCCACTCTGGTCCAGGTCTGTCGATGGCTTCTATTCTCGAGGTCTGTGAGAATGGTGCTGATATTATCGATACCGCTATTGAGCCTTTGGCTTGGGGTAAGGTTCATCCGGATGTTATTTCTGTGCAGAGCATGTTGAAGCATGCTGACTTCGATGTGCCAGACATCAATATGAACGCTTACATGAAGGCCCGTGCCATGACGCAGGAGTTCATCGATGAGTGGCTCGGCTACTTCATCAACCCCGGCAACAAGGTGATGTCCTCTCTGTTGCTCACCTGTGGTCTTCCTGGCGGCATGATGGGTTCTATGATGGCTGACCTCGGTGGTATGCGCGAGACGATCAATCACCTGCGTGTGAAGAAGGGTGAGCCGGAACTGTCAATGGACGATCTGCTCATCAAGCTCTTCGACGAGGTGGCTTATGTATGGCCGCGTGTCGGTTATCCACCACTCGTGACTCCGTTCTCTCAGTATACAAAGAACATCGCTCTGATGAACCTCCTCACCATGGAGCAGGGCAAGGGCCGTTTCGTGATGATGGACGACAATATGTGGGGTATGATCCTCGGTAAGAGTGGTAAGGTGCCAGGTGAGATCGCTCCTGAATTGAAGGAACTTGCCAAGAAGCAAGGCCGTGAGTTCACGGATGTCGATCCTCACACGCTGCTTAAACCGGCTCTCGACGACTTCCGCAAGGAGATGGACGAGAATGGTTGGGATTATGGTCAGGACGATGAGGAACTCTTCGAACTCGCCATGCATCCGGAGCAGTATCGTAACTACAAGAGCGGCCAGGCTAAGAAGAACTTCCTCGCTGACCTTCAGAAGGCTAAGGATGCTAAGCTCGGTGCCAAGGTTTCTCCGGAGGAGGCTGCTGCTTTCAAGCATGCACAGGCTGATGCTATCGTTGCTCCTGTTCGTGGTCAGATCTTCTGGGACTTCCAAGGTGACGGCGAGGCTGAGCCCGCTGTAGAGCCGTATATCGGTAAGGAATATAAGGAAGGTGATGCCTTCTGCTGGATCCAGGCTCCTTGGGGCGAGTTTGTAGAGGTCAAGGCTGACCTCGGCGGCAAGCTCGTTGAGATCAACGCCAAGCAGGGCTCTAAGGTACAGAAAGGTGCTGTCATCGCTTATATCAAGCGCGACGAGAAATAATCATTTGGAATTCCGGAATTGTGAAATTCGGAAGTCCAGAATGGTGAAGTCTGGAAGTCCAAACTTCCGACCTTCATATAACAACTATGGATTATAACAAAATCATAGAAAAGTATTATCCCGAGGCCAACCGGCTTCGGGATATTTTGATGGTTCACTCCACGCTCGTCACGCAACGGGCGTTGAAGATTTGTGACGCTCATCCCGAACTGCATCTCGACCGTCGCTTCGTGGAAGAGGCGGCGATGCTCCACGATATCGGTATCTGCCGTTGCGACGCCCCTAAGATCTGCTGTTTCGGCACGGAGCCTTATCTCCGTCACGGACTCATCGGGGCAGAGATGATGCGCGCCGAGGGCTTCCCCCGTCATGCCCGCGTCTGTGAGCGTCATACGGGAGCCGGACTGACGGAGAAGGAAATCATTGAGCAGAACCTGCCGTTGCCCCATCGTGACTTCCTGCCGGAGACGTTGGAAGAGAAGCTTATCTGTTACGCGGATAAGTTCTATTCGAAAACGCATCCCGACCGCGAGAAGTCGTTTGAGCAGGCGGAAAAGAGCATCGCCCGCTTCGGCAACGACGGCTTGGAGCGCTTCCTCGCGTGGAAGGCACTGTTCGAGTGATACTTATAATTAGATCCGGCTTATGGCTTCCTCACAGCAAAAACTTAAAAGTATCCAAATTCTTCGATGTCTCGCCATCACCCTGATTGTGGCGAGCCATCTAATAGGGAAGGAGTTTGATTTTGGCGGCGAGTCTGGAGTGAGCATCTTCTTCGTGTTGAGTGGCTTCGTCCTTTCCTGGGCTTATTCGGACAAGATTGCCGGTGGGCAATTCTCCACCAAATCCTTTGTCTTTCATCAGCTCACGAAGTTTTATCCTTTGATGGCGGTAAGCGTTTTCTTCTTTGTGTTTGCGGACTGGCATGCCGGTTATCCTGTCTCTTGGGGTAAACTGGTTGCCAAACTGCTCCTTATCAATACCTGGTTTTGCAGCAAGGAGATGCTTTTCGCCTATCTTGGCTCATCGTGGTTTCTCTGCGATATTGTAGTCTTCTATTTTCTCTTCAAGACGATGAACCGGACTTTGATGAAGATGAGAAAAGGACGGTTGCTGTTACTGTCCGGCATCGTCTTAGTAATCTATTTCTCGTTTGTCGCCATCTTGCCGGCCTATGCCTTCAACTGGACGCTCTATTCTTTTCCGCCTTTCAGACTTATCGACTGCGCGATAGGCATCCTGCTCTGTCGTTTCTGTGTTTCTGACACGGGTGAGCGGTTTGTGCGAGAGTTTACGTCTGTTAGGCTGCAGGTTTGGCTTTTTGCCGGATTGCTCATGCTGTTTATAGGTTCCTTCTTCCTTTACCAGAACGTTCTTCCCGTCAACGTCAGGGGTGTGAGCCTTTTCTGGCCTTTCGCCGTTGCTTTTATTTTCTATGCCATCAGTGTGGAGCGTCAGCATCCTCAGTTGATGGGAGTACCCGTCATGAGGGGGCTCGCCTTTATAGGCGACATATCCATGGAGATCTTCCTGACGCATGAGGCGGTCGTTTATATGTGTAATATCACCGCATACAGATTAGGGATTTACTACACCCATCACGTGCCGGTCCTCTTGATCGACATTCTTGCCATTCCGTTGTTTGCATGGCTCACCCGAAAGTACTTTGTAGTCCCTTTGCAACATTCAAGATTTTTTATCCGCAACCCCCGCTGAGAATGCGTTCTTTTCGAGCGGACTTGTCTCCGCACGAAAAGAACGCATTCTTGTGTCGAGTTGTTAAATGATTGTTATTCAGCGCTTTATTGATTGGCTGCTCTTGGAGGCCTTTTGCTTTGCGCTCGATAATTTGCCATCTTTATAGGGATGGCACTGCCATTCCTATAAGGATGGCACCTTCATCCTCCAAGGATGGCACTGCCATTCCTATAAGACAGGCGGTGCCATTCCTATAAGGATGGCAATACCATCGCTGTTTTCCGCACCTTTCAAGCCTGTTTTAGGGCTTGTGCAGCCCCTTTTCCCGCTCTCTTTGGTGCTGTTCTCGTTGTCCTGACTTTTTACTTTTTGTAAAGATCTTTGGCAGTAACAGGAGTTGCAGTGGCCGCCTCTAATGGCGGCCACCAACCCTAATAAGTAAATAAACTGATGAGGTTCTGATTACTCTACTCATGGTGGCCGCCATTGGAGGCGGCCACTGCAAGCAATAGCAAAAGAGTTGTTGGTTGCGCCTAATTGCTTACCTTCTTGCCATTGACGATATAGATACCTTTGGGCAACAGGCGGAGGACTGCATCCGCCATCGCGGGGCTCGCCTCACCGACCTTCATGCCCTGAAGGTTGTAGATGGCGAGGGACTTGGCGCTGTCCTTATAGATTGTTTGTTGTATCCCTGTAGGCGTAGTGAGCTCAAAGCAATAAGTGTCGTCGGACCAGATCGCGTCTTCTATTTGGTTTGTTCCACTGTTCCATGTGCCGCAAGCAATCTCGAGTTTATAACGTCCTGGGGCAAGATCGGAGAAATTGAAATCTATACTTGTCGCGGCACCTGCAGGAAATTGTTTGTAAATATATCCGTTGAAATAATTATCGTGTATCACATATTCACCGTTCCCGCCTTGGTCGTTGTACTTGTACAACGTGACAAGTATGCTTTGATTTGTGATGTCCTCGTTGGCTTTCAAGGTGTATTTACCTTTCAGTTCCGTTCCGGAGACATTCGTGACGATATAGTTTCCGTCCTCACGCTGTGTTGCCACGTCGCTGTTGTTGACCGTCAGGGCTGTTATCTGCAGCATGTTACCTGACGAAGCACTCTCGCCGACCGTGACATCGCCGAGCTCCGCGAGCACCGTATTGCCTCCCTGATCGGCACACACCCACAGGTGATAGGTTCCGGCTGTGCTTGGCGAGAAGCTCAGGATGATGTTGCCGGTAGCGCCGGCATCCAGAGCCACCTTGGTCGAAGTCACGGCCTGTCCCTTGCTTGCTATGTCTGTTGAGGCGAAGAGGTAGACCTGTCCGGTGTAGAGGGCATCGCTCTTGTTCGTGATGTCGACGGATACGCTCATGGGAAGGTTCTCTTTCCGGACCAGTCCCGCCTCCAGGTTGTCCGCGCTGAGGCTGTACTGCGGCATCTCCTGCAGCGTGATGGTTCCCGAAGCATCCACTGTAGCCTGAATATACTTGGAGGGAGACCACATAGCCTGATAGGTCTCGGTGCCGTTCACCTTGCAGACCGGGACGATAGTGTAGGTGCCGGAAGAGAGGTTACATTTGGAAACATCCACACTGCATCCGGGGGAAGTTATCCACATGTTTTGCGAGAGCGTCACCGAAAGCAATGTTCCGATGGTCTCAAGGGTCCCGTCTTCCTGCTTGATGCCAAAGCCACAACTGAAAGATGCCTGAGCGTTGCCTATATAATATGGATAGTAGGCAATCGTTGTTCCGGAGATCGAGAAGTCTTTGGTCAATAGTTGCTGAACGGCACTTCCTCCATGGTCGGGTGCCGCGTTGAAGACCGCCGTCTGGTCGTTGTTGTAGCCTGTGCCGATGTTCCCGGCACCCGTTCCGCCACTCTCCGGTGCCAAGACGTTGAGCAGGAACTTTCCGTTATAAGCGCCCGACCAGCCCCAGTTGACGTGGAAATAGTTGTCGCCTTCGTATCCGTCGACAATAAACTCATGGCCGGAGCCTTCGTCCGACTGCCCGCTGTAGATGACGGGACGGCCGTTAGCAAGTTCGTTGTAGACAGCGTCAATCCAATCAGCTGTGGTGTATTGGGTAGGAGAAACACAGACGGTGGAGGGGTCGAAGCCAAAATATTTGATGAGTGCTGGAGGAACATTCGTGTCTGTGGCGCCGGAACCGCCATTCTCTGCATTGGCATAGTTCATGTTGACAGAGGCACCACAGTAGAACATGAGATTGGCAATAGCCTTCTTCTGTGCATCTGTGTAAGTTGAGCTATAGGAATTTATCATGTTCCCCCAATCAATGGTGCTTCCTTTTGGCACTGCGGAAACATTTATTTTTCCATATCCACTCCAATTGGTTTTGCAAGAGTAAGCTGGTATCTCTGCCTGCGTTGCATTCACAATGGAGGATGGGGAGTGCTGGGCATGATAATAGAGCAACTGCGCCATAGCTGTTGCTACACATCCTGTGACGCTCTTTCCAAAAGAGAAGAAGTCGGGACATGCGGCATTGTACGGATCGGTCTGATCCCATGTTGTCGTGAGCATGGGTGAGATGGTCGTCTTTGTGTCTTCTTTGGCGGCGGCTTTGACAATCTTGATGTTGTTGTTCTGCAAGTACTCTATTGCCTTAGCATAACTGTTGAGCCATGCCTTGAAGTTGGCGGGAGCTTTGTCAGCATCGTAGTCGCCATTGGTGATAAAGCCTAAGATGGGCACCGTTCGGTCATCGCCAGAGACGATGGCGAAGCCTCGACTGTCTCCGGCATTGAAAATGTAATAGGATGATGTCGTCGATTGGCTTGTCGAAGGAGCCTTGAAGACTTTGGCTCGCGCAGCCTGCGTCATCGTGATGCCTTGGGAAGAAAAATACTTCTGTGCTATACGAAGGGCTTGTTGCTGAGTGACTGGCGCACTCCAACCCCACGAAACACAAAGTATCGCCAGTACTAAGAGATAAAAGTGTTTCATAAGCTGAAATATATTAATGTTTAATCATTATTGCATACTGTAAGTGTGGATACTTGCCCCTTGTGCAGATGGAAGATAGTTGACACCCCACCAGCACATCTGCAAGAGGCAGAAGGTGGCAATGACCATCCACAGCGCTGTGCGGCTGTGTGCTGTCTTGGAGTGCCGGTAATGGATGTAGGCGAGGTAGGCGAACCAGGTGATGGCTGCCCACGTCTCTTTCGGGTCCCAACTCCAGTAATGTCCCCACGCCGTCTTCGCCCATAAGGCTCCCATGAGCATGCCCAGTGTGAGGAAGGCGTAACTGATGCAGACCATGTTGTCGACCATCTCCATCTCCTTCCCGTCACCGTGTTGGGTCTTTTTGATAAAAAGGAGATAGAGCGCTACGACAAAAGCTGCTCCCATCATGGCATAGGCGAGCATGTAGACGATGACATGCGGTGCGAACCATGGGCTCTGCAGCGCGGGCATGAGGTTCTTGCTGTGTATCTCAGGCTTGAAAATATTGATGAGGACGAAGACCGTGGCGAGGATGGATGTAAACGAGAGGATCCATTTGTATTTCCAGCGTACATAAACGAAAACACCTGCAAGTGGCAACAACAAACTGTACCAAAGACGCGTTTCACCCATCGTACGCATGGGCGGGCGGTCGAGTTCTCCCCATAGGCAACCAACATAGATAGTCATGAGCACAAAACCTGCCATCGTTAGAGTGATGGCGGCCTTCTCTTTGTCTTTCCACGCCATCCAAGCACCAATGAACCATAAAACGACTGACGCAATACCTATATAGATGAAGTAGTTCCAGACCATAATCATTCAATATTTGTTTTCTTCCGTGTATCGAAGAGTAAGCCTATTGCACCCAGGGCTAAGAACAGAATGCCGATATAGACAACAGGGAGCCAGGGGTCGCGGACAAACTCAAAGACGCTGAGTGTGCTCCATTTGCCCATCTCTTCATTGTAGCTGAGCTGATAAATCTTCCAGCCATTGATGGTGAGCGGATGGTTGACCTCGATAGTTGTCTGCAGGTTCTTTCCGTCTTCAGTGTAGACATCTACGAGTGAAGCATAACGCTTGGGCTCACGCTGTCCCATGACGAGACTTCTGCCGTTGTCGAGCGTCAGACCTTGGTAAGCAAACTGATAACTGCCACATGTCACCCAGCCTTCGTGCTTCTCGCTGCCTTTTGTGGCGCTGACGAGCAAGGCACATTCAGAACCAGGATTTTGGGTAGGCAGGTACCCTTCTTTGTTTAGGCTCTGTCCAAGGGAATCGAGGCGCAGACGTCTCATCATTTCAGTAGGAATGCTGTTGCCCATCTTTACCAAGGCTGCAGGCATAGCATTGTCAACACGTTTTTTGATTGTGACATGCCAACCTTGGATATCGCCACCCTTGAAGGTTGAGTCGATGAGCAGCGTCTCCGGTTTCTTTGCGGGAATGGGCACACCGTTCTTGTCGATCACCATGAGTTTTGGTGGATATTCATCAATAGTGAACTTCTCCAATTGAACGGCAATGGGGAGATGCTTCACGTTGTTGTAGGCATCGAGGGCTCGCCATTCCGGTTTGCCTTGCTCGCAATACATCTTGAGGCGCTGCATGTCTGCACTTCCCAATGTGCCACAGGTAAGGACGATGAATAGTCCCACGTGGCTCAGAAGAGACGCCCACTGATGTCGTGAGGCATGAGTAATTTGCCACATCGCCTCTTGTCCCACAATGGCAGTCATCCAGACATAGGTGAGAATGAACGGCCAGAAACTGAGCATCCTCGATAATCCGATGGGATCGTTGGTCATGCTCTGTGGCGATGCTTGCTTCGTGAGGCCCATGATAAGCGTCAGAAAAACAACGACCACGATGGCGGGTACAGCGGCCCGTGGGGTCGTCATAAATCGCAAGAAGTAGGACTTGCTTCTGCGCGAATAGACAATAACGGTTAAGAGAACAAAGATTGCGAGGGTGATGATGTTGGCGGGCCACATAAAGATGTCCCAGTCGAGGGCTCCCATGCTGAGTTGTAGCATGGCGCCTACGAGGATGAGGCCGACATCAATGACAAAGCCTTCGCGATAAGAGTATGGTTTCTTCCACATTTCTAAAAGGTGTTAGGTGTTATGAATCACGAAAAACTGGTTCCGGCGGACGCCGGAGCCAGTAATAAACAAACACGTCATCCTGAAGCGGAAACGTTAGATAGGTTGCGTAATGAACCGTTTGTTCTTCCTTGCAGTCTCAATCCATTTTGGAACCACCGTGTCAAGGAAGTCCTTCTTCTGTTTCCTAAGTTGCGGCATATTTAAGCCGATATATTTGGCAGCCTTCTCTCTTGTAGAGATATCAGGCAGCGGAATCGCTTTGGTCCATCCGTGCATAGCTACAACCTTCTGGCATTCGAGCTGCGCATCCTTAGCATATTCCATAGCGTCTGCCAACAGGCGCATGCACTCCTGAGGTGCGTGGAAAGCAGCACCATGCGAAGCCATCGAGTAGTCCCAACGCCACTGGCTCTTGCGGATGTCATCGAGGGCCTTCTTCATCTCGTTGTCCTTAGCGCCATGTTTCCAGGCGAACTGTGCCATGAGGTGAGCATCGGCAAGCTGGACATCAACCTTCTTAGCAAAGGTATATACTTTCTCCTCGCGGTCATAGACGTTCTGTCTCAACACATCAGCAGGCTGACGGTGACAAGTCTGACAGGTGCGGTCGATATGAGCGAGCGGTGACATGATATGATGGTCGGTGTATTTTACACCACCTTCTGAGATGTACGGCATGTGGCAGTCGGCACACGACACGCCGCGCTGACCATGGATGCCTTGCAGGAACATCTCATAGCCAGGATGCTGAGCCTTGAGGATTTTAGCCTTCGACAATGGATGGATATAGTCGTAGAATCCGATGGAGTCGTAGTATTCCTCTGCTGCCTCGCAGGTCAAACCTTTTTCCTGTGGGAAGTGGAGATAGTTGCCGTTCTCCTTCTCGAAGTAATACTCGGTATGGCACTGTGCGCAGACGAGCGAGCGCATTTCTTGATGAGAGGCTTTTTTCACGTCTTTGCCTACACGGGCCCAAGCCTCATAGAGAGCAGGACGGGCAGGACGGAGCTCCATGGTGCGGGCATCGTGACAGTCGGAGCAGCCGACGGTGTTCATCACCTCATCGCCCCAGTCGCTCCATTTAGCGGCATAGAACTTATCGACACCTTTCTCGCGCATCAATCGAGGCACATCCGGGCCTTTACAAGTCCAGCACGTACCGGGCTGCATATCTTCCTGACCATCGACACCCGGTGAACCGGTGCGCAGAATCTTTCTGAGATCTTCGATACAGTGACGGTGGCCGCGAGGAGTGTTGTACTCGCGAGAGAAAGCGTAGCCGGCCCAGTTGATGACGATGGCCGGATTCTCTTCCAACACATCTACTTCTTTCGAACCATTGTATTTGCTGACGAAGCTCGTATCTTCGGTCATTGACCATGTCTCATATTCACGTGGGAAGTCCTCAGCGAACTTCTCGTTCTGAGACACGATAGAGTCGGTCATTGGTGTGCGGCGGTTGTTGAACACGCTGGCTACCTCCGCCCTGCGCTCAAGGAGCGATGAGCAGACGAGACCCAAGACGAACACAACGACCATGGCGCCTACAAAAAGGAGCCAGCCTTGCCATTTCTTTAGTTGCTTAGCCATAATATCATGTGTTTTTGTTCCTACAATAGTATTTTATTCCCAAGCCCTAACGTTGCGGGTCATGCCCTAAGGCTCTTTGCAGCCATGCCGGTACGGGAGATGGCGGCATCGGCTCTACATATTCGGCTCCCGGGGTAGAGGACAGTGAGTTTTTTCCGCTGTGTGGCACATTGCGGTGGCAGTCCCAACAAGCGTGCCCTTCTCCGCGCTGAGCTTCCATATAATCGATACGGCCCGTTTTCACAAACTCTTGGTTAAGCTGTTTGTGGCAGCGGATACAGTTGTCCATGATGACCTCATCCGACATTGTTTCGGCTTGTATGGCCTGATGCTCACTGCGTGTCACAAAGTAAGCCACATGCTTCATGCCGTCGAGGCCCTTGAAGCCATAGTGTGCCAGCAGGTTGCCGTTTGGCACGTGGCAGTCGTTACAAGTTGCGTCACGTGCATGAGAAGAGTGGCTCCATGTGGCATAATAGGGCGACATGATATGACAGTTGATGCATGCCGCCGGGTCGTCCCCAATGATATAGGTATGCATACGAAGCAGGTACATAAACAGTACCACAAGCCCCACGATGACACCGCTCAAAGCGACCAGCGTCGTCTTCATCGGGAAAGACAACGAGCTAATAAAGGATGACCACCAGGTCTTTATGTTGTTCCATAAACGAGCCATAAGCGTTGTTTTTAATGGAGCTTTATAAGTTTTGATAATTGTTTGCAAATATAATAAATATCCGCTAATGCCTTGTCAAGAAACGCGAATTTCTTTTCGTTTCATCGAATATTAATAAGAATGACACGTTAAATTTGAGAAAAGAGGCTACTATTCACGAGATATTATGTAAATTTGCAAGCATAATTTTCGAGATATATCTTTAGCAAATTCTATTTGCACATATAATACATGTGGACATCAATCAAGACAAGGTCTTTCATCATATTGTTCATCACTACGGTCATGTTTGCGTGGGCAAACAGTAGTACGCTTCTTCCGGTGAAGAAGCGCAAAGGCGCTGTAGCTGATAGTGTGGCGGTTAAGGACTCCTTGAAATCAGGTAATTTAAAAGTAGACGATGCAAGCATAGATACACTTTCTATGGACTCTCTCCAGCTTGCCGTCTATCATCACAACAAGGCTGTCGACGACTCTATCCGTGCCGACTCTATCAACCGTGCCAAGAAGAAAGGAATCGATGCACCGGTCAACTATACGGCTGACGACTCACTTGTCTATGATGCTCAGACGAAAGATGCCAAGCTCTTTGGTAATGCAGAGGTCAAGTATGAGAATATGGATCTGAAGAGTGACAAGATTCGTATGAACCTCGATTCTTCGCTTGTCCATGCTACCGGTTCTCCCGACAGTACGCAGAAAAACGGCATCAAAGGTCGTCCGGTCTTTGTTATGGGGTCAGACAACTATGACACGGATACGATCTCTTTCAACTTCAAGACGAAGAAAGGTTTTGTACAGAATGCCTATACCAAACAAGAAGATGGCTTCTTGACCAGTAAGATATCGAAGCGTACCGAATCGGGTGATGTCTATCTGGCTCATGGCCGGTATACTACTTGCGACAAGGAACATCCCGACTTTTATATCTCCCTCTCCCGAGCCAAGGTGCGTCCGGGAAAGGATGTGACGTTTGGCCCGGCATATCTTGTGGTTGCCGACGTACCATTGCCTTTTGCCATTCCTTATGGTTTCTTCCCCTTCACAAAGAGCTATAGCTCCGGTTTCATTATGCCGAGTTATGGCGATGAGAACTCCCGAGGATTCTATCTCCGCGATGGTGGTTACTACTTTGCTTTGAGCGATAAGATGGACCTCAAACTGATCGGAGAAATATATACGAAAGGGTCTTGGGGAATAACGGCAACGAGCAACTATAACAAACGCTACAAATACAGCGGCACTTTCCTCGCCAGTTATCAGGACACACGTACGGGTGACAAGGGTATGCCTGATTACACGAAGCAGACGAGTTTTAAGATTCAATGGAGCCATCGTCAGGACTCCAAAGCCAATCCTTTCAGTTCGCTCTCTGCCAGTGTCAACTTTGCTACATCGAGCTATGAGCGCAACAACCTGACGAGTATGTACAACCCGCAGTCGCTGACGCAGTCGACACGTACCTCTTCTATCAACTGGAGCACTTCGTTCTCGAGTATCGGCATGACGCTCAGTTCTACTGCGAACCTGAGTCAGAACATGCGTGACTCAACGCTCTCGATGACGTTGCCTGATCTCAACATCAGCATCTCCCGCTTCTATCCGTTCCGCCGGAAGCATCAGGTGGGCGACGAGCGTTGGTATGAGAAAATTGCCATGAGCTATACAGGTCAGTTCTCCAACTCTATCAACACAAAAGAAGATAAGATCCTGCACTCAAACCTCATCAAGGACTGGCGCAATGGTTTCCAGCACAATATTCCTATCAGTGCGAACTTCACCTTGTTTAATTATATCAACCTGACGCCTTCCTTTAACTTCACTGACCGAATGTATACCAACAAGGTCACGAAGTCGTGGGATCAGGCTACGCAGACGGAGGTGTCCGATACGACTTATGGTTTCCACAATGTCTATAACTGGAACCTCTCTGTGTCAGCTTCCACAAAGATTTATGGATTCTGGACGCCAAACCACAAGATCTTCGGTGATAAGATTCAGGCTATTCGCCACGTCATCACTCCGACGGTCAGTTTCAGTTATGCGCCTGACTTCGGTGCCTCACGCTATGGTTATTATCAGACCTATCAGAAGACGGATGCCGATGGCAATGTGTCACTGGTTCAGTACTCGCCCTATGCCAACGAGCTCTATGGTGTGCCGGGGACAGGTCGTACGGGAAGTATCTCGTGGAGCTTTGACAACAACATTGAGATGAAGGTCAAGAGCGACAAGGACTCTACGGGCTTTAAGAAAATCAGCCTTATTGATCAGTTAGGCTGGTCGATGTCCTACAATATGGCAGCCAAAGAGAAGCCTCTGAGTGACCTCACTGTCAACCTCCGTCTGAAATGGTGGAAGAACTACACGTTCAATATGACGGGTGTCTTTGCCTCTTATGCTTATGCGCTCGATGAGAATGGTAAGCCGTATGTCGGTAATCACACTTACTGGGGCATGGGTAAGTTCGGTCGCTTCCAGGGTATGTCGCAGAACATCTCTTACACCCTTACACCGGAAAAGATCAAGAAGTTCTTCAGTGGTGAGAAGAGTGACGACGACAAGGACAAGAATAAAAAGAAGAACAAAGATGACGAAGGCATCGACACCGATATCAACAGTAATGTCGATGATACGATGATTGATGCGCAGAACGGAGCCTCAAAAGATGAGAAGGGCGGAAAGGCGGAGACTGACGGGGATGGCTATATGGCTTTCTCCATGCCTTGGTCGCTCACTTTCGGCTATGGCATCACCATGAGTGAGAACACTGATATCAATAAGTTCAACTATAAGACAATGCGCTATCCTTATAAGTTCACACAGACGCTCAACGTCAGCGGTAACGTGCGCATCTCTGATGGTTGGAACATCAGTTTCTCTTCCGGCTACGACTTCGAGAACCACAAGGTCTCTATGACAACAGCTTCTCTGCAGCGTGACCTCCACTGCTTCAACATGAGTTGCTCACTCGTCTTGGCTCCTTATGCTAGTTACAACTTTACCTTCCGTTGTAATGCCTCTACGCTGACCGATGCTCTGAAGTACGACAAGCGTTCAGGTTACAGCAATGCAGTTCAATGGTACTAATATAAAAATGAAGAAGAATACACAAGCAATCCACTTACCTTATCGTCGGCGCGATGCCTATGACGCACTGAGCATGCCGGTTTATAATGCCGTGGCTTACGAGTTCAGTGATGCTCAGACCATGGCAGACGCTTTCTGTGAGCGTATCGATGCGCCCGACTATTCGCGTTGTGAGAACCCTACAGTAGACAATTTTGAGGATCGTGTGCGAGCCCTAACTGATGCTTTCAGTGTGACGGCCCTCAACAGTGGCATGGCAGCTATCAGTAACATCATGCTCGCCCTCACGGCACAGGGAAAGAATGTTGTTTCCTCTACGCATATGTTCGGCAACACCTTCGACCTTCTCAACCGTTCGTTGCGGAAGTTCGGGGTAGGACTGCATACGACCGATCTTACGGATATCGAGAAGGTGAAGCAGGCGGTCGATGACAACACATGTTGCATCTTTGTGGAGATTATCACAAACCCGCAGATGGAGGTAGCTGATCTCCAGGCTTTGGCCCGCGTGGCGCACGCTCATCATATCCCGCTTGTGGCCGATACAACAACTATTCCTTTCACGATGTTCTCGGCAAAAGACCTCGGAGTGGATATCGAAGTCGTTTCTTCTACCAAATATATCAGTGGCGGAGCTACATCGCTTGGTGGACTCATCATCGACTATGGTACTGAATACACGAAAGGTTTTACGCAGACCATCAAAAGTGAGTTACTTTTTAACTTCGGTGCTTACATGACTCCTCAGGCAGCTTTCCTTCAGACCATGGGACTGGAGACGCTTGATGCCCGCTATCGCGTACAGTCGTCGAACGCCCTGGAACTGGCAAAGAAACTGCAGACGCTCAAGCAGATCAAGTTCGTCAACTATGTAGGCCTGGAGGATAATAAGTTTCATGCCCTTGCACAGAAGCAGTTCGGCAAGACGGCTGGTGCCATGGTATGCATTGATCTCGAGAGTCAGGATGCCTGCTTCAACTTCCTCAACCGTCTGAAGCTCGTGCACCGTGCCACGAACCTCTTCGATAACCGTACGCTTGCTATCCATCCCTATTCCACAATCTTCGGCAACTTCACACCGGAGGAGAAGGCTAAGATGGATGTCCTCGACACCACGATCCGTCTGAGTGTCGGTCTTGAGGATGTCGATGATATCTTTGAGGATATCAAACAAGCATTGCAATAATACTTCATATGAAATACGATTTCTCAACTGTCATAGAACGTAAAGGCAGCGGTGACCTCATGCATGAGGCATTGCTTCCGCGCTGGGGACGTGATGACCTCCAGCCAATGTGGGTGGCAGACATGGACTTCGCCGTGTTGCCTGACATCATCGAGGCCATGAAGAAGCGCCTCGAGCATCCTATCCTCGGATATACCGTGGAGCCGAAGGACTATCGTCCGGCTATCATTGACTGGGTACGGGAGCATCACCAGTGGGACATCAAGCCCGAGTGGATCAGTTTCATTCCGGGTATCGTAAAAGGTATCGGAATCATCAGTAACCTCTTCTGCAAGCCAGACGAGAAGGTCATCGTCATGCCGCCCGTCTATCATCCTTTCTTCCTTGTGCCGCGCGCCAACCAGCGTGAGGTGGTGTGGAATCCTTTGAAGGTTCATCCCGAGGCTTTGGAGAAAGACCATGTGGAGGCCGGTGACTATTATGAGATGGACTTCGACAGTCTGGAGCGTGTCTGTGATGACAAGTGTCGTGTGCTCATTCTCTGTAATCCTCACAACCCCGGCGGCATCTGCTGGTCGCGTGAAACGCTCGTGAGGTTGGCTGATTTCTGCTACGATCATCATCTGCTCGTCATTAGTGATGAGATCCATTGCGATATGGCTCTCTTTGGACATAAGCACATTCCTTTCGCTTCCGTCTCAGAGAAAGCCGCGCAGATCAGTATCACGATGCAAGCACCGACAAAGACGTTCAACATTGCGGGCGTCATCTCATCGCATGCCATCGTCCCCAATCCCGAGATCCGAAAGAAGTTCTATGGCTGGTTGCAGGCCAACGAGCTCGATGAGGCCCACATCTTTGCACATATCGCTACGATCGCTGCTTTCCGGAAGGGTGAGAAGTGGCGCAGGCAAATGTTAGCAGCCGTAGAGGACAATGTTCGTTTCGTGGAGGACTTCTGCCGTGAGAATATGCCGCAGATCCGTCCTATCCGTCCCGAGGCCAGCTTCCTCGTATGGCTCAACTGCCGTGACCTTCATCTCAATCATGACCAGCTCCTCGACCTCTTCATCGACAAGGCACACCTCGCTCTCAACGATGGTGAGATGTTTGGCCCCGGTGGCGAAGGTTTCATGCGACTGAATATCGGGTCGCCGAGAGCCTATGTACAGGAAGGCTTGGAGAAGCTTGCCAAGGCGGTTACTTCCCTATAGCTTCCATGAACTCCTTGCCGGTGATGGTCTCCTTCTTGAGGAGGATGGTAGCGGCGGCGTTCATCTTGTCTTGGTTCTCGGTGATGATCTTCACAGCCTTGGCGTGGGCCTCCTTGACGATCTGCGACACCTCGTCGTCAATGGCTTTGGCAGTCTCCGGACTGCATGTGAGGTCAGAGGCACCACCAAGATAACGATTACGCTGCTGCTCCAGCTGAACCATGCCGAAATGATCACTCATGCCGTAGGTCGTGATCATAGCGCGGGCGAGTTGCGTGGCTTTCTCGATATCGTTGGAAGCACCCGTTGTGCATGTGTGGCACATCACCTCCTCAGCTGCACGGCCACCCGTGAGGGTAGCGATACGTTCCAGCAATTCGTCTTTACTCATCAGGTGTTTCTCACCGGCATCGACCTGCATGGTATAGCCGAGGGCACCACTCGTACGCGGCACGATGGTGATCTTCTGTATCGGCGCCGTGCCGGTCTGCATAGCAGCCACCATAGCGTGACCAATCTCATGGTAACTGATGATACGCTTCTCTTCCGGTGAGATGACGGCTCCTTTCTTCTGCTCTCCGGCGATAACCGTCTCTACACTCTCTTCAATATCCGTAGTCGTCACGGCTTTCTCGCCGAGGCGTACGGCTCTCAATGCGGCCTCGTTGACGATGTTGGCGATGTCGGCACCGCTCGAACCGGCAGTGGCACGGCCTACAGCATCGAGATCGATGTCCTCGTGCTTCACGTCTTTCAGATGAACTTTGAAGATAGCCTTACGGCCTTCGAGATCCGGCAGTTCCATAATGACACGACGGTCGAAACGCCCCGGACGGAGCAGTGCCTTATCCAGACTCTCCGGGCGGTTCGTGGCAGCGAGGATGACGACACCCTTCGTAGCGTCGAAGCCATCCATTTCGGTGAGCAACTGGTTCAAGGTCTGCTCGCGCTCATCGTTGCCCATGGCCTGGTCACGGCTCTTACCGATGGCATCTATCTCATCGATGAAGATGATACACGGTGCTTTCTGTGCGGCCTGACGGAAGAGGTCACGAACCTTCGCAGCTCCCATACCGACGAACATCTGCACGAATTCAGAGCCGCTGATAGAGAAGAAAGGCACATGTGCCTCACCAGCTACGGCACGGGCGATCAAGGTCTTACCCGTGCCCGGAGGACCAACGAGCAGTGCTCCCTTTGGCAAACGTGCACCGAGAGAAGTATATTTCTTCGGATTATGAAGAAAGTCGACAAGTTCCATGAGCGTAGCCTTCGCTTCGTCTTGTCCGGCGACATCGCTGAAGCGCGTCTTCACATCACTCTCAGCGTAGACCTTGGCACCCGACTTGCCAACAGATAGGAAGCCGCCGCCACCGCCGAGGCCACCTTTCATCATCTTGTTCGTTCCGGCGCGCCAGATCCACCAGAAGATGAGGGCAGGAAGAATCCACCATACGAAGAAGTCAACCAAAGGAGAACTCTTCTGAGGTACTTCCTTCGAAATCTCAACTTTCCCGTTTTTTGTCGGCGCTTTGGCTTTTAGCAGTCGGTCAATAAGTTGCGGGTCGTTGACCTCCGGCGTGCGATAGGTCTGCGGTTCGTTTTGCGGAGTCATGAAAGGACTGACGGTCTTTGACGATTTGGCAGAATTCTTTGCTTTTGCTGCCGGAATGTCATAATAGACATAGCCATCCTTGATTACCACTTTTGATACTTTGCCTTTGTTAAGCTCACTGATAAAAGTTCCGTAATCGGAGTCCTTGATCTGCGAGGAGCCAATATACGGAGCGAGGAGCGTATTAAGGAGCAACAGGATTAGAATGCCAATGAACACTCCGTTCCAGTTGAAAAATTGTTGCCGTTTCTCCGGCGTTGTCGGTTTCTTCATAGTATAATGTATTTCTATTTTCGAAAGAAAGAACTTTCGAAAGCCCTTTGGCAAAAAGTGTTCCAAATAGAAGAACCGACAATACCAAAGCGTGGTATTGTCGGTTCCAAGGCGTGGTACTGCCTGTTCCAAAGCGTGGTACTGCCTGTTCCAAAGCGTGGAACTGTCTGTTCCAAAGCGTGGAACTATGTGTTCCAAAGCGTGGAATGAATAGCTATTTTACGATACCTTTCTCAAGATACTCTTCAAGGTTCACACGGACACGGGCGGCAGCATCGTCGGCAGCCACTTTCTTCATGTCAGAGTCGACCATGATCTTGACAAGCTCCTCAAAGGTTGTCTGTGTCGGGTTCCATCCGAGCTCGGCTTTTGCCTTTGTCGGGTCGCCCCAGAGATTCACGACATCCGTAGGACGATAGAAGTCGGGCGACACCTCGACGAGCACTTTACCCGTAGCCTTGTCGATACCTTTCTCGTCGGCTCCTTCGCCTTGCCATTCAAGCTCGATGCCTACGTAGTGGAAAGCGAGGGTAGCAAACTCGCGCACGGTGTGCTGCTTACCCGTGGCGATGACGAAGTCGTCCGGCTTACTGTTCTGCAGAATGAGCCACATGCATTGTACATAGTCCTTGGCGTAGCCCCAGTCGCGGCGGCTGGAGAGATTGCCGAGGTAGAGCTTGTCCTGCTTGCCCTGTTTGATGCGGGCAGCAGCGAGCGTGATCTTCCGTGTCACGAAAGTCTCACCGCGCATCTCACTCTCATGGTTGAAGAGGATACCGTTGCAGGCGAACATGTTGTAGGCATCGCGGTACTCACGCACGATCCAATAACCATACTGTTTGGCCACAGCGTAGGGCGAGTAGGGGTGGAATGGTGTATTCTCGTTTTGGGGTACTTCCTCCACCTTTCCAAACAGTTCAGACGTCGAAGCCTGGTAGATATGGCATGTATCAGTCAGTCCTGTCTGACGCACAGCTTCTAAGATGCGCAGTACGCCCACAGCATCTACGTCGGCTGTGTATTCGGGAGAGTCGAAACTCACCTGCACATGGCTCTGTGCAGCGAGGTTGTAAATCTCTGTTGGGCGCACGAGCGCAATGACACCGATGATACTCATCGAGTCGCTCATGTCAGCGTAGTGGAGATGGAAGTTGGGATGCCCTTCCAAGTGAGCAATGCGTGGCCGGAAGTCAACCGAGGAGCGACGGATGATGCCGTGCACCTCATAACCTTTATTGAGTAAGAACTCTGACAGGTAAGCGCCATCCTGTCCTGTTACGCCCGTGATAAGGGCTACATTTCTTTTTTCCATTATCGTTATTAAGAAATCGCTATGTGTTAATCGCTATGTGTTAATCGCTATGTGCAAATTTCGCAAAAAATCTTGAGACAAGCAAGCAAAAAGCGAATAACCTTTCCTTTTTGTTTGCTCATTGGGCAACATTCACTGCGTAGCGATGTCGTGTTTGTATTTGGCAACTATCTCCTTGACGATTGTCTTACTGTCACCCGTCGGTTGTGCTTTGAAGTTGCCCTCGCAGCCTTCCCACCAGTATTTTTCGTAGGTGCAGACGCGGTCCTTGTAGCTGCTGTAATGCGCCTTGCCGAAAGGTTGCCGAGCTTTAACAGCGGCTTCCACGGCATTGAAGAACATCCTCCAACGTTTTCCATAGAAGGTTCTGACCATGCCGGCCCAGGTGCGGCAGGCATAGTCGTTGAGTCCCATATTTTTGTCGCTCCAGGTCGTGATGATATTGCGGGCGTTCTTCTCGAAATAAAGCTTTTCCATTGGATCCTTGCCCCATGCGCGTGCATCTTTGATCCATTTGCCAGTGAGGAAGGTAGGCTGCGTGCCGACAACCTTGTCAAGATCATTAATAATCGCCGTTAACTTCTTCGATAACAACTTCATTGCCGGGAGGTCTTTCTTATCGTAAGCTTTCTGATAGTCGTAGAAGACACTCAGAAAATGGTTCGTGAGCAACTGTCTGGTGAGGTTGGCGAGGTCGAAGCCGTAGCTTGGCTGGTCGCTGTCCACCTGTAGCAGCTTCTCGATGACGGTCAGCAACACCTTGTCCTCCCGATTGACCTCCGGTATCTCCTGCATTTTCTTGTTAGAGAGGAAGACAGGGCGCTCGTTGAAGAACGGCTGTCGCTGCTGGGTTACCGTGCTCCGGTCGTAGATGCTGTCGACGAGCAGTTGCCAGGCCTGACGCGCTGTGGCATCCTCTTTTCCTACGCGCTGGTCGGCGAGTGCGTTGACCCATGCATGGATGTTGCGATGCGTGGGGAAGGTCCAGGCCTTCTCGAACACATATTCGTAGATGTAGGGGTTGCAGTCGAAGCCTTCGAGTGTGGAGCCTATGCCGGCGAGGTTGCCCTTGCATTTGGCAAAGGTGTTCTCTATGCGACTGTTGATGGTCTCCAAGTCGCCAGTCAGCATGCTGTTGCCACCAAAGTTGCCGAGATAACACCAGATGAACGGCACGCCGAAGAACTTATCCGTCGACTTCCACATTTCCTGTCGCTCACAGTAATAGTCGAGCAGGAGTGACCGGTCTTTAGGGTAATTCGTGAGATAAGCCTTGATGCGGTCTTTAGTCCAGTTCTTTTGTCTGTAATAGAAGAGCCAAGTCATCTGCAGCCAGATAGCCTGCGGATCGGCCTGAGCAAGCGATGCATACACCTGTCTGGCGACACGTGCGAGATAATCGGGCTCGTAGCTTGGTGGCGTCACTTCGTTGAACAGATCAATCCCGTAGATATGGTCGGTGCCGTAGATAGAGTCTTCGATGTCGATGAACCGCTTCTGGATCTTGGTAAACAGCGGGTCCATGGGATCGAGAAAACTGCAGGCGTACTTCTCCGAATAGCCATCCCAGGGAGCAAGCTTCGTGATCTTGGCTTTGGGGAAGATTGAAGCCAATTCGGCCGGCACATGCCCGGAGAAAGCAGGCAGAACAGGATGCATGTTCAGCTCTCGCTCGCGTGCCGTGATGCGCTTCTGGAGTTTCAGCTGTCCGTTGAGCCACGACATTGGCAACGGTGAGAACCATCGGTCGATGTTGATCATGCGGTGCCAGGGGAGATGGGCCGGGCCGGTGAAGTAGTTGCGGATCGTGGTGTCGTTGAGCCCGAGCTCACTCCACACCTTGTACCAAATGCTCTCCTGGCCGGTGATGGCAAGCGGGAGGTTGATGCCGTTGAGCGCCATCCAGTCGATGAAGTGCTCCCATTCGCCCCATTTCCACCAAGGCATGGTGTAGCCGTAGGTGCAGTAGTTCAGGAAGAAGCGGTTCTTGACCCGCGCCTTGATGGTGACAGGTTTCGGAATGCCGGGCGGGGTAGCAGGAAGCCGATAGGTGTCCGACTTCAGCCAACCTACATCTACATGGCAATAATATTTCATGTAATGGTTCAAACCGACTGCCATCGAGTTGGCGTTGTTACCGCTGACGATGATCTTTCCGTCCTTCGACCGAAGGCTGAACACGTCGACCTTGCTTGTTGTCTTCCGGAAAGTGAAGACTTGCTCATAGCCTGGGAACAGGCGATGCACCAGTCCTTTCACCGCCGTGATGTCGTCGGCATGGGCAGAAAGGAATGTTATGAGCAAAGAAAATAGGATGATAGTTTTCTTCATGGATTGTTGATTATGGTTATCCTTAGTCCCTTACTCCGCCACGGGGAACATTGAGACATGGAATTTCGTGCAGTTGTAGGGCACGAGTTTGATGCGGGCCTTGGTCCCATTCTTGACCTTTGTTTTAGGTAAAGGTGCAAGATCAGTGGGCGTCCATGGGAACTCGCGTGCGTCGACACTCAGCTGCACGGGAGCCTCTTCGTACTTCCACGTCCACCGAGTTGGCATCTTCTTTCGTATAACCTTGATTTTGCCGAGGGAGGCACCCAACGCATATTTGTATTTTTGACCTTTAGCGACGTGGTTCTCGTCGATATCCTTGATGGGAAGAGCATAGAGCAACGGACCATATTTGACGTATTCGTAAGGTTCGCCGGCTATGCTGTCGGTATAGCCTATATAGTAATTACGGTTGGAGCCAACGAATTTGTTGTTGTTGAAGTAGCTGTCGCGGGGATAAGCGATGCACTTTCCTTGTGTAACGTTGACTTTCATGGGCAGAGAGATGTCGATGGCGTCTCCGTTCCTCCATATGCGTTCAATCTTGGCAAAACCGTTGGTGGGCTGACTGGCTACTTTCTTTCCGTTGACCTTGATCTGCATGGCTTCGCACCAGTCGGGCATGCGGAAATACATCGGTGCATCTATCTCATCCGTACTCTTCAGGATGATGTGTATCTGGTCTCCAAACGGATAATCGGTCTGACACGAGAGCTCCACAGGTTTGTCCTTAAGTGTGGCTTTCACGTAGCAGGGTCCGTAGAGCGTGTAGGCGAGTCCGTGGTCCATGGTCGCCATCCACATGTTAGTGACATAGTTGGGAATCTCCCAGTTGCTGCTTCCTACGCAGCACAGTACTTCGTAGCCATAGGGCGTGTATTTCTGATCGCCCGGTCCTGGCACGGCGGGGTCGGCGGGAAGTTTCTCAGAGAAGCGGTTCGGCATCTGATAATAGGACATCGTCTTCCAGTCGCGGGCGATGGATGTGGGTCCTGCATTGAAGAACACGTTCTCGATCCGGTCGCCCCATTGCCCGTTGCCGTCGATGCGTAACTGCCATGTGTAGTTCCACATGGATGCGGGAATGTCGCATGTCTCCACGCCATGGAACGGTCCTACGCCGGAGAGATACTCCTCACATGAAACGAGGCCATAAGGCAACATGTTGTATTTGCCAGCCCAGGAGAGCAGATGGAGCGACACGTCCCGGTCTTCTTTCCGCCCATTCCAGATAGAAGCGATGGCGGGGACGCGCGATACCTCGTAGAAGGTGACGCCATGAGCCGTCTTAAACCCATGCTGGGAGCGGTCGTTTATCTGCATGACGCGGCGGCCGAATTGTTTGACAAGTAGGCGGTTGCTGTAGGCGACGATGGAGTCGAGGATCGTCTTGTTGCCGTTCTCCAGGAATGTCTCTGTCATGGCATCTACATTTGTTGAGCCACGCACCAGTCCTCTTTCGAGACTCTGCTGATCGGTCGGCGAAAGCATCGTGTAGCGGGAATAGACTTTGTTCAGGGCTTCAAGGATGCGCGGCTGATGCGTCGCCTGATAGTAGCTAACGAGTGCGCGACCCATGATGCCGTGCCCCCAGTTGTTGAAGCCATCAAGGATGATGGAGTCGTTCTTCCACCAGATGAACGTGCCGGCTCCTTTCAGGACACCGTCGACTACAATGTTCAGTCGGTCGGACACCTTCTTCTGCAGCGCCTTATCATCGAGGATGTAGGCCAGTTTCGTTGCTCCATCGAGCCAGTAGCTGCACTGTTCTATCGGCCATCCTGTACCGTCTTTCTCATTGGCACCGCGGGCTTTGAACCCGAAGCCTTTCCATCCGTTGCCGTAGACAGGCTGATACTCATCGAGGTGCCCTGTGATGCCATTAGCAGCATCTTCGCCCCACTGTCGGAGCCATCCTTCGGGAGTGATCTGCCCAATCTCTAAGGGAACCAATGATATCTGCCCTTTGGCCCACTGCCGGTAGCGCTGAAGCTTCATGCCGGTGTAGTCCTGAGCTTGAGCAGAGAGCAGGCCTATGGAGAGGAGGCCGCTCATACATAAGAAGTGTTTTAGCTTCATAAATATTCTGATGTTATTAGTAGGTATTATCGTTAAAAAACTTATAGTCGGCATCGCTGAGCTTCTGTGCCTGGAGCACCTCCTCAAGATGCGCGAATCTGTCGTGGAAGAAGTTCATCTTCTGTGTGAACAATGATGGGTTGTAGGTGATGGCGCGGCCACTGCTCTTCCCATGTCTTGATGCCGGTGTCGGGATGCAGGTTCATGGTTATCTCAAGGTTGTGACCCAACGAAGGAAGCACTTGGGATCGGGAAATAGCGTTCGATTCCAGGCATATCCCGTCCAGCCACCTCTCGGCGCCTGATTGTAGTGCCAGTCCATATCGAGAACGAGCACATCAAGCGGAATGTCATATTCGCGGAAATTGTCGACGAGATTGCGCAGTTCGTCATCCGAATAGCTCCAATAGCGCGACCACCAATAGCCGAAGGCATAGCGCGGAGGCAAAGGTACCTTGCCTGCGAACTTGGTGAACATGTGCAGTGCCTTCTTGTAATTGTGACCGTAACAAAGGAAGTACCAGTCCTGTGCTTTTGTTGTGTCGGGTCTCTCTTTTAACCAAGGCCACGGGCTGTTGTCGAAGAGATAAGATCGGGAGTCGTCGATAAGTGTCCAGCCGTTTCGTGAAAGCAGCCCGTCCTCCATAGGCATCGACTTGCCATCTTTCATATTGCCGTTGTACATGTCGAGCGAATAGTAAGTACCTTTCAGGTTAGCATTGTCCTTCATCCCCGGCTTCCACGTGAAAGGCTTTGCGCCCGCCGTCCGTATGAAAGACTGCTGTACAAACTTCTTCGTTGGCGTGATGGAGAGATTGGAGGCTGTGAACGGTCCTTTGCTTTTCAGATAAGTAATGGTCATCGCATCGGTGCGGATGCTCACTTTCTTAGCACTGTTGTAGACCTTACTGGCGACAGGCGCATATTGCCTGATGACCGCAATCTGTGAGCGGTCGTCTACGAACTTACCTTCGGGCGAATATTCGAGACGGGCGGCGCCATCGTCTATCAGTGTGATTCTCACGTTGTCGTCTTGATAGACAATATTCTTAGCGGTCTGCGGCTGTGCTGAGAGGCAGAAAGCGAGAGAAGGAATAATAGCTAAAGCCGTCTTCAAATAAAAGGCTGGTTTCATGTAGAATGTATTAAAGACAGTCTTATACGGAGAGTCTGTATTAACAAGAAGGGCATCCTCCCGTATCAACATCTATCTTGATAACGAGAGAATGCCTTACATATTGTGTATATTTCAGAAACATGATGCTGAAGTCTAGGCTTCAAGCATCATGTTCTGTGCTTTATTTATACCGCTTTGTATCCCACCATACGCGCACGTTCATGCCGTCGCCCTGGTTCTGGTTGAGGGTCTTGTCGGAAGCGTTAGGATTCTCGCGCAACTCGTCGTCCGTGTAGCGGAGTTTCTTGACGAATGTTCCCGACGGGAGTGTAGACTCCAAGGTAGTAGCGACAGGAGTGAGCTCGGGCAGACCTGTGCGGCGGAATTCAGCCCAAGCTTCGTTGCCGTCAGGATAGAGTGCCAACCATTTCTGTGTCATGATCTGCTTGAAGTGGCCGTCGGTTGTCGTCTCAGAGCTCCAAGCCACCTTGCCAGTCGTTTTGTAGGTTTCATCATTGGCGGTGGTATAATATTTAGCATCTACACCTGAGCGCTCAAAGTCGAGCGAAGCCTGGATACCTGCTTCATAGTTGGCTTTGGCATCGCCTGCACCAGACCATCCGCGGAGCGCAGCCTCAGCCTTAAGGAAGCAAACCTCTGAATAGTCCATTACTTTCTGACGCTTCGAGATATCGAAGGAGCTCTCGCTGTTGTCGGCGCTATTCCATAATGGCATTGCCTGATAGCCCCATACATAAGAGCGCTGGTCGGCAGGATAAGCTGCTAGCTGATCAGCTGACAAACCGTTAGGTACACCCTTGAACTCGGGCTTGGCTGCGGTGGAGCCGGAGGTATGACCGAACCACATTGTTGTACGTGGATCGAGAACTGTACTCTCGTTCTTGAGCATGTTCTCCATCGTCTTACTCATAGAGAATTCTCCCCAACCCGAGATCTGGAAGAGAGGCCATCCGTTGGCACCGGTACCGGAGATATATACACCGGCATTGTCGTCGTTGCTTGAGAGTAAGCCGCCAGCATCGTTGAGTGCAGCCTCACCCTCTTTCTTGGCCGTTGTTGGGTCGATGTATGCGATACGGAGGGCGTAGCGCAAGCGGAGCGAGTTGGCGAGCTTGATCCATTTTGTTAGGTCGCCGTTGTAGATCAGATCCTGATTGTCCTTGAAAGTGATCATGGATGCGTCGTTCTTGTGCTGCTGCAGATAGGCAGAAGCCTCAGTCAGTTCCTTGAACACATCGGTATAGATGCTCTGCTGACTGTCGTACTTGGCATTGCTGTTACCCAAGGCAGCCTCGGTGTATGGCATGTCGCCGAAGATATCTGTGGTCTGCGCTGTGCAGCGTGCGGTGAAGATACGAGCCACCTGATAGATGTTGTTGTAAGCCTCGTTGTTTTTCACGATGTCTTGAATGGCGCGCATCTGCTTCAGCACGTGTACGTAGTACGAGTTCCAGAAGCCATCCGTCACCCATCCGCTGTTGTAGGAATAGCTGTCAGAGGAGAAGTATGTAGCTGTGTTGGCAAAATATTGCGCATACAAGTTGGTATGCAAGTTGTCGCCAACCTGGAACTCCCAAGAGTTGACGTGCGTTCCCCATTGTTCGATATACGGAAGAATGTAGCCTGGGTTGCCATCCGTGATGCCTGTGGGATCGGTGTTCATGTTGTCGAAGTTGTCGGTGCATCCGGCAGCAAGCACTCCGAACAAGCATGCTATGCCTATATGATTAAGTTTGATTTTCATATCCTATGTGCTATTTAGAATTTGACATTGAGAGAGAAACCGAAGCTACGTGTAGGAGGCATGGAGGCGAGCTCGAAAGCCTGTGCGTAGTCACTGCGAGAGAAAGCACCTTCAGGGTTGACCGGAGCAGCTTTGTGGAAGTAGAAGAGGTCGCGGCCTACGAGCGAGAGCTTGACATACTTGATAGGTGTGTTGGCGAACCAGTGAGCGGGGAGGATGTAACCGAGCGACATCTCACGCATCTTGACATAGCTTGCGCTGTAGAGGAACTCTTCTGCAATACCGTCGGAGCCTGCAATGCTGGTCCAATAAGTTTCAGCACTCACACCCTTGGTATTTACCTGACCGTCTTCCGTCACACCGTCGACGACGATCTGCTCGCCGTTCTTTCGGCCATAGAGTGTTCTTGCAGAAGTACCCTGTTGGCATGCATAGTTGTCGGTGTTGGAGATGAACTGGCCACCGTGGCGCACATCGATAAGTGCGGAGAAGGTAAGGTCGCGCCAGCGGAGCTGTGTGCCTACTGAACCGGTCCACTTCGGCAGCATGTTGCCGATGACCTTGTCGCTTTCCGACTCAGGCAGACCATTGCTGTCTACGATCTTGCGGCCCTGGGAGTCGCGCTTGTAAGCTTTGCCTACGATGTCGCCGTAGCCGCCGCCTGCGTTAACGACAACTGATCCGATACGGATAGAGCCCAACGTGTAGCGGGAGACATCTGGATCAAGATAATCGCAGCTTGTGCGGTTCAGACCCCAGTTGACGTTGACATCCCACTGCCAGTCCTTTGTCTTGATGGGCGTGCCACCCACCATCAGCTCAAAGCCATGGCTCTTGATCTTACCGGCGTTGATGTGTTTTGACGTGTAACCGGATGAACCCGGGAGGCCGATGGTCAGGATCTGGTTCGTTGTCTGTGTGTTATAGTAAGTGAAGTCAAGGCTTAATCGGTTTCCGAAGAAATGGGCTTCGGTTCCTACCTCGGCAGAGTTGGTCTTCTCGGGCTTGAGGTCAGCAAGTGCCTTGACGTTGCTCATGTATTCCTTGATAATGTTCGGGTTAACCTTATCACCATCGGCAGAGTTCTTGTCGCCGGATGTCCAGAGATAATAGTAAGTAGCCAGCTGATAAGGATTGGTGTCGTTACCTACCTGTGCCCAGGAGCCACGCACCTTCCAGAAGTCGACCCAAGAGGGGAGCTTCAGTATCTCGGAGAGAATGGCGCTCAAGCTTACAGATGGATAGAAATAAGATCGGTTGGTCTCAGGAAGCGTTGAAGACCAGTCGTTACGGCCGGTGACGTCCAGGTAAGCCCAGTTCTTATAGCCAAAGGAGGCTGAGAAGAAAGCAGACTGGATTTCTTTCTTCGAGTAAGCTTCGCTCACAGTCTGAGTCAGACCGTTGGCCAGCGTGATAACGTTTGGTGTAGCGAAGAGACCGGAGTAGCCCGCAAGTCCGTCGTTGCGGCTGTTGGTGACAGCGGTACCTAAGTTGGCATTGATGGAATAATCACCAAAGGTCTTGTCGAAATAAAGGATAAGGTCGGCATTGAACTCCTTGTTCGTATTGTCGCTGTTGACGTATTGCGAAGCGGTGTTCGTAGGATCAGGTAAGGTGTTGTAGTTCTTAAACTTATCGTTGTACCAGTCGACACCTACACGGCCTGTTAACTTCAAATAATCGGTGAACTTCAAGGTGGCGTTGACCTGACCGATGATTCTGTTGCGGTCCATGAGGTTACCGTTGGCCGGATCGGTGAGTGCATACGGGTTAGCATAGTTGTCGCTTGGTCCTGACCAGTTGACAGAGTTGTAATAATACTGTCCTGTTCCTCTCGGGTTCTTTAAGTCGCTCAGGCGGATACCACGTGGCATCTTCACCAACTGAATCATCACGCCATACTCACCCTGGCTCGGACGGTTCTTCGTCTTCTCATGCATGTAATTGACCTTGACGCCGAGATCCAGATACTTGCTGGTGAACTCAGTGTTCAGGTCGAAATACTGGCGGTTCTGTGAATAGTTGGGCACAACGTCGTCGGCACGCGAATCGGTGAAAGAGAAACGACCTCGCAAGCTCTGACCTCCGGCTGTGGCTGTAACGGTGTTGGTATAGTTAGTACCTGTCTTATAGAAATCTTTGATATAGTCTTTCTGAGGTGTCAGCGCATACTGTCCATAGTTGGTATCGCCGTAAAGCACGCTGCGCCAGTTGTCTACTATGGTGCCATCGAGCTTCTGACCCCAGCTCATCTTCGAGTTGATATCGAACTTTCCGTTGGTACCCTGGCCGTATTCGTTCTGATAGTCGTAAGGCGAATATACCTTAGTGATGTCGAGTGTTCCGTTGTACTCGAGGCGCAGAGGCTGGTTGAGCTTACCTTTCTTCGTAGTGATAACAATGGCACCGTTCTGAGCGCGCGAGCCGTAGAGGGCGGCAGCGTTGGCACCTTTCAGTACGGAGATGCTTTCGATGTCCTCGGGGTTGATTTCTGAAGCTGCACCGGCATAATCGAAACCACCCCACTGGGAAGCCTGTTCATTGCTGTTATCGCTGATTGGCATGCCATCGACGACCCACAGTGGTTGGTTGTTACCCGACAGTGAGTTCAGACCGCGCATCACGATACGCGTTGATCCACCAAGGCCAGTACCCGACTGCGAGATCTGCACGCCGGCTACCTTACCTTGCAGCATATTGGCTACACTGAAGTTCTTGTTCTCTGTCAGTCCGTCGGTTTTTACTTCCTGCATGGCATATCCCAAGGCTTTCTTCTCTCGTTTGATGCCGAGGGCGGTCACTACGACCTCATTGAGTTCATGGTTGGAAGGCTCAAGGACAACACGAAGTGTGCTGCCTGAGGCTGTTACGTTAGTAGTGTTATAGCCAAGGTAAGAGATTTTGAGCGTGGTTCCTTTGGCAACGTCGAGGGCGAAGTTACCATTGGCATCGGTCACTGTTCCGTTCTTTCCGGAGGCATCGACGACGCTTGCACCGATGACAGGATCGCCGTTCTCATCAAGGACAATACCCTTGACTGTGGTCTTGGCCTGTTCAACGGAACGCACAGCATCGTTCTCTGGTGAGGCTGCAAAAGCATTTCCACCTCCGGTAGACATGCATAGCAAACCTATTGCCAGGGCGACGGTTGATTTTGTCGCGCTTTGTAGCGGTTGTAAGTTAGGTCTCATATTCAAATGTGTTAAGTTAGATGTAATATTAATATAGTTTCCTCCTTTGCGTCACTAAATTGTTGGGTTACATTTTTGCCATATTCTTCATATATATTACGTTATTAATAAATGCTCGTTAATATTCGACTGCAATATTAATTAATATTTCTCAAATACGCAAATATTTTAGTAACTAAATGAATGTTAACCTTAATATTTAACATAGTGCTCCCGTTTTTCTTGTTTTAAGTCAAGTTTTCCAATACATTCTTCGCTTTGTGAAGAACGCGGTGAGAAGCATACATAGGCCTGTCAGCACGATGCCTTGTAAGAATCCAAGCAAGGGAGTGGTACAGAACCCGGTGATAAGCGGATAGAGTTGACACAATTGCAGGAAAGGAATGACAACCAGACCATTGCTGACGTAAGCCACCATCGGGTTGCGTCCTACAAGTTCAAGCGGTTCGCTTAGCCACCTCACATGGTAATGGTCGCTGACAATAGTGAAGAAGAGCAGAGCGATGAAGGCCAGGCCACCGGTGACGAACAGATAGCTTAGAGTGACATCATCCTTGCGTATTCCTCCTTCGTAGGCCTCAATGAACAATCCGATAAAGAGCATGTAACAGCCGCAGAGACAGAGTTTTCGCCAATAGTTACGCTCACTGTCTTTGCCACGGACTAGCCACCAGAGGAGTAAAACTATTATAGCAGAAAGCAGAAGGTTGAGAACGAGTGCTCGGCAGAAAAGGCAGACGACATTGGTGACGATGAGTATCAGAGAGAGCACGGCTACCCATGGGGCAACTTTCAGCTTGTCATGTACCTGTGTGGTGTCTTCCTTCTGCAGCCAACGTGTCATGAGGTCACCGGCAATAGTACCAGGGATGATAATGAGTAAGTATTCTTGATAAGCAATATTGTAGAGCCATGGTGCAAAGGTGAAGTCTCGTACGGCTTGTTGCCATGAGTCATCTGTCTTGGCAGACATGAAGAAAGCCATGAGCAGAGGAATGATAGCGAGGCGCGCTATCGGCTTATGGGGTGTGAGGAGATAGATGATGGCTCCGGTCAGCGAAACGTTGGCAAGGATAAGCATGATGATATCCTCGTCCTTTAACATAAACGGTTTGCCTTCAGCGTAAGGCTGAAACAATATTAAGGCGATGGCAGCCACGTAAGCCAGACTGTTCACGGCTCGGTTGCCCCATTTACTGAGATGAAAGGGGTTGCGCATGAACAGAATGAACATTAGGGCAAAAGCGATGAGTGCCACCAGCTCGTTCATCCATGGAGAAGGATAGCCTAACATGTATGGATAGACATGGATGACGAAGATGGCAAAAAATGTAAGTTTCAGCCAACGGATGAACGTTTTTTTCAGCAATATCCATTTGCTTACGCCTTTCTCTAGCTGTCGTCCTAATGACAGCGGAATGGCAGCTCCCATACTGAAAAGGAAGAACGGGAAGATGAGGTCAACCCAGGTGATACCGTAGATATGCGGGTTGAAAATATGGTCAGGTGGTGGGACCTGTGCATGATACATCCATGCAGGCAGAATGCCAAAGGCCTCTGTTGCAGCGAGAATCATGGTCATAATAGCGTAGCCCCTCAACGCGTCCAGAGAGTGGGCACGTCTTGGGGTTACGGTCAGGTTATTATAGATGTCAGGTTTTCGCATTGTTGTTATTGCAATGTCATTTTTTTATCTTGTTTGGTCCAGTAGCGCTCTATATCCTCCAATGACATTCCGGCTGTCTCTGGAACACAGCGCCACATGATAAGGATGTAAGGCACACACATCACGGCAAAAAGAAGGAATGTGCCTGTCGGCTTGAGATTTTCAAGCATCCATGGAGTGAGCTGTCCGATAAGGTAAGTTCCGATCCAAAGAGCGAATCCTGCTATCGACATAGCAAGGCCACGCACACTGTTAGGATACATCTCAGAGAGCAGAACGAAGACCACAGCACTGATGCTTACAGCGCAGCAGAAGACGTAGAGCAGGAAGAACGTGAGCATGAACCATACGCTCAGGCCCCAGCTCTCGTGGAAGGCAAAGTAGACAGCGATCATGATGAGACACAAGATCATGCCCGACACACCATAATAGATGAGCTTGTGACGGCCCACTCGGTCAATGATGAATGTGGCGAGCACGGTCGTGAGCATGTTTACGATGCCGACGAGCACCTGACAGAACAATGGATCGCTCATGCCTGCATCCTTAAACATGGAAGGACCGTAGTAGAGTACCGCATTCACACCCATAAACTGCCCGAGAATAGCGATACATACACCGATGATGACGGCCTTGAGAATTCCCGGACGAAGGAGTTGCTTCCACTCCGACTTCGTCTCCCCGGCGATGGTCGACTTTGTATCGGCCACTTGCTTTTCAACATCTTCCTTACGGGTGTAGATCTTACTGAAGATTGTAATGGCTCTCTCATCCTTGTTCTGCGTAATAAGCCAGCGCGGGCTCTCGGGAATCATGAAGAGGATGATGAGGAAGAAAAGTGCCGGTATGCCTTCCATGCCCAGCATGCCGCGCCACACTTCACCGACGAAAATGAGCCGTAGCCAATTGTTGGCGAAGTGGCCCGTATGAGAGAAGTTAAGCAGTAGATAGTTGACGACGTAAGCTGCAAGGAATCCCACGGTGACGGCAAGCTGATAGAGCGAAACGAGCTGGCCACGGTAGCGTGTGATGGAGATCTCGGAGATGTAAACAGGAGCCACCACTGAGATGATTCCTATTCCTAGACCGCCCACGATACGGGCGGCAACAAGAAAGTTGAAGTTTGGAGCAATGGCACAGCAGATGCCCGAGAGGGTGAAGAGTGCTGCGGATATGAACATGGTGGGGCGTCGTCCAAGACGGTCGCTCATGATACCGGCAATGGCGACGCCACAGATCGACCCGATGAGCGCGCAGCCAACATACCAGCCCTGCTGCATCACGTCGAGATGGAACTGTGCTACCACGTCATCGATGGTACCCGAGATGACTGCCGTATCATAACCGAAGAGCAGTCCACCCAAAGCTGCCACGATGGCGAGGAAAAATACATAGCCTAATTTTACGGTCTTCATGTGTATGACGGTGGTTGATTATTTGATATTGAAATATTCCTTGTAGCGGTCGAAGAGGTGGTGGGCCTGGACGTATGACGACTGCGGACTAAGGAAATGAGAGAACTCGAAGGTGATGGCCTTATCGTAATGACAACGTTTGGCAGCTTCCAGTTTCAGCCGGAGCTTGTCGAACTTGATAGGCAAGAAATGGATGGGCATGTCGCGATCAAAAGTCTCGGCATTGGTCCAACATTTCATACCGTATTTGTCGGCTAGCTTTTTATTGACGGAGAAGAATGCATCGAGCTCGTCGTAATCGATGTGGCCATCCTGGAATGCGCAGCAATCGACAACATCGTGGATGCCGTCAAAGATCTCATTCCATTCTCTCTCGTGCTCCTGCACGCTGATGGCCTGGTCGTTGGTCATCTTGCCTGTCCCCATTACAGCTTTCTTGCCGTCAATCCATGGCGAAATGAATACAGGCAGACCACCAGACACATCTTTGCAGTGTTTGCCCATGGCATGGAAAGCGGGAATGGCCCCTTTCGTTTGGCGAGAGATCTCGGTACTGACATACCAGCCCTGAAAACTCTTGTGGTGGCCGTAGCGTTTCCAGACCTCATCAATGACGTACTTGTTGTCATCGATCTCCCACGACATATCGCCTGTATCCCAGTAGTGGCCAGAATCGTACAGACCGAAATAGAACTTCATATTGTATTTGTCGGCAAGGCGGAGATACATGTCAATGAGATCTACGGACGGCATGTAGCAGCCGTGCTTCTTCATCAGGTATTCGGAAGGGTAAGTGATGAACTTTCTGTATCCGCAACGAATGACGATAACAGTATCGATGCCGATAGACTTCATATAGCGGAAGTCCTGTTCCCATTCTTTCACGCCCCAGTTCTGATGAGGAATGTCATGCGAGATCTCGTCAAGGAAAGTGCCGGTGATAGGCAGCCCATTGGCTTTGGGTACGATGAGGCCTCCTCCGACACCCTCGCTGCTGTCGGCGGGTGGAGTAGAATATTGTGATGTGATATTTTCACCCTTTGCTATGATGGGGGCTGCCATGGCGGCTGCACCCGTTAATAAGGCTTCTTTCAGGAAATCTCTTCGATTAGTCATATATGGAATATTTTATGTTAAGTGTTATTCTTTTTCTATCTTCAAGTTGCTGACGCGGCTGTTGAAGTTGCCAGTCTTATCAACCGGGAAGAAGAGAGCTCGCTGATAACGCATGTTGCGCTCTGGCTCATAGGCATCAAGTTGCCACGAACGTCCGGGCATGTGGTTGGCTTTGTCAGTGGGTTTGACGACATAGAACCGGATCTGTTCGAGCTTCTCCTTCAGTTCGCCGTTGACGTAAAGGTTTGTAGAAGATGACGTGTTCTCTATTGTGATATCTACATGTCCTTTCTTAGGCAACTCATAGTTGAAGTGGTCGAGATAAGCTTCACGCAGGAATCCTAACTTACCATTGACAGGATCGGAGAGGTAGAAGGTGGCATCAGGACCGCTTGTGAGGATGGTGCCTTTCTGCTCAGGTTTGCAGTCTACGCTGAACGATATCTTATGACCGTAACCTATTTCCTTAACGGGCAGAGCAAGTGCTTTATTAGGCTGGACATCGGCAATTTGGATAGGAAGGTCTTGCACGACTCCAAGCTCATTTACTCCAGGAGCCTCTCCAAGTACTTTTCTTTGAGACTCAAATGTAGTATAGGGTACAGTAGTCAGTTGTCCTGTCCAACATTTCACGGCCATGGCTTGAAGCACGGGTAGAATGCGTAGGTTGACATCGTGCACGGTGATGCCATTGCCATAGAAGTCATTCCATAGTGCAAACATTCCACCTGCTATCTGCGGGTCCTGTTCCTTGAGGGTTGTGTCGCCAAATGTGGCAGGTGTCCAGTTCTTGTAGATATTGTCGTTGGGCAGAATGTCGTGGTAGTAGTCGGCCAGAGGTACGGTGTATGTCGTCCAGTCGGGCATACTGATCATCGTCCATCCTTTTGCCTTCATTTCGGTAGTCTTGGCCATATAAGGCGACCACATCCCAAGGATTGCACCTTTGGGATTGACGGGTGTCTTTCCGTAAGCGTGACTGAGTGCACCCCATAGGATGGGCGTCTTGCCATATTTCTTTATGAGTTCGAGATAATGACTAGTGTAGGCACGAAACTTCTCGCGCAGTTCCTCTGTGGTGTTGTTGTACTCATCGGTACCGATATTGACATATTTGCCGCGGAACACCGGATCCTTGCCCGACAAGTATTCCTTAAAGAGATTATCCATAAACGAATAGACCTCAGGGTTATCAAGGTCGAAGTGGTCCATGCCGAACTCTTTGGACCCGAGACTTGGGCGATAGTGAGTGAAAGCCAAAGCATGGGCAGGTGAGTCTATCTCCGGGACAATCTGTATACCATAGCTTTCGGCGAACTTTTGCAGGCCGATGAACTCAGCCTTTGTGTAGTGCCCATCTTTTGAGGCAAGACCGGGGTAAGTGTCACTCTCAAGGCGGAAGTCAGCAGGAGTCTTGCTCCAGTCGCCTCCGAAAAAGTCCTTGAAGGCGTTGTCATTGAGGTGAAGCTGTAGCGTATTCATCTTATAATAAGCCATGACTTTGATGAGATCTTTCAGATAGCTTATTGGGAAGAACTTTCGACCGGCATCAAGCATGAAGCCACGGATGCTGTATTGTGGCACGTCCACAGCTGTTCCTTGCGGCAACTCTTTTTGTTGCTGGATGATCTGTAGAAGTGTGCGTGTACCCCAGAAGATGCCATTAATGGTAGAAGCTGTCAGATGGCAGTTCTCATTAACAAGCATCCGATATCCTTCCTTGCCTAAAGTCTTGTCTTGTTTGAGGGAGAGCACGATGTCACCTTTATCGGTCTTGTCTTGAGAGAGCATCATAGTCTTCCCTGTCAGCAGTTTATAGTCACGGCACAAGTCTTGCGCTGCCTTCAAAAGTTTTTTGTCGTTGACAACGACTTTCCCGGATAGGGTCATCGTCCCTCGTGCTCCATTCCATCGCGTCAGTTCGGGAATGACAAAAGGTTTGGCATTATTCTGTGCATAAGTGACTGCCGAGGCCATTATCATGGCAAAAATGACGGCTGCCACAAAAATCAATCGTCTCATACCTGTATCTTAATTTTGTTTTTATTTTATATATAATAATGTGTTTAATCATTACCTCCATGATATGCTCCTTGCAAATCGGCTGCAATTTACTATAATTTTCTCAAATACGCAAGATTTACTTAATATTTTTATATTCTAGAGAAAATATCTTCTAAATTATTTGGAAGATAAAGATATATTTGTTATTTTTGCGCTTGGTTAATGTACTAAACAGTTAAGTAGTCTTTTGAGTTCGTAAAGCAATCATAATAATAACCCATTAAATTTAAAAGTCAATGGAACACCTATCAAAAACAAAGCTTTCAAAGCTTGCAAAGGCTTTCACGCTGATGCTGGGGATGCTCTTTTGGACAATTCTACCTTCAGCAGCCCAGAATGTCGTGAAAGGAACGGTGAGAGACGCTGCTGGCGACCTTTTGCCGGGTGTGAGTGTACAGGTAAGTGGTACTACCGGTGTGGGGAGTGTTACAGACCTGAATGGATCTTTCTCTATTAAGGCATCGGGAAAGGATGTTCTTATTTTCTCTTTTGTTGGTATGAAGCAGCAGTCGGTTAAAGTTAACGGCCGCAGCTTTATCAATGTTTCTATGCAGGACGAAGCCTCTACGCTCAACGACGTTGTTGTCGTTGGTTATGGCTCAGTAAAGAAGCAGTCGCTGACAGGTGCTGTTTCCGCCATGCGTGGGGATGAACTGCTGAAAGGCCCGTCGACCAATGTGTCCAGCCTTCTCGGTGGTAAATTGCCGGGCCTGTCGTCAGTTCAGACTTCAGGAGAGCCGGGCGATGACCAGGCAAGCTTGCGTATCCGTGGTTCGCAGTATGCTCCTCTTTATATTGTAGATGGTATGCCGCGCTCCATCAGTGATGTTGACCCTAACGATATCGAGAGCGTGTCTGTACTGAAGGACGGATCGGCCGCAGCCGTCTATGGTTTGAACGCCGCTGGTGGTGTTATTATTGTCACTACGAAGAGCGGCCACAAAGGCAAGCCGCAGGTAAGCTACAATGGACAGTATGGTATCTCTGTCAATGCTAATTTCCCGAAGTTTATGAACGGCTCTGAGTTTGCTTACTATTATAATATGGCCGACTATATGGATAAACTTGCTAATGGTACCGTGACGAGCAAGGCCGACTATACGCCTGTGTTTACAAAAGCAAATATCGAGGCCATGCTCAACGGCGATCCTACTGATGGTTGGGACAATGTGGACTATATAGGTAAGGTGTTCGGTACGGGTACCAATATGAAGCACAACGTCTCGTTGCAAGGTGGTAACGAGGACGTTAGCTATTATATAGGTGGCGGTTTTATGAATCAGAAGGGTAATATCGACAACTTCGATTATCGTCGCTACAATCTCCGTACAAATATCACTGCTAAAGTAAATAGAGACTGGACTATTAAGTTAGGAACTGTAGGTACCGTAACACGCAAACATACCCCTGGCTATGCTTCAGGAGGTGCTGATGACGGAAGTGAGAGTAGTGGAGAGGTAGGTTGGCTTTCTATCGGCCATCAGGCCATCATGATGCGTCCCTATCTGCCAGAAACTTGGAACGGCCTCTACACAGCTACGGTTCCTAACAATGCTTCAGTGGCTTACAGTCCGTTGGCAGCTATCTACAACTCAGGTTATAAGAAGACGCGTGGAGCAGAGGTCAACACAAACCTCTCTGTTGAATATGCTGCACCATGGCTGCCGGGTTTGAAACTGAAAGCAACGGGATCCTACGACTATCTCTCCTCTAAGAGCAAGAATCTGGATACTCCTTATCAGACCTATGCAAAGGATCTCTCCTCCGGCAACTTCACATTGTTGGAAGACCCGCGTGACGTCTCCTCCAATCTTAATCATGTTGCAGATGGACAGTACACCACAGAGCAGCTTGTTGGTCAGCTGAGTGCTGAGTTCGCCCGTAAGTTCGGGAAGCACAATGTTGATGCTATGCTCCTCGTGGAAGGTCGGGATTATAAGTCGAGTTCTATGTCAGCTTATGCCTATAAAGTTCCGTTTGCAGAGCTCCCCGAGCTTAGCTTAGGTACAGCTATCAAAGATGGTCCTATCAGTGGATACAGTGGCCATACACGCACAGCCGGTTATGTGTTCCGTCTGAAATATGATTATGCCGATACCTATCTTGCAGAGTTCAGTGGCCGTTACGATGGTTCCTACAAGTTCAGCGGCAACGTGTCGGGCAAACGTTGGGGTTTCTTCCCTTCGTTCTCTGCTGGTTGGCGTATCTCTAACGAAAAGTTCATGGAGAGCACGCACTCATGGCTCAACGATTTGAAGCTTCGTGCTTCTATCGGCCTGTTGGGTAATGACGATGTGACAGCTTACTCCTTCCTGAGCACTTATTCTTTCGGGGCTAATCGTGTCATTGGCGGAAATACCGTCAGTTCACTCTATACCTCAGGTGTTGCCAATCCTAATCTGACTTGGGCAAAGACACGCTCTACCAATGCCGGCTTTGACGCTACTTTGTGGGACGGCAAGCTCGGACTGTCATTCGACTGGTTCTATAATCTTAACTATGATATCCTCACTTACATGGGAGGTGATAAGGCGCCGTCTATGGGTGGCTATTATACCACTTACGCCAACTATAACCGTTATTGCAACTACGGACTTGAGTGGACTGTGTCGCATCGCAACAAGTTTAATCTTGGCGGCAAGCCTTTCCACTATTCAGCCAGCCTCAATATGACCTGGGCAACAAGCAAGTGGCTCCGCTATCCCGATGATCCTAACACGCAAGAGTGGCGTAAAGTAGTGGGTACAGATGTTGATGCCACTTATATCTGGCTTGCTGATGGCCTCTACCGTTCAGAAGAGGAGATCACCAACTCAGCTTGGTATGGCACGCGACCCAATGTTGGTGACATCAAATACAAGGACCTTAATGGTGACGGTGTCATTGATGAGCAGGACAGAGGCCGTTTCGGCCGCAGCAACCGCCCGAAGATTATGGCTGGTCTGAACCTCAGTGCAAGCTGGAACGGTTTCGATCTCAATGCTCAGTTCACTGGCGGCTTCAAGTTTGACGTCTCACTGCTCGGTACCTATTATAATGGTTACGACGACAATACTGTCTGGAGCCAGACTTTCAAGGAGGGTGCCAACTCTCCGCTTTGGCTGGTACAGAACTCTTACAGTGAGGACAATCCCAACGCTAAGTACCCGCGCATCACGCTCGGAACCGTCTCTCACGGCGGCAACAACGGTCTGGCGTCAAGTTTCTGGAACATGAAAGGTGACTATGTGAGGCTGAAGACCCTGCAGTTCGGTTACACGTTGCCCAAGACATGGACTGCTGCTATTGGTATCCAGACTATCCGTCTCTATGTAGAGGGTTCTAACCTGTTCACCATCGACAGTCTTCCTACCGGTGTTGATCCTGAATCGCCTCGTGTAAACAACGGTTATTATCCACAACAACGCACTTTTATGGGTGGTGTAAACCTCACGTTCTAAGATGTAGATATCACGTTCTAAACTATTAAAACAGCTTATTATGAAAACGAGATATATTATTGCAAGTCTCCTCATCGCTGCTTCAGGGCTGACCTCCTGCAACAGTTTCCTTGACATTGACCCTACCGATCAGGCCAGTGACAAGTTGGTGTGGAGTAATACAAAATACGCTGAGCTGGCCATCAACTATTTCTATGCCGACATTCCTTACCTGGGCAGTTTCAGCAGCTATCAGTGCCTAGCGGGTTTGACGGAAGGACTGACTGATGAGTTCAAGTACGGCAATATGAACTACAATGCCGAATGCTACATCCCTAACGAGATTTCCTATGGCGGTATCGTTCTTACCCCAAGCTACACTGATACTTATATGGGTGTATGGGAGACGACTTATGAAGAGATTCGCCGTGTGAACGAGGCATTGGCCAAACTCAAGAACAGTTCCTTTGACGAGTCGGTCAAGAAGCAGTATGAAGGTGAGCTGAGATTCTTCCGCGGTATGTACTATTTCGAGCTTCTCAAGCGCTATGGCCAGGCAATCATTTATGATGATGATCTCTCAAAGATTACCACTGATCATGCACTCGATACAGCCGACGACTGTTGGAACTACGTCTATGAGGATCTGCTCTATGCCGGTCAGAACCTGCCTAACTCTACGACAAACAACGGTCGCCTGACGAGTGGAGCGGCTTATGCGCTCATGTCGCGTGCCATGCTGTACTGCAAGAACTGGAAAGCAGTAAAAGAAGCTGCTGAGGCCGTGACGTCCATGGGTTATAAGCTCACGGCCAATTATGCCGATGCATTCAAGGCATCGGGTAACACGGAGGCAATCTACATGTACTCTTACAGCGCCGATGCCAGCGTGACGCACAACTTCGACGGCTACTACGCACCGGGTGGTGATCACAAGAAGGCCGGTATGACGATGTATGGTGGTTACGGTACACCGACACAGGATATGGTCGAAGAGTATGAAAAATCCGACGGTTCAAAGGTGGACTGGTCCACATGGCACACGACCGAAGGTACATTGGAGAACCCGCCTTATGACGAGCTTGAGCCGCGCTTCCAGGCTACGATCCTTTACAATGGTGCATCGTGGCGCAAGCGTACCATTGAGCCTTATGTCGACGGAACGGATGGCTGGGCTACATGGAAGACCGATGCTGTTACGGAAGGCCGCACTACGACCGGCTACTATCTGCGTAAGCTCGTAGACGAGAATCACGATTTCAGCATCACGCAGAACTCTACCCAGCCGTGGGTCGCTTTCCGTCTTGCTGAGGTGCTGCTCAATGAGGCAGAGGCTTGCCATAATCTTGGTGACGATACGAAAGCTGTAGAATTGATCAATCAGGTCCGTTCTCGTGTAGGTCTCCCTGGCATCAAGAGCTATAGTGACGAGGCACTGCGTCATGAGCGTAAAGTGGAGCTTGCCTATGAAGGGCTCTACTATTGGGACATGCGCCGTTGGGGGCTCGCTACATCAGCCTTCACGGGTATCCGGCGCCATGGCTTGAAGATTGAGAAACTGGCTGAAGGAAAGTTCCGCTATACTTATGTAGATGTAGACGATGAGAATCTTAATTATCCTGCTAAGATGAACCGTTTGCCAATCCCTGAGAAAGAACTCAACAACAACAAGGATATTGAGCAGTTCAGTGAGTGGAAGTAGTATTTATTCATACAATTAACAAGATTGTCAATTATGAAAACTAAGATATTAAATACCGGACTGATACTTGCCATGGCGCTTGCTTTCACAGGCTGTGCTGACGAAGAGAACGTCGCTCCTACAGCCAACCGTGAGGGTATCACCAGCTTGTCGGCTTATTTCACGAGTGGCACCTATCAGGATAAGTTGGCGGCTCAATTGTCCACAACTTCTTCAGAGACTACCGATTATGTCATTCCTATTCCTTATTATTATCCGGAAGAGAGCGACTATGTCCCTTCCGAGGACATGAAGGCGATGAAGGTGACAGCCAAGTTGGAGAACAACTGCTTCCTCTCACCGGGCTTGGGCGTGCTCGACCTTACGAAGAAGAACGAGTTCACGTATACTAATCCTTATGGCGAGCAGAAGAAGATCACGATCTCCGGTCAGCTCACGCACCTGAACAAGTGCGCCATCAAGAGTTTCATGGCTGAGCCGGGCGACCTTACGGGTGTCATCGACGAGGATGCCAAGACTATTTCGCTTGTCACGGCTGGTGACCTGTCTGAGATGACAGCTGATGTTGTGCTTGACCCTCATGCCACGATCTCACCGGATCCCTCAGTTCCTCACAACTTCAATGATGGCTTTGAGTTTACGGTTACGGCAGATAATGGCGTGAACAAGTCGGTTTATAAGGTGATGAAGCAGATACCGCCGAAGATCGACAATGGCTATCGTACAGGCAGTGAGACAGAGCTGTTTGTCAACGACATGACGACGCTTGGTGTATCTGATCCGAATTCTATCCATCCAACCCTGGCATGTATCGGCAACTATGTCGTTCTCAACTTAGGCGACGGCAGCACTCCGCAGTATTTCCGCAAGGCTACAGGTTCAAAGGTAGGAACAATTGTTTTAGGTGATGCCAAAGCCACGGGCGCCATCACAAGTGACAATGCAGGCAACATGTTGATTTGCAACTATGCTGACAATGGTCAGACACTCAATATTTATAAGACCAATGATGTGACGAAGACTCCTACAAAGCTTATTTCTTATGCCAACGGTCTCGGAGTGGGTATCGGTGCACGTCTGCATGTGCAGGGTGATCTGAACAGCAATGCTGTCATCACGGCTACTCCGTACAGTTGCACGAATGCTATCCGTTGGATTGTGAAGGACGGTCAAGTTGGTAGTCCAGAGAATATCCTCATGTCCATGCCTGCTGCCTGGGGCGGTCAGGACGATGCTGCTAAGGTCGTGGCTGTGGATGCTGAAGGTAAGAGCGGTTCCATCGTCGACTACTACCAGAGTGGCAATTGTCAGATGTACTATCTTTCCGACTGGAAGACGCCTGCAAATCTTGTACAAGACACCGGCGGTAGTGCCTGGGGCTACAATACAGCAGCCGTCGATGTGCGTCCGTTCAACAATGCACGTTATCTTGCACTCTTCGAAATGGGTTACTGGCCCGACTGGGGTTTAACCGGTCATCTCTATCTCTACGATGCCAGCAGTCCGGCTTCAGTCACTGGAACAACGGATGGTAGTGCAATGCTGAAGTATGCTTATACCATTCCTGATGATTTCGGTTCGGTGGGCTATGCCAGTGACGGCCGCTTTGCGGATGTGCTTATTACACCTTCCGATGACGGTTACTTCCTTTATATCTTCTATGCTTCCAACACTCACCTGTCGTTTGGTGGCATACAGGTAGACTGTATTAAGAAATAAAAACATCGATAGTATGAAGACCAACAGGTTATTTTCAATCATACTCATGACTCTTTGCTGCATGGGAGGCGTCTTCGCCTCCTGCAGCACGGAGGATCACGAGGATATCTTGAGCAAATGGACGTGGGACGGCAACGAGGACACTACGACCGTGAACACAAAGCCACGTTATATCTGGATTGATGCTGCGGCCAACTTCCCTCGTTTTGCCAACAGTAAGGAAAATATAGAGGAAGACCTTACGAAAGTCAAGAACGCCGGCTTCACCGACATCATAGTAGATGTACGGCCCACGATGGGTGATGTGCTCTTCAAAAGCAGCCATTGCCCAGAAGTGACAAAGCTTGACTATTGGACTGATGGCGGCGAATATAAGTTCTACGAGCGCACAGCTACGTGGGACTATCTGCAGGCTTTTATTGACATCGCTCACAAGCTCGGCTTGAAAGTGACGGCTAGCATGAACACTTTCGTCGGTGGCAATCTCTATGCATACGGCTTAGGTGAACAGGGTCTTGTCTTCCGTGATGCAACTAAGAAAGACTGGGTGACAACGCTCAGCACTTCCAACGGACCGGTCAATGAGATGGATCTGACAAGTACAGATCCTTCAGATGCCAATTTCTATGGCACTAAGTTTCTGAATCCTGTGAACACAGAAGTACAGGATTATATCATCAGCATCATCACTGACCTTGCTCAATACGATGTGGACGGCATCTGCCTGGACCGTTGCCGCTTCGACAATCTCACGTCGGATGTATCCGACTATACACAGCAGAAGTTTAAAGAGTATCTGGGAGTCTCCGACCTTGATTTCTTTAACGATGTCATCAAACCCGGTACCACCACAACGAGCGAGAATACCGGTACGAAGTATTTCAAAGATTGGATAGCTTTCCGTGCCAAGACCATCTGCGACTTTGTTAAGCGCGCATCGGATGCTGTGCATGCCGTCAATAAGAATATCGAGTTCTCAACCTATGTTGGAGCCTGGTATTCATCCTATTCGCCCGAGAGCGGTGTCAACTGGGCAAGCAGTAGTTATGATGCTTCTTCGGCATATAGCTGGGCCAATAGCGACTATAAGAAATACAGCTATCTCTCGTCTCTTGACCGCATCTTCCTGGGTTGCTATGCAGGTACTGATGCTATATATGGTGACGGTGAGTGGACGATGCAGGGCTTTGCCAAACAAGGCAAGACACTCATCAATGGTGAAGTGCCCTTCATTGGTGGACCTGATGTTGGTAATGCCACAGGATTTACCAACGGTGGACAAAGTGACGCTGTTACCAAGAGTGTCGATGCCATTATTAACGTGGCTGACGGCTATTTCGTCTTTGACATGTGTCATGTCCGCGAGTATAACTATTGGGATGCCCTAAAGACGGGCATAGACAACTATTTGAAGACGGTTAGTATTAAATGATATTCGAACTTCTATAAATATATAGCTATGATTGATAAAGAGAAATATTTAAAGCAATGGGCCGACTCTTATAAGCACGACCTCACGGAGAACATTATGCCGTTCTGGATGGAGCATGGCTGGGACCGTAAGCATGGTGGCGTCTACACATGCGTCAACCGCGACGGGTCACTGATGGACACGACGAAGAGCGTTTGGTTCCAAGGACGTTTCGCTTTCGTCTGCGCCTTTGCATATAACAATGTGGAGCATCGCCAGGAATGGCTCGACGCAGCAAAGAGTACAATCGATTTCTTTGAGAAATACTGTTTCGACAAGGATGGGCACATGTATTTCTCTGTCACCGAGGATGGTAAGCCGCTTCGCAAGCGCCGGTATGTGTTCAGTGAAACTTTTGCAGCCATAGCTCTCTCTGAGTATGCCATTGCAACTGGCGACAAGAACTATGCACAGCGCGCCCTGCAGGTTTTCGAGGATACGCAGCGCTTCCTGAATACGCCGGGTTTTCTTGAGCCTAAGTTTGAACCGGAGGTGAAGTTGCAGAGTCATAGCATCGTGATGATCCTCATCAATGTTGGCTCACGGATCCGTGCCGTCATAGATGATCCTGTGCTCACGAAGCAGATTGACGAGAGTGTGGAGAAACTGCGCCGTTACTTCATGCATCCCGAGTTTAAGGCTCTCTTGGAGAGCGTTGGACCGAATGGTGAGTTCATAGACACGAACATGACGAGAACCATTAACCCGGGTCACTGCATCGAAACATCGTGGTTCCTCATGGAGGAGGCACGCTACCGCAACTGGGACAAGAAACTCCTCGACACTGCTTTGACAATCTTCAACTGGTCGTGGGACTGGGGATGGGATAAAGAGTATGGAGGTATCATCAATTTCCGTGACTGCAAGAATCTTCCACCGCAGGACTATTCACAGGATATGAAGTTCTGGTGGCCGCAATGCGAGGCTATTATTGCTTCTCTTTATGCCTATCTCGCAACGGGTGATGACGAGTATCTCTATCGCCACCGTCAGATCAGTGAGTGGACCTATGCCCATTTCCCTGACAAGGAGTATGGCGAATGGTACGGCTATCTTCATCGCGACGGCACTGTGGCACAGCCGGCAAAGGGTAACCTCTTCAAAGGTCCGTTCCACATTCCTCGTATGATGACAAAGTGCTATACGCTTTGCAACGACATCTTAGCAACACTGCATTCATGAGAAAACTGTTTTGTTTATTGTTCTTGTGCCTGTCGATACACTCGCTGGCACAAGAACTGAGGTTTCATAAGAACGGTGAGTTCAAAATTGTTCAGTTCACCGACATCCATTACAATGGTTCCCGTCAGTCGCAGGTAGCGTTGAGTGTTGTCGACAGTGTGCTTCAGCATGAACGTCCTGACCTTGTGGTGCTCACCGGTGATGTACTTTGGGGACCGCCGGGAAAGGCAAACCTGCTCACAGTTCTAGGACGTATCTCACAGTATAACGTCCCGTTCGTCTACGAGTTCGGAAATCACGATAGTGAAATGACGGGCTTGAGTAACCGGGAACTTTATAATATAGCACGAACGGTGAAGAACAACCTGTTGCCTGATCTCTCTAGTCAGAAGGAACTCGACTACACCTTACGTATCAAGTCGCACGACGGAAAGAAGACTGCTGCTATTCTGTACTGCATGGATTCCCACAGTTATCCAAAAGGCTTTCCTAAGGATAAGAGTCATGGCACCTATGCGTGGTTGACTTTTGATCAGGTGGAGTGGTACCATCAGCAAAGCGCTGCCTTTACGAAAGAAAACGGAGGAACGCCTTACCCGGCACTTGCTTTCTTCCATATACCCGTACCGGAGTATCACGATGCTGTGAAGAATGAGGATGCGATCCTCATCGGTACGCGCCGTGAGACGGCATGTTCCCCCGACTTCAACAGCGGCATGTTCACAGCCATGAGTGAGGGTGGGGATGTCATGGGCATCTTCTGCGGTCACGACCACGATAACGACTACGCTGTTATGTGGCACAATATTCTGCTCGCCTATGGGCGCTTCTCTGGTGGTAACACGGTTTATAACCATCTGCCTTGTGGAGCGCGTATCATTATCTTGAAGGAAGGCAAGCGCAGTTTCGATACTTATATTCGTGAACGGAAAGGAAAGGTGCTTCAAGAGTCAACCTATCCTGATAGTTATACATCTGATGATTGGGAGAAGCGTCCTTTGGAAAATTAGTATATCATTGTTTCTTTGTATAGGCAGACTGCTTCCTTGCCAAGCCGACAACTACGATGTTGTGGTTTATGGTGGAGGGAGCAGCGGTGTCTGTGCGGCAGTACAGAGTGCACGACTTGGAGCTCGGACGCTCCTTGTTGAGCCTACTCCTTGGCTAGGTGGCATGCTGACTGCTGCCGGTGTGAGTGCGGTAGATGGAAACTATCGGTTGCCCAGTGGAATGTGGGGTGACTTCAAGGAGGCCTTGCAAAAACATTACGGATCAGCAGAGGCTTTAAAGACGGGGTGGGTGAGTAATGTGATGTTTGAGCCTCAGATTGGAGACAGCATCTTTAAATCTTGGGTGAAGGCAGAGAAAGACCTTGTTTATTTGCATGGTTACACGCTTTGTGCTGTCAAGCGGCTTTCCGAAGGTTGGCGTCTGACATTCAATGACGGGAAAAAGAAAATAAGTGTCACTGCGTGCTATGCCATTGATGCGAGCGAATTAGGTGACCTCGCTGCCATGGCCCGATTGCATTATCGCTTGGGAATGGATAGTAGGGCAGAGACGGGTGAAAAAGAGGCCCCGGAACAAGGCAACGATATTATTCAGGATCTTACCTATTGTGCCATATTAAAGGCGTCGAGCCATGCCCGTTTGCTGCCTCGCCCAAAGAATTACGATTCGAAGGAGTTTCGTAACTGTTGTCTGCATGCTGATAATGATTCAACGACACGACAGAAGTTGTGGCCAGCTGGCATGATGATCAGTTATGGCAAGTTACCCAATGGACTGTATATGGTCAACTGGCCTATCCATGGCAATGACTATTATTTGAATGATGTCTGCGAGTCTCCTGCAAAGCGCAAAAAATTAGAAGAGGAAGCAAAGCAGAAGACGCTTCGCTTCATCTATTACATGCAGCACGAACTCGGTGCTGATACATTAGCACTTGCTAATATTTATCCTACTCCGGACCATCTTCCGCTTATTCCTTATTACCGTGAGAGTAGACGCTTTTACGGTATCGTCACCTTCAACATCAACGATCTACGAATGCCTTATAAAAAAGCGGACCGACCTCTTTATCGTACATCAGTTGCCGTCGGCGACTATCCTGTGGACCAGCATCATTATGCGTATCCACACCGAGACTTGCCCGACATGAATCTTCTTGCGGTCCCATCTTTCGGCTTACCTTTGGGTACATTGCTGCCAGATAAGGAAGACCGTTTACTGTTGGCGGAGAAAAGTATCTCCGTGACCAATATCGTCAACGGAGCCACTCGTCTTCAGCCTGTCTCAATGCAGATAGGTCAAGTGGCGGGCACTGTTGCTGCAATGGCAGTGAAAGACCATTGCTCGCCACGTACACTATCTGTAAGGAGCATCCAGGCACAACTTCTAAAGGAAGGACTGTACCTGTTACCTTATCTTGATGTTGACAAGCATTCACCGCTTTTCCTCCCTCTACAACGCATCGGGGCTACGGGGTTGCTGCGTGGAGAAGGTCGGCATGTCGACTGGCAGAATCAGACATGGATCAATGCCGACAGTCTGCTCACGCGCGAGGATCTCGTATGTTTTAAGGATGTCTATCCACAGTTTATTCCGCCAAAGGACGGTGATCGTTTCATAAGCTTTACTGAGTTTTTGTCTATTCTTCAATCATTAAGTCCTAAAAGGTTGAACGTAACGTTGTCAGAAGCACAGGCTGTATTGCAGTCATTTGGTGTGCCGGTAGTTGAGTCATCCAACACTCTGACGCGTGCACAGGCTGCTGTGCTTCTCGATCAGTTCCTTCATCCCTTTGAACGCATTGACGTTGACCTGTATGGAAATTTTATCGTTCGATAGTGCGTTATAGATAATCGTTGGTGAAGAGTTTGGAACGGGCAATCATCGCAGCACCGATAACACCTGCTTTCTCCTGAAGTTTGGAAGTCTCAACAACAGAATCATCACTGACTAAGTGCAAGGCATATTTCTTAATAGCTGTTCGCACGGTTTGTGTGATATAACCACCGTCGCGAGAGAGTTCGCCACCGATGATAAGTTTCTCCGGGTTGAAGATATTGATCATGCCAGACAAGAACCGACCCAGTTTTTCACCCATCTGACTGATGCAGTCGATGCACAGCGTATCTTCTTTGTCCAATGCGTCTAGGATGTCATAGAGTGTCAGTTCTCCCTCTGCTCTCTTTTTGCTGAGCAACGATTGTTCACCATTGGCTAAGTGCTCATTGACGATGCGGAGCAGAGCAGAGCCGGAGACTTCAGTTTCCAGGCAACCCTTCTTACCACAGTGGCAAAGGATTTCATTGTTGAAATAAGGCATGTGACCTATCTCTCCTGAGAATCCAGACTTGCCGGTGTAGAGGCTGCCATTGACGATGATGCCCATACCTATACCCCAGCTGACGTTGACGAACAGAGCATTCTGTGCTCCTACGGCTCCACCTTTGGTATATTCGCCATAGGTCATAGAGCGCGTGTCGTTGTCTATATGGGTGGAAACGCCCAGTCTCTTCGTGAAAGAGTCGGCAAGATTATCTTCAAAAGCGTACGTACTATAGCTGCATCCGATACGCGGAGAGACACGCCCTGAGATATTGACACAAGCTTTGAAAAGTGAGCCGTCATCCAGACCTTTCTCCTGAATATAAGCTTTTGTCAACTTGCAAAGCTCATCAAAACCTTGTGGGGTATTGTTGAGATGGAAGGGAATACCCATACGGATATCCTTTACTTCACCAGCAAAATCAGTGAGGCAAAGATTTAGCGCGTTGTGGCATGGATCGACACCAAGGAAATAGCCGCAGGCAGGGTTGAGGCCGTACATCATGGGTAAACGTCCCAGGCCGTTGTCGTGTTTCCCCAGCTCGACAAGGAAGTGTTTTCCGAGAAGCTCGTTGACAATTTTTGTGGCTGTGGGAACACTCATCTTAGCATTGCGCGCCAAGTCTGGAATAGATATCTGTTCTGCCGAAATAAGCGTACGCATCAGCTTCTTCTTCGGCAGCGTGTCCATAGCTTCAATGAGCGATTGAACTGTTTTCTTCATGGATTCTTATTTTGAAGATAAGTTCTCAGGACAGCATATTCTTCAGCCGTCCTGAGAACCTTATAGTTATGGTCTATACTGAACGAAGGCCTCCATAGCTTCGTAGCAAGCCAGTCCGAGGTCATCATAGAGCTTTGCTGTGCCACGGTTGCGGTCTTCCGCACGTTGCCAGAAGAGCCGCTCATCGTTGCCGAGGAATGGAGCACTTTCCATCTGTGAACTGTGCTTGAGGATGGCATTGCGCTTTGCACGCAGCTCCTCCGGCGACATCGGTACACACATCTCTATGTTTTCTATCTCCCATTCGGCCCATGCACCGCGGTACATCCAGATGCGGCAGTTCTTAAGCCATTCGGCACCAGCTTGCTTCTCCAGGTCGATGGCAGCGAGCACAGCGTCTGTACACTTGCGGTGTGTGCCGTGAGGATCAGCGAGGTCACCGGCAACGAAGATTTCGTGAGGCTGAATCTCTTTGAGCAGATTGCGGACGATGTTCACGTCCTTTTCTGTCATCGGGAACTTCTCAATACGGCCACTCTCATAGAATGGGAGGTCGAGGAAGTGGACGTGGTCGAGAGGAATATGGTTATAGGTGCAAGCTGTGCGCGCCTCACCGCGACGGATCAATCCTTTAATATGGCGAACATCAGGTGTGTCGATATCGCCTTCCTTCTTTTCGGCGAGGAACTTCTTGATGTCTTTATACATCTTCTTGATCGTCTCATCTTTCTCATTCATGAAGATCTGGTTGAAACCGTTGATGAAATGCATGAAGCGTGTCACCTCTTCGTCGCCCACGGCAATATCACCCGATGTCTCATAAGCTACATGCAGATCGTGACCTTGCTTGACGAGGCGCTGGATAGTGCCACCCATGGAGATGACATCGTCGTCAGGATGCGGTGAGAACACGATGATGCGTTTTGGATAAGGGTTGGCGCGCTCGGGCCGGTTGGAGTCGTCAGCATTGGGCTTACCACCGGGCCAGCCAGTGATAGTGTGCTGCAGATCATTGAAGATCTTGATGTTGCAGTCGTAAGCAGAACCGTAGAGAGCGAGAAGCTCAGAGAGTCCGTTCTCGTTATAGTCCTTGTTCGTCAGTTTGAGAATTGGCTTCCCAATCTTTTGGCAGAGCCAAACAAGAGCTGCACGCGTGAGCTTGTCGTCCCATTTGCAACTTGCCACGAGCCACGGATGGATGATACGTGTGAGCTTACCCGCAGCAGCAAGGTCGGTCACGACATGGCAACCGTTGTGAGTCTGCAAGTAACTGGCTGGGATGTTATCCGTGATAGGACCTTCCACGGTCTTCTCAATGATTTCAGCTTTCTCTTCGCCCCATGCAGTGAGGAAAATCTTACGGGCCGCCATGATGTTAGCCATACCGAGCGTGATAGAGCAGGGAGGTACAGCATCCTGACCGCCGAAGCTCATCGTCATCTCTTCACGAGAGGTAGCATCGATGAGGATGAGACGAGTGCGAGAGTTCAGTCCTGATCCGGGTTCATTGGTGGCTACATTACCGTCGCGGCCGATGCCGAGAAGCAGAATGTCGATACCACCGAGGGCTGCGATGCGTTGCTCATAGTCGTGGCAAATCTTTTGCACATCGTTCTGAGCTACGGAAGCGTCGGGAGACAGAATGTTGCCTACAGGGATGTCAAGCTTGTCGAGCAGACGGCTCTTGAGCTGCTGCAAGCTGCTGATGGAACTTCCCGGTTTCAGCGGGAAATATTCGTAGGCATTGACAACCGTGACGTTGTCGAAGCTCAGGCCCTCCTCATGCCGACGGATCAGTTCGTCGAAGATGGGTGTGAGGCTCTGACCTGTGCCCAATCCGAGGATGAGCTGCTTGCCTTCCTGCTTCTTGGCTTTTATCTCCTGCTCGATAGCGTCAGCGATGGCTTTGGCACCATCTTCAACCTTCGGATAGATGTCCGTTGGCAGTTTCTCAAAACGGGTGATCTCTGACCGCTCTACGGCAGTCTTGGGATTATAGAACTCCTCAGCGACTTGGTTGAGGACAATCTGCGAACTTAAATTCAGATTCATAATAGTTACAATAAATAAATAACGAGACCTACTGGCCCCACCCTTTAATCCCCTCCCCCATCCAGGGGAGGGATTGATTACCTTCTCGGGCGAAAAGGCGTGGAGAAAACTCCTAACTCCTATCTCCTAACTCCTAACTTTTTAATATCTCCTCAAAGGTTATCTTTTTCGATGTCTTTAAAATATCTATAGGTGCCAACTTTCAGTTCATCGCAGGCGGCATCATCTGCCACGATGATAGCGTGTGGATGCTGCTGGAGAGCGCTGATGGTCCACGCTTGCGTTACAGGTCCTTCAACGGCAGCCTGCAAAGCACGGGCTTTGTTGTGACCATTGACAAGAATCATCACCTCGCGGGCATCCATCACGGTACCTACACCCACAGTGAGTGCATGTTTAGGTACCTTGTTGACATCGTTGTCGAAGAAACGGGAGTTAGCAATGATAGTGTCGGTGGTAAGTGTCTTCACGCGCGTGCGGCTTGTGAGTGAAGAGAATGGTTCATTGAAAGCGATGTGTCCGTCGGGGCCGATGCCACCGAGGAAGAGGTCGATGCCACCTGCTTTGCGAATAGCTTCCTCATAGGCTGCACACTCAGCGGCAAGGTCCTTGGCATTGCCGTTGAGAATATGGATGTTCTCCTTCGGGCAATCGATGTTGTCGAAGAGATTGCGGCGCATGAAACTGTGGTAGCTCTCAGGATGTTCTTCTGGCAGGCCAACATACTCGTCCATGTTGAACGTGATGACGTGCTTGAACGATACACGTCCATCCTTGCAGGCTTTAGACAGGTTGGCGTACATGCCTACAGGTGATGAGCCTGTGGGCAAACCGAGGACAAAAGGTTTGTCAGCAGTGGGCTTCGCTTCATTGATACGGCGGATGACATACTCTGCGGCCCAGGCTGACAGAGTATCGTAGTCCTTCTCAATAATGACTCTCATAGCGATTTGTTTGGTTTAAAACGTTATATTTACTTGTGTAGTACTCAATATTGATTGTATCGCAAAGTTAAGCAATATCTTTGTAATTACAAAATATTTTTAGTAATAATACCAAACTTTCGCAAAAGAAAGGGATTTGTTATCTGTTTTCCCTACTAAAAGGGGCTAAATTAGGTGTTCCACTTCACCAGTCTGACGAAGAGGAACACACTATCTTTATTTGTTTCATAAAGTCACTAACGACTCATAGCAATGGAAAATCGTCGCTCAATAATTCACTCTTTCTGGTAATGACCACATCATCGTACATCATCATGATAACATCTTCATCATATTGACCAATGATGCTCTTATTCTCTATGCCATGAATGTTATTGAGGATTAGCTTGACAAAATCTACGCCTGCACCATACGCATGCAAATAAGCCCCACCAAAGCGAGGATTTATCTCGCTAAGGTAATATTCTCCATCCTTAATAAAGAAATCCATATCGCAAGGTCCATTGAGTTCTAAGACAGAGCATACTTCTTCAACAAACTGGAAAAGTTTCGGGTCTTTGAAAGAGATGGTCTTGCTGGCGCCACCTATTCGGCTTTCTATCTTCTTTTTGGAAAAGATTGCAACAGGCTTGTGACTGATGCAGTCGACATATACATCGGCATCACAATCTCCACCTGTCATCAGTTCCTGGATGATATATTTGTATTTCCCGTCGTTGAACTTCTCCTCGGCCTCTTGCCAATTATTGACTTTCCCAATACCAACGCTGCCGCTTCCTGACACTGGTTTCATAAAAACAGGGAATTTCACTTCACCACACTCAAGTCCTTCCTTCAATCCTTCAAGAGAGTCATAGGTCAATACAGTCCTAACGCCTTTATCTCTCAAATGTTTGAACATCTCATACTTGTTAAAACACAGATGAGCTGTCCACTGAGCCGGACAAAGTGGCAAGATGCCCTTTGTCAAGAGTTCCTCACGATGACTTGCAAGAATCTCTATCTCAGGGTCTATCAGCGTTGTAATTGCCTTTACCTTGCTTTTATCGCAGATGTTAAGTATCTTCCCGAAATAAGAAGGGTCATCAATGCGCGGTACGAGATAGGTTTCATCTGCAAAGAACAATCCTGGGGCAACTGGGCTTAAGTCTGTAGCAATAAGTTTGCCACATCCCTTCATTGTTGTTCGGAAGTCCTTTAATAGCGCACATCTTCTTCCCACGCTACAAAAAAGAATATTATCCATTTGATTAATATATTGAATTTTCTAAAAGTTGCTTTTCACTCCATTCCTTTCTTACCAACGAATACTTATCTTCTTTCTGCAAATACACATTGGGGAAACAATGAATGAATAAAGGCGACAATGTCATCGTATAAGCACCGACGCGATGAAAAATGATTCGGTCGCCAGCCTGAAGTCTATTACTTCCTGTAGGCAACTCAAAGAGCCGGTCATATTCCAGACATGACAATCCACTTACAATCTGTATCTTATCTGCAATGCTCCTTTCATTATCATTAACAAGGAATTCCTTGAAGTAGTTAGATTTATGAAAGAACGGGTCCACATCATTTCGGGTGCCATCCGTACAAACATAAATTTTATTATCATGTTCTTTAACGTCGATCACCTCCATCACATAATCGAAGCCCGAAGCCACGATGGCATTGCCTGGTTCTACAATAATGCAGAGTTTTCTTAGTTCAGGACGCAGAGTATGATAAAAGGCATCAACATACTCTTGGTAGCTCGGCTTACTAGGCATTATGCCAAAGAAACCGCCACCAAGATCCCAATAATCTAACTGAAGGCCATATTCTAAGATAATGTTTTGAACATACTCTATCACTCTCGAATAGAACTTGACACTTCGCGTCTTTGGCTCACGATGACTATGGATGCCCATTAAGCGAACATTGCTCAACTGTTGTATCTTGTTTATCGCTTTCCTTAAATCTCCCGACTCATAAGAGAAGCCAAAACGGCTATCATCATCCGGACAAGCTTCGTCCTCGGGAGAGACCGCAGAAATGTTGACATTAATACGTATGCCTACACCGTATTTCTTATCTTTCGGCAGATCCTTAAGCCATTCAATCTCGCGCCAGTTCTCAATATTAACGATAGCACCACCTTTAATAGCCTCAAGAAAAGTTTCCTTTGACTTCAATGGCCCATTATAAATGATCCGCTCAAGAGGAAATCCCATCGCAAGCGCCAATTGGTATTCGTGATAAGACACCACTTCCGCATTGCAGCCATGCTCCTTCACGATACGCAACAAGTATGGCAGTGAATTGGTCTTGACCGAATACCCTATAATATTTTGCGGAAACAGAGAATCCAACGCGGACTTAAATCCGTTGATGTTTCGAACAACCTCCTTCTCGTCAAGGATAAAGGCTGGAGTATGTATCGATGAAAATTTATTAATTGTGTCCATTGAATTCTTCCATTGTAACCGTCACATTCTTGTTAGCTGTTTCTATACCCTTATGACCTAAGACAGTTCTTATAGAGTAAAAAATAACCTTTAAGTCTGTTAGAAATGAGATGTGATCAACATACCATACGTCTAGTTTGAACTTTTCAGTCCATGATACCGCATTTCGTCCATGACATTGTGCCCAGCCCGTTATTCCTGGTCTTACATCATGTCTTCGCATCTGCTCCTTCGAGTACAAAGGAAGATATTTTACCAAGAGAGGTCGTGGGCCGATCAGGCTCATGTCCCCTTTCAAGACATTGAACAACTGTGGAAGTTCATCGATAGACGAATTCCTTACGAAGCGTCCTATCTTCGTGATTCTCTGTGTATCCGGCAGGAGTTTCCCTGTTGAATCTTTTTTATCGTTCATTGTCTTGAACTTGATAATCTTGAAGATTTTTCCTTTATATCCCGGTCGTGGCTGAAGAAAGAATACTCCTGCTCCTTCATTGGCAAAATAAAGCCACACAGAAACAATAATAAGAAGTGGTGACAGACAAAGAATGGCTGTCAAAGAGATAAGAATATCCAGTATTCGTTTGAAAAAATGCTGATACATCTTTTATCGCTTGTCATTCAAATGATAGTCCTCAGGCTTCCCCCAAAGCTTCTCAAAAGGATTAGTTTCCATCTCTTTCTTGAAATCCTTTAATTGATCAAGATAGGAGTACTTGGGCTTCCAGTTTAGCTCTTTGAAAGTTTTACTGCTGTCGAAAGCGTTCTCCAAAGGATCAGGTTTCTCCGGAGCATAAGTAATTTGAGACGGATGATCCTTGGGAGAGAATACCTCTACGATGCCCTTTATTTGTTCTTCTAGCGAGACTTGCCAGCCGTTGCCAACATTGTAGGTCCCTCCTTCAATATCAGAGGCCACACAATTAGACACAAGTTGAACGAAATCCTTGATATAGACCATTTCTTTTCTCTTCTTGCAGTCGCCCCAGATCTCAATGGGCTGGCTATTCATCGCACGATCCATAAGCATACGGAAAGGCATCATTCTACGCTTGAAATTGGCATAGTGATAAGGATTGGGATGATATTCATAGATAGTGAAGAATCTCAAGATAAAGCGTTGGAACCCATAGACTGCATGGCAATGTTCTATCAAATCTACGGCTGCATCTTTCGCAATCGTATAGACACAGTGATCCCCATCCTTAGGGAAACTTCTTGGTAAGTCAGCCTCTAACTTGCCGCCATCCTTAAACTTGTAGAAATAATCAGCCAAGTCGTAAGGAGTCTGGGGGAAGATAATCTTTTTACAGTTATGCTTCAACATAAACTGCAGGACATTGAGAGTCCCGACAGTGATCGACTCTATTAGGTCTTGAGGATCGTAAGCATACCTCGAGGGCAGGCTGCCGGCAAAATGACACACAGCATACACGTCTCCAATCTCGTCTAATGCTGCGAAGGTCTCCTTGTCTTTAATATTGACAGAATAATACTTCATTCCTTTTTCTGCAAAGAAGCCATGGTCATCCTTTCTGCCACCGACTGCGATGACATCATAACCATCCTCTTTCAGCTTTACACTGACAGGTGCTCCTAAATTTCCGGTTGCACCAAAAACTACAACTGTCTTCATATATTATCCAGTATTATATATGTAATATTCTATGAATCATTGATGGATGAGGGGAATATAACTTCTCCCACTTGTCAAACCCTTCCCATTTTTGCAAATCTTTAGGAAGCCAATGCCGTTCTCCATAGGGTATATAATTAAGACATCTCCCCAAATCCATAGTATCGATTTCTCCCATCTCTTCATCGCTAAGTTGAAAGTCGAAGATATCTATGTTTTCTCTAAGGTATGTGCTATTCCATGTCTTGGGAATCATTATTATTCCTTGTTGTAACATCCAGCGCAATACCACTTGAACCGTACTCTTGCCATGGTTGTCGGCTATTTTTTTCAATAAAGGAGAGTCTATTATTTCTTTACGTGGCTCATTAGACCGATAATGACTAAACGTAGACATAGCTTCAACGGCGATACCACGTTCTTGACAGTATCTGATAGTTTCTTTCTGGGTGTTCAACGGACTAATCTCTATCTGGTTAACCGCTGGCACTATATCAGAACAACGCTTAAGATATTCAATATGTGGTGGTAAAAAGTTACTTACTCCTATAGCTCTGATTCTACCTGATTTATACAACTTTTCCAGTTCCTTCCACATTTTTGCACACATGGGCCAAGGCCAATGGATGAGGAACAAATCGATGTAATCTGTCTGAAGATTATCAAACGATTCTTGTATTAGTTTCTTTATGCTCTTGAAGTTGCGAATATTAAAGATGCTGTGTAATCCGTATTGATAGTCTTTTAAATACAAGCCATCAGCATTCACCTTGGTTGTAATAAAGACATCTTCGCGCTTAATCCCATTGTTTTTCAAAGCCTGTGCAATACTACGCTCATTATGATACCTCCAAGCAGTATCAAACTGCCTGTAACCTAATGCATAAGCCTCACCTATAGTACGGCTCAAATTTTCCTCAGGTATGAGAAATGTACCAAGCCCAAGTTGAGGCATTCTCACGCCATTATTTAATGTGATGTATTCCATATTATGAAAGATGCTGCATTATTTGGTTATAATAGCCATACGATCCTACAAATTCGAGAAGATCAAGGTCTGGATCATGATTACCTTCTATCAAGACGGGACGATCTGGCATAATAGCTACATCCCATCCTATAAATCTTACTTGAGGTAACATCCTTGCAGCTTTTTCTACAAGTTCTATAACATCTTTCCAATGAGGTATTTCGTATCCTAACATGCAGATATCGGTACCTGGATGGATCATAACATTGGATAGACGATGTGACCATCCTTTTGATACAATCCTTCCTGATTCAAGATTCACTTCATAAGAAATGCCGCCTGAATGACTGTTATCGACAATAGCATTACCGATGCCTACTCTGAGCGTAGTTTTTAGCAGATAAGCCTTACCTGTTCTTTTGTCATATACGGTATAGGCACGTATTGTGTTCACTGATTTAGCTCCAAACCTCATCAAAGGATGTTGGTGTAAACGTTCTTCTATCAGAACTTCTTCCTTCGATAGTTTCTGGAAAAGGTCAGCTATGTTTCCCTTGTTTGCTTTAATCAATCTCACTCCATGACCTTCGTTATCTGCTACAGGCTTTACGATTGCTTGGCCATCATGCCTTTCCATAAATCTGGCAAAGTCATCAATACGCATTTTTTTGCTATCAAGCCATTCTCGCCCTATATAGTCTGCATAAAATGTATTAAAGGTTGCTTTGTTTTGAAGGATGTGAATATAATCCTTAGAATTAGAGGTAGAGATTAGTTTCTCCCACCGCCTGTAAGTTAGAATTCGTTTACGCTCAAAGCCTTTTCGCTCATAGAAGCATCCATCTGTAAACTGATTAAGGACACAGCCATATCTCAGCCATGACCATATCCCATCAGTTACAATAATGCTCTTCTTGAGATTATTGCTTTCTGCGAAAGATGATAGCTCGTGAACGTATTTCTTTAATCCTAATATATAATTCATAGATACCTTTTCAATAAAGGCCAATAACCATGGTCACCAAAAAACTCTAACAGATCGTAATCACCATCATGATTTCCTTCTATCAACTCAATGCCTTCGTCTGTTATGGCTACATCCCATGCAATTAAGCGACATTGAGGCAAGAGCTTGTGGGCTCGTTTGCATCCGTCAATAACTTGAGACCAATTGGGGATAGGATAACCAAGCATACATATCTCTGTACCAGGGTGAAAGATTACCCCCCCCCATGCACGGTTATAGAATTTGCCTAAAGAACAGACTCTTCCGGTGGTAATGTCTATTTGATAAGCACAACCTCCATTATTGAAGTTATCAACAGCAGAATCTCCAACGCCTGCACGAAGATCGCAGCGGTATACATGTACTTCTCCGCTGTTCTTGTCCATTACAGACATTACTCGGATTGTATTAACTGACTTATTCCCAAACACCATCTGAGGATGTTGCTTTACAACCTCTTCGATAAGCACGTTCTGCTTTCTTAGTTTATCGTAAAGAATCTCTAATGAGTCGACAGAGGATACAGATAGTATGTGAACACCTCGTCCTTCCATTCCGTCGAGCGGTTTTATGACTATCTTGTCATGTCTCTGGCAAAAGTCTTCGAACTTTTCTAAAGTAGTTGAAGACATTTTAAGCCATTTCCTATGAACAAATTGGGCAAAATGAACATTGAACTTATCCTTATCTCTTAGGAAAGGAATAAACTTGGGATCGTTAAGTTTTTGCAGCTGCTTAAAACGCCGAAAGGTAACGACCTTCTTACGCTCAAAATCTCTCAATTTGTAGAAGCCTCCATGAGTATAATGTGTTATGGTGCATCCATAACGCAAAAGAGCCCAGACACTATCAAGCCACAACGTAGCCATAGGAATCTTATCTCTATCATGAACTTCGTGCAGCAGTCCATTACATTTTTGGAGGTAGCCTCTTAAAAAATTTATCTTTGACATTTTTATTGCTTACAAAGAGTATTGGATATCAACGTCCAAATAGCATTGAGAATAGAATTCTCAGTTATGCTTAGATTTAAAGATGTATCCATCGTAAAATCGAGATATTATCGTCTTTTTTGCAAAGTTATGATATTTTCTTGTTACCGACAATAAATCATGTGTTTTTTATCAAAATTCCTTGCACATCCATTTCCATACTGGTATAACCTCTATAGACTTTCCCTTTATTTCTAAAGTCTCATCATCATCATATGAGATGATAGTGCCTTGATAGTCGGGAAACGCAGAAAGAAACGACAGCAGAGAACCTGTCTCGCGGTCGTACGTTGCCTGGTCCTTGTGGATATTATAGCATACCTGGTAGGCCATTTTAATCTCCGGGACTACAAAGTCAATCTCAATATTTTTGCTGTAATAGAAGAGACGAAGCTCCTCGTCATTGTTCCTGAATTTCCGGTTCAGATTGATAGCAACAAGATTCTCCAACAATTGTGTCTCACCTTGAAAGAGGAATAGGTTTAGAATGCCATTGTCGACAAAGTAACGTTTCTTCACCGTTTCCTGGTCTGAAAGTGGAGAGACCAAGTTGGGAATACCAAAGATTAGGTATGCATCCGTCATGTATTCGAGATAATCCTTTAGCACTGGCAGACTGATTCTGTCGCCTGCCGATTCGATGATATGCCGTAACCGGGTAAGGGCTGTGGGCTGCATGACGCTCTGCGCCAGTTTCTTACCGAGAAGGCGGAAAACACGCGAGTTACGTATCTTGTTCCGTTCCACAATGTCACCCATCAGAATCTTCTGATACAAACTGTTCAGATACTCCTTTTGGTCAGCCATGTTAAAGCCTTCGGCAAAACCACCATAATAGAAGTAATCTTCGAAAGCTCGGTAAACTACGGTCTTCTCCGTCGGGTCATATTCCCAGCCTTGATTCAGCTCAATGCCTTTATAGTGCAGGAAGTCGGAGAAAGAGAATGGATCTACCTGACGGGGAATGAAGCGACCACCCAATGTAGAGGCTATTTCTCTGCTAAGCATCTTGGCATTACTGCCTGTAATCATTACGCGGTATTTCTGATCGGCGAGTCTGCGTGCAAACTTCTCCCATCCATCTACATTCTGTATCTCGTCAAGATAAATCAATGGCTCCTTATCACCATACATTTCTTTATAGCTGTCAATGAAGATATTTAGTTCCATGGCACTCATGTCAGCTATACGCTCATCTTCAAAGTTGATATAGAGAAATCCATTGGGATCTATTGCTCCTTCTTTCAGTTGCTTCTTAATATCTTGATAAAGCAGATATGATTTCCCTGCCCGTCTTACGCCTACGAGCACATAGTTGGCAGCTCCATCGAAAGTCATCGGTCGCTCTGTCAAAGATACTCCACGTATCTTCGATTGGTATTCACCAATGACTTGTTTGATGATTTGCTTATCCATTTGGAATTATTTTAAAGTATACTTGCAAATATAGCAAGAATATTTTAAAGTATACTTGCAAATATCCTTATTGTGCTATGATTTATTAATTATTAACTGTAATCGTACTGCGATATAAGCGTAATCGCGGCTCGATTCAAGTTAAATCTCGATGCGATTTAACTTGAATCGTCATTGTTTGTCGAACGTCGAACG
>DEKJ01000025.1 GCA_002353825.1 Prevotella sp. UBA2725 | reverse complement strand
GGACAATCCCCCTTGGGCCGGAAGAGTTTCTTTGTCTTCATGTTTTTATGAGTTGTTATGATTGGTGGGTTATAGATCGTTTACCATAGCTTCCTCAAAGAGCTGATCGCGGTAGTCCATGAAAGCCTTGGCAGACTCTTCATTCTCAGCGTCAAGATTCTCGTCCTTGCAGTACTGTTCGTACTCATCAAAGAGCTCCGGTGTGTTGTGAGTGACATAGAAGAGCCAGCCTTTCTGCTGCTCCTGCATGACCTCGATGGTTGTCTCTTCACCCAAGAAGGTGTTGTGCTTTTCCATAATCTTGTTGTGTTATAGGGTTATGAAATGTGTTACATCCTCACGGCGCCATGAGTGGATTTCTGAATCCGTCGCAAAGGTAGGAAATTCCCTTGAAAGTTCCAACTGTCTTTAACAACTTCTTTTTAACGGAAAGCAGACAATCTAACCTATGACGCGCGCGTACGCGAGGGCTTTAACAATTTTAATGTTCATTAAGGACTTAGGAGGATGACACAGGTGTTCCGATTGGCTGCTATCGGTGAAAAATCATCGATTCCACCGAGTGACGAAGCCTTGATCATCGACTTGTCTACGCCATACTTGATTAACAGTCTGCCGATGTACTTGGCTCTCTCAATGCTCAACCGACGGTTTGTCTGTACGGATCCAGTAGCACTGTCGGCTGCTCCCGTGATCTTGACGATGACATTCTTCTCCTTGGCGATTTCCGCAATCTCCTTCAAGTTGCTGAGCTGCGTCTTGTTTACGAGCTTAGCCGTATTAATCTTGAAGTAGAAGTAGACCGGGACGCCGATGGCGATGTTGGCAGTGCTGTCACTCTGCTGAAGATTGTCTTCAGTTTGATTCAACGACATTCTGTACTTCAATGAGTTAAGACCACTATAATCATTCTTTTCTTTAACGTGATTATTGGCTGATACAAGCTCCTTCTTCGAGGCTTCAATCCGCTCCATGAGGTACTTGTTCTGCTCGATGTACGGGGCTGCATCGATGACCTTCTTCCATCCGTTCTTGCCAATGGTGATAGAAAGTCCGGCAGAGACATTGAGGAAGTTGTCACCGAAATGCCCCGACTTACCGATGCAGTCGAAGTTCTGCAAGGTCGTGATGCCGGAGACCTCACCGCCGAGGTGCACTCTGCCACCAAGATGGTACCGTGCTGCGATGCCATAGTTGAAGGCAAACGGATGGTTGCCCTGAGCATGCACATTTTCACCCGATTCCATCGGTTCTCCCGATGAATTGCGGATCATGCCGACGCCTACGAACGGGACAATACCCCAACGGGAGATGCCGTTTTCATCCTGTGACAGAGAGCTTGTGAGGTTATACATGAAGTCGGCATGCACATACTGGTACTTCATCTTCCGGAGCTCGGCATTCTTGAACTCGAGGCCTTGGTAGGCAATGCGCCCGCCGACAGCCGGTGTGAACCACTTGCCAATGCCGAGTTGCAGTGTCGGCTCTATGCGGTCGAAGAGATCACCACAGCCCACTGGCTGACCTATGAAAGCCGATGCTCCTCCCTTGGCTTCGACGAACCAGTTGGATGTCCAACCGGAACTGACCGTGACATTCTTCAAATAAGTGGGGCCGTCATCGTACACCGAAGCGCATGCCTCTGTAGCCACTGCCGAGAGTAGGTATAACGATAGAATGGCTTTCATTATCTTGCTGATATGACCCACTTTGTATCCTTTCCGTTCGAGTAATTGTTTTAGCGCACATCTCACCTCGTTGTTCACGAGTTGCTGTCTGCATTTCTCTTGTGATTTCCTTAGTTCTTGCTTTTGCTCTGGCGTTAACCATTCTGCTGAGCTTGGCTGCTTCACTGATGGTGAGACAGCCGATTTCTGATGCAATTCCATATTTGCGTAAGTCTTGATTGGTGATGTTTGCTTCTCTGAGTCGCTGTTTGTAGTCCTCGTCAATCCTGATGTCGCTGAGCTTGCCGAATCCGCCATGGCCGAAGGTCGTCATCATGACTACATTGCCGCCTTGGCTCTGGACATAATCCTTCAGATCTCTCAGTTCTGCACCCGAGGTTATGAAGTCGTCGACAAGGATATAGTCGTTGCCTGGTGTCACCTTACCTTCAAAGCGCATGCGCTTGCTGAGTCGCTGAACGTCAGAAGCATTGGTGTGACTGACATTCGTGATGGCGATGATCTCATTCTCTACCGTCATGCCGATGACTGCGAACCTTGCTGCATAGGCTGCGGGGATCATGTTGATGCCGTCACCTTTCATCTTGTGGTTATAGATGATGTGGGCATCGGGGAACATGCTTGCCACCTTCTCTACCCTATCCTCCTTGACAAGGTCGTTGACGAGCCTTCGGGCAGCTTCCCAGTCACCATGCTTGGCAGCGTGGAAATCGGGATGACTCCTTGCCACTGCCGCACTGGTGTGGTTGATGACAGCAGGAAAACTGTCTCCCCAAGCATTGCCTTCGGGCATCGTCTCCTTCTGTCTCATGACATATAGGGCCGTATCAATATCGACAAGGACAGGTGTCTGACCGAAATACATCTCAGCCGTGTCGCCTTCGATGGTGAAGAGAACTTCAACAGGACTCTCTACAGTCTGCTTATCTATGAAACCTGCTACGTTCGGTGCTTTTGGCTACCGATTGCTCCTGCTGGTTCTGCTCAGTCTTTTCTTGCTGCGACTCTTCCTGCTGCTGAGCCTGTGGGCGCGGATGAGCAGTCTGCGAGCGGTCAAACGCCGGAGAGAAGGTCTTGTTCTGCTGGCGGATCTCACTGAAATCAGCATTCCATCCGTCCTTCTCCAACTTCTCACCTACAGCCTCGAGGCGTTTGCTGATGAAAGAAGACGAGCGCTTCACGTCCATCAGCGTGGTCTTGATGAAGTCGGGACTTTCACGGAGCGAGTTCAGCCAGCCTTTGAGGTAAGCGGCACTGTCGGTCTTGATATGCTTCTCCATGCCGTTCTGCGAAGAGACGAGCGCTGCCGTGAGCTCCGCCACAAGTTCCTCACGGGCATATTCAGCCGATCCGAAGCCGGCATCGGGCTTGATGCGGTTGAGCCGGTTCTCGCTGCCCGAGGCGTGGCTCATCTCATGGAGGAGATTCGAATAGAACGACTCGCCATCGACAAACTGTGACTTCTCGGGGACAATGATGACATCATTCGCAATGCTGTAGTAGGCATCGTTGCCGAAGGTCGGCTTGATGGGACAGACATAGAGATCCTTCTCAATCATTGCATCGAGAGCTGGAAAGTCCTTCATACCCTCGGCTGTGCCATTGCGTCTGCCCTCGGCTTCAGCGAGGTATTTCTCATACATTTCCGGACGGGACTCCTTGAGGTTAGTCTGTGCTATGTTGAACACGTTGTAGACCTGCAGCTTTGGATAGACATTGTACTTCTTGCGCTCCTCTTCTGACATCTGCTTGTAGTCATCGTACTTGATGCGCTCCTTTGTGTCCTGGTCAACGACCGTGAACGTCGTGATCATCACGGGTGTGGACTTTTCACCTTTCTTGACGGACACCAACGGGAGCTTGTTGCCCTCGGCATCGAGTATGGGGTGGCGTTTGCCCTCATCGTCCTTGGTATAGTTCAGACTCGAGATGCGGTCGAAGGTGGCATAACGGGAGGTCTCCCATCCATGCTTCTCCTGCATGAGCATGAGGATGACACTGTTCATGCCGTTGTAGGGTCGGCCATTGAGATTCTGAGGAAGTTGGGAGGTCTTGCCGGAGAACCACGGCTGCTTCCAGTCGGACTGGATATGCTGGATCTTCTCGATCATCGCATTGGCGAAGATGTCGAGTGCTCTGTCCTCGGCTGACTGGCCGTTCGGTGACGGGGTATAGTTCTTCTTAGGCATAAGTGATAGCTTTTAGTGTTGTACATATTCGGGTTTGACATAAGGATCCATCGACTTGACGATACTGGCGAGAGACAGTTTGCCCTTGTAGAAGCCAAGTTCGAAACTTCCAGTGATCTGGACATGGGCCTTGGCAGTCATCCATTCGGGTGTGATGGATTCGATGCCGGTACCCACCTCGGGAAAGCGCATGAAGTTGACCCAGGTGCTGACAAACTCCTCACCGACCTTCTCGGATGAGTAGGCGGAGAAAAGAAGGTAAGGTCTGCCTTTTTTCGTCATGCGCTCCTCGTAGACTTTCTCGTTCCTAAGATGGCCACGGAACGTCATCGTGCCGGAGATGGCATCGAGCGAACTCACGTCCTCTACGTCGAGGAAGTTGGCTTCGAGGTAGAAGACAAGGTTGTCGTTGCGTTTGCGGACTTCCATTGTTCCGCTGATGGTGACACGCGTGCCCTCGGTGTAGCGCTGCAAGCTGCCCTGATCGGCACCCGGGATACTGACATAGATGTCCGCGGGCATCATATCTCCCACTCGATTCTGGATGTTCACTGTCAGGACAAAGCCGATATATGGCTTGCCCTGTCGGTCGTTACGGATGACGGCACCTCGCTTGATGGTACCGGTTACATTCACTTCTGCTTTAATCATGTTGATACGTATTTGATTGTTTTACAAGTTATTTTCGCTGAACGTTAGACTGAAGCTCTAAGGTCTGACTCTGCTGAGTCTCTATCTGCTCATAGTTCCTTGAGGCCTGCTGGCTGACTGTAATCGCCATGACCATGGAACTGATCTTCTGGCGCTTCGTGGCATCGTCACTGTCGCTGCTGAGGATCTGAGAGATGCGGGTCTTTTCACTTTCCGTGAGCTCATGGGTGTACTGCTGCTTGCCGTCGGAGGTCGTGAGGATCGCTTTGTCATTGTTCGTGATAGAAAGCTCGGCAGACTTCAGACCCGTGACCATGCTCGAAAGATCTATCTTTCGGTTAACGGCTGCATCGGTGAGTGCCTGCATCTTCTCTTCCTTCGACTTTCCTTCCTGTTGCATGGCAACCATGAGAAGGAGCATGAGCATGTGCATCAAGGAACCGGTGAGTCCCTGGCCTTCGCCACTGCCGAACCCTCCAAGAGCCGCGTCGGGAGAGGACAAGAGTTTGTTCATCCAACTCTCAGGTGTCTGCTCCGTCTCTTGTTTCTGCTCCGTGACTTTTGTGCCACCGGCTTGATATTGAGCCAAGAGATCCTTGCCATTGTGCTGCGCCTCGATGCGGAGGTTGCCCTTCTGACTGATTTCGGCGAGGTAGGCTGCAGGATTGACCCACTGACGCTTGCCATCAGCAGAGACGTTGATGACACCGAAGTGGAGGTGCTCGCCTGTGGTCCTTGATCCTGTATTGCCCGAGACGCCGAGCTTCTGACCGGCATTGACGGTATCGCCTTGGCGGATGTTGATCTCGGAGAGGTGCATGTACTGCACCTGCGTCTTGGTGCCATCGGCACGGGTGTACTCGACGGTGATGCTCTTGCCACCCGCCTTGTTCTCATTGTGGTTTGTGGCAATGACCTTTCCGTTGTTCTCCGTGGCAAGGACGGCATCGCCCTTGGTCTTGATATCTATGCCATGATGGATCTCCGTCTTGCTGTTGTCCAACGGATCCTTGCGCTTGCCGTAAGGTGAGGTGATAAGCATGAAGGAGTCCCGCTTCACGGGCATACTGTAATTGCCTTCGGGGAGATTCATGCCGGTGCTCTTCAGATTGGGAACTTGAGACGTTGCGTTGCTCTGCTTGTTCCCTTGCTTCGTCTCAGCCATGACCATCTGGTCATAACGCTGAAGGTTATTGCTCTCGATAACACTGACAACAGTGCTCACATAGCGTGGGTCGGAAGCATAGCCGCCCGCCTTGATGCCTCTCACCCAACCCGCGTAGTCATCGGGAGAGAGGTTCTTCGTGTACTTCTGATACCGGCTTGCCATGAGGACTTTGGAATGGTCCTCATAGCTTTGGCCGACATTGTCATACTTCTTGAACTTCTCATTGGGACGGTCATCGTTGGCAAGGACATAGTTGCCGTTGTATGTTCCCTTCACGCCAAAATGGTTGTTGGCCGTGGAAGCCACATAGCTCTGTCCGTTTGCCGACTCGATGATGCCCTGAGCGAGCGTCACGGAGGCAGGGATGCCATAGCGGCGCATCTGCTCCATGGCATACCCTGCATACTGATCGATATATTGCTGTCTTGATGTTGCCATTATGTTCCAGCTTGATTAACGATGCATTCCTCGGTGCTGCTCCTGTTGATGGGTCTCCTCCTGTTTCGGTTCAACCTTCTCCACCACCTTCTGCAGCTCTTCCTTTTGCTGCTTAGGTGGCTCAACCGTGTCACAGATGGCGACACGCTCACCGGCACGGATGAGTTTGGGAAGATAGGTGTCGAGACTGTGCTTAGGGAAGGCGGTCACGGCAAGCGCATTGCCGTCCTTGTCCTGAAGTCTCATGTTCTTCGTCAGCGTTGTGCCCGTGATCTTCGATGTCTTCTCGGCATCCTTCGAATAGGTCTCGTAGAAGTCACCCGTGCGGAACAGCAGAATGGCATCGGGGTGCTTCTTCTTGAGGTCGTAGAATTGTTTGAGGATTGGAGCGAGGGTTGGTTGCTTGTCTTGTTTCTTCTGTTCTTCCAGTTTCTTCTGATCCTCCTGCTTCTTCTCGGCTGCCTGTTGCTCCTTGACTTGTTTCTCCTTTGCAAGAACGTCGGCATAGATTGTCGCAGCCATGTGGAGCTTGTAGTCGCGCTTGTCATCGGCGAGGAACATGCGCTGCCACTGGTTCTGACTGATCTCACGGGCTTTCTGCTTCTCCCCGTCGATGAAGGCGACAAGGAGGATCTTTGAGTCGTGGGTCTTGAACGCATTGACATTGCTGATACGGCTCAGCGTCTCCTCCGAGGCGTTGCTGCGGAAGATGTTGACAGCCTGAGACGGGTCCTTCGCCAACTCTGCATAATGCTTCTGGGCAAACTGGGTGCGGAAGGTCTCGACATGGGCCTCGTCATGGTCGTTCTTGATGACATCGAAGTAGAGTCCGACATCTGACTTTGATGGATGGATGGCGAAGGTAGGTTCGTTCTGAGGCTTGGCAACAAGTGTCCACTTTCCTTCGTCATCCTTGAGCATGGCGATATGCTCGAACCTTTCCGGCACCTTGTCCATCGGGAACTGCTTCGCCCATTGCTCCTGCCTGTCCTCGGAAGGACGCTCGTGACGGACGATCTGCTCACCGCTCTCGGCCTTCTTGATCATTCCGATAGTACGGGCCACATCCTTCAGAATCTGCTCAGTCAGTTCGGGCTTCTCATTGAGTTGCTTGATGATGCTCTCTCCATGTGCCACAGTCTCAGGACGGAGTTTAGCTGGCATACCAAGCTCAAGCATGCGATGGGCAGCAACGAGTTCGACGACAAGCATCTCACGCTCCTTGGCATCCTCTGAAGGCGGACGGCCTCCATAGTCGGCGCCCTGTCGGTTCAGTCGCTGGGGAATGCCTGCAGCCTGAGCAACCTGTCTCGTTGTCTCCTGTACATAATCGGCATAGGAGTCGAAAGCTTTCTGGGCAGGCATGAAGACGGTGTCCTTCTGCGCATCATAGTGAGCCACGCCCGTGCCGTCGCGTTTAATGGCTACGAGGTTCTCACTGATGGCAGCAAAGCTCTTGTTGATGGCTGCACGCTGGTCCTTCTCTTCCTTGGCAGATAGCTCGGTCTCCTTGACACCGTACTTCTCGATAAGGGCGTTGTAGTCATCCTTGTGGACATTCGGCATCGTGGTCTGGTCAACGTTAAAGATCACATACGTGTCTTCGCGTGGGTTGACCTCATACTTGGCCTTGTCAGCCTCGGGGAGGTTCATGTACTCCTTACGACTGATCTTGTCCTCGGCATTGTCCTTGCTGACATACTCGTTGCGGTTGGTCCAAGTGAAAGGCACACCTTTCTCATGACCTTTGACGGCCTCGCCACGCTGCTTGGCGGCATTAAACAGAGTGTACGTGTTGGTCTTGAACGCTCCGTTCTCGGCATGCATCGCCATCATCAGCATGTTGGCAGGTGCAATGCGGTAGTCTTTACCCAAGATCTGCGGGGCAGGCTTCGGTGTGGCGTTGACAAGCACGCCGTTGTTCTTCAGTGCACGCTCAAGGGCACTGACAAGGATGTCTCTCTGGCGCTCCAGGCCAGTGTTCTTTTTCTCTTTTTCTTCCATAGTCATAACATTTAATGGTTGAATATTATCTCTGCGCAAGACTGCGGGTGACAGTCTGCTGTTGGTTCTGCTCATACTTCTCTGAAGCATGCTGGATGCTCTTCTCTGTCTCCGCCATCTGATCGGCTTTGGCCAGTACCCTGTTGGCGATAGTGTTAAGCGGCAATGCGCCTGACCGATAGCCATCGATGATCTGCTGGGGAAGGGTGATGATACGAGGGACGTGGTCGAAATCGACGATCAGCACGTTGCCTTCGATATGCGGGTTACTGATCCGGCTGTCCAACTGCTCATCGGCATACTTCTTATAGCGGATAGTGGCAGGCTCGTCTTCCTTCCTTTTCTCGGCAAGGCCCTCCTGGCTCATGCGGTTGAAGAGGTTCAAGCCTCCGTAACCCATTAAAGAGATCTTTAAGAGTGGGTTGCTCACAAAACTGCCACAGAGGATGGAGGCAAGGGGCATCAGCGTGTCTTTGTTCATGCCGACCGACTTGGTCTTGCCTGTCATGATACCAAGGAGCATGTCGGGGAGCATGGCAAGGGAATAGCCCAAGTGGTTGAACGTGTCACCAGTCCCATTCAAGCCGAGCATCTGGATGATGCTGTCCCAACCGGCATAGTTGTCTTTTGACTGGCTCTGGGCCGTAGCTTGCATGTTAGTGTTCTGTTCTGTTTGTTCACTCGAGGCGTTGGAATATGTAGACTGCGTATTGGCATCCGTTCCGACGATATCGTAGTAGTTGACCTCCTGTGTCTTGCGAGCCGTCTTCCTTGACTGCTGCTCATCTGCGATTGCCTTGACGAATGTCTCGTATTCCTTGGCTTTGATGGTGGCCGTAGAGACACTGATCTCGGTGTTCTTGCCGGAAGCCTTGACGGTACGACTGCCACTTTCAAGAGCCGCATTGACTTTGTTGCGATAGAGTCGTGCTTGTTTCGTCGCCCAGTCCTTCGCCATGATGAGCTGTTTATCCGTGGCATTGTCCACAGAGTCGAAGCCCATCTGATCCAACATCCATTTGGGAACATTGACATGCTTCTTCTCTGCATAGGCTACTTCCCTCCTACCCTGCTCGCGTTGCTTGGCAAGGTACTTGTCCTGTTGGCCGTTGGCAACCTTATCTGCAGCAGCCGTGGCACCATCGATAGCCGTCTGACCGATCAGTCCACCGACGCCGGCCGTAGCAGCGGCATTGGAGATCCACGAGACGACATTGGCAGTGATCTCGGAGAGCAAGGACGGATCATAGCGCTTCTCAGCCTCCTTGCTTATATGGTGGTCGAGGGAGGAAGAGCGCATGCGCTGGGGAATGGCAAAGAGGAAACCCTCAGCTGACTTGTTCATGATATATTCGGCCGTGGACTTAGGCATCCGCTGATGGATAAGATAGTCGACCATCTTCTTCTCCATGACCGCATCGACCTCAATGCCTCTCTTCCGGAGCTCTGCCTGGACCAACGTGACATAGTCCTCGACGGTCTTCGTGTTCCACTGGCCCGTGTAGTAGATGGTGTCATTGTAGGCGTGCGTGGCCGACATGCCACCATCAGGGCCTGCAGCACTTGCCATCAGGGCACCAACGGAACCGGTATGTCGCTTGTACTCTTCGGCACGGTTGCGGTTGAGGTCATCACGCACCTTGTCCATGATAGGGACGACGACGGATGAGAATATGTCTTTCTGTCTGTTTTGTGTCATTGGATTATACAACTGATTGTCTGAACTGATCGATTACCTGTTCGCGGGTCTGTGCCAAGGCGGCATGGAGGACGGCCATCTGCTTGGGGAAGAACTGCTCCAGCCACTCGTCCTTCTCTATGTCATCGTGGATGAACTTGATGGCAAGCTGCCGCGTGATCTCAATGGCGCGTTCTCCTTTCTTGCGGCCGTTGAACCATGCCTTCGTCCACCACACGATACCATCGCGGTCGGGATAGACACTGACCCAGCGCTGGATGTCGAAACTCTGGATGTCAATCTCAAAGTCGGCAAAGGGATCGATGACGCCCTGACTCTCTAAAGCCCGGTCAACAGTTTTTTTTTATCGTTCTCGCTCATCGATGACAGGAAGATACTGTGCATCAAGGCAAGGTAGTTCAGAAAGTCGGTGATGAGAATGGTCTGCATCCGCTCGATGATACCGAAGCTTCTTGCGCCAAGTCCCAACGGGTTGAGCATGCTCGGGGCGTGCTCGTAGTAGACTCCGCTCCTTGCTCCTTCAGCCAAGAGGCTCCTCAGACCAATCTCTGTACTTCCTGGGACATGGTATCTGCCACGGAAGAGGTCGGACATATAACTGCCGAAATAGCGCTGCATGAGCTGGTCGATCTCCATCTGCTGTCCGTCATAAGGGGTGTGGACATCAAAGTCAAGCGTGGCGATCTCAGGTTTGGCACCAGCCATCTCTGTCTGCTTGTTCATCAGCAGATTGTCGCGTACCATCGTCAGGAACTCGAGCGGATCAATCTCCTCACCATTGAAGCGTACCTCGATATGCAGTTGACCGTCACAGCGGGCGACATTGTCACCGGCTTTGACACTCTTGCCGAAGTTGCTTAATGACTCACTGATATGGGAGTAGCGTACATCATACGAGCTGCGCTTGCCATCGGCATAGTTGGGATAGTTGATCGTGAGGTAGAATCCGTTCTGCATGTCACTGGCTATGCCCGAGACAACGCCTGAGGCAAGAGCTTTAAGCCAGGTACCCCGTCGGACCTTGAAATCCATGCCGTGGTTGAAGACTTCCTCACCCGTAGCGAGCGTCTGTTTGCCGTAAGGACGGAAGACCTCGATGGGAGTGTCCTCGTCAGCCTCGAATGGCATGGCATAGCCGCTTGGCGAATAGAGGTTCATTGATTGGGTAAACATAGTTTGTGAGTTCTTTAGTTTATGAGTTCGTGAGTTTTCTGTGATCATCTGTGCATGCTTTGCTGGCGACTCTCGGCAAGCTGTTCATTCTCCTGTTCTACTTGTGAGAGACTCTGCCTACGGGAGTTGCCGCCAACCATCATCATGGCAAGCAATGCTCCGCCGATCTTTCCGAGCAGTCCAGTCCTGGCAAACATCATATAACCGGCCATGATAAGCGCTCCGATGCTCAGTCCCGACACCTTCCCACTGCTGATGTTGTTGAAGAAGTTGCCGAACATGTTCATGCCCTTGCCACTGAAGATGTTGCCAAGAAACGTGCTGATGCCCTTGAGCGTGTCGCCCAAGGTGCCGAGGATGCCTTTGGTCTCTGATACCGTGTCTTTCATGCCGTCGAGGACACCCTTGGTCGTGTCTCTTACTTCCTCCACGGTGTTCTTGCCCGTGTAGCCGTTGACGACATCGTGAGAGAACGATCCTGCGCCATTGGTGGCTTTCTTCAGCGTTTTACCGACCGAAGTGCCGTACGACTCCGTAGAATGGATGTTCTGCCAACCGGCATAGGCCGCCACACCTGCGACAGCAGTTGTCTTTGGGTTCTTGGCCGCTGAGCCGAGAACCTTGCTGCCTCCTTCAAGGAGTTTGGAAGTCGCTGATACGCCCGACTTCCACACCTTCGGCAGTACTTTTGTTGCTAATGATGATAACCATCCCATAATTGCTAATGCTTATTTGGTTTGACACTCCGTGCGTTGACTCTCCACTTGCCAAGACTTTCCTCGACAATGCCGGCTTTGCCCGCACGGTGAGGAAGGGACTGATACTCGATCTCATACCACACCTGCGCCATGTTCGTGCTCTTGACGAGTTTGGTGAGCATCTGCAGTTGTCGGTTCATCTCCTTGAGCTTGGGGCGGATGGAGAATACGAGTTCGATGCGTTGCTTCTCAGTCATCTTCTTGTCGATACAGACCTGGCGGATCGTGTTCAGAATGCCGACACTGCGGTTGATGATGTCCACATAGATGTCATTGCGGTTGCGGTGGAGCGCTACTGCTACGGCATTGACAGGTGCATCACCGATCTGCCTTGAAAGTTTCTGCATATTCTCCGTCAGGTGGTTGACCTCGTAATAGAAGCCATAGACCTGGGCGGCATAGGAGATGATGTTGCGGAAAGTACTAAGATACTCGTCGAATTGCTTTTGGAAGTTCTTTGTGGCATCAACCTCTGCCGTGAGCCATATATGACCTTCGGTCTCCGCGCTCATCTTGCCGAGCTGGGCATCGTACTGCTTCTTCGCCATCTCCGTGTAGCGGAGGATCATGGCTGAGAGTGTCGGGTCTACCTGTGCCACACCTTTCGTTGGGAACAAATAGAGGGTGAAGATGAGTAATATCGTATGGATGATAATCTTGTCCATAGGCTAATCTCCATAAATGGCTACCTCACGGGCATGACGTTTCCAGTGAGAGAGCGACTGTCGGGCTATCTCTCCGTTGCTCCGCTCGATCATACCTGCTGTAGCCCGGTTCCATACGTCTGCCATGCGGTAATGACGGATACTGAGATAGAGTTGGTGCAACTTGTGAGAGAACGACGACAGTTTGTCTTCCAACTCCCACAGGGTCTTGCTGCGCTCTGCCCCCGTGAGCATGTTCTCCTTACCGCCTTTGGCAACGGCATCCTTGAGGAGTGTGAAGCAGGTGAGCATCTCAGTGGTTGTCTCCATGTAGAGGTTGTTCATATCGAGGGTAGCGACGACACCTTGCGGATTGTTGGCGGTCGCCTTCCGGAGTTTGTTCAGCGTAATGAGGATGCGGAGGCCGTCATCGTAGATATGGGTAGCGGCCTTCAGTGCCGAGGCATAGCCATCAGCCTTCTTGAGATAGGTGTTGTAGTTCTTCTCCCACTGCTTCATCTTTGTGAACTCCCCGGCCATCGTGTTCTGCAAGACAGCCGTAGCCGTCTGGGCTTTCATCTCTGACTTGACGGTCTGGTTGATCAGGTTGTTGCCTTGCTCCAGGATGACGTACTCACCCGGATTGGAGGTCACATACTGGCCATAACCCTTTGCCGTGCCCAATGACAGCAGCAACGCAGTCAACAGGAGTAGTTTCTTATTTCGTGTTGGTGAACTCATAGATATTTCTGATGGTTTTGTTATAGTTTACGCGCTCGCGGATGATGCCGACGACGTCTGATCTTTCCTTGATGCCACGGATGTCAAGGCGTGGCGTGGTCCTGTCACCCGAATAGATGCTGACAGTCTTCAGTCCTAAGAGCTGTTCCATGAGACTACGACGCTCTCCGAAGTCTACGACCCGGTAGAGTTCTATATAGTCACTGCTGCGACTCAAGATGCCATGCTCGACGATAAGCTGTTCGGCAGTGACGATGTAACGGAGCTTATTGAGGTAGAGCGTGCCATAGAGGATGAAGACACCTATGAGAGCAGCACCGATGTAGAAAGGCAGCTTAAAAGTCATACCCTCCCACCCTGCTCCCATCAGCAATGCGATGAAGAGCAGAACCATGAAGCCCTGACTGATGATCCACTGATGCCAGTGAGGACGGTACATGATCGTTCGGAAACGGTGAGGGGGAAGATTCATAAAAAGGTAGATTTGATTTGAGAGGAAAACAAATTTATTATGCTGCAAAGAATCTTATAATCTGCTTCTAAAGTGATGCTTACGCTCGTCGCTCTCGTTGAGCTCGATCTCGCCGTTGCCGTCCATGTCCAGTCCGGCTGCGACCTTCTCGCCATCCTGCTCCTCGGCTTTCTGCTGTGCTCTGATCTCTGCACGCTCCTTGAGCAGTTGCTCGTTCCAGTCCTTACAGCCTTCCTGAGGCAGCTCGCGTTGGACGATGAGGTTCGGCAGTGCCTGCCCCTCCCGCTCTGTCGGATGGTAGAATGCAACGCGATAGGTCTTGACGGCTAAGTAAGGTGACTCGCCGTGGGAAGGGAGCGCTTTGGGATTGCGAGACCCAAAAGCCGGATAGCGGTTGAACTCGTCATAGTCATCCCAGTCGATGTCTGCGATATAACCCTCGGGGAAGTGCTTGTCCATGAAACGGTCGAACTCCGCTATCTCCTCGTCGTTGAGTCCTTCACGGTCACCATTCTCCATGATGTTCAATGCCCACTCCGGGATATTGTAACTGCCGAGGTCTTTCAGATGACCTTGCTCCATGCCAATACCGAGCTTCTCATAGAGTGCCTGTTGGTACTCCTCCTGAAGCTTGTTGACAAGCTTTTCCTGTGTGGCGATATCTTCAGGAGCGCTCAGACCACACTCCCGCATTGACATGCATTCCTCCACAGCCGACTCCAAGCGTGCATAGGTATGGAAGACTGCAGCGGGAAGGTATTCGGGATCTCCGGAGAGGATGTTATTCTTGTCGCTCAGTGAGTCCATATAGTATTTCATGTCTTCACCAACCTTCGGTGTAGCCTCCCTGATACGTTTAAGTTCTTGTTCAAAGTTGTGACTGAACTGTTTGCCTGCCAAGTCGTTATCAAAGCAAAGATAATGTGTGGCTGACTGTGCCTCATTGATGACACCACGAAACTGCATCACCGTCGGGTTACCGCCCGTAGAGAGAAATACTGCCTTGTCGAGATCTTTGTCTGTCCTGGCGTGAAGCTGGTAGTAAGCCATCGCATCGTAGGCACTTTCGAACCACAACACATCCTTGGCATACTTCAGTTCGGTGCCTGCCGGACTGGCGATCCATAGACCTTCCGAAGAGTTGCTGCCACGGGCCTTGCCCTTGAAGCCACTCGACCCATCAAGACGGGGATGACCGCGCTCCTCAAAGCCGACGATGTCCTTCTGACCCGGGATGGTCAGCGGAAAGGAGAGGTTCTTGTAGACCTTGCCCGTAGCTGAAGGCTTGCTTGCCAACAGTAAATGGTTGCTGAAAGCCTTCTGGGTGGGGATGTCTATCCCTCTTGTCTTGAAATAAGGGTAGAACTTCTTGATGTTATCGAAGTTGAGCTTCTGATAACGCAACAGCTCATAGTCCTTAATGTCAAAGGGCTTCTGATCCTTGTGTGGCTCGATGATACGACGCTTCCGTTTCTGGACAGGCTCATTGAGCAGTCGGGAACAGACGAGGTTCACCAAATGGTAAGGGTCGATGCCGGGATGGTACTCCTTGAAGAGATCGGGATGCTCCTTGATGAAGCTTACCACATTGAACACCTTCATCACCGGCGGATGGAAACAGCCCTTGCCGTTGGGTGTCACGAGGAACTTGTCGCCAGAAATGCGCTTGCCCATGCTGTCAAGCTTGACATACGAGGGGTAACGCAAGCCATCCCTGCGGTTGAAGGTGTAGCCTGCGTCAACGAGCAGCTCCTGCATGTTGAGCCTGTTATAATAATCATCGAAAGTCAGTTTGCTCATCTTCTGTAATATTGTAGGTTAACGGCCACGTCCCATGCCCTCATGGATACCGGCATTGAGACCGGCCTCGAAGGCACGCTCGGCGATGTTCTGAGGAGAGTCGACACCCGGCTTGACATAGATCCTGCCGGTGCCGTGGACTTCCTGGTAGAGCTCGGGGCCGGAATGCGGATGCTTGATATGCTCGACATTGTGGGCGATATCGGCCCCGACGAAGGTGGCTTCTCTTACTGCCGTGAGGCCGGCTGCCATGAATGCGCCGAGGTTGAAGCCCTGACGCATCTCCGGACGGGTCTTCATATCGACCTCTCCGAAGACCTTTGACATCATGCGTTGGCGCTGATAGTCATCGACCGCCATGAACTTGTCGTACTGCTTCTTGCTGATCTCATGGGAGACGACCTCACCATTGATGACAGCACACATACGATAGGTGAGTTTTTCTTCCTTACCCTCGTCCTGTTTCTTGGCATTGTCTTTTTTCTGTTGTTCAGTCTGTTCCTTTGCTTTCTGAGCCTTCTCCACCCAGATGTCACCGACCTCCACTTCGCGGCCGTGCTTGCCTTCGCGGAACCAACCCTTGCGCACGTTGTAATCCTCGAGGCGGCTGCCATCGACATACCCGTCATTGGGATTGAGGGACGGGGCCTGGTGCATGTCTTTCAATGGGTCTGCAATGACCGTATGCTGCATGGAAGCTTGTTGTGCCTTCAGCATGAGTTCCTGTTCAACCTCCGGCTTGAGACTGATGGCGATACGCTCCTTGGAGTTGAGCATCGCCTTCGTGACAGGCTCCTCAAAGTCACCACCGATGACACGGTTGATGATGTTGAGCCGATTCTGCACACTGTTGCCCTTGAGGGTGTTCTGCGTCAGTTTCTTGACCTCGTCATCCGTCAGGTCATACACGAAATCTTGCTGGGCCTTCGTCGATTGAATGGTAAGTGTCTTCTTGTCGGCATCGACGATGATGCCATGAGAGGACAACACCTCTTGCCATTTCTCATTTGTGAAATAGACGTCAGAGGTAATAGCCTCCTTATAAGGAACCGCGGGCTCAGCCGGACGGGGACGGACCTGGACTGGTGGGAAATAGGTCTGCATGTCCTTCAGCGGATCCGTCTCCTGTTTCTGCTGGCCCTTATAGTAATAGCCGTAGTCACCGGCCTTGAGCTCACCGGGACGGAGACGGCCGTCGGCATGCTCGACAACCATCGGCACATCGCCAAAGCGGCGGATATGAAAGCCAGGCTGTCGCGCTCCCCACTCAAGAAACCCGGGACCGAAAGCGTGGGGACGCGCATCCACGGAGTCGCGGACGCCATGAAGTCCCATGACCACCCGGCTATTGACATTGCGGGCGGCAACGAAAGACGATGGAACGTCAAAGTCACGGCCTACGATGCCGTTGAAGACATTGAAGGCTTTCTTGTTGGAGTAGTTCGTGCCACCCTCCGCCAATGCGGCAAACTGCTGCTGGGTGATATCATAGCTCATCATCGGTGAGTCATGGCCTTGTACCAACAGTTTGTGCTGGTTGCCCTCTACGGCAAGGGCTGCCGTCATGCCATTGCGACGCAGTACGTCGTTGAGCTGGGGCGAGACCTGACCGCGGTAAGCCATCGCTGAATATGCCTGTGAACGAATGCTCATAGAATCTTGATTAAGGGTTTAGTCAGTACTCGATGCTCTCTTCAAAGAGTTCTTCACGGAAATCCATGAAAGCCAAGGCGGCATTATGACTGTTATAGTCGATGCCTTCATCCTTGCAGAAACGCTTGTAGTCTTCTGCAATATCCTCAGACTGCTGAAGGACAAAGTCGACAGCAGAGATGTTGCCGGCCTCATATTGCTCGCGGAGGATATCGTAGTCGGGATAGTTCTTTGCCATAATCGTAGGTATTGATGGTATTACGGATATTATTGGTATTATCGGGTAATCTGCTGGGCTGTTTCCTCCTCACGCTTTGCCTGATACTGAAGGAGTTCATGTTCATCAGTATCGGGAGAGAAACCGTTCTTGGCAGCCTGCTTCTCAAGGACAGAAAGGATCTGCTCATCAAATTCCTCTTCGGGAACATAGGACAGGCGTCCGTTACGGTTGATCCAGCAACCGTCATTGCCGAAACTGTATTCGGGCATGACACGTCGGACAGTGTTCTCCCACTGCTCTGCTGTGCCGGGAACGACGATGATGCCCTTGTCAGAGAACAGGTCTACGCCAATGGTTATCGGTTCCTTGGCTCCTTCTTCCTTGTCTGTAAGAACGGTGACGAGGTTGCCGTTCCAGAACGACTGCAGGTCTTTGCCCGTCAGTTCATACTCCGTGCAGATAGCACTGATGTTACGACCGATGATCTGTGTCGGAGAATAGACCACATCATTGGTGTCTTTGTCAAGCTGGACAAAGGCACGGATGCGCTGACTCTCCTCGGTACCGTCAATCTGCCTCACCACATCATCAATGTCCGTGACGATGACCTTGCCCTCAAGGAGTCGCTTCTGATCGGACTTTGTGAACGCCTCGAGATTGACCTGCTTCAGTTTCGGGGTAAAGAGGACGTCTAAGCCATCTTCCGTCTCAAGGAGGCAGAACTTGGCATAGGCACGTGTCACTCCGAAAGGCTGCTCGATGGCTATCGGCAGCAACGGTGACTTGCCACCCATCTCAATAATGGTATGGACATAGTCCGGCAGATCGTAAATCATCTCCTCACTGAGACCGAAGTCGGCGAGGATATCGAATGGATATTCGTCTCTATGGAAAATCTTTTCGCCCATATTCATTTGCTTTGAGTCTTAAAATTTGAGGCAAAAATACGGTGATTTCTATAGGTGTCAGTAAAACAGTGGTCATTATCGTTCGAAATCACTGAAAATCATTAATTTGGTTCGATAGAGATAAGCCAATCGAACCAATTAAAGCATTTTGTCCAATATCGACGGTTAATCGCTTACCTATCAACGACGGACGGCCTTGCCTCCCTAACTTTGCCAACATGAAAGCGATACTTACCATTTTATTGTCCGTCTTCATGCTACTGCCCGGGCGGATATATGCAGCAGAGTGTCCCGAAGAACAATTCACTTCGGGAGAGTGTGTGTTTGTTGATCCTTTAATCGAGGCTGAAGCTGAACTTGATGATGCTGATAGTCCGCCTGAAAAGACTTTGGAGGATGATTCTGTTGGCATCAATCTCAATCCTTTCAAGGGTCTGTCCGTAGAGGTGCTTGAAAAATTGGTGAATGAATACGAGGCAAGAGAACACAAGCGGGATGGAGGTAAAGGCATGCGATTGTATGAAGGTGACAGTCATGAGCTGACGATGGAGAACCTGATCCTTGTGCTTGGGGAGGCAGGACTGTCCAACCAGTTGTATGTCCTTGCCCAGGCTGTGCTGGAGACGGGTAACTTCAAAAGCAATGTCTGCAAGAACTATAACAATCTGTTCGGACTCTACAACAGTCGGAAGAAGGAATATTACCGGTTCCATCGGTGGGAGGACAGTGTCATTGGCTATAAGAAGTTTATCCAACATCGCTACAAAGGCGGTAACTACCTTGCTTTTCTCAAACGTATACGCTATGCAGAGGATCCGGGGTACATCCGTAAAGTAGCCAAGATAGCCAACAAACTTTACCGTGATCTTTTCAAGAATTGAGGCTCTTTTTCTTGCTCAATAATTTGATAATCTCAGTGATTTTTTGTAACTTTGTACATGGAGAGACGACTGGCTTTCATTGCTCTTTACTGCTTGATTTCATGCATGTTGTGTCATGCTCAGACCTCGAAGGATTACCCTTTCTATGGCATCGGTGGAAACCATCATAGGAAGGAGCTATCCAAGGGAAAGAATATGCTTGATGCAGACTCTCTGGATGACGAGATGGATGAGAGCGAGATAGCCGAGGTGCCTGCCGACACGCTGAAGCTCGTGATGCCGACAGTGTCACTGCCGCTCAGGTCGATCAAGGTGAGTTCTCTCTTCGGGATTCGGAAAGACCCAATGGACAGACGGAAAAGGCGGATGCACAACGGACTTGACCTGAAAGCATCATACGAGGATGTGTTCTCGATGCTGCCCGGGATCGTCACCGCTGCGTCCTACTCCACCAACGGAGGCTATTACGTCACCATCAACCATGGCGTCTGCGTCTGTTCCTATCTGCATCTGTCAAAGATCCGAGTGAGAGTCGGACAGCATGTCAATGCCGGAGACGGCATCGCCATCAGCGGCAACACCGGCAGGCGGACGACAGGCCCGCACCTTCACATCAGTTGCAGGCTGTGGGACGGCAGACAGAAGGGAAAGTACTTCGATCCAATGATCATTCTTGGCTTCGTCAGTGACAAGCTACTGGATTATATGTCTAACCAATAACACTCATTGATATGGGACCAATACTCATTATCCTGTTCCTCATGCTCATCTGCTCAGGGAACCAAGACAAGAAAAAGAAGCGTCGCTCTTACTCCGGCAAGTCGTGGTGGGAGAAAGAGTGCGATGATGGCGCTAAGTTCTACGGGTGGTAAGCATGGCTGATAAGTACTGATTCAGCAGATGTCAGCCTAATGTCAGTTAAGAAATTGACTCTTCTTCATCTTTTCCACTAACTTTGCAATGTCATACAGAACTAATATGAGTTAGAACGGAAACAGATGCGGAAGATTTTACCCTTTATATTTATCCTGCTTTTTGGCAGTACAGTGTTTGTCGCTCTCAATTATGACGGGGACGCCCGAACTTTTCCGGAGCAGTTGAGGGATGCCATGCCTTTTGCTGAGTTCGATACGTATATTGATCCTCAGTATGGTTACTCCGTCAAATACCCATCGTTCTTTGATAAGGAAGAAGTTGACGAGAAGAAAGGGAATGTGCGCTTCTCCTATCGTGACAACACCAACCTTGTGCTGGAGGCAGAGGTGAAACCTAAAGATTTTCTTCACGACAAGAACGCTTTGGAGACGATAGATTCCGGTTCCGTTGAACGCTTGGACGGTTATGAGTTCATTCGTCATTGTGTTCGCCACGAAGATCATTGGTATGTCCTCACTTTCTACTTCCCAGCTAACTGCAAGCAAGGTGTTGAGAGAATTGTGTACCAAGTGAAGACCTGGAAGCCTTTCTTGAAGAAGCGGTTCTGAATTATTTTGGCCGTCCTCTTCGTCTTTTTCAGTGGATTGTTGTACCTTTGGCGTTGAAATTAATAAAATCTCTTAAGAACTATCTATGGCAAACGGTAAAAGACTGACAAGATCAAGAACGGACAAATGGCTTGCAGGTGTGTGTGGCGGCATAGCAAACTACTTCGGCTGGGATCCAGCAATCGTGCGGTTAGTGTATATTCTGCTGACATTCGGCACAGCCTTCAGCGGTATCATCGTATATATCATCCTGTGTATGTGTATGCCGGAGGAGTGATTTGTCATTGGAAAGTAGTACCTTTGCGATAATCAATTCTATAGCATATGGACTTCAAAGAATTAGCAACCAAAAGGTTCTCTGTACGTAGATACACGAACGAGCCTGTCAGCAAAGTTGATATTGAATATATTATGGAATGTGTGAGACTGGCACCTTCCGCACACAACTTTCAGCCTTGGAAGTTTCTACTTATCACTTCTGAAGAGGCGAAGGCTAAGATTAGGCAGTGCTACAACCGCCCTTGGTTTGCACAGGCACCAATGTACGTGCTGGCAATGAAGAATACCAATGGCTGCTGGGTACGGCCGGAAGACAACAAGCCTCATGGCGACATTGATCTTGGTATTGCCGTGGAACATCTTTGTCTTGCAGCAGCTGACCGTGGGCTTGGCACATGTTGGGTGTGCAACTACGATGTTGCTGCCGTCAAGCGTCTCTTTCCAGTTGAAGGCTTTGAAGCTGTAGCTATCATCCCTATTGGTCACATTTCTCCCGATTGCCCTCATCCGGAGAAAGTCCGCAAAGACATCCATGAAATAGTGGAAGAAATATAATGATGATCAGAACAATACTATTATTCGTTGCGCTTTCTGTCACGGCCATTGTTTATGGTCAAGGCAAGCAAGACTTTTGGCTTGGTGCTGATATCAGTGGTACGACAGAGTTGGAAGCAAGAGGTGAAAAACTCTATAACAGTAAGGGCGAGATTCGTGAAAACACGGCACTGATGCATGAACTTGGTCTCAATGCCGTCCGTCTGCGTGTATGGGTCAATCCCCGTGGAGGATTCTCAGGTGCGCAAGATGTACTTGAAATGGCAAAGCGTGCAAAATATTACGGGATGGCTGTGATGATAGACTTCCACTATAGTGACTGGTGGGCTGATCCCGGAAAACAGACAATCCCTGCTCAATGGCAATATCTCAGTTATGGTGAGATGAAGACAAAACTGTGGGAGCATACGCATGACGTACTTCAACTGCTGAAAGATAACCACATTGATGTAAAATGGGTACAGGTGGGCAATGAAACTACACATGGATTCCTTTGGCCCATGGGTAAGGCAGAGGATAACATGGAGCAGTATGCAGGACTGACAGAGACTGGTTATCAAGCTGTAAAATCTGTCTATCCCGAAGCAAAGGTCATTATCCATCTTGATGGTGGCTGTGACCAAAAACGCTATGACTTCATCTTCGACGGACTGAAGAAATATGGTGTGCACTGGGATATGATCGGTCTGAGTGTCTATCCCTATTGGGACGTGCAGACTAAACTTGAGAAGGACTGGCAGGGTACCGTCAAGGACTTTGCTGCAAATATTCGCCATCTCTATAAGAAATACGGTTCAGAGTGCATGATTGTAGAGACGGGTGCGGAAGCAAGGAAACCGGTTGAAGGTAAGAAGATCATGGAAGCAGTTATCAGTGCAGCCAAGAACAACTGCGACGGTCATTGTCATGGTGTGTTCTACTGGGCGCCCGAGTTAGAGGGGCAATATCCTCTCGGAGCTTTCGACAACCATCGCCCAACAGCTATCATGGATGCGTTTACTGAGGCTGCAATACATTGATGTACCTTTGAACATGAAATGATGAACATTGACACTACCAATATGTGCTCTCATCTGCAGAAGAAACTGTTTGATGAGGACGGTGACTACCATCAGTTATGGCTGACCATGAAGAACGATCCTGAACTTACGGCTGTTGTTCGTTCTCGCCAACTCCATATATACCGCAATGGCAAGAAGGTGTTGGTGCTGAAAGGTAAGGCAGAACCACAGATTGTTAGGGAAGACCCGATCTGCGACTTATTAGATACGACAAATCATGTGTAAGCAACTGTCTTTGTTTCCGGAAGAAGATGACGAAAAGCAAAGGGATAAGAATGAGATAGACAAGATCGATCTCAATCCGCTCTTCGACAGACTTGCCCAAAGCAAGTTCCGTAGCTCCTTCTATCTCAACTCTAAGGATAAGGAGTACATTCGTCAGAAAGGATGGGAGAAGATAGAAGAAGGCACAAGGGAGACTATTGCCAAGCGGCTTGCACCGGCAGTAATCCCTAACGACGGGAAACAGACACCGATGCGGCACGGCATCTTTCCTCCCTTCATCGCCCAGCATGCCACAGGCTGTTGTTGCCGTGGTTGCCTGGAGAAATGGCATGGCATACCGAAGGGGCGACCATTAACTCTAAAGGAACAAATATACATCACAAGAGTCATCATGGAGTGGCTCAAGAGAAATGACATGTAGAAAATGGAATCAAGAAAAGATATAGCTGCTGAGAAGAAGGCAAGCTTCAAATATAATTGCGCGCAGGCAGTGCTGACAACATATAGTGATCTCACTGGCTTGGACGAAGAAACAGCCATGACGATGACCGACGGCTTTGCTGCCGGAATGACAAACATGGAGGGAACATGCGGTGCTCTCGTTGGTGCAGACCTGGTGCTTGGATTAGTCAACAAGGACAAGGCCAAGACCATGAAGCAGATGCGTGAGATCATGAAGAAATTTCAAGATCGCAACCATGCTACCCAGTGCAGACAGTTGAAAGGAGTTGACACAAAGGTCATTCTTCGTCCTTGTTCCCTCTGCGTTGCCGATGCCTGTGAGTTCTTGGAAGAAGCATTGGAAGATCAAGGAAAATAGAGGGAGATTTGTCATGGCAAACTATTCAATCAACATATTGACAAGAGCATCAGATGATGATGTACAAAAGATCAATCATCTGCTTGGCCTGTTAACAACACATGCTCAACCTGTGGATGTTGAGAGACTCAAGGAAATCTGCCAACATTCTATGCTCCTTGTTGCAAGAGAAGAAAACAGCATTATTGGGATGTTGTCACTCTGCCACTCTGTAACTCCTACAGGAAGCAAGTGGTTGATCGAGGATGTCGTCGTTGACGAGTCAGCAAGAGGCAAAGGCATAGGAAGAAGATTGATATCTGAAGCTATCGATTGCATCAAGGCTAATGGTGGTGGACAGATCGAACTTACATCTCGTCCGGCTCGTATAGCAGCGAATAAGCTTTATCAGTCGATAGGGTTTGAGAAAAAGGAGACCAATGTGTATGTGATGAAAATATAAGATTGATAAGATGATAAAGAATATAGTATTTGACTTTGGCGGCGTTTTCGCCAAGATTGATATAGAGAGATGTATGGATGCTTTTAAGGCATTAGGATTAAAGAATGTCGAGAAATACATGGATCCATATACACAGGGAGGCTTCTTCGGTGAAATGGAAGAAGGGACTATCAATGGCGAGGAGTTCCGCAAGAAGGTAAGCGAGTTATCGGGTCATGAAGTCAGTTGGGATGATTGTGACCGGGCTTGGCATGCTATTATCGTCAATGTTGTGAAAGGTAACCTTCAGAAGGTTCTTGATCTCCGTGAGAAAGGTTATCGTGTTGCACTGCTTTCCAATACCAATCCTTACATGGCAGGTTGGTTCCGCAGTGACAAGCTTGATGGCGAAGGTCACGGCATAGGCTATTACATTCCCAAAGAGCATCAGTATCTGAGTTATGAGCTGAAGACGATGAAACCTGGGAAAGAGATATTCCAAAAGATGCTTGACGGTGAAGACTTCATCCCGGAAGAGACATTGTTCATCGATGATGGAGCCGGCAACATCAAAACGGCACAGTCGTTAGGGCTCAAGACATATCTTCCCAATAATGGTGAAGACTGGAGCGATAAAATAGAAACAATAATAAAGAAAGCATGATAGCTTCTTCAAATGCTGGACACCGGCTGCCGTACAAGGAAAGTAAAGCAAGAGAAGTATTAACGTCAATATAGTTCATAGCAAAGTAGAATTCGCACCATGATTACGCCAAACATGAATAAATTCGAGATCAATGCCCAGATGTGGAAGGTAGCAGATGAATCTCCAGTTGTTAACAGCTGCGTGGCAAAGTTCAAAAAGGAGTGCAGGCATCTCCCTAAAGGTAGAGTTGTCATGACCCGTAGGTTTTATGACAAAGCGAGCCATCAAGCATATATTCTCTGCCTTGCCCAAGATAAGGGTGTTGCCTGTCCGCTTATGCTGGCAGAGGTCGACCATGGCAAGCAGAAATGGTACTATGTCCTCAGCGAAGATCCATATGACACGACGAGTGCCTTCTCCGCTCATTTCTTCAAGCGATATTCAGAAAGGTCCGGGAAGCCATACAATATGCCGAGTCTCATCAATTATTATATGATGGAAAACCGGGATGTCGTCAAAATCTATGAGTCAGAAGACGGCATTGAATATGCCTATGCATCCAGGACTGGCATTCAACTCTGCAGGCTCGATAAGGAAAGAGGCATCTCGAAATTCTGCACATACGTTTCCCTCGATATGCTTGGAGATACGCAGAAACTTGCATTGGAAGCTATTCTTGGTGATATCGAAGAGATCGAAAATATTCGAGGCAACTACAAGCCAATCTACAAGCAGACGGACCAGGATGTATATGATGGCATTAAGTCAAATATTGAGTGGGCCAATGCTACGGACTATGCTTCACAAATAGCTTGTGAAATCTACAAGCAATACTACGAAGATGAAATTTAGTCAGCTGGCTATTTTTCTTCCTACATCTAAAGGAGAAGATGCTAAGGAGCATCTTTTTTAGATAAATCATAAAGAGTATGAAAGCATTGCGTCATCTTACATATAAGAACATCATCTTCGACTTGGGTAACGTGCTTGTCAAACTTGACGAGCAAGCCACTATGCGAGGTTTTGAGCAGTTGGGGATGGGTAAGTTTGAGCATATCCGCGAGAATCCGGAGGCTCTGCGGCTCTTCCAAGGAATGGGGATCGGGAAAGTTACCGATCATGAGTTTTTCGACGGCTTCCGTAAGTTGACGGGAAGTAAGGCTACCGACTGTCAGATAACAGATGCTACGAATGCCATGCTGCTCTTCATCCCCGATGAGAAGAAGCGGATATTGCTATCGCTGCGTGCTGCAGGCTACAAGACTTATCTTTTGAGCAACACTATTAACATCCATTGGCGCTACTGTGTAGACAAGCTCTTCCCCATGGAAGGCTATACTGTCAATGACTATTTCGACTACACCTTTGTCTCTCAGGAAATGCGCATGAAGAAGCCGGACGATGAAATCTTTCAGACTGTGATTAATCGGACAGGAATCGTTCCCTGTGAGACGCTCTTTATCGATGACCTTGCCGTGAACTGTGAAGCTGCTGAACGTAACGGTTTTCATAGTTTCCAAAACAAGAACTTCGACGATTGGGTAAGCATACTCTGCAAATAATCAACAAGAATAATAATAATGGTACAGCAAGTAGAATTCACATTACATCCTCGGTATCGTGGCTTTCATCTTATCACAGATGAAGTACTGCAGCACCTCCCCACCCTGCCAAAGACTGGGCTGCTCAACTTGTTCATCAAGCATACAAGTTGTGCCTTGAGCATCTGTGAGAACTGGGATCCATCGGTGCGGGGTGACATGGAGAGCATATACGACCGCCTTGTTCCTGAGAATGCACCCTACTATGAGCATACGCTTGAGGGATCAGATGATATGCCGGCACATGCAAAATGTATTATTACAGGTGTAAGCATCAACATCCCCATTACCAACGGGCGACTCAATCTCGGTACGTGGCAAGGCATCTACCTCTGCGAGTTTCGAAACGATGGTGGTTCAAGAAGCGTAGTGGCAACAATTATAGAATAGAAGACGATAAGCGATGAGGATACAATATGCATCTGACTTACATCTTGAACTTCCGGCTAATGAGCTGTTGCTTCAAGAACGGCCACTTGTCCCCTGCGGTGACATTCTTGTCCTTGCGGGCGACATAGCCTATTTGGATGACAGCTATACTGAGCATCCTTTCTGGGATTGGGCATCAGAGCATTATCAGCAAGTGATAGTTGCCTTAGGTAACCATGAATTCTATAATCATTGCGATTTAGCAACGATGAACGACGGCATGAAGGGAAAGATCAGGCATAATGTATATTGGTACTACAACAGTGTGGTGCATATTGATGATATCGATTTTATTGTGTCTACCATGTGGTCACACATAAAGGAAGAGAACATGCACTTCACCGAGTATAGCGTCACCGACTTCCACCGTATCCGTTACAACGAGCATATTCTTACCTCTTATGACTTCAATAAAGAACATGAACGCTGCATAGCCTTTCTTAAAAATGCTGTTGCTGAGTCAACCGCTAAGACAAAGATAGTCGTTACACATCATGTTCCGTCTTTCAGAGTGACGACAGAGTGGTTTGCAAGCCATTCCTATATCGGAGCCTTCACTGCCGAACTGGATAATTACATCAAGAACAGCGGAATCGATGTCTGGATCTATGGTCATTCCCATTGGAACATTGAAACACAAATTGGAAAGACTCTTCTGACAAGCAATCAACTCGGATATGTTCATCGGAAAGAGCACCATCGTTTTGACAGACGGAAATTCATTGAAGTATAACTTGTCGGTTCGAATTTATCTGCTTATCTTTGCGTTAGATACACATTACGTTAAAAAGGAAGGTTATGGCAAAGGCTATTATCACTTATTACGGCCACAGTTGCTTTAGGATTAAGGCCGGAGATTCATCCATCGTTTTCGATCCTTATAAGAACGGGTCGGTACCGGGACTGACACTGCCAAGAGGTATCCAGGCAGACGTTGTCAGTTGCTCACACGAGCATGCTGACCACAATGCCGCTGAGCTTATTAAGCTCACGGGAAAGAAGCCGGCTTTCAAAGTGAGCAAGCTAACAGTGCCCCACGACCACCATAACGGTCAGCACCGGGGATTATCGGACATTACGTTTGTTGAACTGCCCGATTTGATTCTCTGTCATTTCGGCGACCTGGGTCGTCTGCCTACTACGGAGGAGTATGCTGCCATTGCCAAGGCTGACGTTGTGCTTATGCCTTGTGCTGGATACTATACCATTGACTCGAAGGAGGCTGCTGAGATTATCAAGCATCTGAAGCATCCATGCCTGAAAGTGCTGATGCATTTCCGCGAAGGAAAGCGAGGCTATGATGTGCAGGAGGATATTGAGGACGTGATGAGAGATGTGAAGGGTGTCAAACGGCTTAACCAATCTGAACTGACGGTAGAGTCTGGAAACATTCCTAATGAGATCGTCACGTTGAACCCAATTCAGTAATAAGTGGTATGCGCGCATTTCTTAGTTTCTCAGACATTTAATCCCTATGAGTCTCGTAATGTATCAGAATAACAGTAATTAGAACTGACAGGCATTGAACCAAGAAGTAGAAAGTGAAAGATTTCGCAGCGATAGACTTTGAAGATATTATAGTCTACTTCATAAATACGAAATACACGGCAGCAACAAGACAGATGAATGCAGCTATGTGGTTCCAGTGCAGCGACTGTCCTTGAAAGAGTACATTGGCAATGATGGCAAACACAATGAGGGAGATACACTCTTGAATGACTTTCAACTGAACGAGTGAGAAAGGTCCGCCATTGCCCTGGAATCCAATTCTATTGGCTGGCACCTGACAGCAATACTCAAAGAAAGCTATGCCCCATGAGAATACGATGACACCTATTAAAGGCCAGTTGCTTGTCACACCAGTCTGCTGAAGACGTAAGTGTCCATACCAGGCAAGCGTCATGAAGATGTTGCTAAGGCATAAGAGAAGTATTGTATAAATTCCGTTCATGATCGAATTATAGGAAGCTGACTATCAGAGCACATATGATTATACAATCACTGATTATTGCAGCAATTCTGGGTACTTCTCCAATAACTTATCCTGAAGATTGGCAAGGTTATCGAACAAGTTGATCTGATAATCAACTGGCATGAAAACATCATAGTGAGACATGTCCACACGGATAACATCAGAATCTTCTTGGTAGACAACAGGAAGACGATGATCCCCATAGGCAAAGCTCATAGCCCCGCCATTCCGCTTATATTCTTTGATCTCGTTGATGAAACTCTGCTTGCTCATTGCTTCTCAAATTTTGCCTTGCAAATTTACTGCAAATATCTGAAGAGTAAGAATAACTTTTATTATTTTTGCAAAGAAAATGCACGCTTATGGAAACAACGATTGTAGCAGACAACACAAAGGGCCAGGTCCTTGCCTTTGATGGCGAAGAGCAAGTCGGGCAGTTAGACTTCACTTTCAAGGGACAAGTGATGTCCATCGACCACACCCAAGCCTTCAAGAAAGGTATGGGCATCGGCGCGTTGCTCGTTGAAGCCGCTAACGAGTATGCCATCAACCACAAGTTGAAGGTATTACCTATATGCTCCTATGCTTACGCATGGTATCAGCGCCATCCGCAGTACAAAGACATTCTTGATGAGCATGCAGGTGAAGGAGTGAGTTGACAGATCTAACAACACGGGACTATGAATATAGAAGATGTCAGAGACTATGCGCTGTCTCTACCCGGAGTGACAGAGGACCAGGCATACGGCGAAGACTGGGTGTTGTACCGCATTGAGGGAAAGATATTCCTCCACATAAGGCTTGATTCTCCTGAGCCAACTTGTGCAGTGAAGCTACCTCCTGAAGAAGGTCAGTCACTTCGTGAGCATACCGATGGCGTCCGCCCGGACTATCACTTGAACAAGATTCATTGGAATGACGTATATCTTGATATCATCGACGACGAAGAAGTCAAGAAGTTGATCCATGAATCTTACATGCTCGTATTGAGTAAGCTGCCAAAGAAACTAAGAGTGAAGTACTCCGACATATAAATTCTATAAACCATCCAAATCATCTACTGATACATAAGAAAGGGAAGAAAGCTATGAACATGACTACAAGAATGTGCTTAGGCATGATGTTTGGGGCAGCCTTCGCTGCTATCATGAAATGGGATATAGCTATAGGCATATCAGTTGGTATGCTTTTTGGCATAGCATTTGGAGACTTAAGTTCCGAACGTAAAGACAAAGACTCGGAGGAAGACTCTCAAGAGAATTTAAACGTTAAGTAAAATGATAGACGAGATATTGGAAAACAACCGCCGCTTCGTTGAGCGGAAAGGTTATGAGAAGCATATTACAGATGGAAAGCCATCCGGTCGGACGCTGATTGTGACCTGTATGGACACGCGACTGAGTGTGATGCTGCCAGAGGCATTAGGCATCAAGAATGGCGAAGTAAAAATGGTGAAGGTCGCTGGCGGTGTGATCCTCGACGATTACGATGCCGTGATGCGCTCCATCATTGTCGGCATTTATGAGCTTGGCATCCAGGAGATCATGCTCATCCATCATACCGATTGTGGCGCTGGCAAGATGCATGGGCAACACATGGAGGAACTTATCCGGCAGCGCATTCCCCAAGAACAAGTCGATAAAGTAGATAAACAGATCAACTTGAGTCAATGGCTTGAGGGCTTCGGAGACACAGAGCGTAGTGTCCGTGCAACGATGGACCGAGTGAAGAACCATCCACTCGTTCCTAAGGATATCATCGTCCGTGGCTTCATTATCGATTCGACAACTGGTAAACTGACAGAGGTGAAGGATTAATCGACAAAACTAATGAGCAAGCTTCGTGCAGTCATAGAACGAATCACCTATCAGAGTGCTGAGAATGGTTACAGCATCCTGAAGGCTAACGTGAAAGGATACAACGATCTTGTCACGCTGGTCGGCAACATGCCAGAAGTGACGGTCGGCACGGTGATGGTGGCTGAGGGCGAATGGAAAGTCAACAAGCAGTACGGCTCCCAGTTCGTTGTCTGCACCTATGAGGAAGCTATGCCCGCCACGGAGTTCGGTATCGAGAAGTACCTTGGCAGTGGACTGGTCAAGGGTATCGGCCCGAAGTATGCCAAGCTCATCGTCTCAACTTTCGGCCTCGATACGTTCGATGTCATTGAGAAGGAGCCGAAGAAACTCAGTGATGTTCCGGGCATCGGTCCCAAGCGCATCAAAAAGATCCACGATTCATGGATGAAGCAACTCGACGTGAAGGAAGTGATGGTGTTCCTCCAAGGCAACGGTGTGAGCACTGCCTATGCAGCAAAGATCTATAAAGCTTACGGCAAGGAGAGCATCAAGAAGGTACAAGATAATCCCTACTGCCTTGCCGATGACATTTGGGGTATTGGTTTCAAGACGGCTGACAGCATCGCTGAGAAAATGGGCTATACGAAGAATGACCCACGACGCTGCAAGAGTGGCATCGTCTATACCCTCAACCAACTGTCCAACGAAGGCCATGTCTATGCAGAGCGCAACCAACTGCTTGATGCCGGCGTTCAACTCCTTGGAGCAGACAAGGACTCTATCGAACAAGTGCTTGACAAGATGATCGCCTCAGAAGATCTGAAGACAGAAGGTGAAGCGATTTATCTGCCCCCACTCTACTACAGTGAGGTCGGTGTTGCCAACAAGTTGCGACTGCTGATGCAGGACAATTCCAAGACGCTCTTTCAGAAGGAACCGAACATCAAGGAGATTCAGAAACGTACGGGCATCACTTACGATGACCTGCAGACGGAGGCTATCCGTCAGGCGGCGAGATCAAAGGTCATGGTGCTGACCGGTGGTCCGGGTACGGGCAAGACAACAGTCACTCAAGGTATCATCGCTGCCTGGCAGACCATGGGCTTGGAGATTCTCTGTGCTGCTCCTACCGGCCGAGCCGCCAAACGAATGACAGAGGCGACGGGCATGAAGTCAAAAACCATCCACCGGCTGCTCGGCTTCAACCCTTCCGAAGGCTATAAGTACAATGAGGACAATCCCCTTGAAGGTGACGCACTGATTGTTGACGAGAGTTCGATGATTGACATCGTACTGATGAACTCTCTCCTCAAGGCTCTTCCCCAAGGCATGCGACTGCTGCTTGTCGGTGATGTAGACCAGTTGCCATCCGTTGGTCCCGGTAATGTACTGCGTGATATCATCTCATCCGATGTCGTTCCCGTCGTTCGTCTGACCCGTATCTTCCGTCAGGCACAGACAAGCCGAATCATCATGAACGCCCACGCCATCAACGAAGGCCGCTTCCCAGATATCAGCAATGGCAGACAATCCGACTTCTTCTTCATGGAGACAGAAGATCCGGAACAGATAGCAGCCACCATTGTGAGCCTCGTAAAGTCTCGACTTCCCCAAGCCTATCATGTGCCCTCAACAAGCATCCAAGTTCTCACCCCGATGCAGCGATCAGTCATCGGAGCAAGCAATCTCAATATCTCAATCCAGCAGGCAGTCAACCCTGTCGGTGAAGGCTTGCAGCGAGGCGGTTACACCTTCCGCAAGAACGACCGCGTCATGCAACTCAAGAATGACTATCAGAAGGAAGTGTTCAACGGTGACATGGGCATCGTCACACTCGTCAACATGGAAGACCGGACGCTGACCGTCGACTTCGATGGCAAGTCTGTTGAATATGAGTCTTCAGAGCTCGACGAATTCAGTCTTTCCTACGCTACGACCATCCATAAGAGTCAGGGCTCGGAATATCCCATTGTCATCATCCCCGTCCATTTCACCAACTATGTCATGCTTCAGCGTAATCTCATCTACACTGCCGTGACTCGTGCCAAGAAGATCTGTATCCTAATCGGTACCCGTAAGGCACTGTGGTATGCCGTCAACCACAACACAGTCACTCAGCGCAACACTCTCCTCAAGGAACGGCTGCAAGGAAAGATTGTTGCAGTTTATCAGAGGAGGGATGACGAAGACAGTCTTGAATTAGCTGCAGAAGAAAAGGTAAAGTAAACTAAGCTGTTTTGGCTTAATCTTCAAACACCTCAACGTTGCATACGAAACCGCAACCTTGACACTCTGCAGTTCCGTCATCATATACGATGATATCCGGACATCCACATTCGGGGCAAACTAAATTTTCCATAGGCTTACTTGAAGAATAGTTTTATGAGATCGCCTAAACCAAAGGTAGTACGGCGATACACTCGGTTATACAATGCCTTCTTAGGATGAAGTATTCCCATACCACGCTTTCCATAACCAGGTATGATGGCACGCTTAATGGCACGGTTCAACTGTCCCGTGGTCCTTGCGCTGATACTTCTTTTCAAAGAAGGTTTTCTGAATCCTATTTTCATAAGCATCCTCCATCTTTTTCGAAATATGTGACTTACAGAAGTCACCTTTGCAAATTTACATATTTTATTTCATACAATAACAATCGGGACTTCAAAATATCCCTCGAGCATTACATATTTCTCGAATGAATAGTCTGAAGCCCCGTCTTTACTGTTGTGATGTGTTATTTCTTGTGGAACTCTTGTATCTCCGCAATCATTGACTTTACCTCCGCATTGACCGTGAGGAAGTGCTTATAAAGGATGCGCTCCTTCTCTTCTGTCGAGCCGAAACTATAGAACTTGGGAATCTTGTAGTTGGCATAGTTTTTCTCTTCAGCGCCAATCTCATTCATGTCAAAGTCGGTCTTGCAGAAGAACTTGCTGGTCTTGAACTCCTGCGAATCCTGGATATCCATGCTGCCGCCGATGCCGGTCTTGGTCTTGACAAAGTCGCGTGCAGTCTGGCCACAGATCCATCCTGTTGCCATGTCGGCAATCTTAGAGCCAGGAACGAGCGAATCCATGTTCTCATTGAGGTTGACGGATGTGCGATCACGATCGATAGTTACACCTTTCTTGAGCTGAACCACCTTGCCGAAGATGTCATTGGACAGCCATTCAAGGGTCTCCTTAGCTCTTGCAGAGCCACTGATTACATTACCGACGGTAGTGATGACTTTCTGCATGCCGACTTTGCCATAGTCAGACTCTAACTGAGGAAGTTCCTGAAAGCCCAAAGCCACACTCACCTTGTTGCTTCGAGCTGTTCCTATCAGTCGGTCAATCTTGTGAAAGTAAAGGGTTGGAAGCTCATCAACGATGATGCTGACCGGTACGTTCTTGCCCTGGCCGGTATTTACACGGGTGACGAGACGGTTGAGGATAAGCGCATTCAATGCTCCGATGATGCTCTCCATCTCCGGATCGTTGGCAATGAGCAGATAACTTGGGTGTTCAGGGTCACTTACCTTCAGGTCAAAGTCATCACCATCCTTGCTGAAGATCCAGTAAGACTCCTTGGTTGCAAGGCGTGAGGTGAAGACTCGCAGCGTACCGATCATACCTTCTAATTGCTCCATTGCCTTGTTCTCAAAGGCAGTCTTGAATGGAGCGAGGAGCGGTGCAACCTCGGTGTCTGTCATCAGAACCTCAAAGATCGTCTCATAGCTCTCATTGAGGAAAGACAGGATATGCGGCATGTCACTGTACTTACCTAACCAATAGGCCGGCTTCACGATGTTCCCCGTAGCATCCCTAACGATGCCAGTCGGCTTGATCATACCTGTCTCCGGGTCGATGGTCTTATCGAAGTTGAGCTCATGCCCTTCAGCGTCGTAAGGACGTTTCTCATAGTTACAGAAAAAGTAGATGCAGGCGGCGAGGAAGTTGACAGCTGATGTCTGGAAGAACTGGTCCGAGCCTCCCCCACTCTCCTTCTTGCCTTTCTGGAGCGACTCAAGGAGTGTCTCGGCTGTCTCACTGGCAGCAGCGAGGTTGCTGATATACTTCAACTGGATCGGATTGACACGACGGCTCATCTCCACATCCACAAAGTTGATGATGTTGAACTGGCATCCCGTAGGCACCTTGCCCGCTTTCTTGTTGATGCAGTAATGATAGTAGAGCTTTTGCGCAAGCGTAGGGAACTTATAGTCATAGACCACCATGGCAAAGCCCTTGGCACTGTGCTGGCGGATAAACGGCTCGATGATGGAGAAGGTCTTACCAGAGCCAGGCGTTCCTACTACCCAAGTGCCACGGAAAGGATTGGTGATATTCACCCAACCCTTACGAAACTTACCCTTGTAGTAATACCTCATCGGAATATTGACACTGTACTTATTTTCAACGAGTTCCTCACTCTGGACAAAAGACTCGTTCTCGAAATTGAACCGGTCTTTAAGAAGTCCGTTCTTCATGTACTTTGATATGTTGTCAAGGGCAATATGACAAAGCACCGTGCCAACGATAGACATGGCAAAGTAGATCCAAGTAGTATAATACAGGCTGAAAAACCTCGGAGTCTGGGATTGGTAGAATACCCAAACCGACATGAACATCAGGATAGAGCCAAACGAGATGGGATAGATAACCATGCGCTTGGCATTGAACTCGAGGTTCTTCTTGTTTCGGGTACCGATACAGGTTACGCAGATCATCAGGAAAGTCATGATCTTACTGTGAAGAAGATGGCCGTCCTGGTATACATCCATCAGCTTCAGTCGCCCGTGGATATCTACGATGATGCCACCCAAAAAGTCAAATGCCTTTGGGTTGACGGCATATTCGAAGAACTCCAAAACAACTGATACGTAGACGAAGGTTCTGAAGATCTTGTAGATCGCCTGCAAATCCTTGCTTTCTTCCATCATAAGTCTTGCTCTGCTTTGTTCAGTCTAATCAATAGAATTGGTCTCGTGGGGAGGCTGGCATGCTTGTCAGCCTGCTCAAATCTGCCGGAGTAAAGGCTGAAGCGCCATGCCCGGTCTGTTGTAGCACCTTCGCACTCCGTGCTTGTCCAGTACCAGCAGTTTTTATCATCTGTAGGCAGTCGGTCACCGCCACACTGTTCAATGACGCTGTTGACAACGTTCCTCGCTGCATAGAGCTTGTACATTTCTGCAACAGAAGGGATGAAATACTTAGCTGCTACGTTCTGTGCAATGGGCGACTGGATCTGAAAATACCTCAAGGCCGTCGTGTTTGTCTCACCATCGAGTTCCGTGATGTCTGTCGATGTACCTTGTGCAGAATACACCGTATCGGTATCTTCAAAGGCTCCTTCATAACTGTCACGGAGGGCAACGGCATAAGCAGCGCCATCCGTCTCATTGTTACTGTCAACATAGAAGATGACAGCCTCGGGCTGATGGCCCTTTGCAACACATTCCTCATAACTGCCCACATCGCCATTGGTGCAATAGACCATCCCCGGCTTCCACGAATGCCAGGAATAATCCTCGATGATATGGTTATCGCAAGAGACAAGGAGGCTTGAGACAGCCACTATGCCTAACATATATTTGAGTTTGCTCATAGTAATCATTATGTAATCATTATTATCGTTTACCAACAGGGAGTTTGAATCCAAGCACGACGCCAGTCCGAAAGAGGTCTCGTCCACTGATGGATACATCCGTTTTCACCTGCCAGAACAGATGCCATCCGGCTCTTAAGGCGTAATCATGCTCATAGCCAAGGTTGACCCAGCCGACAGCGTCATGCCGGTCACTGCCGGCACTGCCACCAATTCGCATACTACCGTAACTGTTCATCCCCCGATAGACACAAGGCTTATAGGCAATGCCCAAGCCCCATGTGTTGTAGCTCTTCCAGAAGGAATCATGGGTGATATGCCCTACTTCCTTGTCTTTTTCATACTTCAGGTAGCCGTTGACAAAATACTCCCAGGCGTTGTGGTTCATGGTCTCATGCTCTACAGATAACGTTGCATCGAAGCCTCTCTCATAGAGTGCGCCGACACCTATCGAAACTCGGTCACTGTGGCTTTGTGCATGGGCACATAGTCCCACACACAACAAAGACACAGCAAAGATCATTCTGCTAATCATGTTTCTCATATCCTATGACTTTTAATCTTCATGAAGGAGGATTTTGTTGAAGGCATCGGCATGAAGGATGTCCTCATACTCGACACTAAGATTGATGGTACGGCCGCTGATCTGCTTCTCGCTCATCTCTATGGTGAGGATCTTGTCGTTGGGGAACGTCATTTTCTTGATAACAATGACATTCCGGTAGCCGTGAAGGAAAGACCTCGTCTGGTCAAGGACGAGCTCGGGTGTCAGGTCGATGGTCTGAGAGTTTGTTGCCTTAGCCGTCTTCTTGTCCGTCAGCTTCACCCGCAACTGGTCAATATCAAATTTGATGTTCGTGCGGTTGTCTATCGAGAAGTCGAGGAAGAAGTAGTCTCCGACACTATACACGTTATTCAGTCGCATCGTCATGCGGTGTTTCTTCGTGGCGGCATTACGGTAACGGGCAGGTGAAACCCATATCTGACGGGCATAATAGACCATGTCCTTGGTACTCATGCTCACTGCCGGGTTGTTGTATGCCGTACGCTCATCACATTCGATGGTCTTGTCGGTAACAGCTTCCTCCATCCTTGAGGTGTAGATAAGTCCATACTGCGTGCGGTAACGCTCGGTTATGATTGTCACCACGGCAAGGATGTCACCATCCCTGTTTAAATCGACACCTTCTTTCGGTTTGAGGCGGATCGTGTTGTTGATAGGCTGGTCACCAGCCACCTTGTCTGTACTGATGTCTACGAAACGGACGGGCTCACTGGCCGTGATGACAGTGGTGACGTTCTCGTTGACGGTGAGCAACTGCATGTTGTCCATGGACTTCTGAGCCCATGACGTCAGCGATGAAAGGACGCATGCCGTAGCTGCGATAAGAATCTTCATTGGTTCCATATGTTCTGCTTATTTTTTGTTCTTTTTCTCCCGGGAGTTAATCAGATAGACCTGCGTGCCATATTTGATCTTCACCTTGTTTTGTCTGATGTTCTTGGAGATGGCATTGGCGGTCTTCGTATAGGCATTCTGTACGGCCTGCATTCCCCAGGTGCTCAGTGAGGTGCTACCCGTCGTGCCATTATTGAGGCTCATATTCTGGTTGACAGCGCCACTGGCAACGTCCTTCGTAGTCTGGCGGAAACTGCTCCTCGGCACATAGAGTCCTTCCATGCCATCCGTGTCATACAGACTCAGATTTATCTTGATGAGCTCGTCATTATACAGGATGCTCTGTATCGTACCTTTGACTCGTTGTTGGCCGAAGCCGCTCATCGTACAGTAGAGATAGGTACCGGAAGGGATCGTCCGCTCGCCCACATCGATGTCATCGAGAAGTCTCAGGCGTACACGGCTGCCATCGACGGCATTGACATCCTCGTCCACGATAGCCTTGACAAGCTTGTGCTCCGGCTCATTGGCAGTGATGGTATTGAAGTAGTCTGACGTTTGTTTCTGCACCTTGACGACTTCTTCGGTCTCGGCTTCTTCAGATATCTCCGTTACTGCTTTCGGATTGACGTTGACCTTGCCTTCAATAGTAGTCTCACCCTTCGCATTCTTAGAGGACTTATTGTCTCCATCAGCATTCTCAGGAGCATCATCAGTGGGAACACCAGCCTTGCGCAGTCCTTCCTGACGGGCATCGGCAAGTGCCTGACGGAGATTCTCTAATGTCTGTTCTTCCTCTGGCGTGTTTCCGCCGGTCCGATCCGGTGTGAGGTTATTGTCTTTCTCTTGCTGCTGTCGGATCTGCTCCTGAAGCTTTCTCAGCTTTTCCATGGACTTATGGGCTTCTGCACTGCCTTTGTCCATAGCAGCGAGGTCGGCATCCGAGTATTGGGAGGTGTATTCTTCCTTGATGTTCTCATTGCCACGCTCCACATTCTCCACAGCTGTTGAGTCTTTGATCTTTCCGAAGTCGTTGAGCATATTGGTGTACTTGTCACCGATACCGTCACCTTTGATGTTGGCATCGGGAAGCTTGGTGTTGATATATTCTGTAGTCTCAAGCTTCGAGTCCTTGACCTCAGCCTTCTCCGTGTTGAAGAGACGGAACACGAAATACCCGCAGAACAAGACCGGCAGATACAGAATAGCGGGCAGCATGTACTTCGGCTGCCGGAAGTTAATCTTCTCAGTTAGTTTCATACGCTGCTGGGTTATTGGTGATATTTGTCATCTGTTCCAGGTTCTCTTGATTCTGCATTTGCTGGCGGTGGCGCTTCATCTTCAGCTCCTTCTCCTGTCTTTCAACGGCGCTCGTACGCACGGGGCGCTGTCTGACTGCCGTTGACATCCTATAGAGGTTTAGGCCGACACTGAACAAGACAAAGGCAAAGACAAGGGCAAGAAAAAGTTTGGAATGCTTCGTTGCAAAGCGCTGGATACATGCCGCACCTTTGTCAAGACGCAAAGCCTGGGCAAACGACTTACCGGCTTCAACACCTTTCTCATATTTCTCCTTGTATTGTGGATCGTCCTTGTCGGGCATCTTCTCGCCCAAAATGATTTTCTTCAGTCCCATATCATTGAATATTAGAAGTTAGACTTGGTTCGCTGGTCGATATCCTTATTGATGATCGTACGCCAGTTGACAATCAAGAGCCCATGAGGGTTGTTCTCAGTCCGGGGCACCCGCTTGACAGAGCCTTCTGTCACAAGCTCTCGCATCAACACTGAAGTTCTTCGCTCAATACGCTGTCTGCCGTAATAGGTGAAGGTCATCTTCTCCTTGTCGAACTGGATGCTGTCGCAGAAGATACTGAAGACGGCGCTTGTTCCCATGATATTGCCATAGAAGCCTTTCTCTTTCAAGGCATTGTACTGAGCCAGTCCCGACTCATCGATGAGGTACATGGCTTTCTCCATCGTGTACTTGATATACTTGTCATCCGGAGCGAGCGTGAAGAAGTAGTGATGGAACATCTCCACATGACTCTTGGCTTCCACGTCGAGCGTCTCCTCCATCGTACTGCGGTTCACAAGTATCGGTACATTGCCGTCAAGGACATAGACTTTCTTCTGGGCGTCGTTGACCATCCCGCGGGCTGTCCAGATACTCCCAAGTGAGATAGCTACGCATCCCACAAGGAACAGGGAGCAGATGATCAGGACAAGTTTGATCTTGTTTTCTAAATTCTTTATTACCATATCAGTATTGTTTTTCTTACATGATTATATACCGGTGTATCGGCTCACTGACTGACGCATGGACGTTGCCACACCCTCACCAAAGGCACGGGTAGAGAAAGCCGTCTCACCCTCCGGGATCATCCACGCTGCAAGATCCGGAACGAGGTTCAGACACTTCAGTGCCACAACGCTTGCAGCCATCAAGTAACCGGCTGAGAAGAACGAGTTCTGAAGGTAGTTGACCACCGTCTCGTCACTGGCCGTCACTGCTGCAAGGTCATTGTACTGGATGTTGATGACGATGTCAAAGAGCAGCAGCACATAGAAGCCTACAAAATAGAGCATGGCACCGTAGAAGTGGACGGTCAGGTAACGGGTGATCCACCGCGCCCAGGCGCCTTCCCACTTCGGCAAGAGAGAGAACGCCCACTGGATAGGTCCGAAGATCGTCAGCATGCCAAGCAGAATCTGCTGGCAGTAGATCGTTCCCCACCACCCTATCCGGAAAGTGATCAGCGCAATGAGCATGATGACCTTGTCAAGCAGCATGACCAGTCCGGCAGTGGTGCTTGTCATCTCAGCCTTGACGATATTCTTCTCGTCCTCGGCGGCTGCATCAGCATCTGTGACATCCTGGACACTGCTTTGAGAAAGAAGGTTGCTCACGGCATTGCTGGCTGCCTTAATGGTTGATATCGGATCGGAGGCTTCCTCACCCAACTGATACATCAGCTGCTGCACGTCCTTCATGCGGTCTTCGACCTGTGCCGCCTCTACCTCATAGAGATCGTGGGTATAGCTGCCGATGGCATTGGGGACATAGCTAAGGAAGTCAAGTGCACACCAAGTGCTCGACCCGCCGGCAATACCTGTGTCTGCAGGCGGATACCACCAGCAGAGGACAAGGCTGACCACAAAAGGCTTGAAGAGTTTCATCACGTCGAGCGGCTCGTGCTTGACCATCATCTTATAGGCCATGTTAGCGCATACGATGATGGCGAAGAGTCCGGCCAAAGCCATGGACATCTGAACGAGCCACCAGAACGGGCCCTGAGAGCCGGTCATCGTGGCATCCGTCAGGAATTCATTTGTGCGGAAGATGACATCATCGATCTCCTCCTCAAGGAGGTTGATTCCGAAGTCTACCGCTGTGCTGTCGTTACCCATAATTGAATTATCTTAAGGTTTTACTTTTTTTACGCCACTGGCATTCATAGCCGACTCCCGCCATCGGTTGTAGCCGGCCTTGGCATTCTCATCGACACGATGCTGGAATCTTGCCAGGGTATTGACAAGCTTGTCAGCCTGATTCTTTGTCGTGAGGAACTTTACACGGAGCAACAGGTTGTCATTGCTCTGGATGATCTCATCCATGATGGCAAGATACTGTTTCTGACGCTCACTATTCGGCATATAAGCCTTGCGGATCGTCTTGATGGCAAAGTCATAGGTTTTCCCAAGGTCTTGCCAAGTGGTGATCTCCTCATTATTGGTCTTTCCGTTGAGTACATTGATATTGTTCTTGAAGATCATCAACCGCTTCTCAAGTTTGCTGCCTTCCGTGATCCATGCCATATCAATCTCTCGGTCTATGATGTTGGCCGCCTCGACCTTGGCACGGCTTTCGAGGTCTGCCTCAATACTGTCGGCATACTCTACCTGAGGGAGAGAAGCTGTATTTGCTGCCACGCGTAGGTCGTTCTTGACTGACCGTCTGTCCTTGGCATTCTTCCAATAGTTGTTGTGCGTGATTCTGTAGTAATACTCAGGGGTGAGAGAACCCGCTCCGAGCTCCATCACCGTAATCTGTTCCTTCTTGGAAGCATCATAGTTGTATGTGATACTCTGAGCATTAATATTTATTGCAGTGCCAAGCATCAGCATTAAGACTAAGAATGACAGTTGTTTCTTCATATTGATTATATTGGGTTGGTGAGTAATGCTTTAATGTTTTCCGAGTCGTCCGTTCTCCAGCCATCGTCCGAGGGCATCATCTGCCATTTCCTTGATGGTTTTGGACCGGTAGATCTCTGACTTCCAGTAGCTTGTCCGGGCCTGGATGAATTTCCAAGTCTTGTAATAGGCACTGTTGACGATCTTCTTGATCCTGTCCAACGAGTTGTTGATGTTGTCAACCATCATTGTCAGGGTTGCCGTGGTACAGGTGATCTGTCCAGTGGCATAGGCGGCAATGACTGCGACGGAAGCATAGAGGTTCTCGCACTCCTCTGCCAAGTTGCCGATAGCTCTTGCGTTGACTGTCAGTAGCAGAGTATCGGCGGACTCAATGCGCCCTCGCTTGACAACCTTGTCGTTGAACTCTTCGAGCATGGCCTTGTACTTCTTGATCTTGTCCGATACATTATCGTAAGTCCGATAGACATTGAAGCCGGTGCTGACCGTACTGTAGACAAGATCGATCACGTCGAAGGCACGGGTATATTTGTCGAGCTCAATATTGATATCCCGGTACTCCCTGTTCGTTACCTTGCTGGCCTCATGGAGGATGCCATTGCTCGCCTCGAGGGTAGACCGGGCAAGGAGAAGGCTACGCTGCTTCTTGTGGTCATTGATATAAGCCTCGATGACAGCTACGTCACGGGGAACGACCTGAGCCGTCATCGTCTTAACGGAGAAGACAAGAAGACAAAGCACAAGCAGTATTTTGCTTTTGGTGAATATCGTATTGCTCATATTATTCGTATTGCTGAAATCTTTTAGTTACTCATCTTCGTCCGGATAATAGCTGCTGCCACCGTTGCGCATCCATCGTCTGCGACACTGCTCGGCAATGGTAAACTTGCGGTCTTTGTCTGCATTGAGCTTGGGAAGAAGGTCTTTGGCCCAGTCCTTGAGGGTGTGGCGGTAATGGAGGAACTTCTCGACATGGACGAGGTCGGTGTAGATCCGGGCAAGACGTGCCTCAATACCTCTCGCTATCTCAAGCCGGTCATTGGCCCAGAGCAGATGATAGACACCATCCGTGTCCTCGGTATCATGTGTCTTAGAGCGGTTGAGTTCTACGCTGATATCACAGTTCGGATAAGCCTTGGCGAGCTCGCTTGTCTTCTGGTTGACGATCTTGGCGTTCTCTTCATCCGATTTGGACGGATCGAGGTCGAGTACTTCTGCAACTGATGTGTCGCTCCAACTGCTTGTCAGCTCCCAGTTGATCTGAACGATAGCACGATGGATCTTGATGCCCATGAAATACTTCGGCTTTCTTGCAATAGAGACTGTTGCCTTGAACGTGACCTGACCCTTGACACTACCAATTGTGCCTTCTCTTATGAAGGTATAGCCGGACCAAGAGCCTTGGTTTGCCCAGGTGATGCCATACGCATCCTTCATCGCCTTCATGAGCTGGGGTATGCGTGTATAGTCATCGGTCTTGGCCTTCTCGCCTTCCTTGGCTTCATCGATGGCTTGCTTGGTTTCCTGGATGCTTTCGTTGACTTCATCAAGTTGGCTCTGCAGGTCTTTGACCTTATCTTTATTGGTGTTGTACTTGCTTCGGTAGCTCTCATACTCTGCTGTCGTCTTTGCCTGAGACATTTTTCTCAATAGCGTATTGTTCTCTGAGTTAAGCGCATCGATCTTGGCTTGTAAGGATGCAGCCTGCGTCTGTAGTGTGTTGAGTCTGCTTTCAAGATCACCAGTCTCGACTTCTCCACCGCTCAAGGTCGTATACATAGCACACTCCTTGGTATGGGCATTGGGACTGCCGCCACAATTACGGCATTTGTAGGTCGTGCTGCCCTTGCCGAGTGTACCACCGTCATGACAGGTCACGCTGAATGTTGCGGAGGAGACACCTGCCATCTTTCGGGCATCATTAGCAGAGTAATAACTCCTCGTGTCGTATCCGATATAGTATTTATAATTCGGATTGTCCTCATTGACATTGTACTGATCAAGACGGACATTCATCTGAGCCATGAACGTGTTCCAGTCCATACTGTAACTGTCGAAGACGGCTTCATAGACATCTTCCTTAATATCCCAGCTCTTGGTGACATCGATATTATAGGCAAAGGCCTTGCTGTACTGCTTGCCTTTCTTGCTGATGGTATAGGAAGACCGGTACCAGGTAATGATATAGGTATAGCCGTCTCCGGAGTTGTTCATCTGCCGGACCTTCTCACGGGACCAGCCGGCATGAGACTCTGAGTTGGAGAGGATAGCTTCTGCCTGACTGGAGGACGGCCAGAAATTGGGGTCGGTGGTATTGATGCGGTACCAGTGACTGCCATAGATTATATCATCATTGCCGGTAGGCGGACGATAGCTGAAAAGCTGCTCAGAACCATAGTTGCGTCGGTAGATATATACACGTTGCGTGTAATACCTTCCCTCGGACTTGTCGCTGTAATCATCAATCCAATTGGTGAGATTATAGTCGCTGAGTTTGAAAAGACCGCTTATGTTGTCCTTGTCGACGACAGAGCTCAGGATGGCGGATGCAGACATATCCTTGTACTGGTCATAGATTGAAGAAGCGTTGGAGGCAAGGCTAACGACACTTCGCATCTTATCGATGAAGGTACCGCCAAAGTCGGTACCGTTCAGGAGTTGGCCCATACCATTGGAATATCCCGCAGAGGCAAGGCCGACACCTTTCTCTATCAGTTGGTCAAAATCATGCTCAAGGCTTTCTTTACTGAAAGCACCTTTGATGTCATCACCCAAATGGTCGAAGATATCCTTCCAGTCGACATCACCAAGCTGGGTGATATTGAAGATCTTCTTGAACTCATCGGATATCTCCAAGAAGGCGATATCCTTGAAACTGAGTGTGCTGTTGGTGACAACGCTCTCGAACTGCTGGCAAAGTGATTGAACATCCTCGGTGGTCTTCAGCAAGTAGCTGCCCCAATAGAAAGCTGTGGACGGATCTTCTACCATCATGCCGGCACACGTGATCATCTTGGGGATAATACGCTTGGAGACGATGTTGTAGATCCGCTTATAGTAATAGTTCTCATCCTCACTTTTCCAGAGGTTGAGATTCGTCAGCGCCTTGCGGTCAAGATACTTGCTTGAGAAGATACCGGCAGTGGCTACTTCTGCCGCACCGTAGCTCTCGTAAATCTTTTGAAGGTTCTCATTGTGAAGTGCCTCCATGGCTGCCTCGGTGGCATACGCCTCGGACATGGCCTCCATGGTCTTCCTGTCTACATTGATACTATAGCTCTGTGCCCTGACACCGACAGGCAGTGCCAGGGTAAGAACCATAACCAATATATGAAGAAATCTGCTCACTACATCAATGATTTACACATAGAGTCAAGTCATCTCGATCTCACTGCGCTCTACAAAAGCGACCATGAAAGCCTCGGCAGCCTGGACAGCCAACTTGGCACGGCTCACGTCATCAAGGACCGTTCTGTCCATACGGAGAAACTCCTCCTTGGCAACCTCAAAGAAACGGTTGTCCCAGTCGATGCACTTTCTATAGTGGTTGAGGACAACATGCATCGCTGGAACATAATTCTCTTTGAATCCTTCTGCTTCAAGCTCGGAGGCTCTTTCCTGCCTGAAAAGCTCGTCATATTCAGCAAGCTCATCATTGCTCATGCCGAGCCGGAGCTGATACTTGGCAAGCTCCAGACGGATCGACTCGATTGACTTCACGCCGAGCGTGTGAATCTTCCTAAGCTCAGACCTTGGGGTACGGCAGAGCATGCCGATGGTGTGGATGTTCTCATTGGCAAGAAGACTGCCTACGCGCTCATTCTCTCTCGGAGAATTGAGGTTCAGTACATTACTGACATGGGATAACAAATTGATGGTGTTCATACTACTTCTTATCTTTTAAGTTTAATACATGTCCCGCATGGTTGACCTTCTGGGCAAAGGCCAGTGAGTTGCTGATGCCTGACAGACGCCAGTCACGGCAGAATGCCTTCACCGCCTCGGGATGGCTGCACTTCAGCTGTGCCTTGTAGAGTTTCAAGGCTTCCTTCTCAGCCCGTTCCGTGGTATAGGTGATATAGCACTCCTTGGGCTCCTCAACGCCGTAGACCTCGCTAACGAGTCCCCGTCGGATGAAAACCTCGCGGAAGAAAGCACGCCCTTCCGTGTTGTCAAGGCGGTTGATGGTAAAGATCTTGCGGCACTCGACATCGGTAAGGCCCAGGACAGTCTTGATATCATCAAAACGTTCCTTGAACTTGCCCTGGTCAAGCAAGATGGTGACGTCGGAATTGTTGATGATGGCCTCCTTGACAATGGGACTGCCGATGATATCCTGCAACTCCTGTGTCACCACGCCGACCATCGCCCAGAACTTACGGGCGGTCTTATAGAGGTACTTGATGTATTCAGCCATCATCGGAGAGGCAACGGCCTTCCATGCCTCTTCGATAACCAGAACCTTGCGGTTCTTCTTGATCCTCATCTTTTGGATGAAGACATCCATAATGATCAGCGTCACTAACGGGAAGAGGGTCTTGTTGTCCTTGATGGTGTCGATCTCGAAGACGATGAACGTCTCGTCAAAGAGTGAGGAGTCGATGTTCTCGTTCAGCGTGCGCTCATAGGTGCCGCCCTTATAGAACTCGGCCAGTGAGTAGTTGTAGGAGGACAGGTCGATGCCCGTGATCCTATTCTCACTGCAGATGTATGGGATGCGCTCTGTGCTGTACTCAAAGAAACTGTTGAACGACAGTTCCTCTACCTTGAGCATCTTCCGCCGGTCTTCCATCTCACGGATGCGGGTCCAGATACGTTCTTCGACTTCCTTGTTGGTGTCCGTAGGCCTGCCCTGGGCAGCGGTCTCGATAAGCAGTTTCTTGTGCAGCGCCTCCAACTGTGTCTTGTTGTAGCCGTTGAAGCCGTCAAAGTAAGCCTCGTAATACTCCTTGATGACCTGCTCGATGAGCAGTTCCTCGATCTTCGTCGGGACGGTCTCGTTGCCTTTCCAGATCAGCATGATGAGATTCTTCAGGAAGTCGGTCTTCTCGACATTGAGCTCTTCTTTCTTGATGCGGAAAGGATTCATCGTGATAGGATGCTCCTCGGTATAACTGATATACTTGCCGCCGACATACTCGCAGAGACCTTCGTAGGAGTTACCCGTATCGACCATGACGACATCGGTGTTCTGCTCCCAGAGCTGACGGACGACACTGTTCATATGAAAACTCTTGCCCGAGCCTGAAGGTCCGAGGCAGAAGAAGTTAGAGTTGTCCGTGAGCTTCACCCTACCCTCCTTGCCGGAGATGTCAATGGCAACGGGCACGCCCTGCCGGTCGGTGTAGTACACTTTCAGTCTTGTGTCTTCACTTTTGGGAAGGCGCTCCTTGTACATCAGGCAGCTGGCGGCATCGCTGAGCGTAAGGAAACGGTCATAGTCCGGGTTCATGCCATAGCAGTTGCCCGGGAAGGAGTTGACAAAGAGCTCAAGCTGGTTGTAGGCGCGCTGGCTTATCTGAATACCGATACGGCCGAAGGCATTCTCTAAATGGTTCGTGCATTTCTGTAGGTCGGCACCGGCATCCACCGTGACGACGAGGTTGAAATGGCAGTAGACAAGCTGCTTGTTCTCTCTGGCAATAAGCTCCTCGACTTTCTTGATGTCCTCCACGGCAATGAGATTGCTTGGGTTGGGCAGTGACGAGTGACGGTTCTTCTTTTTGGCGAGTCTTCCCATCTCCTGTTTCTGACTGGGGAGATAGATGATCTCATTGAAGACGACACTGCGTGCTCCTGGAATGCCCTCAACCAAAGACAACAGGTCAATGGGCATCGTGATATTGTTGACCTCAAGGTTCGTATAGGGACTGACTAAGCTCGGAAGGATGATGTTGTCGACATCGACAAGACTGTAGATCTTGAACTTCCGGCTGCCAATGCCAATCTGCTCGTCCGAGACCTTGAAGTTGTTCATCGACGGATGATCATCGGTGAAGTTCTGACTCAGGTACTGGTCAACATAAGCCTTGGCCTCGTCGGCCGAAAGGAACCTTGAGCTGACTCCTCGGTCCTGAAGTTGGTCCTTGACCTTGTTGATTTTGACCAGAAAGTCTTTCCACTTGCGGTCGTCATAGCTGAAGATCTTGCTCTTCTTGCTTTCCTGGGTGATGGTGATATATGTCGTACAGTCGGTGTACTCCCGTCCCTCAAAGTAACGGAAGTAGCTCTCAGAGAGGAACTCTCTATTACCCTCACCTTCACTCTTGAAACGTTTTCTTGTGAACACATCCTGTTTATGGATGGAATAGCCGTCACCGAGCGTAGCCATCAGCGCTGCCATGAGATTGGCAAAGCCATAGTAGTTGTCAATATCCGCGCAGTATTTCTGAACGGGGTTCAGCATCGTAAGGATGGCGGAGAACTCGCCGGTCTTAGTGTACAAAACGCCGACGCCTTCGATATCCTCAATGGAGAAATAGATCTCCTTGAAGATCTTGGCACGCTTGCTGCCCGTGCCGAAGGCATAGACAGAGATGCTCATGCCTAAGAGAATGGCGACAAATGCAAGAATGATATAAACGACCATGGCTGTTTCTGCTGTTTCTACTGTAGGATCTTGGCATCCTGGTTAATACTAAAAGGCGGGCTCATCCCTTATTTGGGGTGAGCCTACCGATTATACATAGAATTGATATCACACCCTTCTACAATGTTCTCTGGCATCAGAGCTTTCTTGAGCAGGCATAGATGAATATTCCCTTGTTGGTTTTCTTCGAATGGAGACCCTTTCGCTGCTTGATGATGATCAGACCGAAGCCCGAGCTTATCACAACGACTGCAAAGGCAAGGCCTAAAATAAAACCTGTCAAGGCATAGACGATCATGAATCCTAGTATCCCCACAGTGGCTGTCACGGCCGCCCATGTGATGTAACGGCCCTGAAGCCCCATAAACTCCAGCGGACGCTGGAGACCCTTGAACATGGGATATGCCTTACTCAATTCTTCCTCTTTTGCCATAACGACTATTCTCGTTTAGTTGCTGATCCCGAAGAACAGAGGAAGGGCATTGGCGGCTGCGATGAGGAAGATGCAGGCTCCGACGACCATCATGATCTTCTTCTTGAGAATCTGCTTCCGAATTGTAAAGTGCTGAATATCAACACTCCCAAAAAGCAAAAAGTACCAAAAGAAACAAACTGGAAACAAAAATTTCAAAAACCCCAAAATGAAAACATCTGCTTAACATATCTTAACACGGAAATGAACGGAAATTTTCATTTTCTATCATTTTGTGCTGCGTTCCTGAAGGTGCAAAATCAGGTATTGTGAACCTTATTGTCGTTTCAGCAATCAGGTTGAAAAAATGGCTTTAGTTGGAAAAATGTGCACGAAAAGTGGGCTTTTCAGGTGGCATTTTATAGTATTTTCTGCGAAAATACAGTTGTATGTTTAACTTTCTACGTATAAGTCTCTTTAGTCTCACGGAATTTTATTAACTTTGCACCAAAGTTTATTTTAATTGCAATTTTATGGTCACTTATTTTGATGCATGTGAGATTCTTGAAATGCTGTCTGAAGCATCTGTAAAGGTGTTTCTGGACGGCGGTTGGGGTGTCGATGCACTTATAGGCAGAGAAACAAGAATACATAACGACATCGATCTGTTCGTAGAGAAGAAAGACTATGGTAAGGCCATATCCGTGATTACCTGGAAGGGATACAGAGAAGTTGTAATGGACTATACGACCGATAGCCATACTGTCTGGAAAGATGACAACGGAAGAATAATCGATCTGCATTGTTTCGAATATGTCGAAGATGGAATTCTATATGACGGATACACTTTCCCAAGCGAAACTTTCTCAGGTAAAGGAAATATCGGGAATATTGAGGTAACATGCATAAACCCGGAGGCACAGGTACAGTTCCATCTTGGATATGAATACGATGAAAATGATGTCCACGACGTCCTGTTATTATGCAGAACTTTCAATCTTGAGATACCGGAGCAATATAAAACTCACATCTGATTCAATATGCTATGATTACTGATAGTTATGATATTGAAACTGAACCAATGATCAATCTGTTTGATTTCTACGGCAGACGTGGAGATTTTGCAGATATATGCCTGATAATATTCTCGAAGGAGATTCATCGGCATTTACTTGATTCCTACGAATCTGAAATTATTGCAACTATGCCGGCTTGCAATGGCGATACGCATATCTATAAAACAACTTATAAAGGAGTTACGATAACTTTCTACCTGTCAGGAATAGGTTCAGCAGTAGCATCCTCTCAATGTCATCTTGCAAGCTGGCTAACTGGAGCATCAAAGTTCATTATGTTCGGTTCCTGTGGCAGTCTTGACCGTACAACCACACAAGGTAGATTTATCATACCGACACAAAGTTACAGAGGGGACGGGTGTTCATATTATTTTGCAGCACCATCCGACTATATTGATATAGCCGCAAGCAAGGAACTTTCCATAATTTTCGACAAATTATCTGTACCATATATTACAGGTAAAATATGGACGACAGATTCGATGATCAGAGAAACAAAAGGACTTGTACGCAAACGTATGGAAGAAGGGTGCATCGCTGTAGAAATGGAATTGGCTGGAGTTCAATCTGTGTGCGACTTCTACAATTTGAAGTTGTATGCTTTTTTTGAAACAGGTGACATTTTGGATACAAATGGATATGAAGCCAAAGGCTTGAACAATGCCAACCATAGTTTAAACAAACTTTATATTGCTTTAGAAACGGCAACCTACATCTGAAGTATATCAGAATTGTAAATTCCCATTTAGCGGACTATATAAAAAGTATTCCATAACCATCTATACGTGGTTTACGGAATGCTTACTTTATAACAATTAGGTTTACACTCGTTTATTTTGACGGTGCAAAGTTACTCATGCTATCTGGCTCCCACAACGGGCAATAGTGCACATTTTCAAGAAAATGACGTTTTCAAGAAAAAAAATATCCCTACAAACTTAGACTATGCCAAGTTTCGTAGGGATTTTGGAGGGTATAAACATTAGATTACTTCGTCCAGTGGTAGTGACTGTCGAGCATCAGGAAGATAGCCAAGCCGAAAATAACGAGTCCAAGGACAAAGAAGAACCAGAAGAAATACTGCACATAGTGTCCGAGGTAGGTTCCGTCGTACTCCTTGTACCTTTCCTGAACCCTTCTACGTTCTTCATAAAACATTTGATTGACCTCACGGATATGCTTCTGCATCTGAGTGGTCATCCATTCATGTTGTTTGTCGAACATGTCCTGAATCTTCTTCCAGTCAACATCATCGACTCTGACTGAAACCTTCAACTTGGTTGGGGCATCCTTCAGAACATTGTCAATGTGGGTATTGATGGTGTCAACCTTACCACTGATAGTGTCAACGGCATTGCCAAGAGCAGTCTGAGCTGAATTGTACTTACGGATGGCAGACTCCAGTTGAAGAGTTGCATTGATCCAAGTGTTGGTCGCTTTGTCAATGTTCTCACTCAACTGCCTGAGTTCAGGCGCACGACTGACAACAGCATCCTCGGCATCATGCTCTTCAATCTCTTCCTGGACTTCGTTCATCATGTCATCGAAGTCAGGCTTCTGCTCGTCATCTTCGATGAGTTCTTCTACATGTTTTGTTCTTCTCATTGATATGTAGGATTTGTCTAACGGTGGAATGAACGTCTTTTCTGCGGTGGCTTGCACATGGCATGAGCCATCTGGAGGCAACGGCGAGCCCGCTCACGCTCGTCTTCGTCATCATCCTTACCCCAACCAGAGGAAGGAGCAGAACCACCACCGCCACAAGATTCGGACACGGTTGTTGCTGCATCAATCATATCAAGGAAGAGAAGCATACCTACATGAGAAATGTCCTCTCTTGATGCAGTCATATCAGAATCAGGAACCTGAACCTCATTGAGGAAGATGTCCTTGACCGTGTTCGGAATATAGATTCTCTTCATTTCACCGCTAACATTGACATTGAAGGCAGTCTTGGTAGCAACTGGCAATGGCTTAGAATTGGACTGGGTAGGTTTCGTTGTCTGAGCAACATGGCGAGCAGGGCGAGCCGGTGAAACGGAAGGTGAAGCAGGTCGCATCTTGACCTGAGTAGGCTTAGGATGCATCTTCTTCCATGTGGCTTCAAGCTGTGATACCATGAACTTTCGACCGATGGCAGAAGCCTTGAACACTGAGGCATTCTTGCCGATGGTGTAGCCCACAAGTTTGCAGTTAGTAGTGTCATACCTTGGATTGACCTCATAGCCTCTCATGCGAAGCATATCAAAGTAACGGTCAATGTCGAAACTATCCATCTTCTGAAGGGTATATTCGCAAAACTCCGCTATATCTTGTTGGCGCATTTCACGAACCTCCTGAGGTTGCTCCCAACCATGCCTTGCGTTGATAATTTCCGCAGCCCTTATTGCTCTGATGTGAACATCGTGAACATCGTTGGTCTTGCCGTCATTATCCACACGGCAACAGTCAAGATGCAGGTGAAGGGTTCCAGACTTGGAATCCCGATGCAAGGCAGCAACACTCATAGAATTGCGGAAATTGGTCTTGACCTTCTCCTTAAAGCCTTTGGGTAAAAGTCCGACTGAATCCAAAGCTTCCAATCCTTCATCAGCGAGGTTTGCCCAGTCATCCAAGGTATAGTTCTCTGACTCTTCCTTGGATGGGGAGAGTACAAACGTGGTCATGAAGCGTTCCAACTTTCGCCCAACAGTCCTGTCCTGTTGATGCAACTGGCAGTGATGCTTCATCCGATACCAGATTTCGGTGGCATCGAGATAGTCAGGCATGTGGTTCACCTTGACCACGGTTGCATCCTCCTTCTCCATTGCGTACCTTGCGGCATTGCCGCCATAGGCTACTGGTCTTGCGAGTATAATCATTCGTCTTCTTGAACTTTGGTCAGTACAGGAGAAGTAAGGTTGTCTTCAATGCTATACCAGTGTTTGATGAGTCGTTCAACGGCTTCAATCCACCACTTCATGAACTTTGGAGATCTGAACATCTTCTGCTTTTCCTCGGGTGAAGCATCGTGCAACTTACTGCGGACTTTTATCAAGTCGGTACGTGCCTCAGTCAGAGAGTTCAGGGCTTTGCTTTCCTCTGGAGTGAGTCGCTGACGTGGGTGATGCTTCTTGCCAGTCTCAACGAGATACTTGCCTATGCTCATACCACATTCCTTAGCGAGTTTTTTCAGTTCCTTCCAGTCCTTATCGGTACAGCGGAAGGAATGCACCCTTGTGGGTGTCTTCTTGATAATCTTCTTTTTCTTAGCCATATCTTTGAATATGATTAAAGGGATGAATATAAATCAGTAAAAAAGAAGGACATAGGTCTGCGAGCCTGCGAGTAGCCCGAGAAACTTTTAGGACTGCATAAATTTGGTCACAAATAATGTAGTACAAAAGGATTTCTCGAAAAGTACCTCTTAAAAATCGGTCCTTTTACCTGCTAAGTTCCCGTCAGGGCTTAGAAAGTCGTTTCGGCTTGCCGTGTTGTCCTGTATCGGTAAACGTCCTTTGGGATGGTTTGGCGGTGCAGGTCGCATTCCTGAGTCCTCAGACGGCTATTTGTTGCCGTTCTGGTTGTAGTAGCCGTTAGGCTTCTGATAGCCGTTGAAAGGCGGTCTTTGATTGCCGTTAGGCTGTTGTGGCTGCTGTCCTCCTTGCTGAGAAGGTATCTGCTCATGCTGCTTCCCTTCATTCTGCTTGCCATCGGCTTCACCTTGGGGAGAAGGGCTGTCAGCAGACTGCGGGGAATTGTTTTCAGGAGGTGATGGTGACTTGTTGCCATCTGCTCCAGACTTACCCACATTGCCACTATCATTAGATTGTGGTGATTGGTGCGACACATTGCCAGTTGTCTGAGGATTGTTGCCCTCGGCAGAGTCATTGGATTTGTCATCGGCAGAAGCAGAACCTTCCTTGTCCTTCTTCTTGTCATCAGGATCCTCAGTGATGATGACCTTGGAGGCAGGAACTTCCGCATGGATGATTGCCGTACTGTCGTTATTGCGCTTTAAGGCAAAGGCATTCGACACGAACTTGGCATCAACATACCAGCCTGAGAGACAATGAAGGGTGTAGATGCGGTTATCTTCCACTTCCTGAGAAGAGAAAATGCCCACAGCCTCCATAGCATCCAACAGCTTTGGAACCGTCTTGCGGTCTTTGTCCCAGAGTTTGGCAAGTTGGGTATTGTCAACCATAACTTGACCTGCCAAGATTTCTACTTGCTTGGTCTTGCTGATTTGCACAAGTTTTGGAACTGGCTCGGCAAGATCCACAAGCGACATGAAGCATTCCATACGGTCAATCTTGTACTTCTTGCTTCGAAGATGCTTCAACTGCTCTTCAGAGAAAGTGAAGCAACGATGTAATTTTTTATCGTCCATAGTCTATGATATTATTGAAATGTAACCGAATAAAGGGAAAAGGAATATGCCATCAAAAAGAAGAGAATCACTGGATAAGTTCAACCAGGGATTTCTTCATGTCATCATCAATGACTCGGTATCGGGCAAAAGCAACGCTGCCTTTGGCATGACCAGACATAGAAGCAACCAAATCAGGGTCTTTGACCATGCGGTAAAGATTACCGATAAAAGTCCTTCGTGCAAGATGAGAGGTAGCCACATCTGAGATTGGCTTCTTCTCTTCAAGCCGTGTCTTAGGGTTAATCACAGTGACAACACGATTTACCTTGGCACGCTTCAAGATTCTACGGATAGCATCGTTGAACTTGAAGTTATAATGCTTGGGGAAGATTGGTTCATCATCACCATGGTCATGGCCATCAAGGATAGCCATAGCCTTGGGGATAAGAGGAACCCTTACAACGTCACCTAACTTGCCCTTGGTCTTGATGGGGATATATTCCAGAACACCGTCAATAATGTTCTTGGGGGTGAAGGTCACAAGATCACTATGACGGCATCCGACCATACACTGAAACACGAACATATCACGATACTCAGCAAGTTCTGCATCATCCGTTAGGTCTGCATCCAGAACTTGGTCACGCTCCTGAATGGTCAGGAAATATGGAGTGCCATAGAGTGCCTTGGGCATGTCATAGCCAAAGAAGGGGTCATTGTTTGTGACTCCCTGCTTTCGTACCCAGTTGCAGACGGTACGCATCAAGGTCATGTTAGTGACGATGGTATTCATAGATATGTCATAGTCAGAAGACAGGAAATCCGCAAACACACGAAGATCATCGGCAGTCATGCTGTCAATGTTCATCGGGTGTTTGTGTTCATCCTCAAAACGAGTAACCTTGTCAATCAGGCATCGGGTGTTACACTCCTGATGCTTGCCGAAATGCTTGTTCTGAAGGTACCTCTCTGCCCAGATGACAAAGGATTTGCTTACCGCCATGCCACTGCCCATGCAATAGGCATTGGGGTGGTGATAGGCAAATATCAGTCGTCTTAGCCAGTCGGAGTTTGCTCCGATATAGTATTCCCTGGTTATGATACCTGTAATCTCCTTGACCTGTGAGTCAAAGAGGTTTCTGGTATCGTCATCCACAAGATTGACACGGCTCTTGTAGCCCTGTCGTTCTTGGCTCCAGTGATTGGGATTGATCTGAAGTTCGCTTGCGCACTTGACATCAAGCCCTTTGTCACGGACACGGAAGTACACCGAAGCACGGCTGTCAAGGTCGTTCTTCGATGTATCTTTCTGACGTATGTAAGCGGTAACTCTCATTGATATGTCTATGATATGACAAAAGGGAAAGAAGAAACTATCTGCGGAAATGCAGGTGACGATGCTCGGGATAGTCCGAAGCAATGTCCTTCAGCTGCTGTTCAAGTCGCTCGTTCTGGTATGGAGTGAGCGCATGGATAGCCTTGATGCAGACACTCTGCACAAGCAGGGTTCGTCTGCCGATAGTGTTTTCTTGGTCAATGCCCTTGTTGGCATGTGAAATCTCGCACAGTTCATTGAAGGCATCCTTCATACTGTGATAGCCTGTGCCATCCTTGGCATAGGTAACGGCAAGGCTGGCTACCTGAGCCAGTTTGTCGTTGTACTGCTGTTGATTGAAATCCTGATTCATAATACTCATTGATTAGTGGTTGGCAAGTTCATTCAGCTTCTGGGCTGCTGCCTCCTTGGTCTCAGCCTCAGACATGCTGCGGTTCTGACGCATCCACTTCAGAAGTTCAGCCTTCTCAAAGTAGATGAGTTTGCCGTTTGGACGGAAGAAAGGAAGCTCATGACGATGGGTCATCTTGTAGAGACTGCTCTTTGATATACCCATGAAAAGGGCTGCTTCTTCAAGTGTCAATACCTCCTTGGCTGCGCTGAGAGTGTTCTCCAGAACCTCGATGCGATGCTCAAATGACTCTACCTTCAAAAGAAGAGTCTCGTTGTCAATAGTCTTATTCATAATCTTGATATTTAGTTGTTTACGTTATCCTGAATGCTTGGTTTTGAGATAGCAAGCCCCTAAGGGTAGCGGAAACCACTACCTTGAATCAGGGCACTGCTTTTGATGAAATGAAACTGGTTGTTATCCTGAATCGGCTCGTTAGCCGTTATTCGTTATCCTGTATATCTATGACCTTGCGAGGGTGCGTGTTGGTCGCTGCCGTTCGCTTGGTTCGTGGAATCTTCTTGTTCTCGGTGTGTGGCTTGCGACTCCTGAATACCGTCTTGGTATTGGAGATAGCCTTGACCTTTTCCTCAGTCAGCACGTCTGCATAGACTGCGGTTGATTTGAGCGACTTGTGACCCATGAGTTTCTTGGTGGTCTCGATGTCACCAGTAGCCGCTTGGATCAATGTGCCAAAGGTATGTC
>DEKJ01000026.1 GCA_002353825.1 Prevotella sp. UBA2725 | reverse complement strand
GTAGGTAGCCGCCTCCTTTGAACGAGAGCTTTGAGAATAGTAATATCCTCAAGGCTCTTTTTCGTTTGCGGTCAGTCAAGAGGTAGCACCTTACAATAAATATGAGCATTCGTAGATTCTTATATTCGATAATAAGATGGCCTCGCAGCCATGGCTTCGGGGTTCAGTCTCCATTTGCCTTCCGTTTTGTAACGGAGGTCGTTCGTTCGTACAAAGAACCTATGAACTTGCCGAGATCGTTTTATGAGTATTTCTCTACGAGTAATACGAGGTTGTCGCGGTTCTATGGTCGGTTGTATGATTTCCTCACTCATGAAGATATGACTGACCGTGTTTATGTAATCGAGAATATCCATGCAAATGCTGATACTTACGCTTTGTGGGTAGACTTGATAAAGGAAAATAAAGTAGTGGTTAGCTTTGATCTTTATGACTGTGGAGTGGTGTTTTTAGATGGGAAGATGCCAAAAATTAACTATAAAGTGATGTTGGTCTGATAATTTATGATTTCTTGTACCTTTTGTCGTAAAATTCTTACCATAAATGCTTGTAGATACAAATAATTTGTTTATTTTTGCGCCACAAATTTAGATATACAACAAGAAGAACACACGACAAAATACTTACGATTATGTATTGGACACTTGAATTGGCTTCCAAACTTGAGGATGCTCCTTGGCCAGCAACAAAGGATGAGTTGATTGACTATGCTGTTCGTTCGGGTGCTCCTGACGAGGTGATACAGAACTTACAGGAGATAGAGGACGAAGGTGACGTCTATGAGAGTATTGAAGATTTATGGCCTGACTACCCTTCGAAGGAAGATTTCCTTTGGAATGAGGACGAATATTAGTCGGTTGAAGATTTATTTCGGGAGTTACCAACATGTTTGTTGATTGCTCCCGATTTTTATGCAATAATTGTGATACTTCTGCGTTGTTTAATCGTGCAGAACTATAAATACTACATATTCCTCCTCATTTGTTCTCTCTGCAGCATTGTCTCCAAGGCACAATATGACCCTTCGTTCAGTCATTATTTTGATATGGAGACTTCTTTTAACCCTGCTGCAGCAGGAAAGCAACCGTTTATTAATGTGACGGCTGCTTATGCTTTGGATATGGCTGGTTTTGAGCACAATCCTCGTACGGCTTATGTATCCGGTGACATGCCGTTCCGTGCTTTGAAAGCTTTCCATGGTGTCGGACTCAATTTCATGAACGACCAGATTGGTCTTTTTACGCATACTAAACTGGAGTTGCAATATGCTTACCAGATGAAACTCTTTGGGGGACAGTTCCGCCTTGGTGTACTTGCTGGGTTTATCAATGAGAACTTTGACGGTAGCAAGGTCGACTTGGGAGAATCGAACGACCCAGCTTTCTCTACTTCTTCTTTAACAGGTAATACGATTGATTTAGGGGCAGGCCTCTATTATATCCATGGGAATTGGTATGCAGGCCTTTCTGCGAAACATCTTAATGCCCCCCTTGTAACGTTGGGCGACAATAATGAGTTGCAGATAGACCGAAGCTATTATTTTACCGGTGGAGGCAATATTCGCTTTCATAATCCGTTTCTATCATTGAAGCCATCTTTCTTAGTCAGAACGGATGGCTCGGGTTGGCGAGGCGACATCACATCGCGTCTTGTCTATACGAATGGCACGCGCATGCTTTATTTGGGAGCGACCTATAGTCCGACCATTTCTGCGACGGTGCTCCTCGGAGGAAGTTTCCATGGTGTGGTTTTAGGCTACAGCTATGAAATATATACGTCAGCAATCAATCCTAGTAATGGCAGCCACGAATTGTTCATCGGTTATAAGCATGAGTTGAATTTCGTGAAGAAAGGCCGTAACCTGCACAAGAGCGTGCGTATCTTATGATTGTGAGAAAAAGGGAATAAATATATATGAAGAATATCATATTGTTAGTTAGTATGACTGCTCTGGCCTTGTCGTTGTCGGGCTGTTTCAGTGCGAAGACAGCGTCGATGTCAGGCAGAGGGGGTGAAGTTGTTGGTGTAGGTGGCAAAGCCTTTACCGAACCGACACCTTATGGCATGGTGCGAATTGATCGGGGCTATCTCAAGATGGGTGACGTCAAGAGTGATAGCTTGTGGGGAAAGAATATCCCTGTAAAGGATATCTCCGTAGACGGATTCTGGATGGACCAAACGGAGATTACCAACTCGCAATATAAGCAGTTTGTGATGTGGGTTCGCGATTCTATTCTACGTACGCGTCTTGCAGATCCTAATTATGGAGGTGACGAGACTTACATGATCACGGAGGACAAGAACGGTGATCCCGTGACACCGCATATCAATTGGAATAAACGTCTGCCGCGTAAGCCTAACGAGGATGAACAACGTGCCATAGAGAGCCTTTATGTCACCAATCCTGTTACTGGAGAGAAAATGCTTGACTATAAGCAAATGAACTATCGTTATGAAGTGTATGACTATACTGCTGCTGCACTTCGCCGTAATAGGTTGGACCCTAAGGAACGTGATCTCAACACGGATGATGTCGTGGATCCTAACCAGGTAGTGATGATAAGTAAGGATACGGCTTATATTGACGAGTCGGGGAATATCGTGAGGCAGACTATCGATCGTCCGCTCTCCGGTCCGTGGGACTTCCTCAACACTTATATTGTCAATATCTATCCCGATACTACTTGTTGGGTGAATGATTTCCGCAATGCTAATAACGAGGTCTATCTTCGTAATTACTTCTCCAATCCTGCTTATAACGATTATCCTGTCGTTGGTGTGACCTGGGAGCAAGCCAATGCATTCTGCGCATGGCGTACCGACTATCTGCTGAAAGGTCTTGGACCTGAGGCTCGTTATGTGCAGCGCTATCGTCTGCCGACTGAAGCAGAGTGGGAGTATGCTGCAAGAGGTAAGAATCAGACGGAGTTTCCTTGGGAGAATAAAGACGTGATGAGTGGCAATGGTTGTTTCTATGCCAACTTCAAGCCAGATCGCGGCAATTATACGAAAGACGGAAACCTTATTACGGCTAAAGTGGGTAGCTACTCGCCCAACAGCAATGGGCTTTATGATATGGCAGGTAATGTGGCAGAATGGACCAGCACGATCTATACGGAGGCAGGTGTGGAATCGATGAACGATATCAACCCACAGTTAAGATATAATGCAGCTATAGAAGATCCTTACCGCTTGAAGAAAAAGAGTGTGCGTGGCGGATCATGGAAAGACCCTGAGAGCTTGATCCGTTCGGCTTGGCGCTCGTGGGAATATCAAAATCAGCCGAGAAGTTACATAGGCTTCCGTTGCGTGCGATCTTTGGCTAACTCTGTCAGTGGAAAGCAGAAAAGAAGATAACAACAAAGAAAGAATATAGGTTATTATGACATACAGTAAATATAATCTCGTCTACCGTCTGCAGAAGTGGATGGACACCGTAGCAGGTCAGACGTTCCTTAACTATGCTTATAGCTGGGGCGCCTCTGTCGTCATCCTTGGCGCTTTGTTCAAGTTGACCCATCTTCCGGGAGCAAATATCATGTTGTTTATCGGCATGGGTACGGAGGTTTTTGTGTTCTTCATCTCTGCTTTTGACCGTCCGTTCGACAAGACAGCCGAGGGCCGCATTATGCCGACTCATCTGACGGAAGAATATCTTGAGACGGGTAAAGTTAACTATCCGGTCGGAGAAGATAAAACGGAGGAGGCAGAAGCTGATGCTTCTATCGCTACTCATCGGTCAAAAGAGCAGCCTCAATATCAACCTCAGCCGCAGTATCAATCTCAGCCGCAGTATGCTGCATCAGAACAATCGCAGGCATCGGTACAGACTCCTGCTTCGGTCCAGTCTTCAGAATCAGTCCAGTCACCTGTGTCCACCCAACAGTCAGCACCTGCTTCAACACCTAACTTCGTTCCCCAGATGTCTAAGGAGGAAGCAGAAGCTATGAATGAGGCGCAGGGCAACTATGTTGAGGAACTGAAGACACTGGTCGAGACGCTGAAGAAAGTCAATGAGCAGAGTTCGCGTCTCACACGTGACAGTGAGGAAATGGAGAATCTCAATCGTACGCTCACGGGCATCAGTAAGATTTACGAGATGCAGCTTAAGGGTGCCAGCAAACAGATTGGGACTATTGACGAGATCAATGCTCAGACGAAGAAGATGGCAGAGCAGATCGACCAGCTCAACCATATCTATGCACGTATGATCGAGGCCATGACCGTCAATATGCGGGCTGCTGCGCCAAATGCGGGCATGACTAAGGATAACGACTAATAAGGACAACGAGTAATGGCAATAAAAAAACGACCGGTCACTCCCCGTCAGAAGATGATCAACCTGATGTACATCGTTCTTCTGGCTATGTTGGCACTCAATGTGTCGACGGAGGTACTCCATGGCTTTGCTGTGGTGCAGGAGAGCCTTGACCGTACAACCGCCAATTCCTCAAAGCTGAATGAAGACATGATGGCTGACTTCCGTCGCCAGATGCTCAGCAATCCTGAAAAGGTCAAACAGTGGTATGAGCAGGCTCAGGATGTACGGAATATGAGTGACTCGCTGTACAACTTTGCTGAGGATTTGAAGATCGCTATTGTCAAGGAGGCGGACGGTCCTAAGGGAAATCTAAAGAATATTGAGAATACGGATAATGTCGATGCTGCTGGAACTGTAATGTTAGCTCCATTGACGGGTAAAGGGAAAAAACTCTATAAGGCAATCAATAGTTTCCGGGACCGCATCCTCCGATATGTCACCGATCCACGTCAGTATGCTATCATAGAGAGCAATCTCTCCACGAAGGTCCCGCGCGGCAAAGACAATCTTGGCAAGAACTGGCAGGAATATATGTTTGAGAACATGCCGGTGGCTGCTGCTGTCACGCTCCTTTCTAAGTTGCAGAATGATGTGCGCTATGCTGAGGGAGAAGTGCTTCACTCTTTGCAGGCAAATATCGGCTTGAAAGATATTCGTGTGAATAAGTTAGAGGCATTTGTCGTACCAGAGAAGACAACACTTTATCCTGGCGAGCGATTCAATGCGAATATTGTCATGGCAGCAGTAGATACGACGAGTCAGCCCGAGATTTATGTCAATGGTGCGCGTATCGCCACACGTAATGGGCAATATAGCTTCACAGCAGGCGGAGTGGGTGAGCATCAGTTTGGTGGTTACATTCTCATGCGTAACAACCGTGGGGATGTCCTTCGACGCAACTTTATTCAGAAATACAATGTCATCCCTGTTCCGGGTGGCGCAACAGTTGCTGCTGATCTTATGAACATGCTTTACGCAGGTTACAATAACCCCATTAGCGTCAGTGTTCCCGGTGTACCACAAAATGGTGTTTCAGTGAGCATGACGGGTGGACGGCTGATTACCAAAGGCCCTGGCAAGTACGTTGCTATTCCGGCTGCGGTGGGGCACGATGTCACGTTCCGTGTCAGTGCACGAGATGGCAAGATGACTCGTTCCTTCCCGCCGTTCGTGTTCCGTGTGCGTAAGTTGCCTAATCCGACTCCATACATTGCTGTAGGTGATGATCGTTTCAAAGGTGGAAACCTGTCTAAGGCAAGCCTTATGGGAGCTGGCCATCTCAATGCTGCTATCGATGATGGCATCCTTGACATACAGTTCCGAGTTACCGGCTTCTCCACGGTGTTCTATGATAATATGGGTAACGCTGTGCAGATGGCATCCCAGGATGGTCAGTTCTCAGACCGCATGCGTGAGCAGTTCCGTCGTCTGAGTCGCGGTCGCCGGTTCTATATCACGGAGGTGCATGCCGTGGGACCTGATGGCGTGGCAAGAACCTTACCGGGAGCTATGGAGGTGAAGGTGAGATAAACAGTAAAAAACAAATCTTATGAAGAGGTACTTTATTATAATGTTGATGTTCTGTGTAGGGGCTGCGAGCCTTTGTGCCCAGCCTAAAGCTCGGCGGATACAACAACAGCAGACACAGAAGTCGAACAGCAACAATATGACACTTCGTCAACAGATAGACTTTCCGACAAATGAGCCCATGAGTGGTGATGTCATCTGGCGGCGTGATGTCTATCGTGAGCTTGACCTGACTGATGATGCCAATGCTGCGCTCTATTATCCGGTGGAGCCAGATGGCACTCATGTCAATCTTTTCACCTTACTTTTTAAGCTTATCATGGCTGGCCCTAATCATGGAGGTATTGCTGCCTACAGCTACGATGTGAACAGTGGCAGTGAGAAGTTTGATGAGTCATTGCGTTTAAATCCTAAGAAGTTCCTTGACGATTATCATATCTTTTATGAGAAAACAGACAAGGGTGTGCATATTGATGACAGCGATATTCCGTCAGCTGAGGTAAAGGCCTATTTCATCAAGGAGAGCAGTTACTATGATCAGAATACGGCAACATTCCATCGTCAGGTCACTGCGCTCTGTCCAGTGATGTATCGGGAGGATGACTTTGGTGATGGAGCTACCAAGTATCCACTCTTTTGGGTCCGTTATAGTGATTTGGCTCCTTTCCTCGCCAAGCAGATGGTGATGACAAGTAACATTAATAATGCTGCTATGATGAGCCTTGCCGATTATTTTGGAACGAATCAATATAAGGGCAAGATATATAAAACCAACAATATGCTTGGTAAGACCTTGGCACAGGAAGTTGGTGGAGACTCTATAAAACTCACGAAGGAACAACAGCGAATAGATAAGGAAATAACAGCTTTTGAGTCACAAATATGGGGTGACCAAGCTAAGAAAGATTCGTTGGATTCCATTGCCAAGCTTGATCCAAAGTTGTTGTATGCCAAGAAAAAGAATAGCCGTGTGAAGCGTTCTTCGGCACGGACAGAACGTGTGAGGTCCAGTCGCTCTCGTGCTCCACAGTCGACGCCTATGTCTGGTGCTGCGAGAGTAACGGTGAGAAGACAACGACACTAATGTTTATCAGAATAATATTATGAGAAAATTACAAGTTTTTCTGTTGGTGGCTGTGGCCATCTTATTTACGGCTCCTGCATCAGCCCAGGTGAAACTCGGAATAAAAGGTGGCATTGATGCTACAAGCCTCAAACTCAATGAGAGTGTGTTCGATGAGAGCAATCGTGTAGGTTTCTATGTTGGCCCTACGTTGAAGTTCACTTTGCCTCTGGTGGGGCTTGGTGTGGATGCGTCTGCTCTCTATGACCAGCGCTCTGCTAATGTAGAGAACTCTTCAGATGGCTCGAAGACTTCTCTCGATCAGAAGCAGATAGCCATTCCTATTAACCTGCGCTATTCCGTAGGTTTGGGCTCTTTGGCTAACTTCTTCGTCTTTGCCGGCCCACAGTTTGGCTTCAATGTCGGTGGAGACAAGAAAATTTCTGATTATGACTGGAAGTGGAAGGATTCTAACTTTAGTGTTAATCTTGGTGTAGGTATTACGTTGGTCAATCATCTGCAGCTTAATGCAAATTATAACATCGCTTGTGGAAAGACAGGTGATGCTACATGGAATAGTGCATCAGAGACTGTTTCTAAGAGTGTAACGAATAAGAACTTCCATGCTCGTTACAATGCATGGCAAATTGGCTTAGCTTATTATTTCTAATAAATAGACATGGGTATTGATTGCAATGGTTGGCCGCCAACTGGGGGCGGCCACTGCAACCAATACCCATGTATTTTATCTATTACATACCTAACTTGTATACCTTCACGTTTTTGAAGGTAGCGTTGTCACCTTCGCTATAGAACTTCAGGCTATTGTAAGGCTTAGTGGGGAACACGAGATTCGTCATAGCGAGTCTGCCATTATCGACGAAAGCCTCTATCGAGCAGTTGTCCACAAAGATGTTGACGTGGTATGTCTTTCCGCCACAGAGTTTCAGAGGCCCCCAGGTTCCTAAGGCGAAGTCGTTGACATAGTTCACAGAGTTCTGCTCGCGCATTGGAGTATTGTTGCCGCGATGTTCATGTAAGTCATACTCTTTCTCAATGTCGTGAGGTACAGCCTTGTTGCCGAAGTCGATCAAGCCGCTCTTTGTACGATCCATTACGAGCCGGTTGTTCTTCATGTCGAGATAGACCTTTGTTACTTCTCCTTTATCATTAGAGATATCTATTCCTGCCGTGCCTTGTGCATCAGGTGTGATATCAGCCTCAATCTCAAAGGCACCATCAGTCTTCGGGAAGAGATTGTCGAATTCTCCACCACCATTGATGTCACCTAAGTCCTTTGTCTCTTTGCGCAGTGCGTTGACCTCGTTTACGGCGTTTGCTGCTACATAATATTCACCATCCTTATAATACAGTTTCAATTCACGGGGCAGAGCGTTAGCACCACGATACTGCTTGATAGGCGTGACATTGGCATACTGCCAGTTGCTCATCCAAGGAAAGGCAACGATACGGCCGTCGGGAGCGTTGTAGAATGTAACGGTAGCATAATGATCTTTACCGAAGTCGAGGAACTTAGCTACGTCAGGGGTGTCATCGCATTTGAAAGTCTTGCCATCGAAGTCACCCACAAAGTATTCTGTAGCGGATCCACCGAACATACATCCGGGGTTGATATTGACGATCATCACCCATTTCTGTTGTCCATTGTCGGCAGTCATCGGGAAGAAATCGGGGCACTCAAACTGGTTAGGCTGTGCGCCGTATCCTTTTCCAAAAGCGCTGATGTATGTCCAATCCTTGAGGTCGTGCGACTTATAAAAGCGCATTTCCTTGTCGGCAGATACAATCATGAACCAGCATTTCTTAGGCTCATACCAGAACACTTTCGGGTCACGGAAGTTGAGCAGTCCGTCAAACGGCGTGAGAATAGGATTGTCCTCGTACTTTGTGAACGTCATGCCGTTATCCGTTGAATAGGCCATGCACTGTATCTGTCCGTTCCTCTCACTGGCTGAGGTATAAAAGGCGACGATAGCACCCTTGCCGTATCCGGCTGTGTTGTTTACATCTACGACAGACGAGCCAGAGAAGATATGGCCTAAGGTGTCGCGGGCGATGGCAGCAGGCTCTTCTGTCCAATGGAACAGATCCTTGCTGATGGCGTGTCCCCAATGCATGTTGCCCCATTTGGAGCCATAAGGATTGTATTGATAATACAGGTTCCAAACACCATCCTTGTAGAACATACCGTTAGCATCGTTCATCCAGCCGTAGCTTGGCGTGTGATGATAGACGGGGCGATAATAATCGGTGTTGACAGGATTCCACACATCGGAGAGTTTCATCTTCTTCAGTACGATATCACCTTTCTTCAATCCGAGAATCTTTACGATGGCTTTCTTGCCGCCACCAAGTTCGAATGGCACATTGTAATCGATCTTCTTTCGCGCCAGGCGGATGTCCATCCATGTGTCTGTAGGCAGTCCCTTATCGAGTTTTACCTTGTTCTCAATGCTGTCTTCCTCAATAGGGAGAATGAGATATTTAGTGGGGTTAGTGACGGTGACAATCGTCGTATCCCCTTTTTGGGCAATAGCTAACTTCTGCGCTTGTGCCGTTGTGGCGGCAGCAAGCAAAGCAAGTCCGATTAAAGCTGTTTTCATGGTAAACGAATATTTTAGGTATTAGAATTTCAGAGATGCAGTGAACTCAACAGTGAAAGGACGGAGGTATGAGCCTGTGAGCAGTCGGCCTGCATAGTTGTTGGCTGCCTTCACCTCATCCTTGGTAACGAGCTCTGATCCGGCGATAGTACCCTTGGCGCCAGTCTGGTTGAGGAAGTTGACTACATCTATGCCTAAGCCGAGATGCTTGTTGGCCTGCCAGTTTACGCCGCCGAAGGTCTCCCAGTGGCTGCCGAAGTAATAGGCATCATTGAGGTTGGCATAGGTCTTGCCGAAGTAACGCCAGGAGGTCCAGATCTTGATGTCCTTGGTAATCATGTAGCTGGGGTCGAACTCGATGAGCACCTGTGGAATCTCTGCTACGATATTGCCGGTAGCATCGATCTTTCCTTGGTATCCATCAGAGAACGTGACGCTTGTCTCATATTTCTTGTAAGTCGGCTTCTGATAGGTGAAGAGGAAGTGGATGTCAAGACCCTTGACGGGCTTAGCCACGAGGTCTGTTGTCCATCCCCAGGTCTGGATATCATAGGTAAGCGGAGCTGCCATGATCTCACTGCCGTGCTGCAAGTTAAGCGTTGAGTTGTTGTTGGTCTTAGAGATGTAAGAGAAGAGCGACGTGAGGCTGAGCCAAGAATTGTTGTAGTAGATACCACCACGACCCAGAGGTACAGTTACCTTATCCGTGTTAGGTAGCGTAGCAGAAGCGAAGTTTTCGAAACGCGGGTGCTGGACGATATAAGTGAAGTCGCCTGTTAGTCCGAACTCATTTGTCAACTTCCAAGTTGCTTGAGCCGTGAAGTCGTAGTTGAACCAGTTGTAGTCGAGGTCAGACGGAGTGATCTTGAAGCCTGTGGTGGGGTTCGTTGCACCGATGTAGTAGTCGGCAAAGCGTGCATACTTACCCTCCTTGTCGGCAGCGTTCTGTCCGTGCAGTTTTTGATATTCGAAGCGTGCTCCGTAGTAAAGGTTGAAGTTGCGTGTAATGTCCCAATCGTGTGTGAGATAGAGAGCTGCCTTGTTCTCGTAGCCTTTATAGTACTCAGAGGCGTTCTTGTTAAAATCGTAGAAGTAAGTGTTGCGGAGGTTGCTGTCATAGACGCGGATGGCATAGCTGCCATCTGTAGGCACACTCTGATCATACATCGTCGTGTTGGACGTGTAGTTGATGTGATAGTACCATTCGTTGATACCGATACGGAGAGTAGATGTCTTGAACTTCTTGCTCAGCTCATTGGTGAAGAGCAGCTCGTTGATGTCACCACTGTTCAAGCAAGACATACGTGTCTGGACATAATCGCCGGTGTAGGTCTGAACTTGGTTCATGTTGTCGAGGTACTTATAAGCATACTGACTGTTGCCCTTGACATTGAGAAGAGACATAGGTGTCTGGTAGACCAGTGCACCATGAGCATGGTCGAAGCGCAGCATCGTCTTCAGGGAGAAGCCGTTGTCCCAGTTATAGTTGTTCAACAAGGAGAAATTGCTTGTACGGTTCTCGATATAATCGTAGAGCGAAGTCTCCTTGAGCTTGCCGTCTCTCATGTCGCGGTAAGTGATGTTGCTGTTTGTTGGCAGGTATGAAGTGGTACCGAGCTTAAAGTCTCCATACTCTTTCACACTTCCATCACCACCATAGATGAACGGAGCACTCTGTGTAGCATAGGTATAAACTGGATGGCTGTTGGCATAATGCCACATAGCTGTGAACTCACCGCGGTTACCATTGTATCGCTTTGTCAGGGCGAACTTATAAATCTGTGTGCGGTCCTGATATTGTGAAGACTTGATCTTGAATGTTCCGGGATCGAAGTCTTGGTACATGTTGGCACTGTAGTACCATCCACTGCCAAGGCCGCCGTTGAGGTTCAAAGAAAACTCCTGCTGGCCGAAGTGGTTCATCTTATAATTGAGGGTCGTATGGAAACCGTCCTGACCGAGCTGTGTGAAGGAGTTGACGGCATAGCCAATGTTTCCTGTCGTGATAGCAGTCTCTGAGATCTTCAGAAGTCCGTTGTGGCTCAGGCTGGCATCACCTCTCCAAATAGAGTTGACACTGTGAGGGTTCGTAGCATAGGTTACGGGCAGTCCGTTCTCTAAGACGTTGACGTCTGCTGATGGCAGACCAATCTGAATCTCACGGGGGCCATTGGCTGAAGAAGCATTGAGCATTACATTGCGGTTGCCCTCTTCCTTTGACTTCTCCGTGTTCTCTTGTGCGAAGACTGGAGTACCGAGCAGGAGCAGACCGGCTGCCACAGCGATGGTGTTCAAACGCGGAGTGTTGGATTTGAAGTTGTGAATCATACGATTGTTTTTATGTGTTTTTATTAATTTGTGCAATTAGTTTTGTTTTCGTTGGCAAAATTATGAAGTTTTGGCTTTCGTTGTTATCGATGTGAGACGTTAGGGAGATTAAAGTAAAATGGTGTTCTTTGTAAGTAGCTGATAATATAGCTATTATGTCAATCTTATAAAATTGTTTAGGGAGATGCGTGATTTTAGAATCCTTTTGTTTATCTTTGCTTCCAGTAAACTGAAAACGCTTATGCATTCACTATTTAAGGTCATATTAGCCTTCTGCTTAACATTCTTTGCAGGTAATCGGATGATAGCTGCACGTAGAATCATAATGACTGATTTATCGTCTTTAGACAGCTGCATCAAAGTAAAACCTGGTATTGATGCGCGGTATGAAGCGCACTTGTCGGCTATGAAGAATAAGTTGCGTTTTGCAGGAGTGACATCCAAGCAACGGTTGCATCTGTTGGGCGATTTGGTGAAAGCATACTCGTCTTACCAGTTCGACTCTGCTTTTATTTACACGAAACGTTATCGCTCAGAAGCATTACGATTACACGATCAACATGCAGTCATTCATGCCAATCTTGCCATGGCCCTTTTGCTGTCTTATGCGGGCTTCTACAATAATGCAGAGACGATTATTGCCGAGACAGATTATAAGAGCCTTCCTCAGAATTTGAGATTTACTTATGCCATAGCCGGCTATTGGACCTATGTCTATTGGAGTGCTTTCACGATGGATGCGGAGTTTTCTTCTCGGATGGATCATCTGAGAATGCATTATCTTACTTTAGCGCTTGACAACACGACAAAGAGAAGTGCAATGTGGTATTATTTGATGGGCGAACGATCTTATTTTCTAAGGCAGAATCCTCTGAAAGCAATTGCTTATTATAAATCGTCTTTACGACTGAACAACCATTATGGTCGTCTGTATTCACAGACCGCGTTTGCCATTGCCCGTGGCTACCAGCTGATGGGCAACAGTGATGCTTATGGCAAGTATCTTGTACTGTCTGCCAAGTCTGATATACTAGCATCCGTCAAGGAGAATGCAGCCTTGCAAGATCTGGCAATGTATATCTTCAAGGAAGATGCCTCTAATGCCACATTGGCTCACCATTATCTTCTTGTGGCAATGGATGATGCAACGTTCTTCAATAATAAACTGCGTAAGTTAGAGATCTCTAACCGTCTGCCTCCGATTGCAACTGCCTATCAGCAACAACTCAAGCGACAGAGTCGGATTTTATGGGGTATAGTTTTTCTTGCTATCGTCTTGGCTTTAGGAGCATCGGCGTTGTATTTCTTGTCAAGACGTCGCAATGCCCAGCTTCATCTTAGCCAGCGACTTCTGGAGCATAAGAACAGTCAGTTGAATGATGTGAACCAGCAGATGCAGGAGACAAATGATGAGCTCTCACATCTGAATAATCTTTTGCGCGAGGCAAACCGTAAGCGTGAGGAATATCTTCGCCTTTTTGTTGATATCTGTGCTTCGACCATGGATCGTATTACGAGTTACCGTACGCTTGTCCAGATGAAGATTAAGGCCAATCAGACAAAAGATCTCTTGCGCGTTGTCAGTTCTGACCGGATAGCAAACCATGATATGGCACGGTTTTATCTTCAGTTCGACAAAGCCTTTCTTGGTTTGTATCCGGATTTCGTATCAGAGTTCTCTAGACTGCTCAAGCCTGGCAATGAGGTGTCACTTAATACAGATGGTTCTATGACGACAGAACTGCGTATCTTTGCTTTCATCAGGTTGGGCGTTACGGAGAGCTCAGAGATAGCAACACTCTTGTCTTACTCTCCACACACCATTTACAATTATCGTTCAGCCATGAAAGCTAAAGCTGTCGATAAGGAACATTTTGAGGAGAATGTAAGAAATCTCTGCCATCCATCATAAAAGCCACCATAAAAGATTGGCAGTGTGAGGATATTTCATGGAAAAAGCAGTATCTTTGCATCGTTATGCGATACGTGGATGTCATACTGCCATTGCCCCTTCAAGACTTTTTCACTTATGCCGTGAGCGATGCGCTTTCGATGCGAATCCGTATGGGCATGCGTTTGCTCGTACCTTTCGGCAAGAGTAAGACCTATGCGGCAATGGCTGTACGTGTGCATGACGATAAGCCCGACCTTCCGGATGATAAGATCCGAGAAGTCCTGACGGTGCTTGATGATGCTCCCGTGCTTCTTCCTAATCAACTGCGACTTTGGCGGTGGATAGCCGACTATTATATGTCAACGCTTGGTGAAGTGATGAATGCAGCCTTACCCGCAGGATTAAAGGCGGAAGCCGGCTATCGGCCTAAGACAGAGACTTGTGTGCGTGTCAGTCAGAAGTTTGCAAGCGCAGAAGGGGTTAAGGTCGCCATAGAGATGCTTCGACGTATGCCCAAGCAGTTGAAGACCTTTCAAGTGCTTCTGTCTCTTCAAGATGATTCTTCCAATGGTGTTATCACACGAGAAGAATTGATGAATGAGGCACATTGCACGTATGACACCGTCAAACGACTTGCCGAGCAAGGATTCATCGAAACTTATGAACATGCCGTGGACCGCCTTAACCGAAAAGGCGATGCCCATCCAGAGCGTATTCAGCAGTTGAGTGACGTGCAGGCAAAGGCTAAGAGCGAGATAGAACAGCAGTGGAAAGAGAAGAATGTAGTACTGCTGCATGGTGTGACGTCGAGCGGTAAGACGGAGATCTATATCCATCTTATCCAAGAGGCTATCGACCGTGGACAGCAAGTGCTCTATTTGCTGCCCGAAATAGCTCTCACCGTTCAGATGACGCAGCGCCTGCAACGTGTCTTTGGCTCGCGGCTCGGCATTTACCATTCCAAATACAGTGATGCCGAGCGTGTGGAGATATGGCGCAAGCAACTCTCCAATGAGCCTTATGATATTATCCTCGGTGCGCGCAGTGCCGTCTTCCTTCCTTTTCAGAAACTTGGGCTTGTCATCATTGATGAGGAGCATGAGACAAGTTTCAAACAACAAGATCCTGCACCTCGCTATCATGCCCGCTCTACGGCCATTGTCTTAGCTCAAATGTACCAGGCAAAGACCTTGTTAGGCACAGCGACTCCGTCTATGGAGAGTTATTACAACGCTAAAACGGGTAAATATGGACTTGTTACCCTTTCTACACGTTTCAAGAATATCCAGTTGCCGGAGATAGAGGTCGTCGATACGAAGGACTTGCGGCATCGCAAGATGATGACGGGTCCGTTCTCGCCTCGTCTTCTCGCTGCCATGCGAGAGGCTTTGGCTGATGACAAACAGGTTATCCTTTTCCAGAACCGGCGTGGTTTCGCACCCGTGTTGTCGTGTCCTACATGTGGCTGGACTCCTAAGTGCAAGAACTGTGATGTTTCTCTGACCTACCACAAGCGTCTTAACCTCCTCACGTGCCATTACTGTGGGTTCACGATGCCTGTTCCGGAGACGTGCCCCAATTGTGGCAATCCACATCTCTCTGACCGGGGCTATGGCACGGAGAAGATCGAAGACCTTGTGCGTGCAGAGTTTCCTGAGGCAAGAGTAGCACGTATGGACCTGGACACAACGCGTACGAGGGGTGCTTATGAACGACTTATCGGTGAGTTTGGAGAGGGAAAGACCAACGTCCTTATCGGCACTCAGATGATATCCAAAGGGCTCGACTTCGACAACGTGGCGGTAGTGGGGATTCTTGATGCCGACACGATGCTCAATTATCCCGACTTTCGTGCCTATGAGCATGCCTTCATGATGATGAGTCAGGTAGCCGGGCGCGCAGGACGGAAAGGAAAGCAAGGACTCGTCATCTTGCAGACAAAGAGTCCTTCACTACCTGTCATCCATCAAGTTGTCCACAACGATTATACGGGTTTTTACAACGATCTCCTCGAGGAGCGGAGCCTTTTCCATTATCCTCCTTTCTCACATATTATATATATCTATCTCAAGCATAAGCAGGAAGGTGTGGTGGAGATGGCAGCACAGGAACTTGGCGGTCGGCTCCGTCAACTTTTCGGCGACCGTGTATTGGGCCCGGACAAACCGGCTATTTCCCGCGTGAAGACCTTGTTTATTCGCAAGATCGTGCTGAAACTCGAGTTAGGCATTGATCTTCGTAAGATGCATGCTGCGCTCTATGCTGCCCGTGATGGCATCACGCAGCAGACGTGTTACAAATCGGTGCAGATCTATTTTGATGTCGATCCAGATTGATTATTAACTCTATAAATACTCCAAATAATAATGGCAGATATCTCTAAAGATTTTGTTAACGATCCTCTTCTTCAGATTATGGCGGCGAACCCTCAGGCGTTCTCCAAGTCAGAGATCCTTGATGCCGCTCATCGGCTGTTGTTCACGGATATGAAAAACACTAAGCCTTTCCTCGACAAATATCTAAATAAGGTCATCTTTCAGGCAGAGCAGAAAACGGGTAGTGTGCCACATTATTATATAGAGGTGCATCATTGGGTCACAATTCTTAAAGCCATGCCCGAATCCACGTTTAAGAAATATGCCGGTCATGCCAATCCGTTTGTGGGTTACGGCTATGGATTTAAGCGGAAGGCGGATGAATATGTCGTGCGCAAGTTCACGGAGTCGATGTACGACTTTCTGCACGGTAAGCCTTATGAGGATAGAGCGCTCATTGTAACCATTCCCAGTTGGGCTCGCCTGGAGTTTACTTCTGATCCTTATTCCGGCGACCTGAAGGAAGTCTTCTTTTATGGCTATTTGGATAGTCTTGCCGAGGTGCCGAAGCTAAGTGCCTACTTCGAGCATACCAGTTCGCAACTTAAGGATTGGTTATTTTGGCTCCGTCGTAACCGTATTTTATTGAATATTCCGGTCAATGTGCAGGCTTTGCAGAATATTTTCCTGACCAGCAACCATGTAGATAGTAAAGATGCTTCTGAACGTTTCGGATTCTGTTATCTTTATACCGTGTTCTTGAAAGATGGCAATCTGGAGAAAGCCCTTGAGATTGTCACCGAGCCATGCTGTGCTCACACTACTCTCCTTGCCATTGAACTGATACAAAAGAAGAAATACGGTGAGGCTGCAAAACTTTTCCAGCAGCAGTTGCGGGGTTCGGGGCAAAGTGCATTTAAAGAGGACCCGTTGGCTAATTTCTATTATGCCATAGCCTTGCGCTATGATAAAACCATGGCGTCAGAAAAGAAAAGCAACACTATTCTGAAGAAAAAGGAAGTTGACGGGATTGATTATCTGGCCATGCAAATTATTCTGCGGAGCCGTAGTGTGGAGAAACCAACATCCCAGTTCTCTGAACCTCTCGGCGAGACAGCAGATATCAACCTTTACAATATCTTGGCAGCCTTTGCCATGAAGCATTTCCATACGATGGATGAGGATGCAGAGAAAGATGTAGATGAATATATTCAGCGGGTATCCAAAGAAGGCTACAAACTGCTGACCTTGGAGATGTCCGACGATTTCGATTTCCTCAAGAAGCAGCAACCCGAGCTTGAGAAGGAGACGGGTATGCATCCTTCCATGCCTTTTGTCAAAGTGTTGCCCGCTTGGGAGCAAGTGCTTAACCAACTGATGGAAGGCGACTATATTGAAGATGGCAGGAAGGTCAAATACAAGCCTGAGCCTGCAGAGCGTATTGCCTACCTGTTAAGCTTGAATAGTATGAATGTCCAGCCCATCCTTCAGAAGAGTAAGGATGGTGTGACGTGGAGCAAGGGCCGAAATATCGCTCTTAAGAAGTTCAAGGCAGGCACGGATCTGCCTATGACCAATCAGGATCGCGCGGTGGCTAACCTTGTTGAAGAATACAGCTATGGCTGGTACGGAGGCACGAGCTATGATCTTTATGGACGTAATGTCGTTTATACCTTAGCAGGCCATCCTTTGGTGTTTGATTTCGATGATCCATCCATTCATATTGATATCGTACCGGAGAAATTACAGTTGTCCGTCACCTTGGAGAAGGACGGTTACCATGTCAAGAGTAATGTCAATAAGAACAATATTATTGAGAATATTGTCGTAAAGGAGGAGACACCGCAGCTCATTAAGGTATTGAAACTCACCGACCGACAACTTCATGCCTTGCAGCTCCTTTATACAGTCAAGGTCTTTCCCGTTGAGGCTAAGGATAAACTCACGAAAGTCTTGGAGGCTTTCTCACGCAATATCGTTGTGATGAGCGATCTGCTGCAAAACACGAATATCAAGAACGTGGATGCCGACAGCCGTATCGTCTTCCGTTTGCAGCCGAGCGATGAGCAAGTCATTCTTCAGTTGCTTGTCCGTCCTTTCACTAAATGCCCGCCTTATATGCAGCCGGGTGAGGGTATGGATTTCGTCTCTACCATTTATCAAGGTGAGAGCCTGCAGACACACCGTGACTTGAAGGCGGAGGGTGAGAACCTCAAGAAAGCTCTGGTACTGCTTATGCCTTATGAAGATGAGCAAGACGGCAATCGCTGGTCTTTGTCTATAGAAGAGTGTTTGGAACTTCTCAGCACCCTTCGTGAACATCCAGATGCTGGAGTCGTGGAATGGCCGGAAGGTGCCCGCTTCCGCGTGAGCCGTGGTAAATTGACCTCGAAAGATATGCATCTCACCGTCTCGTCCATGGCGAGCTGGTTTGACATCTCCGGTGATATTCAGATTGGTGAAGGTGAAAGGATGAAGATAGCGCAGCTCATGGAGAAGGTGCGTGAGGCGAAAGGCCACTTCATCCAGCTTGGCGACAACGAGTATGTGGCCGTCAGTGATCAGCTCCGTAAACAGCTCGCTTCTTTGGAGAAGATGGGGCGGCAGCAGAAAGGCAAACTGCGTATTGCTGTGTACAACGCGCCGGCGCTCAACGAGATGGAGGAAGCTGGCGTGGATATCAATGCCGACAAGCATTACCGCGAATTTGTCCAGCGTGTGGAGCAGTCGGGGGACCTTAAGGTCCGAGTCCCGAAGAATATCAATGCAGAGCTTCGCGACTATCAGAAGGAAGGCTACGTGTGGATGTCGCGCCTTGCCTATTGGGGTGCCGGAGCATTGTTGGCGGACGATATGGGCTTAGGTAAGACACTTCAGACGATCACCGTGCTCCTCAGTCGTGGTAAGGAAGGACCGGCACTCGTCGTCGTGCCTACCTCGCTTATCCTCAACTGGCGCGATGAACTGGCGCGTTTTGCTCCGGGACTCCATGTGAAGATCCTCAACCAGGCTGGTGAAGACCGTACGAAGACTATTGAGGAGGCAGACAAGTTCGATGTGGTCATTACCACTTATGGACTGCTCATCAATGAAGAGGAGAGCCTTTGTAAGAAAGAGTGGAATACCATTGTGCTTGATGAGGCCCACACTATCAAGAACCGTGACACCAAGATGTCGAAGGCTGCCATGAAACTGCAAGGCAAGTTCCGTATTCTGCTTACGGGCACGCCTGTACAGAACAACCTTAGTGAGATATGGAACCTCATGCAGTTTGCCAACCCAGAGCTCTTAGGCTCTTTCCAACAGTTCTCCGATCGTTTCATCACGCCTATTGAGAAGATGCACGACAAGGCCTCGCAGCAGGTCTTGCGCCGCATGATAGCGCCATTCATCCTGCGCCGTACAAAGAACGATGTGCTCAACGAACTTCCGGAAAAGACTGAGGTGACCCGCAAGGTGCAGCTCTCTCAGGAGGAGTGGGCGCTCTACGACAACATTCGTCAGCAGGCTTTGCTCAACCTTTCTGATGGTGAGGCCACACCGCTGCAGACACTTACCGAACTCACGCGTTTGCGCCAGGCAGCATGCAATGCGCAACTCATAGATAAGAAACTCAAGATTCCTTCTTCGAAAGAGGCTGCTTTCTTGGAGATGGTCGACTCACTCCATGACAACCATCACCGTGCGCTGGTCTTCAGTCAGTTTACCTCACATCTGGCTCTTATCAAGAAAGCACTCGATAAGAAGGGTGTGGAATATCTCTACCTTGATGGTGCCACACCCGCCAAGGAGCGTGCCCGTCTTGTAGAAGAGTTTCAGACGGGAGACATGCCGCTCTTCCTTATCAGTCTGAAAGCTGGAGGACTGGGACTGAACCTCACTGCCGCCGACTATGTCATTCATCTCGACCCGTGGTGGAATCCGGCTATTGAGGAGCAGGCATCGGATCGTGCCTACCGTATTGGACAACAGAATCCGGTCACTGTCTACCGTCTTATTGCTGAAGGAACGATAGAGGAAAAGATCATCCAACTGCATAAGACGAAGAAATCGTTGGCAGATGCACTGCTTGAGGGTGGAGATATGAGTGCAAAACTATCTAAGGATGAGCTGTTAGAATTGTTGAAAGAACGGTAAATTGAGGTGCGGACGGCCACAGGGGCCGTCCCTGCTATACATTTATTTGCAATAATATTTGCGGGATTCGCTTTTTCTTCGTAAGTTTGCAAAACAAGAATAATATAAAATAGATTATTATGACACAAGATCAGAAGACAAAGATAGAAGAGCGTATCGTGGATGTTTTGAAGACGGTCTACGATCCCGAGATCCCCGTGAATATCTATGATCTCGGTATGATTTACAAGATTGATCTACAAGATGATGGCACCCTGAACATCGACATGACATTCACGGCTCCATCCTGCCCGGCTGCTGACTTCATCCTTGAGGATGTACGCACGAAGCTTGAAGGCGTGGAAGGCGTGAAGACTGCCAACGTAAATCTTGTTTTTGAGCCGGCATGGGATCAGAGCATGATGTCCGATGAGGCAAGGGTTGAGCTCGGGTTCGAATAGTTAGCCTATGCGTAAGAATGTATATTTTTTGAGTGATGCTCACTTGGGGTCGCTGGCTATCCCGCATCGCAGGATGCAGGAGCGGCGGCTGGTGCGCTTCCTCGACTCTATCAAGGATAAGGCTTCAGCGGTGTATCTGCTTGGCGACATGTTCGACTTTTGGTACGAATACAAATATGTGGTGCCGAAAGGCTTCACCCGTTTCTTGGGCAAGCTCTCTGAACTGACCGATGACGGTGTAGAGGTGCATTTCTTCACAGGCAACCATGATATCTGGGCCTATGGCTATCTGGCGGAGGAATGTGGTGTGAAGATGCATTATCAACCACTGACCACAGAAATCTATGGCAAAGTCTTCTATCTTGCCCATGGAGATGGCTTAGGTGATAACAGTGGTTCGTTTAAACTGCTTCGTAAAGTCTTTCACAATCGTGTCTGCCAGGTGCTCTTTTCTGCCTTGCATCCGCGTTGGGGCATGCAGTTCGGACTGGAGTGGGCCAAGCACAGCCGGTTGAAACGCGCTGACGGCAAGGAACCTCCTTATATGGGCGAAGACAAGGAGTATCTCGTCTTATGGACGAAGGAATATGAGAAGCAGCATCCAAATATAGACTATTATATCTATGGTCATCGGCATATAGAGCTTGATTTGAACCTTCCACGTGTAGAAGGTCATACACCGCGCATGCTGATCCTTGGTGACTGGATCACACAGTTTACCTATGCAGTTTTCGATGGTGAGCACCTCTTCCTTGAAGATTACGTGGAAGGCGAAAGCAAGTTATAATACGCTTTATCATCACTTTCATTAAACTAAAAAAATATCGGCTGACGTACGACAACAGATTGTTTGTCGTTCGTCAGCCGATTGTTTGTCGTTCGTCAGCCGATTGTTTGTCGTACGTCAAACGATTGTTTGGCGTACGCCAAACAATGAGATTCTATTAGATTTCGGGCTCGCGACCTTCTACGATGGCGAGGGTATCACGTGCGATGACAATCTCCTCGTCGGTAGGAATCATCACAACTTTCACCTTAGAGTCGTCGGCAGAAAGAATCTGCTCCTTTGAGCGGACGTGGTTGCGCTCCTTGTCCATCTTCACACCAAGGTATTCGAGGCCAGAGCAGCTGTCCCAACGTACACCTTCCTGATTCTCGCCGACACCGGCAGTCCACACGATGATATCAACACCGTTCATGGCAGCAGCGTAAGCACCGATATACTTCTTGATGCGGTAGTTGTACATAGCCAGGGCGAGGTGAGCCATCTTGTTGCCTTCGTTGTCGGCATTCTCGTTATCGCGCATATCGCTGGAGATGCCAGCTACGCCGAGCACACCGCTCTTCTTGTTGAGGTAGTCGGCCATCTCCTGCGGAGTCATGCCGCTCTTCTCCATCATGTAGCACACTGCAGACGGATCGATGTCACCGGAGCGAGAGCCCATCATCAGACCAGCCAGCGGAGTCAGACCCATAGAGGTATCGATGACCTTGCCGTACTTGATAGCTGCAACAGAGGCACCGTTACCGATGTGGCAGGTGATGATCTTCTGCTTGTGGATATCTACACCGAGGAACTCGCACACGCGGTGAGAGACATAGCGGTGAGAGGTACCGTGGAAGCCGTAGCGGCGTACGTGATACTTCGTGTACCACTCGTAAGGAATGGCATAGAGGTAAGCGTAGTCGGGCATCGTAGAGTGGAAGGCGTTGTCGAACACCGTCACCTGAGGCACGTTAGGCATGAGCTCGTCTACGGCACGGATACCAGCGAGGTGACCCTTGTTGTGCACCGGTGCGAGGTCAATGAGGCTCTCGATGCCTTCTTCAACCTTCGGCGTGACGAGGCAGCTCTTCTCGAAGAGGTCGCCACCCTGCACGATACGGTGGCCTACAGCTCCGATCTCGTCGAGGCTCTTGATGGCACCGAAATCGGGATCAAGGAGGCACTTGAACACGAGCTCCACACCTTCCTTGTGAGTAGGCAGGTCGGCCATGATCTTCTTCTTCTCGCCGTTGGGGAGCTTCACCTTGATGAAGGCATCGTCGATGCCAATACGCTCTACACCACCCTGAGCCAAGACAGACTCATCGGTCATGTCGTAAAGTTTATACTTAATGCTACTGCTGCCGCAGTTTAATACAAGAATCTTCATCTGTTAATTTGTAGTTACTCAATTAGTAATTATTTCTTCGCGTCCTGTGCCTGGCAGCTTGTGATAGCAACCATATAGTAGATATCATCGACGGAGCAGCCACGGCTGAGGTCGTTGACAGGACGAGCGATACCCTGCAGGATCGGGCCGATAGCTGTAGCACCACCGAGACGCTCAACGAGCTTATAACCGATGTTACCTACCTCGAGGTTAGGCACAACGAGGACATTGGCACGGCCGGCGATGTTGCTCTGCGGAGCCTTCTTCTTACCTACAGCAGGTACAAGGGCTGCATCAGCCTGAAGCTCACCATCAACCAAGAGGTCAGGGAACTTCTCGTGAGCGATCTTCACAGCGTCGATGACCTTGTCGATGACATACACGCTCTTGCCTGTCGTCTTGTCGATAGCATCCTTGGCAGAACCTTTGGTCGAATAGCTCAGCATAGCCACGTGCGGCTCCTCAATGCCAGCGATCGTCTTGGCAGTCTGTGCCGTGGTGTAAGCAATCTGAGCGAGCTGGTCTGCTGTGGGGTTAGGAGTAACGGCCACATCACCCATGACAACGATACCATCCTTGCCATACTGTGACTTGGTCACAAGGAGCATAGCACCGCTCACGCAGGTGATGCCGGGAGCGCACTTGATGATCTGCAGAGCCGGACGCAGTGTGTCGCCGGTTGTGCTCAGAGCACCACTGATCTGACCGTCAGCGTCGCCACTCTTGATGATCATGCAACCAAGGTACAGGTTGTTGTGCAGCACGAGCTCACGAGCCTGATCGATGGTCATGCCCTTCTTCTTACGGAGCTCAGCGAGCTTCTCTGCATACTCCTCCGTCTTGTCGAAGTGGAGCGGGTCAATGATCTTAGCCTTATTGATATTCTTCAGACCCCACTCCTCAGCTTCCTGCTTGATATGGTCGGGGTTGCCAATAAGAATGATGTCGGCGATATCGTCGGCAAGCACATGATCGGCTGCTTTCAATGTGCGCTCTTCCTCAGCCTCAGGAAGAACGATGCGCTGCTTGTTAGCTTTGGCGCGCGCCACAATTTCATTTAATAAACTCATTGTATGTTATTAATATTGTAAGTAAAATCGTACCTGTAATAACGTTGTAAAGTACACTTTGCAAAATTACAAAAAAATATCCTTATGTACTACTACACAAGGATATTTTTTATTTTGTGACTATTTCTTTCGTCAGCAGGCTCTCCAAGTCTTCTGCAGAGAGGCGCAGGCGGAAGTTGCCTTTGATGGCAGCACTGATGCGGCCCGTCTCTTCAGACACGACGACAGCGATGGCATCTGAGGCCTGTGAGATACCGAGAGCTGCACGGTGGCGAAGGCCTAACTCCTTGGGAATGTCCATGTTATGGCTCACTGGAAGGATGCAGCCTGCAGCTTTGATGCGGTGTTTGGAGATGATCATGGCACCGTCGTGGAGCGGTGAGTTCTTGAAGAAGATGTTCTCGATGAGGAGCTTGTTGATCTTGGCATCGATGAGTTCACCCGTCTGTACGATGTCGTCGAGTGGGGTAGCGCGCTCGATGACGATGAGCGCACCTACTTTCCCTTTCGCCATATCCATGCAAGCCCATACGATCGGCATGATAGCTGTCTTGTCGGCTTGCTGGGTGCTGTCGCGGTGGAAGAAGAAGTTCAGAAACTTCCTTGCTCGTTGCCGCTCACCGATCTCGTAGAGAAACTTGCGGATCTCATCCTTGAAGAGCACGATGAGGCCGATGACACCCACCGACACGAGCTTGTCCATGATGCTGCCCAAGAGCCGCATCTCCAACACTTGGGAGACGAAGAGCCAGGCAATGACAAAGATGATGATGCCGGTGAATACGTTCAGTGACCGACTCTCTTTCATGAGCCGGTAGAAATAGTAGAGCAGCAGGGCTACCGTTACTATGTCGATGATGTCTTTAATGCCGAAGGAGAAGAACATCTTGGGTGTTGGGTGTTATGTTAGATGATGGGTTTTAATGGGGTGTTAAGTGTTGGGTGTTAATGATGTGTTGTAAGCCTTGACGAGCTTTGTGGCTTGTACGGCTTCTCTCACATCGTGCACACGGAGGATGCTGGCGCCATTGAGCAGCGCCAGGGTGTTGACCACCGTCGTGCCGTTGAGCGCCTCGTCTGCCGTGATGCCGAGCGTCTTCCAGATGAGGCGTTTACGGGATAGGCCGGCGAGGATAGGGAGCCCCATGACCTCAAGCTTGCGCTGTTCGTGCAGGATGGCGAAGTTCTCTTCCTGCGTCTTGCCGAAGCCGAAGCCATAGCCCGGGTCGAGGATGATATCCTTTACGTGAAGGTCGCGCAGCTGCTGCACCTCTTTGGAGAAGTTCATCAGCATGTCATGGAGATTGCCTTGAACCGACATGAGGATATAAGGCACCTTCAGTCGGCCCATCATGCGGAAGATAGCAGGATAGTCCTTGAACTTGTCATCCGTCTCAGCATCCACATCATAGCGTTCTTCGAGCGGTTTGTCCACGATGCCCGTGATGCCGCCTTCCGATACATCGTTGATGATGTCGGCCCCATACTCTTCCACGACCATACGGGCCACGTCGGGGCGATAGGTGTCCACGGAGACCGGCACGTCGGGCTGCTCGCGACGCACGATAGGCAGAGCGTGACGCAACCGGCGCATCTCCTCTTCCTCACTCACCTCGTCGGCTCCCGGACCCGTGGAGAAAGCACCTACGTCGATGATCTTGCCGCCTTGGGCAACGATCTCGTTGGCGCGGTCCGCGATCTCCTTTTCCGTCTGCTTCCGGCTCCCGGCGAAGAAACTGTCGGGGGTGCAATTGAGGATGCCCATCACGACAGGCTCCTTGAGTGAAAATAATTGACCTTTAATATTTAAAGTATAATCCATGTCATTCATTTTAAGCAATGCTTATTGCTTTGTTTCTTGCAAATGTACAAATTAATTTTGGGTTTAACTTTGCAGAATGGATTAATTATACTATTTTTGCAAAGAAATATAGGGAACAATAATAGAAATGAGAATCATCCGTCGTATTGCGCGGCTTTTCATGCTGCCTCTGCTTAAGAATGGCGTGTTTTTCGTCACCATGTATATCTTGGGTATACTTTGCGCTTATCTCACGCTCCCCGACCGGGATGGCGCGGAGGTGTACGACAACCTGTGGCTGGAGCTTTTCCTCGACCTCTATGTGGCATGTGTCATCCTTGCAGTCATCCCTCGGAAGGTGCGTTTGTGGGTTCGCCGCTGCCTCTACGTCATCCTTTACGGAGTGGCCATCACCGATGTATTCTGTTTCTGGAAGTTCGGCTCCGTCATTACGCCTTCGATGCTCATGCTCGTGGGCGAGACAGACAGTCGGGAGGCAGGCGAGTTCTTCTCCACCTATCTCTCACCCGATGTGCTCACATCGCCGGTGATGTGGATCATTTTGCTCATTCTCGCTCATATCGTCATCGGACTGCGCAAGCCCGTATGCCGCCTGCTCGGTATCAACTATCGCAAGTTCCGGGCACAGCTCAACTTCGGATTCCTGCGCTTCTTCCATCGTTACATGCTCTATCCTGAGTGTGGCGTGCTTGTCATGGCTCTGCTCGTATGGAGCTGCATCACGAGTTGGGATAACAAGAAAGGATTGGCGCAGTTGATGACTGCCAACTCCGTAGGAACCATTGAGCATATCCTTACCAACCCCGATCATGGCAACACCTATCTGCCGATCTACCGCCTCATGTTCTCGATGTACAGCAACCATCTTGCTTCGCAGCAGGTGGAGAAATGTGTGGAAGCATCGCAGCGTGTGAAGGTCGACTCCTGCTCTTTCCGCTCGCCGACAATTGTATTGATCATCGGTGAGAGCTACAGCAAGGCCCACTGTCAGCTCTACGGCTATCCGCAGAAAGACACGCCGCGACAGCGGAAGCTCGAACGGAGCGGCTGGCTGACAAAGTTCAACGATGTCGTGTCGTGCTGGAACCTGACGAGTTTCGTCTTCAAGAATGTGCTCTCGATGCATGTCGTAGGCCAGAAAGGGAAGTGGTGCGACTATCCGCTCTTCCCCGAACTCTTCCGCAAGGCAGGCTATCAGGTGACCTTCCTCACCAATCAGTTTCTTCTCGCAGCAGGTCAGGCAGTCTACGACTTCTCCGGTGGGTTCTTCCTTAATGATCCACAGCTGAGCAAGGCTCAGTTTGACCTTCGCAACACACAGCTCCATCCGTTTGATGATGGCTTGCTGTCCGACTATGACAACTTCGTGAAAGAAGGTAAGATTAAGCTCTCCGCCAACGGAAAGCATGATCATCCCAACCTCATCATCTTCCATCTCATCGGTCAGCATGTGAGTTATCATACACGTTATCCGAAAGACCGCGCCAAATGGCATGCGGACGACTATAAGGAACTGCGCCCCGATCTGGCTAACAACAGCTACAAGCGGCGCATGATTGCCGATTACGACAACGCTTGTCTGTACAACGACTCTATTGTAACTCAGATTGTGAAGCGCTTCCAGAATAAGGATGCTATCGTCATCTATATGCCTGACCATGGTGAGGAGATCTTTGAGCCGGGGCGCAACATCCTCTGCCGCAACCACTCAAGCGCTGTCGACTGGCCTTTGGCTCACTATGAGTTTGAGGTGCCGTTCTGGATCTGGTGCTCCCCGAAGTATGCGCACCGCCTGCCTCAGGTGTTTGAGGCTATCAAGGAGGCGAAGAACAAGCGGTTTATGACCGATGCCCTGCCACATATGCTCGTATGGCTTGCCGGCATCTCTTCAAAAGACTACCATCCGCAGTACAACCTGCTCTCGCCTGAGTATGACGAGATGCGCCCACGAATACTGAAGAACAGCGTCGATTACGACCAGCTGCGATCCGCAAATAACGCTTCGCAACGCTCCGCTAAAGAATAAGGAAAAAGGATTAAAGAAGACAGAACACCAAAGGTTGCTTCAGTTCTGTGCGGCACCGTTTACGGTGCCGATCAAAGTGCACCGTTACGGTGCCGATAATAAAGAATAGAATATGGCTCTTGAAAACAAAGGAGGAAACATGGCGGGCCGCGACAGTGACCTGTTGACGCGTGCCGAGTGCAATGCACTGCGAGGTATCGCCATCCTGGGTATCTTCCTTCATAACTATTGCCACTGGCTCGGTCCCGTGGTGAAAGAAAACGAATATCAATATTTCCAGCACAATGTGGACTGGCTGACGCAGTGTATTGCTCGCGCTGACGGCTTGCTCCCGTGCCATCTCATCTCTTTCTTCGGCCATTATGGTGTGCCTATCTTCCTCTTCCTCAGTGCCTATGGCCTTGAACGGAAGTACGGCGGGCGCCCGGGGCCGAAGCTTGAAGATAACCGCGTAGCACCGCTTTCCTTCATCCGCTACCATTATCTGAAGCTCTTCAAAATGATGATCGTCGGCTTTATCTGCTTCACAATCATCGATGCCATCACACTGGGCTCATGGAAATATAATGTCCAACAGATTGTCGGACAATTACTGATGATCAACAACTGGTATCCTAATCCTGATGATAACATTTGGCCGGGACCTTTCTGGTTCTTTGGCTTGATGCTCCAGCTCTACATCATCTATCGTCTCTTCCTATACCGCCGCCACTGGGGCTGGACCGTTGGACTGATGGTCGTCTGCACAGGCGTGCAGCTGCTGATGGATCCTGAAGGCGAAACACTTAACTACTGGCGCTACAACTTCATGGGCGGTATGCTACCGTTTGGCTTGGGCCTGCTCTTCGCCCGCTATGGCGAGAAAATTATGATTGTGCGGTTCAACTTCGGAGGCTTGCTCATGAGTTGGGTGGCCTGCTCGTTCTTCATCGTCTCAGCCTCCGAGTCTTTCTACTCGTGGGCCATTGTCCCTGCACTCATCTGCTATGCCTCGGTCTATCTCGTCAAGAGCATCGACCATCTGCCGTGGGCTAAACTACGCGGATGGATATGGTATGTCCTTACATGGATGGGCAATATCTCGGCAGCGCTGTTCATCATCCATCCCACCCTGCGCAAGGTCTTCATTCCGATCTCGCGCCGCGGCGATGTCTACACGGGCTTGCTGCTCTATGTCATTGCTTCGCTTGGCGCAGCCTGGCTCGTCATGAAAGTAATGAAGAAAATTCCTTCTCCGAAACTATGAAAATTCCTGATATTGAATTGGCGAACATCTCGCGCTTCCGTGGCGCACTGATGGGCATCGCCATGCTTATCATTATTCTTTTCCACGTCGACCTTGCCCGCTCCGACATGTTCTTCGGACTGAGGCGTATGGGCAACCTCGGTGTGGATATGTTCCTTTTCCTCAGTGGAATAGGTCTTTGGTTTTCGTGGATGAAGACCCCGTCGTACAAACATTTCTATTTCCGTCGTCTCATCCGCATCTATCCGGCATGGCTCATTATCGCCTGCCTCTTTTACATTCCGCGCATCCATGTGCACGATGTGTCCTCACTCATCAACCTCTTGGGCGAGATCGGTTTCAACTGGGGCTTCTGGCTTCACGATGAGCTTAACTTCTGGTACATCCCGGCAATCATGATGCTGTACCTCTTTGCACCGCCTTACATGGAGCTCATCAAGCGGCACCCCGTATATCGCTGGTTGCCCGTGGTGATGATTATGTGGTGTATCCTTGTGGAATGGGTCACGCCGATCCATCATGCCGTAGGACATATTGAGATCTTCTGGAGTCGTATGCCTATCTTCTTTATCGGTATAAACATGGGAGAGATGGTTCGTCAGAAGCGGACTATCGACGGTCAGGGCGTGTGGATGCTGATTATCATGTTCGTAATGACCTTCGCCTCCTGCTTCTTCCTGGAGCAAGTGCGGCATGGGCAGTTCCCGCTGTTTGTCGAGCGCATGCTTTATATCCCCTTGACCATCACGTTCATCCTTCTCTGCAATCGTGTGCTGAGGCGTACACCACAATGGATCAACAAGTCGTTGGCTTTTGTGGGATCCTTGAGCCTGGAGTGCTATCTTATCCATCTTCATTTCGTGCTCGACTATCTGCCGAAGTCGTGGGGTTATTGGCTCACCTTCCTCGTTTGTGTCGTCATTACTATGCCGTTGGCATGGGTGTTGAGCAAAATCGTTAATTGGATCAGCAAAACGATAGAGAAGCTTGTCGCTTAATGTTCTATTTATTGTGTGATGGTGTCGTGTAGGCAGTCACATAGTGACTGCTATCCCTCTTCCGGCGTGGGCAATTTTGCCTTCCGCTTTGGATTTTCTTTGGCTCCGTATTTCAGCAGCTTGTTGGCAGAAGTGGCGATGCTTGCTCCAGTCGGTGCTGTGATGGCGCGCAAAGCATCGAAGGCTTTCTGCGTCTTGCCCAGCTGGTCGTCGGCATTCTGGAAGCGCTCGTAAAACATCTGAACGCGGTTGACAAGCTCGTCGGCCGTTGCCATGATCTTGTCTTGGTTCTCCACTTGGCGAACCTGCCGCCATGTCATCTCCAGCACGCGCAGCATCATATAAAGCGTCTGAGAGCCTGAGATGATGACACCCTGGTCGTAGGCATCCTTCCACAGACTCGGGTCGTTGGCGAGGGCGAGCTGCACAGCGCTCTCCGAATAGATATACATCACCACGAAGTCGAGCTTGTTGCCACTGCCACGAAGATATGAACTGTAGTTCTTGTGCGCCAACTCTTTCACGTGGTTGCGCACAGAGAGAATATGCCGCTGCAAGGCTTCCTCTTTGGCTTCCGGCGTCTCCGCATTGTGGTAATCCTCAAAAGCTTTGAGCGACATCTTCGAGTCGATGACCACATCACGGTTGTCGGGGAAGTGGAGGATGACATCGGGGATCATGCGATGGCCTTCCTCCTCATAGAGCGTGTTGCCGTGCTCATCGCGCAGTGTCACCTGCTCTTCAAACTGCGTGCCTTCCTCCAGTCCCATGTTTTCGAGAAGTGTGCGGAGCCGGAGCTCACCGAAATTACCCTGCGTCTTATTCTCAGAGGTCAGAGCTTGGGCCAGTTTGTCTGCCCGCTCGCCGACCTCCTTGGCTTGCTTGAGGTTCTCCTTGATGCTCACGTCGAGCCGCTCCATCGTCGTGGCCTGTTCGCGCCCCGTCTTCTCTACGGCCTCGCGCATCTGCTTGAGATTCTCGTGGAGTGGGGTGAGGATGGCGGAGAGCTGCTCTTTATTCGTTGCTGAGAGCTCCTCTGTGCGTTTCTTGAGAATCTCCTCCGAAGCTGTGTTGATCTGCTCGCGGATGAGGTTGCCTTGCTGCTCCATTTGTGTCTTCTGCTGCTCGCGCAGTTCATTGAGTTGCTGCTGATACCGGCTTTCCAGTTCCGTCTTCTGCTTCTCTGCAGCAGCCTTGGCGTCTTGCAGTAGCTTCTCTGCAGCCGCCTTGCATTCGCTCAGTTGTTGGTTGAGCGTGTTGACTTGTGCCTGCAGCACGTCGCGGGCAGAAACGAGTTGCGTGCGCTCAGCACCAAACCGACTCTGCGCCAAGAGATAGCCGATGGCGATGCCGACAGCGATACAAATTATGGAGATAATGATTGGCATAGTCATGATTGTTTGTTTATGCAAAGTTACGGAAAAAGCCCAGGATATGCAAGAGTATGCGCCATTCAACCGTAATGTGGTAGTGTTAAAAGCGTAATGGCAATGCTTTTATAGTGAAATGGCAATTCGATTACGATGAAAAACTTGGTAGTATTAAATAAGTTTCGTATCTTTGCATTATAAAGAAAAGAGTATGACAAACCCTCCTGATACCTCTCATAAGATGAAAAAGACGGAAGCTTTGCTGCGGCTCATCCGCCCTGCCCAGTGGATCAAAAACTTCTTTGTTTTTGCTCCAATCCTCTTCGGTGGCGCACTTTTCAATGTATACGCACTGATTGATGGCATCATCGCCTTCTTTGCCTTCAGCTTTGCTGCCTCAAGCATCTATTGTTTCAATGACATCCACGATGTGGCTGATGACCGCCGCCATCCGGAGAAGTGCCACCGGCCTATCGCCAGTGGAGCCGTGAGTGTGCCGCAGGCTTATGGACTGATGATGCTGATGTTTGTCTTGAGTGTTGGTTCCTGCTTCCTGTTCACATTGATCAATTATGAGCCGATTGTTACCGTGCTGTCGACCTTGGGGGTTATCGTGTTCTATTGGTTGCTCAATCTCGCTTACTGTATCCGCCTGAAACAATATGCCATCATCGATGTGTGTATCGTGGCCTTTGGCTTCGTGCTCCGCATGATAGCCGGTGGCGTGGCGACAAATATCATGCTGAGCAAATGGATTGTGCTCATGACTTTTCTCATCACCCTCTTCATGAGTTTTGCCAAGCGGCGCGATGATGTGCTGCGTATGGAGGCTACGGGAGAAGCACCGCGAAAAAACACCATCCGCTACAACTCTACGTTCATCAATCAGGCACTCACCATTACGGCTTCAGTCACTCTCGTGTGCTACATTATGTATACCGTCAGCCCGGAGACGCAAGCACGGTTCCATTCCGACTACCTCTATCTGACGAGCATCTATGTGCTCCTTGGCTTGCTACGGTATATCCAGATAGCCGTGGTCGACAAGAAGAGCGGCAACCCAACAAAGGTCATTATCCACGACCACTTCATTCAACTTGACGTGCTGGCATGGCTTATAACGTTCATGCTCATCATCTATGTAGGATAGAAAATTACACCCTGAAATTTATGTGGAATAAAAAACTATATGTCTTCGACTTTGACGGCACGCTGACTACGCGCGACACGCTCATCGCCTTCATCCGTTTCTCGCGGGGGACGACGTGGCTGTTGCGCTGTCTCTTCCAACTGTTGCCGTGGCTGGTGCTGATGAAACTGCACCTTGCCGACAACGGGCGTACGAAGGAGCGACTCTTCTCCCTCTGTTTCAAAGATATGTCCTTAGACGAATTCAATGACCTCTGCAACCGGTTCGCTACAGCTGCTACGCACCGCATCATTCGCCAAGACACGTGGGAGGTGATGAAGAAAGCCCTTGCAGCTGGCAGCAGAGTGTTCGTTGTCAGTGCGAGCATCGACAACTGGGTGGCACCTTTCTTTAGGAAGGTGGGGGCAGTGACCATCCTCGGCACGCAGATTGAGGTCATCAACAATAACCTCACCGGGCGCTTCCTTACGCCCAACTGCTATGGCGCGGAGAAGGTCAAACGGCTCAAGGAAGCGCTACCGGGGCTCAAGAGCAACCGGCGACAGTATGAAATCATTGCCTTTGGCGACAGCCGTGGCGATAAAGAAATGTTTGAATATGCAGACGAAAGTTATTATATCGGGAAAGAGTATTTCAAACCTGATGCAAGGCAAGCTCGGTGAAGTCATCCGCTTCGGCATCGTGGGCGGCCTGGCGACCCTCATCCAGTATGGCATCTACTACGGACTGATCCAACTGATCCCTTCCTCCGCCTCGAAAGGTGATGCTCATCTGTGGACCTCTGTGGCGATGACGGTGGGTTACGTGGTGAGTTTCGTCTTCAACTTCATTGCCTCCACACGCTTCACTTTCCGCGTCAAGGCCAATGCCAAGCGCGGTGCCGGCTTCCTCTTCTCGCATATCGTGAACTATTGCCTTCAGATGCTGACGCTCAACTTCTTCCTTTGGCTCGGCCTGTCGAAGGCTGTGGCTCCCATCCCGATGTTCTGCATCTGCGTACCTATCAACTTCCTCCTCGTGCGGTTCTTCTTGAAGCGGTGAAGTTCTGTGCGATGGCGTTTACGCCATCGATAAAAGTGCAAACCATGAAAAAGCTATCCCTCTTCTTTTTCCTTCTTCTCTTCTCTGCGCAGCTCTCAGCTCAGCGCCCTTCCGTTACTTCCTTTACGCTCTCTAACGGCATGACGGTGTGGCTCAGTGAGGATCACGCCCAGCCGAAGGTCTTTGGCGCTGTCGTCGTGAAGGCCGGAGCCAAGGACTGCCCTAATTCGGGCATTGCCCATTACCTTGAGCACCTCCTGTTCAAAGGTACGCAGAAGATCGGCACCACCGATTACGCGAAGGAGGAACCATGGCTCGACAGCATCTCGGCGCAGTATGACCGCTTAGCGAAGACAACCGATGCCGCACAGCGCCTTGCTATCCAGCGCCATATCAACGACCTCTCTATCCATGCAGCCGACTATGCCATCCCCAACGAGTTTGGCAGTCTCATCGACCACTTCGGCGGCACGGGGCTCAATGCCTATACCTCTTTCGATGAGACCGTCTTCCACAACTCTTTCTCACCGCAATATATCCGTCAGTGGTGTGAGCTCAATGCTGAGCGCATGCGTGATCCCGTCTTTCGCCTTTTCCAAGGAGAACTTGAGACGGTCTATGAGGAGAAGAATATGTATGCAGACAATCTCCTCGCTTCCACGGCTGAGAAGGCACAGCAGATAGCCCTTGCCGGCACGCCTTATGCCTATCCTATCATCGGAGCCACAGACAGCTTGAAGAACCCGCGCCTGTCTGAGATGATGCGCTTCTTCCGTGAGCGCTATGTACCTACGAATATGGGGCTTATCCTCTGCGGCGATATTCAGACGGACAGTCTACGCCCGCTTCTTGAGCGCACGTTTGGTACCCTCCGCGCTTCGACTGAGACTTTCACGCCTACACCGCGCGCCCGGTTGCGCGATTTCACTCATATGCCTGTGCTGCGTCTTAAGGTGCCTGTGCCCATCGTGAAGATTGGGGGCAGAATCTGGCAGACACCCAGTGAGGCAAGCAGCGATTATGCCGCTTTCCAAGTGCTTGCCGCTATGCTTACTAATGATGAGAGCACGGGACTGATTGACTCACTGATGACGAGTAGTCGTGTGCTCTTCGCCCGCGGCATGGGCTATAACTTCAAGGACTTCTCAGCGTGGGGCTTTGGCTTTGTGCCCCGTCTGCCTTTCGGCTCCCGCAAGAAAGCGGAGAGGCTCTGTCTTGATCAGATTGACAAACTCAAGCACGGCCTATTCAGTGATGCCGCGCTCCAGGCTACGAAGCTCACGCTCAAGCGCAATGCAGAGATGGCGATGGAGAATATCGATGGTCGAAGCACTGCGATGATCAATGCTTTCTCGCATGGGCTGTCATGGAATGAGGTGGCTGATCGTGGTGCAAGCATCGACAGTGTGAGCCGTGAGGATGTCATGCGAGTGGCACAGAAATACTTGAACGATGACTGTCTCCGGTTGGCGAAGAAGTTCGGTCATTATCCGAAGGAGCATGTCTCGCAGCCTGGCTATAAACCCGTGAAGCCGAAGAATGCTGATAAGCAGTCGGCTTATGCCGAGGCGATAGAGCAGGAATCAACACCATCAGCTACTCCGAGAACGCTTGACCTTGAGAAGGATGCAATGAGTACACCTTTGTCAAGGCTTGTCAACCTTTATACGGTCAACAATCCTCAGAACGACGTCTTCACGCTTCAGCTTATCTATCGCCGCGGCTTCCGCAAAGACAAACGGCTGGATCCGATGGCAGAGTATCTCAACTCCATAGGCACTGTAAACCACGACAAGCATGCCTTTGGCAATCTGCTGCGTAGTTATGGTGCCACGCTCTCTGCTGAGGCCTCGGCTAATGATGTTACCCTTAAGTTGACAGGTATCGACCGCTATTTCAATAAATCGGTGGCTTTGCTTCATGAGTTTCTCACAGCTCCCAAGGCCGACAAGAAACAGTTTGATGCTTTGGTCAAGTCGACAAAGCTCGGTGATCGCACGATGTTTAAGCAGAACAGTAATATAGCCCGGATCGTGTTGCAGAAGATTGCCTTTGGCGACAGCTCCGACTATCTGAATCGGATCACGGCAAAGGAGTTGAAGAAAATAGATGGCGACAGTCTTGTCAGTATCTTCAAGAATCTGCAACATTGTCAGATGGATATTGTCTATTGTGGCAGTCTGAAAACTAAAGATATTGAAAACATCCTAAAAGATAATATTTCCGTGGATAAGGTTGACCAAGCATGGACACCGAGCAGCCTGCCACTTCAGCCTGTCAAGGAGAACACCATTTATATCTATGACAATCCTTCAGCACGTCAGACCATCGTGGGAAGCTATGAACAGACGGCGTCGATGCCTACCTCCAAAGACCGTGCACAGTTAAGATTGTGGAGCACTTATTTCGGAGGTGGCATGCAGTCGGTGCTTTTCCAGGAAGTGCGTGAGTTTCGTGCACTGGCTTATTCGGCTCATGGCTACGCCTTGCTTCCTGACCTCCTTACGCGTGGTGCCGAGCCTTGTGGCTATGTCTCGCAGATCGGTACGCAGGCTGACAAGGCGATGACGACGACGCTGCTTCTCGATTCGCTCTTGACCCACATGCCGCTTCGCAGTGAGCAGGTAGAGGCTGCAAGTCATGCCATAGTCAACGGTATCAACAACAGTTTCCCGACGATGCGGCAGATAGGATCGGACGTTGCCACCCTCCGTCTGTATGGTTATTCGCATGATCCCGATGCTGACATCATTCAGGCGCTCGCTCCCTTGACATCATCTGACCTCATGAAATTCTATCAGCAACAAATCTGGTCTCGTCCCCATGCTATCTTCATTGTTGGCAACAAGAAGATGCTTGACATGAAGCGGCTCAGCAAGATAGGGAAGATTGTGGAGCTTAAGAAGGAAGATGTGTATAAACGCTGAAGAGCAATGATGGCCCACATCCTCTCTTCTTCAGTGTCGCGTAGGCAGTCACATAGTGACTGCTCATAAATCAACATTTTTGGCATATTTCTTGTCTATCTCACAATAAATCGATATATTTGCAAGACAATAACTGTAATATAATAAAACTATGGAAGTACAAGATTTGGAAAAGATCGTCGAGCAGCAGAGCTCCGCAAATCGTATGGAGCGCGACCTGGCAAAGTCGGCTGCCTTTCCTGCTCTGATGCGTAAAGTATATCTCTGGATGACGATGGCGCTTGTCATCACAGGCCTCTGTGCATGGGGCACGGCAACGAGCCCTGCAATGGTGCAACTGGTCTTTGGCAACCAGGCAGCTATCTGGGTGCTGTTTTTTGCTGAACTCTTCTTGGTGGGTTATACAACTTTACGTATCCAACGCCTCTCGCTGGCTACTGCCACCACGCTGTTTATCATCTATTCTGCGCTCAACGGCGTAGTGCTGTCATCCATCTTTATGGTTTACACGATGACGTCCATTGCTAAGGTGTTCTTCATCACAGCTGGCACCTTTGGCGTTACGGCACTCTATGGAGCTGTAACAAAGACCGACCTGACGAAGTTCGGAAACCTCTTCCTCATGGCGCTCTTCGGTTTGATCATCGCTACGGTGGTAAACCTCTTCATGCAGAGTGCTCGCTTTGACCTTATTCTGAGCTATATCGGTGTCGTGCTCTTCGTGGGTCTCACCGCATGGGACAGCCAGCAGATCAAGCGTGCGCTCGCTATGCAAGGTGGCCTTGATGAAACTTCGCAGAAAGTGGCATTGCTTGGTGCTCTTGAGCTTTACCTCGATTTCATCAACCTCTTCCTCTATCTGCTGAGATTCTTCGGCAGAAGCAACAACTAAGATTGTGAGGTGGTTCATGTAACCACTTTTTGAAACATTTGCAGGGGCGGCCCACAAGGGTCGCCCCTGCATCGTTATCAGTGCATTGCTGCATATTTATGACAATTATATTCCAAAAGTTTTATTCTATTAGGAAAACTTGCAAAATAATTGCATATTTGTTTGCATATATCGTTCAAATATACTAATTTTGCAAACACAAATAGGATAAATATACAGTTTAGCGTTTATAATGAAGGTAAAAAGTCAGCGGTTAGATGCCATTAAGATGATCCTTTCGAGCGAAGAGATCAGCAGTCAGGAAGACCTTTTGAAGAGACTTCATGAGGAGGGCTTCCCTGTGACTCAGGCAACGCTGAGCCGTGATCTCAAGCAGTTGAAGGTCGCTAAGGCGGCAAGCATCAGCGGGCAGTATGTGTATGTCCTGCCCAACGAGACGATGTACCATCGTATCCATACCCCGCTTAAAGCTGTTGAGATGATGACCGTACCTGGCTTCCTGAGTATCAACTTCTCGGGCAATATCGGAGTTATCCACACGCGACCGGGCTATGCCAGTAGCATCGCTTACAATATCGACAACAGCGATATCCCGGAGATCATGGGAACGATAGCCGGTGATGATACCATTTTTATCGTTATTCAGGAGGGTGCCGATCACAATGCTATCATTGATGCCCTTCATGATAATCTGATTTTCTAATTTGATATTAATATACAGACTTTCTAATATATAGCAGATAAATGAAAGACGTGAAAGTATTGGTTGCCGATGAGAGTCATATCAAATATGTCGACACCATCTTGAAGACCATTGCCGATGCTGCAAAGGTGAGGGGCACTGGCATCGCCAAGCGCTCACCGGAGTATGTGGCGACGAAGATGCGAGAGGCTAAGGCTGTCATCGCCCTCGATGGTGACAAATTCGCTGGCTTTAGTTATATTGAGACCTGGGGCAACAAGCACTATGTCACGACCTCGGGACTGATCGTGCACCCCGACTATCGAGGTCTCGGCCTTGCCAAGCGTATCAAGAATCTTACATTCACGCTCGCCCGTGTGCGCTGGCCCCATGCCAAGATCTTCTCGCTGACCAGTGGGTCAGCCGTGATGAAGATGAATACGCAGCTCGGTTACCTCCCCGTGACCTTCAAGGATCTGACTGATGATGAGTCGTTCTGGCGTGGATGCGAGGGTTGCATCAACTCGGATATCCTTCATCGCACGAACCGACAGTATTGCATCTGTACGGCTATGCTTTTCGATCCTGCTGAGCATCTTCCCGTCCGTCTCCCAGAGGACGTGATGGAGAGGATCAAGAAGATCGATGGAGTAAAATAAGTATAGCGTAGGGGCGAACCCAGTGGCCGCCCTAACCCCAATAAAACAAAATATAAATTAGATAGATATGGCAAAGAAGAAAGTAGTAGTCGCCTTCAGTGGCGGTTTGGATACATCTTATACAGTGATGAAACTCTCCCAAGATGGTTGGGATGTCTATGCAGCATGCGCTAACACTGGTGGTTTCTCCGCTGAGCAGCTGAAGAAGAATGAGGAGAATGCTTACAAGCTGGGCGCTGTCAAGTATGTCACCCTCGATGTCACGCAGGAATATTACGCCAAGAGCCTGAAGTACATGATCTTCGGCAATGTGCTGCGTAATAACTGCTATCCTATCTCCGTATCCTCGGAGCGTATCTTCCAAGCTATCGCCATTGCGCGCTATGCCAATGAGATTCAGGCTGATGCCATCGCTCATGGTTCAACAGGTGCCGGCAACGACCAGATCCGTTTCGATATGACTTTCCAGGTTATGGCTCCGAAGATGGAGATCATCACGCTGACCCGTGATAAGGAACTGTCTCGTAAGGAGGAGGTCGACTACCTCAATTCCCACGGCTTCTTTGCTGACTTCACAAAACTCAAATACAGTTACAATGTAGGTATCTGGGGCACAAGTATCTGTGGTGGTGAGCTCCTCGATCCGACACAGGGCCTGCCTGAGAACGCTTATCTGAAGCATGTCACTGCCAAGGAGCCGGAGGCCGAACTGCGCATCACCTTTAAGAAAGGAGAGATTGATGCTGTCAACGGTGAGCATTTTGACGATAAGGTGAAAGCCATTCAGAAGATTGAGGAGATTGGTGCTAGCTATGCCATCGGCCGTGACTGTAATGTGGGTGACACCATCATCGGTATCAAAGGCCGTGTAGGCTTCGAGGCTGCTGCTCCTAAGATCATCATTGAGGCGCACCGTCTGCTCGAGAAGTCGACACTGAGCAAATGGCAGCAGTACTGGAAGGATCAGATCGCCAACTGGTACGGCATGTTCCTGCACGAGAGTGAGTATCTTGAGCCAGTGATGCCCGATATGGAGGCTTTCCTCACATCTTCGCAGCGCCACGTTAATGGCACAGCAATCCTCAAACTCCGTCCTTACACCCTGCAGACGGTAGGTGTGGACAGCGATGATGACCTCACGAAGTCGAAGCTCGGTGAGTATGGTGAGATGAATCACGGTTGGACCGCTGACGATGCCAAGGGATTCATTAAGATCCTCTCCACACCGCTAAAGATGTATTATGGTATCCATCCAATAGACGAAGAGAGATAATGCTTTGCAGTGGCCGCCCATAGTGGCGGCCACCAACTAAAATGTAATTATGCAAAAGATTAAAATAGGTATCTTAGGAGCAGCCGGTTACACGGGTGGTGAATTGATCCGCGTGTTGGTCAATCACCCTCAGGCAGAGATCGTCTTTGCCAACAGTGAGAGCAATGCCGGACACCTTGTGGCAGATGTCCATGAAGGACTCTATGGCGACACGGATCTGAAGTTCACCTCCGAACTGCCTTTCGACAAGGTGGATGTCGTCTTCTTCTGCTTCGGACATGGCAAGAGCGAGGCGTTCATGAAGGAGCACGATATCCCGGAGAATGTCAAGGTTATCGATCTTGCTCAGGACTTCCGCCTTGCTCCGAAAGAGATAGTTCACACGCAACATCCTACGCCTGAGGCTCACGACTTCGTCTATGGTCTCCCGGAGATCAACCGAAGCAAGATCGCTACGGCGATGCATGTCGCTAACCCCGGCTGCTTCGCCACCTGTATCCAGCTTGGTCTGCTTCCTGCGGCTAAGATGGGACTGATCAAGAACGATGTCAGTGTCAATGCCATCACGGGTTCGACAGGTGCCGGTGTAAAGCCGGGTGCCACGACACATTTCTCCTGGCGCTCCAATAACCTCAGTATCTACAAGGCTTTCAAGCACCAGCACATCCCCGAGATTCGTCAGAGTCTCACGCAGGTACAGGGTTCTCTTGATGCTTCTATCGACTTCATCCCTTACCGTGGTGACTTCCCTCGTGGCATCTTCGCTACAGAGGTGGTGAAGACAGATGCAGATCTCGACACGATTGTGGCGGGCTATAAGGACTTTTATAAAGATCAGCCATTCACACATTATGTAGATAAGGCGCTCGACCTTAAGCAGGTAGTGAACACGAACAAAGCGCTCGTTCATTGTGATAAGGTTGATGACAAGCTTCTCATCACGTCTTGCATTGACAACCTTCTCAAAGGTGCTGTCGGCCAGGCCGTAGAGAATATGAACATCATGTTCGGAATCGAGGAGACAGTAGGGTTGAGGCTGAAAGCAAGCGCATTTTAGCCGGCCCCACCCCCGCCGGCCCCACCCCTGCCCCTCCCCCATCCAGGGGAGGGGAATGATTACCGACAAGAATCGATAGGGGGTGTCGAGAGTCTTTAAATTATAATAACAATAATATTAACAATAAAACATGCTCCGTTAACCCCTTGAAACAAATTATACTCCTCCCCTGGATGGGGGAGGGGCGGGGGAGGGGCCTACTATATTATGCAACCATACAAAGTATTTTCATTATTCGACGTCAATATCGTACGGGGCAAAGGAGCCCGCGTATGGGACGATAAAGGACAGGAGTATCTGGACTTCTATGGCGGTCATGCAGTCATCAGCATTGGTCACAGTCATCCGCATTATATCCAGGCTATCTACGATCAGGTGCAGAAGATCGGATTCTACTCCAACAGTGTCATCAACACCTTGCAGCAGCAACTGGCTGAGCGTCTTGGAAAGATCAGTGGCTATGAAGACTATAGTCTTTTCCTGATCAACAGTGGAGCTGAGGCTAACGAGAATGCACTGAAGCTCGCCAGCTTTCACAACGGGCGCCGTCGGGTGCTCGCTGTGCAGCACTCTTTCCATGGCCGTACTTCGCTTGCTGTGGAGGTCACGGATAACAAGAAATATCTCGCACCGATCAACGATAACCATCAGGTGACCTTCCTTCCCATGAATGATCTCAAACCGTGGGAGGAAGAACTCGCTAAAGGAGATGTCTGCGCTGTGATTCTCGAATGTATCCAGGGTATCGGCGGCTGTGTCATGGCTACGCCCGAGTTCGCCCAGGGCCTGGCAAAGGCTTGCAAAAAATATGGCACAGTGTTGATCTGCGATGAGATCCAGTGTGGCTATGGCCGAAGTGGAAAGTTCTTTGCCCATCAGTGGCTTGGCATCAAGCCTGACCTCATCACCGTTGCCAAGGGTATCGCCAATGGTCTGCCGATGGCTGCCGTGCTTATCTCTCCCGACTTCCCACCAGTCATTGGACAGCTCGGAACAACGTTTGGTGGTAATCATCTGGCTTGTGCTGCTGCGCTCGCTGTGCTTGATGTTTTCGAGCAGGAGCATCTTGTGGAAAATGCCAATGAGGTAGGAACCTACTTCATTGATCAACTGCGCCAACTTCAGCAGACGAACAGTCATGTCCTTGAAGTTCGTGGGCGTGGCTTGATGATCGGCTTGGTCCTCGATACACCTCACAAGGAGGTGCGCTCTCGTCTTGTTCATGAGCAGCATGCTTTCACAGGATGTGCCGGAACCAACATCCTCCGTATTCTGCCGCCGCTCATCATCACGAAGGCGGATGTCGATGACTTCATCTTCCGTCTGAAGAACGTCCTCGAAGAATTGTAAATCTATTCATTATGAAAATTGCAATCATCGGTGCCGGAGAGATGGGGGGCGCTTTCGCTGCCGGACTTCTCAAAGGTACATTAATAAAAGACTCTCTGTTCAAACCAGAGGATATAACCGTTTCCAACCCGCATGAGAATAAGCTCCTGCGCTTCCAGGAGTTGGGTGCCAGCGTGACTACAGACAATAAAGTAGCGATCGCTGGGGCCGACTTTATCACGATAGCCGTGAAGCCGAAAGTGGTAAAGACGGTTATTGACGAGTTGAAGCCACTTATTGACTATGACAGTCAGACGATCGTCAACATGGCTGCGAGCATCTCTATCGCTCAGCTCAGTGAATGGCTTGACAAGGATGGAAAGGTACCCGACATCGTTCAGGCATTGCCTAACATTGGTATTGCGGAGAAGGCCTCGATGACCTTCCTCTCACCGAGCAAGCAGGCTGAACCACATCTTGGTAAGGTGCAGGACATCTTCAACAGTGTTGGCAGTTCGCTTGTTGTTGAAGAGACACTGCTCAATTCAGGTACGGCGCTCTCCGGTTGTGGCATTGCTTATATCATGCGCTTTGTGCGTGCTGCTTCGGAGGCGGGCGTGGAACTCGGCTTCAAGGCTAACGATGCTAAGAACATCGTCCTACAGACTATGCAGGGTGCCATCAATCTTCTGAAAGCAACCAGCAGTAATCCCGAGGCAGAGATTGATAAAGTGACGACTCCTGGTGGTATGACGATCAAGGGCCTCAATGCTATGGAGCAGGCTGGATTCACCAATGCCGTGATACAAGGATTCAAAGGTTGCTTGAAATAGTTTCTCGGTTGGAAACTGATAGCTTCTAAGTTGGAAACTCGGAGTTTCTCGGTTGAAAACTAACAGTTTCTAAGTTGGAAACTAACAGTTTTTCGATGGGAAACTTCACGGAGAATGTTAGATGCTTAATAATTGACAACAAGAAAGGGAAGATGAAACGAATAGTAATAAAGGTAGGATCGAATGTGCTGACACGTCCCGATGGCAATATCAATGTCACACGGGTGTCGTCTATTGTAGATCAGATAGTGTGGCTACGGAAACACGACTATGAGGTAATCCTCGTGTCTTCCGGTTCACTGGCTTGTGGAAAAGGGGAACTGAGCCCAGGCCGTAGGCTCGACAGTGTGCAGCAGCGCCAGCTTTTCTCGTCTATCGGTCAGGTGAAGCTTATCGGCCTTTATTACGATCTCTTCCGTGAATACGGTGTGCACATCGGTCAGATGCTGACGATGAAGGAGAGTTTCTCTACCCGTGGCGAGTATCTCAACCAGCGCTCCTGCATCTCTGTGATGTTGGAGAGTGGTGTCGTGCCGATTATCAATGAGAACGACCCAGTGAGTGTCACGGAGCTGATGTTCACGGATAACGATGAACTCGCTGGCCTTGTGGCTTCAATGATGAACGCTAAGACACTTATCATCCTCACGAATGTAGACGGTATCTATAACGGTGATCCTAAGGCACCGAACACGCGTGTCATCCCGATGGTCAATTACGACCGCGACCTGAGTGAGTATGTTCAGGACTCAAAGAGTAACTTCGGGCGGGGCGGCATGGTGACGAAACTGAAGATTGCCAGTAAGGTAGCGGATGAGGGGATCAAGGTCATTATCGCTAATGGTACTGCCGACAACATTCTTGTCAATCTTGCACAGCATCCGCAAGAGACGATGCATACGGAGTTTCGGCCTAACCCGAACCCCACCTCACGTATCAAGAAGTGGATTGCTCACAGTGAGAGCTTTGCTCAGGGGCGCGTCATCATCAATGCAAAGGCAGAAGAAGCTCTCAAAGGCGACAAGGCTGTGAGCTTGCTGCCGGTTGGTGTGACATCTGTGGAAGGCGACTTTGAGGAAGGTGACATTATCGATGTTGTCAACCCTAAAGGTGAGACGATCGCCCTCGGGCGCAGCAGCTACAGTGCCGCTGAGGCCCGGAAGGTCATCGGCATCCATGATGTTAAGCCGCTCATCCATTACGATTATTTGTACATGGAATAAACAATTGCGGGCGGTCCATAGCCGCCCGCGCATTTTTTATAGGAAGGCGTCTAACTCCTTGTGGAAGTCGTCATCGCTGGGGCGGAAGGCATCGCTGTTGCCAATGGTTCCATCGGCTTTGATGACCATAAACCGAGGAATGGCGGTGATGCCATAGGCTTCCGACATTGTTCGGTTCTGTTCTTCGCTGACATGATACTGTGCCCACTGCGGTTTGTCGTTTTCAATCATGCTCAGCCATGCCTTTCGATTCTGATCTACTGAAATTGAGATGAATACCACCTTATCGTTGCCTTTATATTCTTCTACTCGCTTGGCGAGATAAGGAATCTCACGTTTGCAGGGGCCGCACCAGGTAGCCCACACATCAATATAAACCACCTTTCCGCGAAGGTCACTAAGACGATATTGCTTGCCTTGTGCGTCTTCGAAGGAGAAGTCTTTCGCTTCCATGCCCGGCCTTGTCTGCTTTAAGGCATTCACCTTCATGGCATAATGTTCAAGAATGACGCTGTCTCCTTGGGCGTATTCGGCAAAGGGCTTCCAGAACGCATCTATATCCTTGAAGTCCTTTCCATAGTCGATGGTCTCTCTTGCACATTCAGCAAGAAGCTGGTGCTTCACATCCGGGTCGGTGATATATTGTTTCATCACTCGTAGATATTCCAGACCATAGGCTGTCTGGTCACCGCCCCACTGTGCATGTACCGTTGTATCCATGTGCTCTTCGATGAAGGCCTGAGGAATATTATTGTAGAGTCCTATCCAGTCGTTCGGGCTCACGCTCTGCAGTCTCTTGACGGCCTCTTTATGTCGATTGTCGCTTTTAGGCAACAAACGGCAGAGAAAGTTATCATGCCGGTTCTCGTTGAGTTGGGTAAGGAAACTGCGCAAGTTGCTGTTCTTAATCTTCTTGATGCTCTTTGCTAACGTCTGATAGCGTGCATCGAGTGTACTGATTCGGATATCCTTGGCAAGCTTGGGCTGCTCACCGGGGTAGGCGAAGAAGTCGGTGAATTCGTATGTCTTTTCAAAGTCGCGCAGACAACGGGAAGCATCAGCGTCTGAGCCTTTATAGTCGAGCAATAGCTTGCCTTTCTTATCTCGTTTAGCGAATACTTCGATAGTCTGTCCTTTTTCGAGAAAGAAATCATGCTCACTGCCGTCTGCCAATACGAGGTAAGCCGGACAGAAGTCCATTTTGCCTAAGTTGTTGACGGAGACAGAGAAGTTGCCTTTGGCATCAGCCTTGACGCGTTTCTCATTGCCATCGTAGCGGCTGCCGCCACGCTCGGGGTTGTAGCACAGATACATCTTCTTGTTCAGTGCTGTATCAGCGATGCAGCCTCTTACCGTTTGTGCCTTTAGTGTTTGAGAAGCTGTCAGACCAGCGAGAAGGAGACTGGCAGCAATTATAGTATGTCTCATTGTAAAATATTATATATTCGGATGCGGGCGGCCAGGGTGGTCGCCCCTGCAAGCGCATTATTAATAGTTCTGTGTAAGATTAGGATTATTACGTGTCGCATTGAGCGGGAAGGGGAAGATCCAGAGTTTGGAGTCGGGAGCAATGGAGAACTCCATGGTCTTACCACTCTGCTTGAGCGTGATGTGGCGGGTTAGAGTCTCCTTATAATCTGCCTCCGTATTCCATCGTTTCCGGTCGAAGAAGTTATCGTAGGTAGCGAGGCACTCGATAAACTTTGCCCGTTGCAGCAGTGCCATAGCTTCTTGCTCTGTCGAGGCCGTGAAAGGTTTGTAAGCGTCCGGCTCTATGCGTTTCTCCCGTACCTTGTTGATAAGGTCGAGGCCTTTCTGAATTTGTCCCGTGCGGATGTAGCACTCAGCAGCTACATAATACATACGGTCAGAGGTGATGCCCCAGTTGTTCCAATAAAGGTCAAAACTCTGGCATTCCTTGCAGCCCTTGACGCCACTGAGCATTTCGCCGTAATAGTCATCCCACAACGGGTCTCCGTAACACTGCGCATCGTTGACAGTGATATCGCCGTCTTCAAACTTCTCCACAGTCTCCTTCGTGAGATATTCGCCCCAGGGCTTTCCCATGCCATGATTGATATACATGATATTGCTGGGGTCAATCTCGTCAATCACCCATTCGTTGGTCTCCATGATAGAAGTGCGGTCAGCGATAGTACCGTTATACTGAAGCGCCTTCAGGGCATAGGGAAGTGCCTTGTCGTACTCCTTCATCTGCATGAGTACCTTTGCTTTCACGGCATAGCCCCATGCTTTACTGCCGCGAATTTCCTGCGCCTTGTCGGGCAGTGCAAGGATATAATCATCTGCGAGGTCTGCGAGAATCTTGTCATAATCCTCTGCCACGGAAATCTTCTTAGGCTGAGCATGTGTGTCCATGTCCTCCCGATAAGGCACACCCGACTGTTGACTTGCTGTGGCGGCATCGTACTGAGGTGCATAGATGTTGACAAGGATATAGTGCATATAAGCACGGAGAATATGTGCCTCTGCCTTAATGAGTGTTTTTGTGGTGTCTTCGCCTTCTGATGCATCAGCTTTGCTTAAGATGGTGTTGGCATTGAAGATGTTCTGATAAGCCGATGAATAGATCTCATCTGTAGCAGTTACGCTTGCTCGGTCTGCCGTCTCATCGTAGGTGAGCAGTGCATAGTTGAGTGTGTTCTTTTGTGATAGCACTGTGGGCACGTCGTTGTCGGTATAGCACTCGTTAACAACTAAGCAGAGAGGGCCGGGGTCACCGAGATCCCACTCTTGGTTGAGCAACTTCTCCAGGTCGCTGGTCTTATCAAGGATAGTCTTGCCTTTAGGTGTGATGTCAAGCTGGTCATCGCAGGCTGACAGTGCCAAAACGGCGGCAAGAAACAAGAATATATATTTTATTTTCATTGTAACTTCAATGTATTTTCGTTGGAACTGGGATTATTAAAAGTTGACGCTCAGACTCATTGTGTAGCTTCTCGGTGTACGGAGCAGTGTCTGTCCGCTATAAGGGTCAACACTCTCCGGGTCGATATTCTTCGAGTTGCGTGCCCATGTGAACACGTTGTTCATCTGTACGCGCAGCCGCAGTCTGCCGACACCTATCTTCCTGCAGATCTCTGAAGGGAAGGTATAGCCAAGCACAAGTGTACGCATCTTCATGTAATCGGCATGCACGACGTTGAAATCGAAAAAGGCGGGATCATCGTCGTACATTCGCATGTTATAAGCCGGGCGGCCGTTGGCAAGATAAGCCGTTGGGTCGCTGCTATGCCAGTAGTTGAGCATATTGCTATAGACAGGTTCTTCATATTCTGTACCCATTTGGATGGTCCAGTCGTTGGCATTGATACGCATGTAATGACCGAGGTAGCAGACCATCATGGCAGAGAGCGAGAAGCCGCGCCAGGTGATGGTCGGTGTCAGAGAAGCACTCACCTTAGGATCGAGCGAGCCGCTGTATACGGCATCCGCTGCCTCGAAACTGCTCTCAAAGGTAGCGGCTGCAATCTTAGTACCGTCAGCCTTGATGAAATAGCACTGCTGGTTGCCGTCTTCATCTAATGCTATGCCGCCGAAGCGCATGCTGTAAAGGGAGTGCACAGGCTTGTTAAGATGATAGGTGCTGCTCTTCAGAGCCTCGTAGCCACTTGTGATTTCATGATTGATGGCGGTCACCTTGTTACTGTTGTAAGCGATGGAGAAGTCCGCGCTTACCCCCCAGTCTTCACGACGACGGGCACGCAGAATATCAGCAGATAACTGGAGCTCTACACCCTGGTTGCGGATCTTGGCATTGTTGATGGTAAGTTCGTCCCAACCGATAGTCGGGTCAACATCCGTCGTAGAGAGCACATCTGAGGAGTTCTTCAGATAGTAGTCGAGTGAGCCTCGCAGCCGGTTGTCGAAGAGGCTGAAGTCGGCACCAAAGTTCCACGATGCTGTCTTCTCCCAGCGTAACTGGTCGTTAGGCGGAGTGAGCAGTACCGCTTTCTTGCCGCCGTAGATATTTTCTGTAGAGATTTTGGCTGTCAGATAAGAGGTATAGTTCGTATTGATGTTTCCTGTCAGACCATAGCTGGCGCGTAACTTCAGCATGTTGATCCACGAGATATCCTTCATCCATTTCTCATTGTTGAGATTCCAACTGGCACCGACCGACCACAATGGGCGTCCACGGAACTTGGGGTCACTGCCGAAGAGGTCGGTCTTGTCGACACGATAGGAGGCAGACAGGCTGTAGCGGCTGTCGTAGGTGTAGTTGCCTGTGAAATAATAAGAATAGAACCGATGGAGATAGTCGGTTGATGTAAAGTCCTTAATCCGGTATCCGGTGGGAGAGTAGGCATTTGAGATGTCCGAATGCTGCAACTTGTACAAATCGTAGAGGTTGGTCATGTAAGTTGAGTTGGTCTGAGTCTGATCATCATACCCGACCTGCTCATTGCTTGTCGAGCGGCTGTGTGTCTGCCGAAACTCGAAACCAGCTACACCTTCGATAGCGTGCTTTTCGGCAAACGTATGATTATAGGTAGCCTGTGTACGGAAGGTATAATAGCCACCATCCAATGTATAGAGGTCAAGCAGTCCGCCTTCGGGCAGATAGTGCTTGCCTTTATAGGTATAGAGGTTATAGAGGTGGCGCATGGTGTAGGAGTTAGCATCGTAGAGACCTTCCTGCTTGGTATAGCGATCCTCATATTGGAACTGTCCGCTGACATCTAAGCCATCAATGGGGTGTACGTCTAATTTCACGTAGGGACGGAGCAAGGTGCTGCGGGTATGGCGGAAGTTATGGTTGATTTCGTCTTGGAGAACGAAAGCTTCGCTCTTCAGTCCGTAAGCCTTGTTGCTAAGATTGGGTTCATTGAGGTCTACCACGCCTTTTCGGGAAAGGGGCGTGCCGTCGTCAGCCCACATCGTCTCATAGTTGTTGAACGAATTGATACCCTCCAGGCCAAACATATCCATGCGGCTCTTAGACCGCTCACTTTCGACATAGAGACCGAAAGACATTCCCATCCAGGATGTGACTTTCAACAATCCGTCGTAGTTGCCGGTGAGCGTGCGGTCGTACAGACCTGTCATTCCTGTGTTGTCCGACTTGAAGTTGACACTGATTGAGGAGTTGAGATATTTGCCTTTTGTGCGGAGCGCGAGATTATACTGCTGCGTTATCTGGTTGCGGAGCATGAGATCTTGCCATTCTTTCTTATAGTTGTGCGTGCTCCACTTATTCTTAGTCGTAGCATATTCATCATCAGAGATAGTCCCTTCATAGTGGCGCATGAGCAGTTGCATCATCGGAGAATAGCCACAGCCTTTATACCGGTCGAAACTGCTCTTGAGACTGCTGAATGAATCCTCATCGTTTTTGAGCAAATAGTTGAAGTTGTCCTCCATCAGTTCAATCTCTTCCGCAGCCGAGGCATAGCCGAAGTTGCTGTAGTTGGGCTTCTCTGAGATGTTGAGATCCGCGTTGAAGTCAGCCTGTAGTTTTTCTTTCGTGGCTTTCTTAGTCACTACGACAATGACACCGTTGGAGGCACGTGCACCATAGATAGCTGCTGCGGCGGCGTCTTTGAGTACGGTGATAGAAGCGATATCGTAGGGGTTGATGTCTTCAAGACTACCTGAGATAGGCAGACCGTTGACAACGATCAGTGGTGAGGTACTTGCTGAGAGTGTGCTGATACCACGGATGGTTATCTGATTAGATATGCCATTGTCGTATTGCACCAGTCCTGCAATCTTGCCTTCGAGGTTACTTGTCACGTCACCTGTGTAGCGGTTGTCCAGATCTTTTTCTGTTATTTGTTGGAAGGCGCCGGTAGCGTCTTCACGCTTCAAGGTCTGATAACCGGTGACGATGACGTCGTTGAGCGTGTGGTCGTCATGCTGGAGGATGATCTTCACAGGTCCGGCACTCGCCTTGCGCCGTAAAGTTTTCATGCCGAGATAACTGTATTCTATCACGGCTCCTTCCGGCACGTTGCTCAATTGGAAGTGTCCGTTCTGATCTGTGATGGTGCCGAGAGAAGTGCCAGTTATACGCACACTTGCTCCGATGAGCGGCTCGCCATTGTCATCTAAGAGTTCACCGCTGACGTCTGTCTTTCTTTGGCTTACGTCTGAGGTCTGTGCTTTCTTGAGGGTGATAGTTTGCCCTTTGATAACAGCTGTCAGTCCTTTGCCGGCAATGAGGTGGTTGACAGCCGTGGGGACATCCAGGTCATTGATGTCAGCAGCGACCTGGATATCCTTCAAATCGGAATAATTGTAGTTGATTTTGTAGTAACCATTTTGTTTCTCCATTTCGTAGAGTGCCGTAGGCAAAGAAATGGCGTTACTCTTTAGCGTCACACGCTTTCCTTGTGCTGTTGCCTGTATTGCAAACACAAACAGACAGCACAGTAGAAGCAATAGTTTCTTTCGATCTCTCTTCATTTACACTGTTACTTATTTAATGGTTTAACTTACTTCTTTTCACTTATTACTCTAAAATCGTAAAAAGTGGACACGAAAAGAGAAGAAAATATGAAAAAGTTATTTTACGGTGATCGCTCCGTCGCGGAGCTCCATCTGAACACCGTCGATGTCGTCAAGGTCCTGCAAGGTCTTGGTAAGTGTTGCTTTTCTACTACCGACAAAATGTACCTGCATATTGACATTGGCAGTTTGCTCAATGACGACATTCACTCCATACCAGCGTGCTATCTCACTAATGACATCTTTCAGAGCTGTCTCGTGGAAATAGAACAGCCCTTCTTTCCATTGGGTCAGAGGATAGGTATCGACGGTGGATAATTCGCAGCCAGTGTTCTTGATGGTCAGTTGCTGGGAGTGCCGTAAAGTATAGCCCTTGCTATTCGCCAGGACGCTCACGCTACCGCTGATAACACTCACACTGACTGGGCGTCCGGAATAAGACTGGATATTAAAAGCTGTGCCGAGGTCACGTACTGTGATGCCTCCCGTCTCAATGATGAAAGGATGCTGCGCATCGTGCTTGACTTCAAAATAGCCCTCACCTTGCAGGGTAACTCTCCTTGTGCCATTGGATAATTGTGTGTAAGCCAATTTGCTTTCTGCGTTCAACCATACTGACGATCCATCGGGAAGTTGGGCGTGGCGTATTTCGGCTCTTGCCGTCTTTAGATTGACAGTCGGAGAAGAGGCAGTGATATTGGTTGAGTCTTTCGATAGCTGTGTCTTGGAAGAGGCAACGTTATGATGGGCCGTCCTTGTCTCTACTCGTTGAGCTATTGGAGAAAGAACGGTCGAAGAATGACGGGATGTTGATAACTGGATGCTTGGGAAAAACAAGCGGACGACGAGGAGAATTGCTGCGGTAGCTGCTATACCTTTGAGGGCATAGCTTATCCATTTGAGTTTGTGCGTTGTGTGCTTCTCTTCTTCTGCAACAGGAGATGAAAGATGTAACCGGGCAGAAAGATCCTGCCAGGCTTCGTCTACATCCGGCTTGGGTGCATGCTCACGCTGAAGAGCCTTGCGTAATATGTTCTTGCTTTTCTCGCTCATTTCGCTTATATTTTCTTTACGCCATTCTTGAATTCTCGTTCCTAAAAGTTTTTCTGTTTTTCTTTATCTTATACTAGATATTATATAATGAGTGGACAATCGTTACTCTTTTTTAACCCTTAACAGAGCTCGGAGCATCTTCAGACTACGATAAACGCTTTTCTTCACACCATCAATGCTCATGTCAAATGCTTTGGCAGTCTCTTGGATGCTCATGCCTTGTTCGTATCGGGCTGTAAGAATCTTGCGGCTGTTAGGGGAGAGCTGTTGCAGTGCATGTTGTAAGGCATAAATCTGTTCTTGTTCGTTCACTATAGCCTCGGCATCGTCATCCATGTTTGAAAGATTGTCATTGATGGGGGCGGTTGGCAAAGAGCCTTTACCTTTGGCCTTGTCGATAGCATGATTATGGACACAAACGTAAAGATAGTTCTTTATCGTGGAGACTTCCATCTCGTTGTGCCGTTGCCAGACAGATGCAAAGACATCGCTCACCACATCCTTGGCAAGGTCTGAGTCGCCAAGAATGTCGTAGGCATAATAGTAGAGGGGTTCGTACAACTGACGAAAGATCTCCTCGAACGATGTCTCTGTAAGCGTTGGCATAACAATTGCAAAGTTACGACAATTTCTCGTAATAGAACCTATAATGTCATTTTAAACATCTATTATGGAAGAATATACAATAATCTTTCATAATTGCATATTTACAGCAAAATAATGTGATAATTGTTTCATTATCTCCGCCTTTTTCGTTAAATTTGCAAGCAGAAGATATTCATAGAGAAAGAATACAGGAATATATTATAAGAAAAGATAATGAGTTTGCAAGATACATTCAAGGCTGTTAAGGAAGCATCGAAGACATTAGTGCTTCTCAGCGATGCGCAACGCAATGAGATCCTCAATGCTGTTGCCGATGCCATTGACCAGCATCAGGACGAGATATTAAAGGCTAATGCTGACGACTTGGAGAAGGCAGGCAAGGACTATGCTTTTTATGACCGTTTGCTCTTGACACCGCAACGCTTGAAGGATATCGCTAACGACATGCGGCATGTTGCGACACTTCCTTCACCTTTAGGTCGTGTGTTGAAAGACAAGACGTTGGACAATGGCTTGCATCTGAAACGAGTCAGTGTACCGTTCGGTGTCATCGGTATGATCTTCGAGGCGCGGCCTAATGTCACCTTTGATGTCTTCTCGCTCTGCTTCAAGAGTGGCAATGCCGCTGTTCTGAAGGGTGGTAAAGAAGCCGATGGTACAAACCGGGCAGAGGTGGCGGTCATCCATGCGGTGCTGAAGAAGTATGGCGTCGATACGCATGTAGTTGAACTCTTGCCGGCAACGCATGAGGCAACAGGCGCCATGCTTACGGCAGTAGGTTACATCGATCTTTGTATTCCGCGTGGTAGCAAGCGATTGATTAGTTTCGTGCGCGACACAGCAAAGGTACCGGTCATCGAGACGGGTGCGGGAGTCGTGCATTGCTACTTCGATGAGACGGGTGATTTGGAGAAGGGTAAGCGGATCGTTGACAATGCGAAGACACGACGCTGCACGGTCTGCAACACGCTCGATACCTTATTGATAAACAGCCATCGTCTGCAAGACCTTCCTGCGCTTGTCGCACCTATGGCACCAAAAGGCGTGAAGCTCCATGCTGACAGTCGTGCCTATGAAGCACTTGAGGGTAATTATCCCGACGACTTGCTTGTGCAGGTCAGTGATCCGGATGTGTGGTACACTGAGTGGCTGAGCATGCAGATGGGTGTCTGCACCGTGGATAATCTTGATGAGGCTCTGCAGCATATTGCCACCTATGGCAGTGGACACAGTGAGAGTATCGTCACGGAGGATAAAGTCCATGCGCAACGTTTTGAACAAATGGTGGATGCAGCCTGTGTCTACGTCAATGCGCCGACGAGTTTTACTGATGGCGCTCAGTTTGGCTTGGGTGCAGAGATTGGCATCTCCACACAGAAGTTGGGTGCCCGTGGCCCGATGGCTTTGGAAGAGATTACGACCTACAAGTGGCTCATAGAAGGAAATGGTCAGATTAGAATTTAGTTAGGAGTTAGGAGATAGGAGTTAGGAGTTATAAACTAGAATAAAGATATGCATACATTTTTCAACGTACAAGACATTGGGAACCTGGATGCTGCCTTGAAGGAAGCATTGGAGGTGAAACAGAACCGGTTTGGCTATCAGCAGCTCGGTAAGAACAAGACCTTGTTGATGATCTTCTTCAATAACTCACTTCGTACGCGCCTCTCTACCCAGAAGGCGGCGATGAACCTGGGTATGAACGTCATCGTGCTCGATGTCAATGCGGGTGCATGGAAGCTTGAGACGGAGCGGGGCGTCATTATGGATGGCGACAAGAGTGAGCATCTGCTCGAGGCCATCCCCGTGATGGGCTGTTATTGCGATATCATTGCCGTGCGCTCATTTGCAGGCCTCAAGGACCGCGACTACGACTATGCCGAGACCATCGTCAACCAATTTGTGAAATATTCGGGTCGTCCGGTGGTGGCTATGGAGACGGCTACTGTCCACCCCTTGCAGGCTTTCGCTGATCTCATAACCATTCATGAAAAATGGACAGAGCTGCAAAGTAATCCGGCAACGAAGCGCGACCATAAGCGTCCGAAGGTTGTGATGACATGGGCTCCTCATTGCCGTGCTTTGCCTCAGGCTGTGCCTAACTCGTTCGCTCAGTGGATGAATGCGGCCGATGTCGACTTCGTTATCTCTCAGCCGGATGGTTACGAGCTCGATCCGAAATTTACGCAGGGTGCGACGATAGAGTATGATCAGCACAAGGCATTGGAAGGTGCTGACTTTGTCTATGCGAAGAACTGGAGCTGTCCGGGTGTGAAGAATCCTGCTGACTATGGTAAGATCTTATCCAAGGATATGTCCTGGACCATCGATGATGAGCACATGTCGTGGACAAACAATGGCTATTTCATGCATTGCCTGCCAGTGCGTCGTGGCCTCATCGTGACCGACGATGTCATTGAGAGTGACCACAGTCTCGTTATCCCCGAGGCTGCCAATCGTGAGATCTCGGCTGAGGTGGTACTTAAGAGAGTCTTAGAAAGTCTTTAATGAGAAAAACGCTACCACGTGAACTCGCGGTAGATCCATCCTTTATACGTATTCAATGACAACCGCACACTGCTGCCGGTTGTCATTTTTTTTGTTGGGATACTGAGATAGATGTTTGTGGTATAGTATTGCGGCACATTGCCCTGACTGTGGGAGAATCTCAGATAATAACTAGGGTGACCGTTTTTCTCTGCAATACTGTCAAGAACCAAGCCTATCGTCTGTTTGGCCTCTACACTGTCCGCCTTCCCGGTCATTACACCAATACAAAAGTTGAGATATGCACCGTTGCTGCTTTTCCAGGTACTGACGAAGTGGACAGGATCAGTCGGTACGGCAGTTTCTTCTTTCACCTTTGCAGGAGTAAGCGTATAGACGTATTGTGCTGTCAGCGGCTCGACCTTGGTAGAGTCACTTGCATCCGCATTTAGATTATAGTAGAGCAAGGCACGATAAGTACTGTCGGCTTTTACCGCCCATCTTGCGGAGAGAGGCTTAGTAAAAGTCAACGCTTTGTTCTCATCGGTGACGGCCGATATAAACTTAGCGCTACCGTTCGTCTGCGCCTCGACAAAGTCGGTGCGCAGATAACTGTAACGTGAGTCGCCAGTGTCGTAAGCGGTGTTGGTGCAAGAGAAAAGGAGAAGACCCACCCCAGCCATCTCAAGCCTCACCCCGGCCCTCCCCAATAGGGGAGGGAGAAGAATACCGAGAAGCGTCTTAAATCTCTTCAATATCATCATTCTATAGTATAATGGTATGTTAGTGGTATTGCTCTCCCTCCCCTATTGGGGAGGGCCGGGGAGAGGCTTCTATTTCGTGAAGTTGAACTTGCTGAAGAACTGCTTCCAGCGACCGGTTGTTTCGGTAGCTGTCAGATAGTTACGGGTCGGATAAGCATATTGTGTGAGGAGGCAACGACGCAGATAAGCCTCATCCTTATGGTCAATATCGATGAGGGCGAGACGGCTGACGATGTATTCCTCGAACTTATCATATTCTTCCTGCGTATAGTTATCCGTATACATGTTCGTGTTCTGAATCATGTCGAGCGCGATATAGTTTTGCGGATAGAGGTGATAGTTACGGTGAATCTCACGGTCGATATGCTCGGCTATCTCATCGAACATCTTGTTGCGTGGCTGATCCTGATCCACAGTCTGCAACCACTCATCGATACACGGAGCGCAGCAATAGTGAATATGTCCTTTGTAGCCGCGGATGCCCACGTTCATACTCTCGAGATCGTCACCGGGTGCCTTCTTCCAATAAGGCAGGTCACGGCGAAGCTGATACTCGCGAGCCTTGAGATAGTCGCAAGGATCATACTGGTAACTGATAGACAACGGCACGATATGCAGCTGCGTCAGACGGTCGATGATCGTACCTTCTCCGCCCATAGCCATCATCTTGAGGATGGCAGGTTGTGTGAGATCATTGGAGTTTTTGGCACGTCCTTGACGCTGAGCGATCCAAATATTCTCATGCTTTTGTGAGATGGCGAAGTGCATATACTCCGACATGCGCTTGCTGGCGCGGAGCATCTCACTCGACTTTAGCGCGCGCTCCACGGTAAATGTCTTGTTGATTCGAGCCATGGCACGCACCCAGTCGAGCTGCAGGAGGTTGTCACCGATGGCGATCTCTGCTGTCGTGCTGAAACCTGTGTCGAGCAGGAGCTTGTCGAGGAAGGCAGCATCGAGCACGATATCACGGTGGTTACTCACGAAGGTATAGCGGTTATGGATGTCGACATCGTAGAAGTCGGCATCGATACCCGTGCTCTGGTCAAGAACGAGCTTCTGTAAGATGGGATAACAGAAAGCACGCTGGAAGTCAAGGTTCGTCTTACAGCCGTGCATCTTTTTCCCTATAGCCTCCACCGGAACATTGGGGTAGACGTAAGCTAAGATATGCTGAAACTGTTCATCGGCAAGGAGCTTGTCGTAAACCTCAGGCAGCTCCTCCGGCTCATAAGGCCTGATAGGATCAAATTCTGATGGTACTTTCATAACTATTATCTTTGTATTAAAACTTTCTTTTATTGGTGAGACCTTAACGTCAATGGCCCGCAATTAATGATTTGCGTTCTGCTCATCAGCAATGACCAAGTCGATGCCCATTTCCTCTATTTGGTCACGTACTTGCTGTGGCAGCCTGTTGTCGGTAATGATCATATCCACATCTTCGGCATTGCATATCTTTGCAAAGCCTCTTTTGCCGAACTTGGTACTGTCAGCGAGCACGATGGTCTTTTGTGCTGCTTTCATCATCGTTCGGTTGATCTCTGCCTCACGCATGTCTGTAGTAGAAAGACCAAACTCGGGGTCAATGCCGTCAACGCCTAAATAGAGTTTGCTGAAAGAGAACCCGGAGAGGATCATCTCAGCATACTTTCCTACCACTGACAAGCTGGTGTGACGAACGATGCCTCCAAGCTGAATAAGCTCTACATTGTCAAGCGGCGCCAATGCTTCTGCCGCCTGCAAGGAAGCAGTGACTACCGTCAACCGGCTTGTGGGATGCAGATTCCTTGCCAAGGCATGAATGGTTGTGCCCGAAGCAAGCACGATGGAGTCGTCGGGCGTAATGAGCTTAGCGGCCTCTATTCCGATGAGCCGCTTCTCTTCTGTGTTGAGTTTCTCTTTCTCGCTGACGGTTCTGTTGTTTGTGAAAGGATTGATAAGAATAGCTTTGCCGTGGCTACGGTAGAGTTTACCCTCCTTCTCTAACTCCGTGAGATCTTTACGGATAGTAACTGACGAAACCTCTAAACTGGAAGCCAAGTCGGTCACTAAGACAGAGCCTTGCTTGAGCAGGCTGTCTAAGATAGCACTATGGCGTTCTTCCTTGGTCATGGTCGCTCGTTTTATAAGTTTTTTACAAAGATAGTGGTTTTCTTTCATTCGTGGTTCTTACTTCTCGGTTTTATAGATATTATTAACAGTAACAAAAAGACCCTGCTTCTGCAAAGTGAGAGGCAGGGTCTATGAAAGATAAATGAAAGAACTACAGATCCAACAACGTTATTGTTGCTCTGAAGTAGGCTTTGCTGGCTTCCGGATTCCACATCATCTGTCCGGTTACCGGCATGTTGAATTTACCAACCTTCAACTTATAGGTAGCTCCGAGACGGATATCATTCACGCCTGCGGACTTGCCGTAGAGGTTGTTGTGCTCTTCTGGATATTTGTCATCGTCGTAGGGGTTCAGTGCGAATGCACCGGCGACAGAAGCGTCAATAGCCCAGTCCTTACTGTCATAGAGGCGATAAGCTGCCTGTACCCAAGTAGAATAGACATTCTGCTCATTGGCTGCACCACGGTCACGGCCTACAAGCAAAGTTGACCAAGTAAGGGTGAGCGGGAAGTTGCAGGTTGCACCGAAATTGTAGCTGATAGCTGCATCGAGCAGGTGCGTTGTCTTGCGTGCGTCCCAGGTGAAGTACTTGCCGTTACCGACGTTAGCCAGACCTGTAGGCTTGCCATTGAAGGTCTGATCACCAGGAGAAAAATTCCACAAATCCCATACAGCGAGGTTGAAACCACTGTTGTTGTAGTTCATGTAGACATCGGCCTCCTTATAGTCACCGTCTACAGCCATACCACCCCATAAACCAATCTTGAAGTGGTTGTTATTATCGCTGATAGATACATCGTTGTTGAGGATCAGACCATTGCCGACCTCCAAGCCACGCCAGAGGTGTGAGGACTCAAGAGAAGCACTCTCGTGCAACTTCTGTGCCTGCATGCCTAAGGGTAGGAATGCCAGAGCGGCAAGAGCAAATAATTTGATACTTTTCATGATTCGTTCATTTTTAGATTAACGGAAAGAAAAGAAGGTTCACATTCTGTTATTAGCAGAAACTGTCATTAGCAGAAATGGAAGAGGAAACCAACTGCGGCAGCGAGAGCAGCACCAGCAAGAGGACCGAATACAGGTACCCAGCTGTAGCCCCAACCACTGTCTCTCTTACCCTTGATCGGGAGGATAGCGTGAGCGATACGCGGACCGAGGTCACGGGCAGGGTTCATGGCGTATCCAGTGACACCACCAAGAGACATACCGATGGAGACGATGACCATTGTGATAGGCCATGCACTGTTACCACCAACGTTGACGCCACCAGTGTAGGTGCCGATGCAGATGATGAGCAGAACGAGGACGAATGCGCAGATGGCCTCCTGGAGGAAGTTCAGCGGCTTGTTCTCAATAGCAGGCATTGTGCAGAAGATAGTGAGCTTGCCTTCTGGATCGTCGGTAGCATCGAAGTGGTCTTTATAGACAACCCATACGAGTACAGCGCCGAGGAATGCACCAAGCATCTGGGCGATGACATAAGGAATGACGTTAGCCCAAGGGAACATACCAGCAACGGCAAGGCCAAAGCTTACTGCCGGGTTCAGATGAGCGCCAGAGTCGTGTGCGATGAATACGCCGGCCATCACAGCGAGACCCCAGGCCAGGGTGATGACGACCCAACCGCCGCCTTTACCTTTACACTTGTTCAAGCCCATGCCAGCGCATACGCCGTCACCTAACAGAATCATTACGAGGGTGCCAATAAACTCAAGGGCACAGTTGTGCAATAATACAGGATCCATAGTTCTTTAGTTTTATAGTTGTTGTTTATTATTTTATTGGTTGTTAGTTCCCCTCCCTACGGGGGAGGGGTTAGGGGAGAGGCCTTTACTTCTGTGTCAGCGTTCTCTGTATAGCGTCAGCCCATCCGGCCTTAGCAGCCTTGATCTCATCGTTCTCAGGCACCGGCTCGAAGGTGCGCTCTACCTGCCACTGAGCCTTCAGCTCATCGATATCCTTCCAGTAACCGACAGCTAAGCCTGCGAGATAAGCAGCACCGAGAGCCGTTGTCTCTGTGATCTTCGGACGAACAACGTTGATGCCAAGGATGTTAGCCTGGAACTGCATCAGCAGGTTATTACGCGAAGCACCACCGTCGACCTTGAGCTCGGTCAGAGGAGCATTGATATCCTTTGCCATAGCCTGGGCGATGTCGTAGGTCTGGAAGGCAATGCCGTCGAGGGCAGCGCGAGCGATGTGAGCGCGTGTCGTGCCACGGGTGACGCCACAAATCAAGCCGCGTGCATACGGATCCCAATATGGAGCACCTAAACCGGTGAGAGCAGGAACGAAGTAAACACCACCGCTGTCAGGAACCTGGGAAGCTAACTCCTCAACCTCAGAAGAAGACTTGATGAAGCCTAAGCCGTCACGTAGCCACTGAACGACAGAGCCACCGACATAGATAGAGCCTTCGAAAGCGTAAGCCACCTGATTGCCAATCTGCCATGCTACGGTTGTCAACAGACCGTTCTTGGAAAGGATAGGCTTGTCACCGATGTTCAGCATGACGAAGCAACCTGTGCCGTAAGTGTTCTTGATAGCACCCGGTTCGACACACATCTGTCCGAAGAGAGCAGCCTGCTGGTCACCGGCGACACCGGCGATAGGCACCTCGTGAGCAAAGATCGTGGTCTTGGTGTGAGCCATGACCTCAGAGCAGCTTGTCACCTCAGGCATCATGCTGCGAGGAATATCGAGGAGCTTCAGCAGGTCGTCGTCCCACTTCAGCGTGTTGATGTTGAACAGCATCGTACGGCTGGCATTCGTAACATCAGTGATGTGCTTCTCGCCGCGTGTCAGACGCCAGATGAGCCAAGTATTGACGTTACCGAAACGCAGCTTGCCCATCTCTGCACGTTTGCGGGCGCCTGGAACGTTGTCAAGGATCCATTTGATCTTGGTGCCGGAGAAGTACGGATCGATGATCAGACCGGTCTTCTCGCGAATCTTATCGACGAGGCCCTCTGCCTTCAGCTTGTCGCAGTACTCGGCCGTGCGGCGATCCTGCCAGACAATGGCGTGATAGATAGGCTCCTCTGTATCAACATCCCAGACGATAGTGGTCTCACGCTGGTTCGTGATACCGATAGCAGCGATATCCTTACCGTTGATATCAATCTGGGCGATAGCCTCAGCGACAACACTGGCCTGTGATGACCAGATCTCGTTAGCATCATGCTCTACCCATCCTGGTTTGGGGAAGTACTGTGTGAATTCCTTCTGTGCGACAGAGCAAATCTGTCCATTGTGATCGAAGACGATGGCGCGAGAGCTCGTCGTGCCCTGGTCAAGAGCCAGGATGTACTTTTTCTCTTCCATAGTAGTGTTTTTTTAGTTTTGATGATAACTATATAAGTTTATTTCTTGTTCAGTTTTCTTGTAGCCTCCACATCGAGCGCCTCAGCAATGAGTGAGATGGGGTTGTCAACGGGATAGCCCGTGGACATCTCAATCTGCCATTTGCAGGTCTCGCAGTCGGTAGCGACACTGTCGGGATTGACCTCCTTGATTTGCTGGAACAGCGGGTTGCCAATCTTCTGCGAACGCTCGTAGTTCTCTTTCTTGAAACCATAGGTGCCGGCAATGCCGCAGCAGTGACTTTCAAGAAGTGTGAGGTCGAGCCCCGGGATCATCTTCAGCAGTTGGATAGAATAGATGCTCCATCCCATGCGCTCCATGTGGCAAGCGAAATGATAAGCCACCTTCTTATGGAAGTCCTTGCGGAAAGCGAGCTTGATCTTACCCTCGTCAATCTTCTGGCAGAGGAAACGGGTGGCGAGCATGAGGTGGTCGCGAACTTTCGTGTTGTCGATATTCAGCAAGTCTTTGTATTCGTCGCGCATGGTGAAAGTACAGGTTGAACTTGTTGTGAGTACTGCCTCATTGCGAGCATCCACTGCTTTCTTCATCGACGAGATGTTGAGCTCGCCTTGCTTCTTCGCCTGACCGGAGAGACCGTTGGCGATGAGAGCCACACCGCAGCATTTCTCTTTCTCCAAGAGATGGACGCCGTAACCGCAGGCATTCATAATCTTGACAAAGTCCTGACCGAGCTTCGGGAAGTTATAGTTGACGTAGCATCCGTGGAAGTAGCTCACGAAGCGGTTGTAGTTCTGCTGCTCAGCTTCGGCATTACGATGGAACCAAGTCTCAAACTTCGTCCCTGTGTAAGCTGGGAACTGACGATGCTGGTCAATCTTCATGATCTTGTCGAGCACAACCTTTGCGGGCTTGAGACCGAGGAAGAAGTTGGTTAGTGGTGCCACCAAGGTTGCCATGGAACCGACAAAGTCGGTATTGGCGAGCATGCGGTCGCGAAGGCTCGGTGAATGGGTGCTGTATTCGATACGGGCTGCCTGGATGATATCTCCGACCTTGACACCGTGCGGACAAGCTACCTCACAGCGTTTGCAGTTGAGGCAGAGCTTGAGCGTCTCATTGAAGAAGTCGGGGTCTTTCAGCCGATAGCGCAGCAAGTCGGGACCGGCATGCTTAGGACCGGGGTATTCAGGCTCCACGGTAGAGACTGGGCAATAGACGGTGCAGATGCTGCACTTCAGGCACTGCTCATAGTCGTGAGAGCTGATATTTAAAAGCTGAATCTTATCTTGCATAGCTGTAATCTTCTAATAGTTGTAATCTTCTATATGTGACAACTAAATATATGTCAACTACTTGTTCGTGATAGATGATGCCACGGACAGAGCGGTGAGTAGGTCGATGCCTGTCGATGTAGCCATTCGAGGATCATTACCGCTTAGGATGGCGCCGATAGCATACACATTATTTAATACGTTGCTGTCTTTGCTGACGAGGAAAAGGCTGTCGGTCTTGACGCCATACGACTGATAGGGCTGCTGATCGAAGACCTTGTCTGCTGTCCAGTCGGTTCGTTTGTTGCTGCCGTCTACATCTAAGTGGAATATCGGTTCGAAGATACCGTCATAGTTGGAAGCCATACCACCGTCGAGGAATGATCCTCCGGCAAGTACGAAGTTGTTGGCTTCGAGTGGCATCTCGACTAAGTTCTCCGTATAGACACGTACAACTTTGCCGTTCTCTATGTCACCCTTAATGACCGTGTCGTTGGGGATGAATGTGCCGCCGAGCTTCTGGAGATACTGACGGAGCAAGGTCTGCATGCGCGTGCCAGGTACGGATGGCGGCATCGTTGCCACAAACTTCGTCTCTGCCGGCATCACCTTCTGTAAGAGCGTAGCAGCATGATCATTAGCAATGCCTAATACAGCGGGCAACAGTAACAAGTCGATATTTGCAGGCAGAACTTTCTTTAATGCTCCGGCTACCTCCTGCACGTTCTCATCGTCAGCAAGATAGTTGGCGATATTCGTGGCGCGCATCTCCGACGGGCTCTGACGGGCATGCTCCAAGAGTGGAGTAGTGGCGGTGCAGAGTTCTACTTCTGCTCCATACTCGCGAAGTGCGTCAGCGAGATAGGGTACTGGGAAATCGAGGAACCCTGTAATGTTGCCGATGCAGATATGTTTCCCCTTCAGTTCTTCAGCGCTGTTTACCGTGAAGAGACCGTCCATTGTCAGCCAGGCGGGAATGAGCTTGCCCACAGGAGATAGGCGATAATGATTTTGATGGTTGTCACCCTCCATCTTGATCCCTGCTTCTTCCAAGAGCTTGCGTGCCTGGTTGGCAAGAATGTCGGGGTTACTAATCTTGTGATAAGGATGAGTCTCAGGCATCTGGCCAATGGCCTCTAATGGATTCTTGACCTCTTGCCCGTCCTTGTAGCCTACGAGATCAAGAGAACCGGAACTGAAATGCAGATTGCTTTGCCCGGCACTGACCACAGCTACGTTCTGTCCTGCTTTGGCGAGAGCGATACCACATGTGAGACCGCTCAGACCGCCACCTATTATAATAGTATCGAATTTCATCTTTCTGTACCTTTATTACGTTTAGTGCTTGCCCCCTCCCTACGGGGGAGGGATGGGGAGAGGCCCCTATTTTAATCCGCAGAGCTCCTGATAAATCTTCAGTGTCAACTGGTTCTCTTTCAGGGTGTCGCCCCAGGCAACTGGCTGCATGCCTTTCCAGCGCTCTTGCATGAATGTTGAGAGATCGTTGAGCGCTTCCTTGGGTTTGCTGTGACCGAGCTGGCAGAGCACGCAGGAGGCACGGCAGGCACAGAGCTCACCTTGGCAGGTGCCCATGCCGATACGTGTACGGCGGCGCAGGTTAATGAGGTTGTGGACATGGAGCTTGTCGATGGCGAACTTCACCTCGCCAACGCTCACCTCTTCGCATTCGCAGACGAGTGCGCGGTCTTCAATGGTATCATGAGGAATCTCTTTCGTGAAGGTGCCATGACGGCCGATCTCTGCAAAGCGGCTCGTTGAAGCCACGAGATCGGAGAAGATGTCGTTGTGCATCTCTGTCTTGATCTCACTGTCGCTCTCCTCCGATCCGGGCAACGGTACTATAGCAGTGTCACATTTCTTGTCAATGCCGAGCTTTTCGCAGGCGAGATCCGTGGCTTTCTCAGCCATGAGGCGGTAGGTCATCATCTTACCACCGGTGATGGTGATGAATCCTTTCAGTCCGTCGCGCTTTTCATGGTCGAACAATACGATACCGCGGCTGATGCTTCGTCCGGACGGATCGTTGTCGGCAGCGACGAGGGGACGAACGCCTGCGTAAGCACGGATAACACGGGTAGTAGCAAGACTTGGAGCGAGGTGCATACCTTCGCGGATCATGAGGTCGACCTCTTCGGGTGTAGCGCGCATGTCGTCAATCTGGTCGAACGGCACGCGGTCACTTGTCGTGCCAATGACACAAACGGCATCGTCTGGCACGAGGATATCACCATTGGCAGGCTTGCGGCAGCGATTCAGCACCATGTGATTGACGCGATGGCCGAAGATGAGCAGTGTGCCTTTGGCAGGGAACATGTTTATCTTGATACCTGCCAACTGTGCCACGGGCTGGCCCCAGATACCGGCTGCGTTGATGACGAGACGGCAGTGGACCTCAGCCTCCTCACCTGTGCGGTTGTTGCGCAGTTTGACACCTTTCATCACACCGTTTTCGATGACGAAGCCTATCACTTCCTCGTAGGTCAGAACCTCAGCACCATGGCGTTTGGCATCGATGATGTTGGCTGTGGTGAGTCGGAATGGATCAATGGAAGCATCGGGCACACGTACGGCACCGATGAGCGTGGGGTTGACTGCGGGCTCAATTCGCTTAGCCTCCTCCGGGGAGATAACGTCGGCACGGATACCGGCACGATGGCAAGCCTCGACAAAGTTCTTTTGATAGTCAAGACTGTCTTCGGGAAGCGTGATGAAAAGACCGTCGGTCTCTTCCACACAATGACGAGCCACCCGGCGAAGTGTCATGTTCTCCTTGATACACTCGCGTGCTGACTCCTGGTCAGTGACGGCATAACGGGCACCACTATGCAGCAGACCATGGTTACGCCCTGTAGCACCGTTGGTGAAGTCGCGCTTCTCAACGAGAAGAACCTTCATTCCGCGGCGGGCACAGTCACGTGCCGTTCCGGCTCCTGTGATACCACCACCAATGATGATCACATCGTATTCGTCTTTGAGAATCTTGTCCATCATATCGTGATTTTGTTTTTAATTTCCTAATATAGGTTTTGTTCTTTCTTTCTGAAAGCAAAAGTAGGAAAAATAAGTTTCGGTTCAAAACATATTCGGTGTTTTAACATTATATTTAACGTATATTTAGCCTTCTCTTGCGATTTGGTGGTGTATTCGTTTGATGCGTTGTCCATTTTTACCTTATAGGGAGCGGTTTTGCCGTTACGATGAAATGGAGATGCGATACAATAATAATGGTGTTGCGATTCCATTGTAACCGCAGCGCCATTAAAGTTTAATCTCATTGTTTGTCGAACGTCAGAAGATTGTTTGCCGAACGTCAGAAGATTGTTTGCCGAACGTCAGAAGATTGTTTGTCGAACGTCAGAAGATTGTTTGTCGAACGCCGGCCGATATCTTTGCAACCGGGTTGCAACAACTATTCAGTAACTTTGCACCGTCAAACAATAAGAAGAAAATAATAATAGATATGGATAAGAAACTCTTGACACGTATCATCGTGACGGCTGTATTGCTTTTTGCCGCCTGGATGGTAACAAAATCGCTGATGATGCCCATTTGGGCTCAACTCCTTGTTTACCTTGTGCCTTACCTGCTCATCTCTTATGATGTGATGGGTGAAGCTGTAGAGGAAGGCATCGAGGAGCGTAACCCGTTCAATGAAGACTTCCTCATGTGCATCGCTACGATCGGTGCACTGCTCATCGGTTTCCTTCCCGGTGCCGAGCCTCAGTTTCCCGAGGCAGTCTTCGTGATGCTCTTCTTCCAGGTCGGAGAACTCTTCGAAGACTATGCCGAGGACAAGAGTAAACACTCGATCAAAGCTCTGATGGATATCCGCCCCGATACGGCTAACGTGGAGCGCGGTGGAGAAATATCGGTCGTTGATCCGAAGGATGTGAAGGTTGGCGAGGTCGTCGTTGTTCGTCCGGGCGAGCGCGTGCCGATGGATGGAAAGATCATTGAAGGCTCGTCGAGTCTTAACACGGTGGCACTGACAGGTGAGAGCGTGCCGCGGAGCGTCAATGTCGGTGATGAGGCACTGAGTGGATGTGTCAATGTCTCGGGCCTGCTTAAGGTAAAGGTCAGCAAGAGTTTCGGAGACTCTACAGCTTCGAAGATTATCAAGCTCGTGGAGGAGTCATCTGAGAACAAGTCGAAGAGTGAGACTTTCATCCGCCGCTTCTCGCGTATCTATACGCCGATCGTGGTCTTCCTCGCTATCGCAGTGGCCTTCATTCCGCCTTTCTTCTATGACAGTTATGAGCAAGGCCTCGTGACCTGGGTCTATCGTGCCCTGAGCTTCCTCGTTGTAAGTTGCCCGTGTGCACTGGTCATCTCTGTGCCTCTGAGCTTCTTCGGAGGTATCGGTGGAGCCTCGCGTAAGGGTATTCTTATTAAAGGTGGTAACTATATGGATGCACTTGCGAAGCTCTTTACCGTGGTGTTCGATAAGACCGGTACGCTGACGAAAGGTGTGTTTGCTGTTACAGCCGTGCACCCTGAGACGATTGATGCGAAAGACCTGCTGCATCTCGCTGCGCATGCCGAGAACTACAGTACCCATCCTATCGCCTCTGCACTGCGTGCCGCTTTCAGTCAGGGCGCATTCAAAGATGTGAAGTTCAATAATAATGGTGAGCCATATGCCGGTGATAAGTTGGCTGACGGTTGCAGCCTGGAGAATGTTGAAGAGATTGCCGGTAAGGGAATCCGTGCTTCGGTCAACGGGCATGAGGTCTGTGTGGGCAATGAGAAGATGATGGAAACCGTGGGTGCCAAGGTTGTCGTGTGCGAGAAGTGCAAGCACCTTGTTGGCACAACCATTCACGTTGCTGTCGATGGTGCTTATGCCGGACATATCGTCATTGCCGACAAGGTGAAAGACGACAGCAAGGATGCTATTGCAGGACTGAAACATCTTGGTGTGGCAAAGACGGTGATGCTTACGGGTGACCATGAGCGTGTGGCGGCGAATGTAGCAGAAAGCCTCGGCTTGGATGAATACCATGCCGAGTTGATGCCTCAAGACAAGGTGGCTCAGGTAGAGCGGCTCATTAAGGAGAAACCGGAAGGCTCAACGCTGGCTTTCGTTGGTGATGGTATCAACGATGCTCCGGTGCTTGCCCGTGCTGATGTAGGTATCGCTATGGGAGCTCTCGGTTCGGATGCTGCTATCGAGGCCGCCGACGTGGTGCTTATGGATGATAAGCCTTCGAAGATCGCTACCGCTATCCGTATCGCCCGCAAGACCATTGCCAATGCGCGTCAGAACTCTACCTTTGCCATTGCCGTGAAAGTCATCATCCTCATTCTCGTTGCTGCGGGCCTGTTAGGTCGCTATGCTATGCCTGTGGCCGTCTTCGGTGACGTCGGTGTGATGGTGCTCTGCGTGCTCAACGCCATGCGGACGCTGAGGGTGTGATAGTTAATCTTTATTATAAGATGATTATTATAAGATGATTATTATAAGATAATAATTATCTTTGTAGCCAAAGCAAAGACTGATGGCTAATAATCCCTTTATCTTAGAGAGCTATGTCTCCGATGAACTTTTCTGTGACCGTGAGGAGGAGACGAAACTGCTTCGCACGCATGTGGAGAATGGACGGAATGTAACGCTCATTGCTCCAAGGCGTGTGGGCAAGACCGGTCTTATAGAGCATTTCTTTCATCAAAAAGACATTGCTTTACAATATTATTGTGTACTTATCGACTTGTATGCAACCAAAGACATGGGTGAGATGGTACAGGTCATGGGAAAGAGTATTCTCAATGCTTTGAAGTCTCAGAGCCGTAAAGCAGCTGATGCCTTTCTTGCTTGCATCAGGTCTCTTTATGCCGGTGTGACCATCGGCGATGACGGTATGCCGGAACTGAAATTGGGTATCGGTCAAGTAGCTGAGCCTCAGATAACCGTGGAGGAGATCTTTAGTTACATTGATAAAGCCGATAAGCCTTGCATCATAGCCATTGATGAGTTTCAGACGGTATCGACCTATCCCGACGGCAAAGCAGAGGCGTTGCTTCGAACTTATGTGCAGCATTGTCATAATGCACGCTTTATCTTTGCCGGAAGCCGCCGGACGATGATGAGTGAGATGTTTCTTAGCCCCAATCGACCTTTCTTCCAGAGCACTACTTTTATGAATATAGACGTGCTCAATCGTGATGTCTATGCCTCCTTTGCTATGGATCTTTTCTCAGAGAGAGGCAAACACTTGAAGAAAGAGGTTGTTGAGAGCGTCTACGACCGCTTTGAGGGTATCACGTGGTATGTACAGCGCACGATGAACGAGTTGTATGCAGAGACTCCTGTGGATAGTATCTGTGATGTCTCGATGATTGATGCCGCAATAAACACCATTCTTGCGTCAAACAACTTCACCTATGAGTCTATCCTTTTCCAGTTGCCAGCCAAACAGAAAGAACTGCTTTTTGCAGTGTGCAAAGCAGGTCGGGCTGAGCAAGTGACCTCTACGAAGTTTATCAAACAGTATCACTTGTCCTCAGCGAGCAGTGTCCAATCGGCCTTACGTGGGTTGGTCGACAAGGAGTTCGTGAGCAATGACTTTGGTAAGTATGAGGTTTATGACAAGTTCTTCGCATTGTGGCTGAAAGGGAAGATCATGTGATATATAATAATGTGAGATAATAACGAGAACTAATATCTATATATGAAATACGACTATCTGATTGTTGGCTCCGGCCTTTTCGGTGCGACCTTTGCCTATTTTGCCAAACAGCAGGGCAAGCGATGCCTCGTCATCGACAAGCGGCCACAGCTTGGTGGCAATGTCTATTGTGAGGATATAGAAGGCATCCATGTACACAAATATGGAGCCCATATCTTCCATACTTCTAATAAAAAAGTATGGGACTTTGTCAATTCCCTCGTGCCATTTAACCGTTATACCAATTCTCCTGTAGCCAACTATCAAGGCAAACTTTACAACCTGCCGTTCAACATGAACACGTTTTATCAGATGTGGGGCGTGACCACGCCAAAAGAGGCTCAGGCAAAGATAAAAGAACAGGGAGGCCTCTCCCCCGTCCCCTCCCCCGTAGGGAGGGGAGAAAGCGCACCCTTAGGGAAAGAACCGAAGAATTTGGAAGAGAAAGCTATCTCTTTGGTTGGTCGCGACATCTATGAGAGGCTCATTAAAGGTTACACAGAGAAACAGTGGGGCCGTGATTGTAAAGACCTTCCTGCTTTCATCATTAAGAGACTCCCCTTGCGATTCGTCTTTGACAACAACTATTTCAATGATAGCTATCAGGGAATACCCATCGGTGGTTACAACAAGTTGATTCAAGCTTTGGGCCTCTCCCCAACCCTCACCTGTAGGGAAAGCCTCTCCCCAACCCTCCCCCGTAGGGAGGGGGACTGCGGGGAAGGATGTATCGATTGCCTTGTTGGCATTGATATTCCTCTCAATCACGGAAAGAGAGAGCCGCTATTGAGGAATGGCGGCTATAGGCAGATGGCAGATCCGATCAACTATCAGATGCTTGAAGAAAAGGCAAAGGAGATGCGGAAGAATCCTACTGATGGAGAGAAAGCCTTTTGGGCTCTTGTTAGTGGGAAGAATGAACTCGATGTAAAGTTCCGTCGTCAATGTGTAATTGATAATTACATAGTAGATTACGTTTGCTTTGAAAAGCAACTGGTTGTTGAGATTGACGGTGGTTACCACAACACTCAAGAACAAGTAATAGAAGATAATCAGCGTTCTCAGGTCTTAAAAGATTATGGCTTTACTATTTTGATACTGAAGAATGAAGAAGTCATTGCTGATCCAGAGCAGGTCATACTTAAATTGCGACTTGCTCTTTGGTTGGCGCAGAAAGCCCCTCTACGGGAGGGGTTTGGGGAGGCAGCTAATTGTCTTGTTTACACCGGGCAGCTCGATGAGTTCTTCGACTACAAATACGGGCGACTTAATTGGCGTACGGTCTCTTTCAAGACTCGTGTTGAGGATATGCCGAACTATCAAGGTAATGCGGTAGTCAACTATACATCTCATGATGTGCCTTATACACGAGTCATCGAGCATAAGCACTTTGAGATGTTTGGTCAACAGGTCTATGATAATCCCAAGACGGTTATCAGCGAAGAATATTCTACTGAATACAAGCCAGGTATGGAGCCGTACTATCCTGTCAATGACGAGAAGAATAATGAAATCGCCAAGAAATATAGAGAAGAGGCCGACCGCCTTTCTCCCTCCCTACGGGGGAGGGTCGGGGAGAGGCCTGCGGAGGTGCCAGAGAGGCCTGTCATCTTCGGCGGTCGCTTAGCAGAATACAAATATTATGATATGGCTCCAATCATTGAGAAAGTCATGACGTTGTTTGGTAAATAATGTCAACCATTCTTATGTCTCAGATAGCCGATGCACTCTTTCATAACCTGTGCACCGGCTATTTGCATGACGGCAACATAGAGAATGACAGCTATGATGATTTTTACCACCATGCGAAGGAGCATGCCGGAAAGCATGCTGGCTACGAAATAAGCTATGGCGCAGGCTGCTAATGCTGCCAAGAGAAACGGCAGAAGATCCTTGAGAAGGTCGAAGAAACCATAGTTGATAATCTTCTTCGTGAAAATCTGCCAGGCTATGGTCCAAAGAGCAATGAAAGCAGAATAGGCGGTGACCATGGCGATGATGCCTTGCTGGGCAAAGATGAGGATGACGCCAATCTGAATGACTATCTGTGCGATGTTTACCCACATGAAGATGTCTGACCTGCCCTGGCTGACGATGAGCTGTTGCATGGGTAGATAGACGGGGATGAACGCACCACTGATACAGAGAATCTGCAGGATGGGGATACTGTCAATCCATTTGTCGGAGATAAGCAACACGATGAACTCCGGAGCGATGATAGCAAGTCCGAACATGGCGGGGAAGACGAGAAAAGCCGTGAAACGGGTCATCTTTCGGAGAATATGCAGTTGACGGTCTTCCTCACTTTGTACAGAAGCAAAAACAGGCTGAGCTACTTGTGCCAACATACCGGATACGAAGCTGGAAGCCATGTTGTTCCATTTCCATCCCTGGGTGAAGTTACCTACCGTCTTGACGGGGAAGATACGTCCGAAGATGACGGTAAGAATATTCTGACTTACCTGTGAGATGATGTTGGTGACAAGAATCTTACTGCTGAAGCCGAACATCTTTTTCACTGGTGTAAAGTCGATGTCGAGCGTGGGGCGGAATGGCATGAGAAAATATTTACCGAGACTTTGCAGACCCGTATAGACGAGTTGCTGTGCCACGAGTGCCCAGTAGCCCATTCCTTGGAATGCTAAGGTGATGCCCGTGATACCGCTGATAATAAGGACAACGATGCGCTGCAGAGTGACGGGCTTGATAATAAGATTTTTTGTCAGGTATGCTTGAGGAACAATGCCGAAAGCAGAGAGAGGAATGCTGAGGAAAGCTACACGGCACAGCAAGGTCAGACGGTCCTGATGGAAGTATTCGGCTATCCAAGGAGCACAGAAGAAAAGAAGGATATAGAGACCGCTGCCCATAAACATCGAGAACCAAAAGACCGAGTTATAGTCTTTATGTTCGGGCTTCTTGAGGTTGATAAGGGCGGTCGTGAAACCACTGTCCTGTAGGCAGCCGGCGATAGCTGAGAAGATAGTGATCATCCCTACCAGTCCATAATCGGCAGGGTCGAGCAGGCGAGCCAGGAAAATGCCGATGATGGCATTCAGTATCTGCATGCTGCCATTGTTCATAGCAGCCCAGAAGAGTCCTGATGCAGTCTTTTCTTTCAGTGTACTCATCCAATCTTTTGATAAATAGCGTTGTTACGTTTTGCGAAGTTGTAATGGAAAGCTTTCTTTCTAAATTTTGAATAATTGAATTCCCAGACGAAATATAGACGTTCTTTCAAAGATGCTTTTACCCCTTCTTCATAGAGCCCTGGTGGGAGATAGGTACGATAAAGCATAGCGAGGCTATCAAAAGGGCTGAAGTCATGGTGCTTGCCCGTAAAGATCCATGTCTCTGCCAGCATGCGGTCTTCCCGCTCTTTAGTACCGACGGGTTGAAGTGTGCGAAGATAAGTGGCGCGGGCCCACCAGAAATTACCTGAATACATGGAGAAGATGGCGGGCTTGGGCGGATAGCGCAGGCAACCGTAAGTGTCGTAGCCGTCGCTGAGGACATTAGCTGCAACCTGCCATTTGTCGATGTTGAAATATTCCATGACTTCCCGCCAGGCTTCTACTTTCTTTTTGAAATAAAGCCAGTGCCGGTCTTTTTTTTGTGGACCATGATAGGATACACCCTTCGTATGAAAATAATAAATGAGGCAGTCTTCTTCTTGCGCTTTCTTATAGACGATGTCCAAGGCAGGGTATTCAAACTGATGTGCGTTGGTAGTGCTGGCAGCTATCTCATAATGAATACCCTCAAGCATCGTGTGGAGCTTCTTGAGGTCTTCCTCTTGCCGATAAATACAACTGATGAACAACGTCTTGGTCTGATTAGCCAGACCGCTCTTCCGAAGCCTTTCTAATTGCAACGGTACGAGCTGCTCCCATCCTTCCGCACAGAAGATATGGTAGACGCCATAGATAGGAAGATCACCCGTATACGGATGCTCCCATTGACTCAGATCCTTTCTACGGTTGATATGGAAGAGAGTAGTGTTGATGGTTTGCCAGATGTTCATTATTGTAGTTAGAAAATGGCTGAGAAAACATTGCAAAAGTACGATATTTCCTTTGAAGGAACAAAATATAGTTGTATTTTTGCATTATGAAAGCTAAAAAAGTTGTTGTCAATCAGACAATCCAGTTCAAAGCCTATTCTAAGGTCAGTGCCTTGGGCAAGGCGCGCGATGACGTCAACCGGACGTTATCGGATTGCGGTTATGATGTAGAGGTTATTCTCTGCAAGCAATATCCCGTACCGTTCTTGTCTAATATCATGGGCCTGATAAAGAACATCGCAATGATCCTCCGCCATCCTTTGGGGACAGAGTATATTGTACAATATCCTGTGTCAAGCAAGGTCATCTTTCCCTGGGTGCTTCGCTTGCAGCGTTTGCTTGGCAATAAGGTGACGATTCTCATTCATGATATCCAGACGGTGCGCAATGGCCGTGATCTCACGCCTGACCTTCGTGTCTTTCGTTTGGCGAGTAAACTCATCACGCATACAGAAGCTATGAGCCGATGGATTCATGACCATGGCGTCACGACACCGACGGTAGCGACACAACTTTTTGACTATTATACTGATGATGACTTTCGTCCGAAGGAAGATTTGTTGAAAAGAAAACATGAGATAGTCTTTGCGGGGTATCTTAAGAAGTCGTCTTTCTTCGGTCTATTGTCCGCTTTTGACTTCAAGGACTTGACATTCAATCTTTATGGCAAGATTGATGAAGGATTTCAAGTCTCGGGGAACGTGCGTTATAAAGGCGTCTTTCAGAGCAATCATACGGCAACAGTCGAAGGAGGTTGGGGATTGGTATGGGATGGCACATCTATAGACACTTGTGAAGGGGATTTGGGTGAATATCTCCGGCTCATTGCCTCGCATAAGCTCTCACTCTATCTTGCCATGGGTATTCCCGTTATCGTGTGGAAAGAGAGTGCTGAGGCCGAATTTATTACTTCTAACGGTCTTGGTATCGCTGTAGCCAGTCTGAAAGAGTTGCCTGATCGTATTGCGGCCATCTCGGATGAGGAATATGGTGAGATGCTTGACCAGTGTCGGGAGCAAGGAAAGATCCTGAGAAAAGGTGGAATGTTGAAGAATGTCATACATTGAAAAGCCCCTCCCTGCGGGGGAGGGGTCGGGGAGAGGCCTTTATATCATATACCACGCAACGAGATATCCATTGTATCCCCACAGATAGACCGTGAGAAGCTTGATAAGGTAGCCAGTGTATTCTGCTTTTGTGCCTTGAAGCTTTCTTAGCAGGCACGCCAGTGCCACGGGGATGATGAACATCCAGTGTCCGCCGTTGATCGCTACCTCGTTCAGGCCAAAGCCTAAGACAACATGAATGATCAGGTCTATGGCGAACCAAGAGAGGAGCATCTGTAGGATCCGGTCTTTGCGTCCATAGAAGATGCCTGTGAAAAACAGAAACACGATGATAGCTTCAATAGCATAGTTTGCCCATGACGAATATTTCACATCGATGGGTCGTCCTAAGAAGACGTCGCCAAGGAGATAGTCGCGATGAAGCTGGATAGATTCGCCGAAGAGACCTTCCACGATGCCATTCCAGCGTGAAGCGTCAGCATTGATCCAACGAAGGAAAGGCTTGTCGCTAAGGGGCTTGCCATTGATCTTTGTCATGGCAACAGCATTTTGTGCATCACGGATAGAGTCTTGCTTAAACTTTACCGGATCTTTAGCTTCTTTTCTCTGCCGCATCACGGCTGCATTATTGTCTCGTTGTGCCACCAATGTCTCTTCTTGAATGGCATATGTCCCCACAAGCAAAGCTGTTGGCAAAAGAAATCCTAAAAGAATATTTTTCCAAGTGAAGGCTTTCCACTTGTCAACAAAGAGGGTACCAAGCAGAGTCTTGGCACCGTTGGTCAGCGTGATGCCTGTCGTAAAGAAATAGAGAATAGCCGGCTTGTACCAAGCGATGGCTCTCCCCTGACGGATATATCTTCCGAAGACGTAGAGCGTGAAGACGAGCAGAGAGAAGGAAAAGATAAAATGGTCGGGTGACATGGCCGAGGTCATGATGGAGGCGAAAGAAAAGAGCATGGCCGTGAGCCAGATACTGTCACTCTTCTTCAATTCCATCAGTTCGTGGAGGGTCCTGTACATAAAGATCACGGCATAGAGAGAGGCGATGATGACGAGAAAGGCCATTATGTACATAGCCGCGTTGATATCCCATGTCTTCATGATCCAGTGGTTAAGTACGGAGAAGGGATAGAGCAGCAATGTTAGTACTGGATGGCGGTCAATGCTGTAATAGACATTGAACTTAGTCAGTGTCATATAAGCATAAGGGTCATAGCCAGAGAAATGGAGCTGGTTGTTGAACAGGCTCCAGCCACCGATCTTGCCTCCATTGGCTTGGAGAAATTTCGGGCTATGATTATAAATCAGCAAGCCATTGAGCACGATGAGGATGCATGTAGAAGCGACTGCCAACCATCGTTCCTCCTTATGAATGGCGAAAATATGAAAGGGATTGATTATTTTCTTCATTATTAATGTTCTCTTGTGAAGGTGTTCTCTTGCGAGGGTGCAAAATTACTAATTTTTTCCCTATTCCTTGTTGAAAGTTTGTTTCTTTACTCTTTTTCTCGTAACTTTGCCGAAAAAGAAAGTAGTGATGGGACCGAAGAAGACAGTGTCTGTGGTCATGTGTACCTATAATGGGGAGCGGTATATCCGGGAGCAACTGGATTCTATCGTTGCCCAGACTTATCCGTTGGAGGAGGTTATCATCCAAGATGATGGCTCTTCGGATGATACTGTAGAGATCTGTCAGGATTATGCGCGTCGCTATCCTTTCATTCATGTGTTTGTCAATGAGCATAACAAAGGCTTGGATGAAAACTTCGAGTCGGCAACGATGCGGTCGACAGGTGACTTCGTTGCGTTCTCCGATCAGGATGATGTCTGGTATCCGGAGAAGATAAGCAGGCAGGTGGAAGCTATCGGTGACCACGATATCTGTTTTTCTTGTTATGACCGCGGTTTGGACCGCGCTCACTCTGTGCTTGTGAAACAGCAATATCAATTAGAGGCGCTTCTGTTTGCAGGTTTTGCCGGACATACGATGTTGCTACGTGGAGACTTTGCTCGTACTGCTGATTATTGGGCTTTAGGCAGGCAGACGCCATTCATGCATTACGATTGGAGCCTTGCTATCTTTGCGCAGTTAGGTCGTGGCATCATCCGATTGGATGAGGCTTTGAATCTTCATCGCAGCAATCCACAGTCGACTATTGCACAGGAGCTGAAGAAGGACGGACGCGTGTCACCTTTTGCACCTTATCTTCATGGTCTTCACGAATATCGGCTCATGCAGCAACGGCCAGAATATCAACATTTGTATGGATTGATTCATTCAAAGACATCTAAAAATTTTCAGCCTTTAGCTCATAAGATGAGTGGGCTGATGTTGAAGCGAGGAATGTGGCCGTTGTGGCGGTTAGGTCGACTCTGCTGTCGCCATCGCTCTACAATCTATTGGAATGAAGGTGCACGAGGGTGGATGGGGGCTGTCCGCAGTTTCTGTTATCCTTTGATCTTCGCATATAATAACAAGAAATTTTATCAGAACCAATGAATATAGCTTTGCTTACTGCCGGCGGCGTCGGCAACAGAATGGGGCAGGACATCCCCAAACAGTTTATGACCATTGACAATATCCCGGTCATCATCTATACGATGCAGGCTTTTCAGCATCATCCTTTGGTGGATGCCATCTGTGTGGTATGTCTGAAAGGCTGGGAGGTCGTGTTGCAGGCTTATGCCAATCAGTTTAACATCACCAAGCTTCGTTGGATCTTCGAAGGAGGAGACAGCAATCAGCACTCTATCCGCAATGGTCTCGAAGGTCTTCGTAAGGCGGGGCGTCCTGACGACGACATTGTGCTTGTTCATGATGGGGTACGGCCTTTGGTGGGTGAGCGTATCATCACCGAGAATATTGAGAAATGCCAGAAATATGGTTATGCGGTCACGGGGCTGGTCTGTAAGGAGGCTATCATGGAGAAGGTCGACGACTGCGTGAGGAATATCTCTATTCCCCGCGAGCGTCTCATTCGCACCCAGACTCCCCACACTTATCATTTGGGCGACTTACTGAAAGCCCACCAGGAAGCGGAGGAAAAACATATCGAGAACACCGTGGCTTCGTGCACACTGATGTCGGCTCTTGGTGTGGAAGACCAGCATCTTGTGATGGGCTCGGAGAAGAATGGTCTGAAGTTGACGCAGACAGAGGATATTGAACTCTTCAAAGCATTGATACACACTGAGAAGGAATCTTGGATTAAGGAATGATGAATTATCAGAATACACTTAAACAAGCAGCACAAGTCTCCCTTCCTTGGGAGCGCCTGCAAGGAAAGAACATTCTCATAGCTGGTGCAACAGGCCTTATCGGCAGCACTGTCGTGGACGTGCTTATGTATCGGAGTCCTTTAGACTTTGATATCTATGCTTGTGGCCGTAATGAAGAGCGGGCACGTCGTCGCTTTGCTGCCTGGTGGAACGATCCCCATTTCCATTTCCTCAAGCATGATGTCACGCAGCCTTTGGAAAGTACTGTGGACTTCCAATTCATCATTGATGCAGCCAGTGGCGCATCGCCTCAACTTTATGTCTCGGATCCTGTAGGCATCATACGTGCCAATATTCTCGGTGTCGACCGACTGCTTGACAGTGGTCGGCAGCATCATTTGGAGAAGTTTGTCTATGTCTCGTCGGGAGAAGTCTATGGAGAGGGAGATGGCAGAGCGTTAACGGAGGACTACAGTGGTTATGTCGATCCGATGAGCGTGCGCTCATGCTATCCCTCGTCGAAGCGGGCGGCAGAGACACTTTGTGTGGCTTATGCCCAGGAGTATGGCATCGATGTCAGTGTGGCCCGTCCTTCTCACGTCTATGGACCATATTTTACGGAGAGCGACAACCGTGTCTATGCTCAGTTTATTCGGAATGTTCTCCGGGGGGAGAATATCGTGATGAAGAGCGAAGGCATGAAGTTCCGCTCCTGGTGCTATGTCGTTGACTGTGCTTTGGCACTGCTTTATATCCTACTCAAGGGAGAGAACGGAAAAGCCTACAACATTGCAGACGAGTCATCGAACAGGACGATTCGTGATTTGGCGCAGATGATTGCTGCCATCGCCGGCCGTGAAGTGCGCATAGAATTGCCCAAGGGTGCTGCTGCATCCGGAGGTACACCAATCACGAAAGCAGTCTTTGACACCTCTCGCTTACAAAGCCTTGGTTGGCAGATAACGGGGACGATGGAAGATAAGATGCGGGCAACCATAGAAGAGGCTGCCCGACAATTTGGTAAATAATAAAAGCTTAGTTTTCCACGATTGTCTCCATCTTGTGACGGTCTCGCTTGTCTACAGGCGGCAGGTCCATGTAATTGCCGTAGATAATCGTGCAGAGCTTCACGGGATCGGCAGGACCTTCAAAGGTCTTGCCTTCGAAAACGATATCTTTATGGGGAATGAGGACGTCGCGATCGAAATGCTCATAGAACCAGGCTCCGTAGCTGTGCATATAGCTTTGCTTGTTTCCGAAAAGATGACCGATGCAACGGAAAAGTGGGAAGACAAGATAGTGAAGAACATCATATCCTGTTTGAGCGAGCCATGGATGGGCACCGGCAAACTTCATGTTCACGTTCACGGACAGTTTACCGGCGAGTCGTTGCAATGAGGGTATCATGTAGCCTTCATATGGGAAAATGTCTACATGGAGTCCTTGAAACTTCAATGCTTCTGAAGCACGCCGGTCTTTGCTTGACGCATCGTCGTGGCTCACCTCGCGGCTCTTAAGGTCGCGCAAAACGGCCCACTCCTTGTAGAAGCCTTTGTCGGTCTCATTGTCTTGAAGGACGTACTGTGGGTGAGGATGGTCTTTTAAATAGCGGCAGAGGCGTTTGAAGTCCTTGCGTGCGACGACGAAGTCGATGTCATCATCCCATGGAATGAATCCGCCATGACGCAAGGCTCCGAGAATATTGCCACCATCGAGACGGCAGGGAACACCAATCTTCTTGGCTGTCTCCTGGAGGTAGACTGCCATATCAAGGAGGCGGAGTTGGGCGCGACGAAGAGCCGATCCATCGGGGTTATATTTCTCTCGGAGTTCTTCTTCTGTCTCTCCTGTATTATAGACCTTATTTGCGTTCATATTTCCTTATAATAATTGCAATCTCATGGGCGCAGATTGCATCGTTGTATTTCTTTTCAGCGATTGCTTTTCCCCGTAGTCCCATTTGCCGGGCTTCGTCGGGATGCCCTTTGATATATTGTATGGCTCGTGTCCATGCATTTACATCTCTATAAGGCACGGTGAGGCCACAGCCTTCGCGCTCAATGTCTATTGGCATCTGAGGATTTCGGCTGCAAATTATAGGGATGCCCAAGGCAAGGGCTTCCACGACCGTCGTCAGTCCAACGGTATAGTTTGTCTCCTGACAGCAGATGACGGCACACTGGCTCTTGCTAACGCATTCTGCCATCTCTTTGATCTTGTTGCCTTGTATATAGTGGATATGTGTATTTGAACCTTTGGCAAGACTGCCTAATAGTTGCTCATAATTAATGCTATTGGATTGTCGGCAAATATAAATGTCAAGTGGAGCGTTAGTCTGTCGGAAAGCCTCTACCAGCGTCGGCATGTCGCGTCGCTCTTTGCCCGTTGAGATGAAGCCCTCATGCTTGCTTGTCTTCGTCTCTTGTAGAATTTTGTTGTAGAAGTCAAGGTCTGGACCCCAATGTACGATATGCATGTGTCCGATGGGTGCCTTCACTGACTTTAACGACTGGTCAATGATAGCTTGGGAGAAGAATATCAGCTCGTCGAAGCCACGGTAGAAGAGCTTAGCAATGCTCTCACGCAGTCTGCTCTTGGCCTTGACGATGGGCTGATGATGCCAGCAGATGATGGGCTTGCGGAAAAGACCGAGGGCACGAAGGAAGACGATAAGCTCCAGTCCACGGAAGGTCGTGGCATAGACGGCATCGTATTGCCGATAGTGACAGATCAACTTCCAGGCCGTGTCGAGTGACAATGACCAACGATGCTTAACGTGACCAATATTATGGAAGATGACATCAATGCCCTCATCCTTTAAGTGGCAGGCACCATAAAGCAGGTGGGCAGGCAACTTCCCCGCCTGCCATTGGGCATGGGCCCATTGTGGGTTGAAACTATGATAATAATATACCCTCAAGACTTTTTTTTGTACAAAGTTACAACAATCTTTAGAGAAGCAAGCCAAAGATCATATTAAATAACTGATATATAGCCAGCTATTATATATCAAGAGATAGATAGCAAGAATTGTCGTGCCATATCTTAGCCAACGTTGTGACTTATGGAGCAACACGTATGCCATGGCAATGGGCAGAACCATCAGCCAGTGGGGCGACATGATATATACCTCGTTGAGACCGAAGCCTAAGATGAAATGGATAACCATGTCGAAGCCGAAGAAGCTCATTGCCAACCAGAGGAACCGACTGCGGCGTCCGTACCAGATACCGGCAAGGAAAAGTAGAAGGACGAGCCCTTCAGCAATATAGTTCCAGATCCAACGGTAGTGCACGATGACGGGCCGTTTCACAAGAACATCACCGAGGAGATAGTCCTGATGAAGCTGTATGGGTTCGCCAAAGATATTCTCTACGAAGCTCCAGCCACGTGGGGTGGAGATGTCTGTCCATTGCTCAAACTCACCTTTTCCCATGGGCTTCCCGGCGTGGGCGAAGACGGCTTTCTTGCTGTCTCTTACTTGTTTGGCATGTTTTTCTTTTGCCATTAGCTTATTCACATAAGCCATCGCTTTCAGAGAGTCGGCCTTGCCGTTAGCTTCCGCCATGGTATCTCTTACTTGCATGAAGAGTTTGGTGCGTTCTTTCTCTGCTGCCCGCTTCTTGAACTTCTTTACAACGATCTGATGAGGTAACTGATAGTGCCACCACTCCCAACGGGCAAAACCCCAGATCAAAGCTGAAGGCAGGATGACAGCCAACAATAAGTTAGCTGGTCGCCAGAAGCGCTTGCCATTGGTAAAGAGATTGGCAAGAAACACTTTGATGCCGTTGTTCAGAGAGATACCGGCTGTGACAATAAAGAAGAGCACAGTCTGCCAAATGGTGAAAGGATGCTTCGCTTTCATCTTCTTGCCTGCTACATAGAGTGTGAGAATCAGCATGAACATTGACAGGCAGAAATGGTCGGGCACGCTCATCACTACCATCACAAAGCCGAAACTGCCAAATAACAACAGCAACAAGCAACTGTCGCCAAATGTAAGTCCTATCACCTCCCGGAAGATGCGATAGAGGAAGATAAAACTATAGAAAGCACAGAAAGTAAGAATGACCGCCATGATGATCGTAGCCCAGTTCGTCCCCGTCAGGGCCATAAGCCCTTGATCTATTTGATTGGGGATATACATGAAGAAAGCGAGCAGCGGGTGGCGGTAGATGTTATACTCAGTGAACCACCGTGAGATGACGACATATGAAAGCGGATCGTATCCTGAAATATGAAATTTCAGAAACAGATTGCGGTAATTGCGGTTTAAAGGGAAGAATATGTTGGCATATTTGTTGATGACCAGCACATTCCACAATATTATATAAAGAAGTGCGGCGAGGGCCTGCCACCGTTCTTCTCTTTTTATCCTAAAGATATAAAAAGGGTTCTTCACGAGTTTTTATTGACTTTGATGTGCAAAGTTAATAAATCATTCTCGAAAAGAACCCCAAACAGACTAAAACATTTTTATTTTACGCTCCATTCGAAGATACCGCATGACTTATCCTCAGGCATCTTGAACTGGAGTTTCACAGCTTTGCTCTTCACTGGGTTGAAGTTGACGGTGCAAGCAGCTCCTTTCTTGACGGGATATCCATCGGCGCCACTCACCGGCTGCCAGTTGCCTTGGGCATCCTGATAGAGAATTTGCCAAGAGTCGGGCACGCGGCATCCGCCCCAAGGCTGATCATCGTACCAGTAGACTGTTGCTGATTTCATCTCTTTGGCTTCCGGGAATGAGTAAGTCACCCATTCGGTAGTGCCTGTTTTAGGCCACCAGTGGCAGTAAGGCACGGAACGATCATTCTCATCCTGAGGCACGAGCCCGTCGTTGATACTTCCCTTGGCACCGAGCTTGGCGGAAAACTCTACCTTGGCTTGTGAGGCAAGGGTAGCGGGCACTGCGGGACGTGCCGCAGAAACATCCTGAGGAAGCCATACTTTCATATTGCCGTTGCCACGGTGAGCCCAGGCAAAATATGGGATGAGTTTAAGACTGACATCTTGGGTTGAGAGCTTGCCGTCCTTGCCGAAAGCAAGAGTCTGTGCAGGAGTCGTGAGGGTCTCAATGCTCAGGCCTTTATACTGGGTGAGGCGGTTTTTCAGAGAGTCGGCAATGAAAGTAGAGTAGGGCATTGTGCCGGCAGTGAACGAGGGCTGCTGGTTGACAAGCACATTCATGATATTGAAGTTGTTGTCGGGCCATTCAGCAGCATAGACGATAGGCCCGCGCTCGATAGCTACCTGACCGCGATCGGCTTCCACCTTATTGTTGGCACGAACGGTGCGCACCTCCATATCGAAGTGGACACGGACTACGTCACCGGCTTTCCATTTTCGGGATACTGTGAAGTATCCATCAGTAGTGAGCTGGCCGTCAGCCTTCTTGCCATTGACGGTAATGGTGTAGCCGAGGCGTTTGCCATCGGTATAGTAATAAAGGTCGGAGGGCACGGGTTGCCCTTTCACCCATCCGGGGATACGAATCTTCAGCCCGAACAGGCCGGCTTTGTTCTCACCAATCTTGATAGCGATATCACCATTCCACGGGTAACGGGTGTCCTGGCTCAGTGCAACCTTCTTTCCTTCAACGGTCAGATCGGAAGAGTTGCTGAGGAAGAGGTTCACATAGACGTTGCGGTCTTTCACGGCATAGACATAGCCGGGAAGAGAAGGCAGGAACCGGCAGATGTTGCTTGGGCAGCAGGCACAGCCGAACCACGCCTGACGCTGGTGCTGACCCATGCTCTCCAGTGGGTTGGGATAGAAGAAACCGCCGCCGTCCATGCTCACACCGTCGATGAGACCATTGTAAAGTGTGCGTTCCAAGACATCGAAGTATTTGCTTTCTCCATGGAGGAGGAAGAGGCGATAGTTGACATAGACATTTCCTATGGCGGCGCAGGTCTCATTGTAGGCACTCATGTTCGGCAGTTCATAGTTGGCGCCGAAGGCCTCTCCATTGCTGGTCGCGCCGATGCCACCCGTGATATAGAGCTTCTTCGATACGATATTGTTCCAGATGCGGTCGATGGCATGGATATAAGCTGTGTCACCGGTCAGCGCTGCCACATCAGCCATACCGGAATACATATAGGTGGCGCGTACGGCATGGCCGACGGCTTCACTTTGTTCGAGGACGGGTATGTGACTTTGTGAATACACATTGCGAACCGCTGTCTTGCCGCGGTAGTCGAGGAAGAACTTCGCCTCGTCGAGGTAACGCTTGCGGCCTGTGGCGAGATAAAGCTTGCAGAGAGCCATCTCGGCAATCTGATGGCCCGGTACTACACAGGCCTGACCGGGGTTGGGACCAACCTCTTTGCAGACGCAGTCGGCATAGCGGCAGGCGATGTCGAGAAGCTTGCGGCTGCCAGTGGCTTGCCAGTGGGCTACGGCTCCTTCTATAAGATGACCGAGGTTATAGAGTTCATGACTCAGATCTTCCTCTTTGCTCCAGCGTTTCGGTCCAGCCCATGGGTGGGGATGGATATAGTTCTGCGTGCGGGCTGTGTAGAGATAACCGTCCGGCTCCTGTGCTGCGCCGATGATGTCGATGATGCTGTCTACATAGTGTTGCAGTTTCTTGTCGGGATAGGTCTGGAGAATATAGCTCGCTCCTTCAATGGTCTTGTAAGGATCGGTGTCATCGAAAGAGTAAGGCATAAGTTTCGCTACGTCGTACTTGTCCGAAGGATGCTTCATGTTCTCCGCAGCGCGCTCAAAGTTCTTGTACCGCCCCTCACTCTCACATTTGCTGAAAGCGAGAGGGATAGTAACCTTTCTTGATGTTTCCAGGCGTTGTCCCCAGAACGTGTTGTTCCATACCTTCACTGAGGTGAAAGGCACGGGTGTGATGGGGTATCCCGCCGACTTAAGCTTTTGCTGAGCGGTAGCGGGGAGGAGTGCCGTTACTGCGAGCGAAAAAGTGATGATTGTTTTCTTCATAGGGTATTAAAGTTTTTATCTATGCTTTTCTGTTGCAAAGTTACTAAAACATTTTTATAAGAGTGTACTTTTACTACTCTTTGTCTTGATCTTTTTGATCAAATATAGTCTTTCAATAATAATTTGGACGATTCTTTTATCCTTTTAGAGGATAGTTGTAGCGTGAAAAGGACGAAACCTTTAACTTTGCGACAGAAAACTAAAAATACTCAAATATGATTTCTCAGCGTATCATAGTTGTAGCCATAGCTGCACCTCTGACCTTGACTGTTCAGGCATCAGCTAAAACCATTGAGAGTGTCGCTCCCGTGAAGATCAACTGTCCGTCAGGTGAAGCGCCACAGTTGCCCAATCGTGTGTGGGTGACCTACAAAAATGGTCTTTCTGAATGGCGGCAGGTGAGATGGATGAATGCACCTCTCTCCACGGAGCAGACAGAGGCCGACAGTGCCCTTCATCCCATGGGTAGTAGCTATGAGTTGAAAGGATATATAATAGGTGATGAGACCACGGACAACGGTTATCCCATCACGGCAAAGATAAAGATTGTAGCGATGCCTGGCAATGAGGAGAAGGAAGAAATTGCTCAAACCTTCCCGCTTTCGGACGTGACCATCAATGGTAACAACCGTCTCACACAGAATCGTGATGAGGCTATCGCTGCTATCTGCTCGTGGGATGTGACGCAGCAACTCTATAACTACCGAGACACTTATAACATGTCGACAGATGGCTATAAGGTTGCAGACGGATGGGATTCGCCCGATACGAAGCTCAAAGGCCATGGCTCCGGACATTATATGTCTGCCATAGCCCAGGCTTATGTCGTAACGAAAGATCCGAAGCAAAAAGAGATCCTGCGGAAGAATATCACGCGAATGGTCAATGAACTTCGCGCCTGTCAGGAAAAGACTTTTGTTTGGAACGATTCCTTGGGCCGCTATTGGGAAGCACGCGACTTTGCGCCGGAGCGTGAATTGAAGAATATGAAAGGGACGTGGGCTGCTTTTGATGAATACAAGAAGCATCCTGAGAAATATGGCTATGGTTATCTCAATGCTATCCCCGCCCAGCACTGTGCGCTGATAGAGATGTATCGGCCTTACAATAACTCCGACTGGGTGTGGGCACCTTATTATACAGTGCATAAAGAACTTGCCGGACTGATTGATATTGCCACACTCTTCGATGACAAGGAGATTGCTGCCAAGGCTTTGCTCATCGCCAAGGACATGGGCTTGTGGGTATGGAACCGGATGCATTACCGTACCTATGTCAAGACTGACGGTACGCAGGAAGAACGTCGCGCCAAGCCCGGTAACCGTTACGAGATGTGGGATATGTACATCGCCGGTGAGGTGGGCGGCATGCAGGAGAGCCTCTCCCGTTTGTCGGAGATGGTGACCGACCCCACAGACAAAGCACGACTGCTGGAAGCTGCTCAATGTTTCGACGCGCCGAAGTTTTATGAGCCATTGGCTAAGAACATCGATGATATCCGCACACGCCATGCAAACCAGCATATCCCAATGATTGTGGGTGCACTGCGTTCTTATAAGAGCAATCACAATATACATTATTATTATATAGCCAACAACTTCTGGCATCTCGTGCAGGGACGCTACATGTATGCCACGGGAGGCGTAGGCAATGGCGAGATGTTCCGTCAGCCTTACACGCAAGTGCTTTCCATGGCGACAAATGGTATGCAGGAAGGAGAAGCCATGGCTAACCCCGACCTCAACGAGACATGCTGTACTTATAATCTCCTGAAGCTTACAAAGGATCTCAATGCTTACAACCCCGATGATGCCGAACTGATGGACTATTATGAGCGCGGACTATACAATCAGATCATAGGCTCGCTCGATCCCGATCATTATGCCGTGACATACCAGTACGCTGTCGGGCTCAATGCCACTAAACCGTTTGGCAATGAGACCCCGCAGTCGACTTGCTGCGGTGGCACGGGTTCGGAGAATCATACTAAATATCAGCAAGCTGCTTATTTCCACAACGACAACACGCTTTGGGTGTGTCTCTATATGCCTACTACGCTACAATGGCGTAACAAGGGCATTACGCTTGAACAAGACTGCACATGGCCGACCCAGCGCTCTACGATCCGCTTGACGAAAGGAGAAGGCGACTTCACACTGAAACTGCGTGTGCCTTATTGGGCAACACGTGGCTTTGAGATTCTTCTCAATGGCAAGCCCATACAGCAACACTATCAACCAAGTTCCTATGTGACGATCTCCGGCCACCACTGGACCGTCAACGATAAACTGGAAGTCATCATGCCTTTCACGACTCATATCGAGTATGGTGCCGATAAGCTCCCTGCCGAGGTGGCAAGCGCTGATGGTACGCCGCTGAAGTCTGCTTGGACTGGCGTGGTGATGTATGGACCGCTTTGTATGACGGGGACTGATGCCACAACGTGGAAGCAAGCTACTCTTAAAACTTCTGATTTAGATGCTAAAGGTAAGACAGTCGTGCTCAATAATTCTACAGTTCCTTCATTGAGAATCAATGGTATGACCTTTTTGCCCGACTATTATCGGAACGAGAACTCTACACATTATTATCGTTTGGTAGACAATGGTGCGACGACAAAGAAAAACCGTGCCGTTGACTTTACCGAGCTGAAGAGTCTCTTGGACATTGCTGGTGAACGAGTATCCGAGAAGAATGCTTGGGCTCCTCATGGCTATGAGCGTCTGCAACAGGCAATGACCGATGCACAGGCAGTCGTGAAGAAAGGCAAGAAGAACGTTACGGCTAACGAGGTGGAGACGGTGACCGCTTCTCTCAACAAAGCCATCAACACCATGCGCCCGAGTAATCTCGCTGAGATGGAAGACCTGCAACCACTCTCTGCCTTGCTTAGAAGAGCCGGCACACCAGATGAATCATCATCGAAAGAATTGAAAGATGCTGTAGCTTATGGTAAGATGGTGATGCGTTACGTCACGGATGGCAGTGGTACGAAAGATATGATCAATAATGCCGTGAAACGACTAAAAGTAGCCATCGGCCAATAAGAGAAGTGAAAAATATCGTCTGTTTGGACGATATTTTCATTCAAATACACGATTTTGGTAGCTATGTGTGATAAATTTTATCAATTTTGCACTTGCTAAACAGATAATAAACCTTAAAACATAAAAGCATGAAAAAGGCACAACAACCATTCGGCTTCTTGCATAGCTCTGCCTATGTCAAAGCCTTAACGTGTTTGCTCTTCACAGCAGGAGGTACATTGCCTGCCTTGGCTGGAAATGTTGGAACGTCGTCGGTAAAGGCGGTACAGCAAAGTACAGTTACAATAAAAGGTACGGTGAAAGATGCTAAAGGCGAACCTATCATTGGCGCCACTGTTGTTGAAAAAGGTAACACGAAGAATGGGACCATTACTGACCTGAACGGTCATTATTCTCTTAATGCCAAGCGCGGCTCAACAATCTCCGTCTCCTACGTTGGTTTTATCTCTCAGGACTCTAAGGGAGGAGACATCACGCTTGAAGAAGATTTCAAGTCTCTCAATGAGGTTGTCGTCATTGGTTATGGCACTCAGAAGAAAGCGGACGTCACTTCCGCTGTTGTCAGTGTCAAGCCGGAAGACTTCAACGCTGGTAGTTTCAACAATGCTGGTGACCTTATCAGAGGTAAGGTAGCTGGTCTTACCGTCACCCGCCCGTCGGGAGATCCTGGACAGACCACTCAGATTAGTCTGCGTGGTATCACCACCGTTTCGGGCAATGCGGCTCCTCTTATCCTTGTCGATGGAGTGCCGGGCTCGTTGAGCAGTGTTCCCCCAGAGGACATTGCTTCTATTGACGTGTTGAAGGATGCTTCTGCAGCTGCTATCTATGGTACGCGTGGTGCTGGTGGTGTCATCATCATCACGACGAAGACCGGTCAGAGAGACCAGAAGACACAAGTCACTTATAATGGTTATGTCTCTTTCTCCGGCTGGGCAAAGAAAGCAGACTTCATGGATGCTTCTGATGTGCGTGCCGGAAAGACCAACTTTAATGATGAAGGCTACGACACCGACTGGCTTAAGGCTGTCAGTCGAACGGCTGTAACCCATAATCATAGTATTTCAATGAGTGGTGGCAACGCCAAGACTTCCTACTTTGGCAACTTCACTTACCGCAATGCAGAGGGTGTGATGAAGAAGACGGGCAACGAGTCATTGAGTGCTAACTTCGACATGAGTCATTGGATGTTTGATGACATGTTGAAGATCAATATCAAGGTCAATGCCGAGCAGTATAAATACGACGTCAGTGATGCTACGACAATCTATCGGCAGGCAGTCATCCGCAACCCGACATCACCAATCTGGAACAGCGATGGTTCCTATAACGAGGGTCAGCTCCTGCAGTATTGGAACCCTGTCTCGTTACAAAAAGAGCAATCGGGTCAGAACAAGACTCAGAGCGTGAAGTTTACAGGTAACGTAACTTTTGAGCCAATCAAAGGTTGGCAGACCAATCTTATGCTCTCGCGTGATCAGGCCATCAACCGTGGCGGTTACTATTATACCAGTAATCATTCCATGAACGGTATCAATCAGAAAGGTACCTATTCTGGTGTAGCTACCGAGTCGGGTTCAACCGACGAGTCCAACTATCTGGAGCTTACATCTAAATATATGGCTAATTGGGCAAAGAAGCACCGCTTTGAAGGACTTGTCGGATACAGTTATTCTGACGAGACTTATGATGATGCTTCCATGACCAACCGTAACTTCCCGGACGACTACTTCAAATACTTCAATATGGGTGCCGGAACGCATCTCACGGATGGTAAGGCCAATATGTATTCCTCGAAGGTCTCCAGTAAGCTCATCGGTTTCTTTGGACGTGTGAGCTATGGCTATGCCGACCGTTATAATATCCTTGCCAGTCTGCGATATGAAGGCAGCTCAAAGTTCGGCGATAACCACAAGTGGGGCGCCTTCCCTTCAGTCTCTCTCGGCTGGAACATCATGAACGAGAGTTTCATGAAGTCCACCAAAGACTGGTTAAGCAACTTGAAACTGCGTGCTGGCTGGGGTAAGACAGGTGTCATCCCGGGTGAGTCTTATCTCTCTATGCTGCGATACACTTACTCGGGTGGTAACTATTATCGCAATGGTTCCTGGCATAAAGGCTTGAAAGCTGTGAACAACTCCAACCCTGACTTGAAGTGGGAGACAGCCAGCGAATTTAATATCGGTCTCGACTGGAGCCTCTTCGATGATCGTTTCAGCGGCAGTTTCGACTATTACAACAAGAAGACTTCAGACATGTTGTACGAATATGCCGTTCCTTCTCCACCAAACTTGTACGATCACACATGGGCCAATGTCGGTCAGATGCGCAACCAAGGTATAGAGATCATGGTTCAGGGCACCCCTATCAGAACCAAGAATTTCGAGTGGAACTCTCAGGTGACTTTGCAGCATAACAGCAATAAGCTGCTTAGCCTGTCCAATGATCTCTACCAGACAGATAACGTACAGTGGTTGCAGGGTATCGGTGATCCTATCTCTCAATACACGCATCGTGTGGCAGTAGGTGAGGCCCTGGGTCAGATATGGAGCCTTCGCGCTGTCGGTGTCGATGAGAAGAATGGTCTCTTTATCATCCGCAATCCTAAGACCGGACAGACAGCCGACTTCTATCAGGACATGCGTAACGACTATGACCATTGGTATGAGTACATTGGCAATGGTATACCTTCTGTCACTATGGCCTGGAACAATACTTTCCGCTACAAAGGCTGGGACCTTCAGTTGCAGTGCAACGGTCAGTTCGGCTTCAAGATCATCAACCAGCAGCGTGCTTTCTACGAGAACAATGCCCATGCATATAACAAACTGAAGTCGGCCAACGATGCTATCGGTGGCATTCGTCCGCTCTCTGGCGCACAGTCACAGGTCGTGACCAGCTGGTATATTGAGAATGGCGATTACTTCAAACTCTCTACGCTGGAGCTCGGCTATACATGGACTCCTAAGGCAAACAAGTATATCAAGAGCTTGCGCGCTTATGGTACAGTCTATAATGTCTTCACCATCACCAAGTACAAGGGTATGGATCCTGAGCTGGGAAGTGATAACTTCTTCTATGCAGGTGTCGACGATCGTGATAAATATCCAACTGTTCGCACCTTCACCTTTGGCGTTAATGTAACATTCTAAAGATTACAATCATGAAACGAAATATTATCAGAAACGGCATTTTCGCAGCTGTAATGACGCTGAGTGCGGTGTCGATGACGAGCTGTACAGATCTTACAGAGACCGTGTACAGTGAGCTCCCGGGCAATACCACGTTCACAAAGGAGCAGATACAAGCGCAGTATGGTGTCATTTATGACCGTCTGCGCGATATGTACAACGGTTGGGAGAGTTATCAGGATATCAGCGAAGAGTGCTGCGACCTGATTATGACTCCTTTCCGCTATGAGACCTCCGGATGGGGTGCACAGTACGTGTCACTTCACAAGCACGAGTTCAACAGTACGATCAATCATCTCTATCGTCCGTGGATGTCGTGTTATCAGGGTATCACAACCTGTAACCAGCTCCTCGATGATGCGAACATCTCTTCCAACGATGAGAGTAAGGCAGAGCTTCGTGCCTATCGTGCTCTTTTCTATTATGTTCTCTTCGACCTCTGGCGCAACATCCCCGTGCAGACAACGCTGAAGGTGCCCAGTGGTTACATGCCTTCACAGGCTGCTCCTGACTCAACCTACGATTTCATTGTTAACGAACTCAATGAGGCTAAGCCTTTCCTGCCGAAGACGAACGAACTGGGACAGATGAACTACTGGACGGCTTGCATGATTCTCGCCAAGATGTACCTTAACAGAAATGCATGGTTCCCGACGAAGCCTGAGGATAAGACTTTCTATGAGAAAGCTTATAAAGAAGTAAATGAGGTGATCAACAGTGGTGTCTATCAGCTTGATGACGACTACCTCACACCTTTCAAGGCTAAGGTCGGAGGTGTTAGCAGCAGTAAAGAGACTATTTTTGCGCTTGTTTATGACAGCAAATATGCAGGAATGGGAACAAACTACTACAGCAAATGGTTTCTCTCTGGTTCACAGGATATCTTTGGCACGAAGCGTGATGGATGGAATGGCTCAGCATGCATCCCGCAGTTCTTCGCCACGTATGATGCAGATGATACCCGAAAGACCGACTGCTGGGTCTGGGGACCACAGAAGAGTATCAAGGATGGCAAGCAGATCTATATCAATGGCAAGGCACTCAACTATACGGTTGATGTTTATGCTATCGAGAAACCAGGCGCTGCGTCAATGCAGGGCGCACGATTGAAGAAGTACGAGATACAGTCGGGTGAGAACAGTGTCAACGATGATGACGTGCCGTTCTTCCGCCTTACCGATGCTTACTTCATCAAGGCTGAGTGCTTGTTGCGGCTTGGCGGTTACAATGGTGAGACAGAGCAGACCGCTGCCGACATCATCACGATGTGCCGCAAACGTGACTTCAAGGATCATCCGGAGAAGGCTATTCGCACGGTGGAACAGTTGAAAGGCCCCAGTGTCTACGACTATGGACTGCGTGAGACGCAAGGCGAATACGATAAGGAGACCGGTGAGCTGAAGAACATGCAGAAAGTTGAAACCCACGAGGGAGGAAGTGACATACAGTTTGGTGGACTTCTCGATGACCTCGCATGGGAGTTTGTCTATGAGCATCATCGCCGTCAGGATCTCATTCGTTTTAAGATGAATAACGGATGCAATGTCTTCAATGGCAAATCCTGGTTTGGCAAGAGTGCGAACACCAATGCTCAGGATCATCATCTTGATATCTTCCCGATACTGAAGGATAATCTGCAGGCCAACACCAAGCTGAAGCAGAACCCAGGTTATAATTAATCTGTAACCATCAGTAAAGAAGACAATTAATAGAAAGCTATTCAATAATAAGAATTCAGTTTATGAAAAAGATATTTTTATTCGCTATGATGGCAGTCCTCGCCATTGGGACAATGTCCTCTTGCAGCGATGACTATGCGGATGCCAGTTCCCCGCATGTCTATAGCGATCAGGAGAATGTGCCTCTGAAAGGCTCTGATGAGAACATGTCCACGGCAAGTGTGAAGATGGCTCAAGCTGAGGCTGGCACCCAAGTTGTCACTGTTAACCTTACCGACTATGCTGAGAATATACAGAAACAGCTTGGCATGACCCTTGATGAGGCCATCAGCGGATTAAGCAATGGCTCTGTCCGTTTCTATCCAATCAACCCCAATCGTCGAGTGTGGGACAAGACGCCGGCCAATGCGGGAGATAACACCTGGATGCTCTCTGCCAACGGTGTTGTCACTTCCGACTCGCTGGCAGCTATCAAGGTTCAGTTTGTTCCCGAGGCTAAGCAACTGAAACTGACGCTGACTAACAAAGCTGCAGCAGGTATCATTCCCGTTACCTGTGGATTCGTGAAGACTGACGACTCCAGCTTCCCGGTAAACTTCCGTTGCCAGACGCTCGTCAATGTCACAGATGCCAGTGTGGTGGATGTACCTATCACGGTGCCTAAGGGCGACTATGCTACTGCTCCGTTCAATTTCAGTTCAATAGCAAAGAACATCGAGTTTGCCTTTGGTGAGACCAACCTTTACAATATTGCAAAGGGCCTTGATACCGACAATGACGTTTACGATGTTTATATCATGAGTTCTACCGGCACTCTTCTCGGTGGCCCGGGTAAGTATACGGCCAATGGCGCAGGCTACTGGCTCAACCAGAAGATTCAGATCGTCAACTGGGGTAAGGATGACTTCGCACTCTTTATAGAGCCGTTTATCTATGACGATGAAAAGAAGGACTACTATGCGAATGGTGGTGGATTCAATATCGGTCGTCTTAGCAACTCTGCTCCGGCTTCCGGCACTGTACTTCCGCTCTCTGTCGTTCTGAAGCAGGCGAAGGGTGACAAGACGCTGACGATAAACTTCACGATAACGTTCGAGTAAAAGTCACATACCAATAACAAGGAAGATGTGCGGACGTGCACATCTTCCTCTAAAATCATCGAAACATGAAACTAAACATCAGAAAATATGTACATGTCTTTGCGGCTCTGCTCATGCTGGGTGCCTCCGTACCTTTCATGACGGGTTGTGCCGAAGACGACATGTCGGTGTCTCTGCCCGACTACGACCCGCGTTACAAAGGCAAGATCGCCTTTGGTTCATCCGATTATAACGTTGAGGCCAATGCGCAAGATCTCTCTATTCCTTTCAAGAGCGATCAGAACTGGAAAGCGACGATTACGACCGACTCAGTGGCCGGCACAGGTTGGGCTACCTTGCCTAAGGATTCCGGCTCTGTCAACGACACGGTAATCGTCGTTCACCTGGATGAAAACGAGAGCCTGACTAACTCGAGAAAGGCTACGCTGACTATCACAACAGAGAAAGGCAATGCTCAGAGCATCACGATAGGTCAGAACTACAAGATTGTGAAGCTTAATCCTTCCGACATCCCCGACTACAACAAGTACATCTGCCCATCTTCCGGCAATCCTCACTTTGAGAATGGAGCCGACTACATGCTACGCCAGGACTCTTACTATAGTTGGCATCGTATGAAGCAGAGCCAGCACTTCTTTGTGTTCTGGTCGCCTGAGTTTGGTGATGATCCTAACGGAGACAATGTTCCGGCCAAGATGCGTGTCGATGTGGATGATCTGCTGAACAAGGCAGAGCAGTTCTTCAACACCAATGTCAATATGCTGAAGATGTCAACCCTCGGTCAAGGTAAGTCGATGCTCGACGACTATAAGATGCAGATCTATCTCATCTATCAGGACGAGTGGCTCGCTACCGGCTCCGGCTATGACAATAAGATTGGTGCGCTGTGGGTCAATCCTTCGACTTGTCAGCCAGTGGGTTCAACGATAGCCCATGAGATAGGTCACTCGTTCCAGTACCAGGTCTATGCTGACAAGATAAACAAGCAAGGCGCTGCTGATGACATGCATCACGGCTACCGTTATGGCTTCGGAGAGAATGGTGCCGGAGGTTGTGCTTATTGGGAGCAGTGTGCACAGTGGCAGGCACATCTCGATTATCCTCAGGAGATGTTTAGCTACTGGGTGGATACTTGGAAGAAGAATTATCACCGCCACTTCAATCATCAGTTTATGCGATATGCAAGCTATTGGCTGCAGCATGTCTTCGTGGAGAAGCATGGCATTGATGCTTATGGACGTATCTGGCAGGAGAGTGAGTATCCGGAAGATCCCTTGCAGACCTATCAGCGTCTGTTCTGTAACAATGATCAGAACCAGCTCTACTCTGACCTCTATTATTATGCCTCTCACATGGTATACTATGATCTCAAGTTTGCACATAACACCAACGAGGATGTTGTCGTACCCGACAATCTGAAAGGTAACTACAATACAGATCTCTATAAAGTGGGTGACCAGAAGTATCAGGTCGGTTATGCCTCTTGCCCAGGAACAACAGGTTTCAATATCATTCGTCTGAAAGATTATACGCCGGGTAAGACAGTGTCTATTAATGTAGAAGCCCTCGAACCGGGAAGTGCGCTTGTGAAAGGTGATAAAGGTGAAATTTTGGATGGTGACGGTAAGGTCGTCGGTACAACAAAGACCTATAACCAACAAGAGAACAAGACATCTAACTATCGTTGTGGCTACGTGGCTGTCGTCAACGGAAAGCCAGTCTATTCTACCATGTGGTATGGTGGCACTGCTGGAGTGGGCGACAAGGGATCGGCTGAATACACCGTACCCGAGGGCGCAACAGAACTCTACTTCGTCATCCAGGCTGCACCTGGACAATATGACCGTTGTCCGTGGAACACAGACGAGAGCAAGGATGAGCAGTGGCCTTACACCATTCAGCTGAAAGGCGCTGATGTCAACAAGTATGTTGAGGTTGTCGACATTAATATCGATCCTAATGCAAAGCCGTCGAATGCTACGGTCACTATCAATGTTCATGGCAATGCAAGCTCCGGTTATGAGTTTGCCAAATATAATTTAGCTTATGTAGACAATGCCGCTATCCCCTATGCTTTCTGTCTGATGCCGGACGATATCGCAAAGGATCTTGTCAAGAGTACGGCTGATCTCACCGAGGGTAAGATACGCATGCAGCTCAAGCAACCTGATGGTACGGTGACAACGACGGATAACTGCGGCGGACAGTATGCCGGATTCTGGTGCGATGCCACAGGTAAGCAGCAGAACTGGGGTGATAAAGCTCGTACCTATACGAAGTTCAACAGTATCAATGAGTTGGAAGTCGGCTTTATGCCCGGAGCAATAAAGTCGGGTGAAACCTATCCGGAGGTCCTTGAACTTCAGTATATGAAAGACGGAAAGGTCTATACGGTAACGATCAACATCAACTTTATCGTTGAATAAGTGATTAATGCTTGTGAACAAAAAGATCATATTAGCGGCAGCACTGTCTTTGGCAGTGCTGCTGCCTTCAAAGGCGCAGATGTCGTTCAACACACCCAAGGAGGTGTCCGACTCTGCTTATCTCGCCCAGGCACTGACACCGCCTATGGGCTGGAACTCATGGAACAAGTTCGGATGTAACGTGAGTGAGAAACTTATCATGCAGATGGCTGATGCCATGGTGTCTACAGGTATGCGTGATGCCGGCTATCGGTATATCGTCATTGATGATTGCTGGCAGGTAGCCCGCGACTCGCTGGGCTTCATCGTGGCTGATCCGGACCGCTTCCCGCATGGCATGAAGTATCTTGCCGACTATGTCCATTCCAGAGGTTTGAAGTTCGGACTGTACTCGTGTGCAGGCAGTTATACGTGCCAAGGTAGACCCGGAAGCAGAGGCCATCAGTTTCAGGATGCTTTGATGTATGCCAAATGGGGCGTGGACTATCTGAAGTACGACTGGTGCTCCGACGAAGGACAGAACGCACAGGCGGCTTATGCCACGATGGCGGATGCTATCAAGGCCGCAGGTCGCCCTATCGTGCTGAGTATCTGCGAGTGGGGTGAGCATGAGCCCTGGAAATGGGGCAAAGGAATCGGTCATCTCTGGCGCGTCACAGCCGACATCCGCGACTGCTATCAGTGCGTTTTCGACTGGGGTGGTGTAGGCGTATTGAATGTCATCGACAAGATGGCGGATCTCTATTCATACGCCGGACCGGGTCATTGGAATGATGCAGAGATGCTTGAGGTAGGCAATGGTGGAATGACAAAGGATGAGTATATCACCCATTTCTCCATGTGGGCAATGCTTGCTGCTCCATTGATGGCAGGCAATGACCTCACGAAGATGGACAAGGACACAAAGGAGATACTGACCAACAAAGAAGTGATCGCGGTTGACCAGGATTCCTTGGGAGAGCAAGGCCGCAGGTTCATGGATATGGGTGAACATGAGATATGGGCGAAGCCGCTGAAGGGTGGCGAGCTCGCTGTCTGCTTTATGAACCGGGAGGAGATACCGTGGAAACTCGACTACAACTGGCATGCCAATACCATCTATTTTGCCAATGAGGTGGATATGCACCAGTACACTTATGCCATCAGAGACTTGTGGAAGCACAAGGAAATAGGTACAACGGCTGAGCATACGAAGGCTGTCATTCCCGCTCATGGTGTGTTGATGGTAAGATTATCTAAGAAATAAGTGATTTCTTCGTCGAAAACAGCTTGTTTTCGGATAAAAAACAGTAAGTTTGCAAGAGATAAACAACTTAGTAATGATAAGAGAACCGATTATGAATGTCTTGAGAGAGGAGAGAGGAAGATTATTAGCGTCTTGCTTTATCCTTCTTTCTTCTGTTTGTATATCCGCGCAGGGTACTTTAAAGGATTACAACCGAGCCTATGCTGTGCGCCATCAATTCAGTAGCGACTCTGTCTTTCATTGGGCACACAATATCGCTTGGAAAGACTCTACGCATTTGTTCTCTTATCAGATCTCAACGCCAGAGGGTAAACGTTTCGTGGTTTACAATGCTGATATCCAGACGCCAACGGCTTATAAAACTCATGAAGAGGCCTTGAAAGCTTTGGGCATGAAACCGGCTCCGGAGCCTGCTCCCGTTTATGGGCGCCACCATGTACCGCATTGGATGGAGGTGGATGAAGAGAAGGAAGTGACCCCGGTCTATTCTCCTGATGGTAAATCGGTGGCGTATATTGGTGGCAACAATGTTGTTGTGGCACCTGCACTCAAGAATGGCGGACATGGGCCCGAACGTTTCCTTACACAGGATGGAACGATAGCCAATTATTATTCCAATCAGATTCTCTGGTCGCCGGACAGTAAATATCTCTTTGTCTGCAAGCGCAGACCTGTGGAGAAGCGCTACGATTATTATGTAGAGTCTTCTCCCTCCGATCAGTTGCAGCCGATCCTTCACAAGCAAGAATATGCCAAGCCAGGAGATGAATTGCCCCAGAAGGAACCCGTTATCATAGATGTGGCAACGGGTCGGCAGGTGCAGGCGGATGCTCATCTGTTGGAGAATCAGTACAGCCTCGACTGGTTCCGTTGGGATCCAGATAGCAGAGAGGTAACTTTCGAATACAATCAGCGGGGGCATAAACTGTATCGGCTCTACGCCATGGATGCAGCAACGGGTGCCTTGCGCACGGTCGTGGAAGAGTCGGCGAAGACGTTTGTCAACTATCCGCGTCTCTGGAGACAGTTTATCGATAATGGTAAACAACTGCTATGGACGAGTGAGCGTGACAACTGGAATCACCTTTATCTCTATGATGTAGCCAAGGGAAAAGTCATTCGACAGATAACGAAAGGTGCTTGGTGCGTGCGTGATATCCAGTTTGTGGATGAGAAAAACAAAGAGATCTATTTCTCTGCAAGTGGAGTGAACCCGAAGGAAGATCCCTATCTCATTCATTATTATAAGATTGGACTTGACGGACGTAATATGCTCTGCTTGACACCAGAGAATGGCAACCATGATGCTTCGTATAGCTTTGATCATCAGTATCTTGTGGATACTTATTCGCTGGTTGATAAGGCTCCTGTTACGGTGTTGCGTAGGGTGAGTGACGGGCAAGTAGTAAAAACAATAGAGACAGCTGATATCAGTAAGATAAAGGCGGCAGGCTGGAAGGCTCCGGAAGTGTTTGTTGCCAAAGGGCGTGATGGTAAAACCGATATGTGGGGTATCATTCAGCGGCCGACAAACTTTGACCCGACGAAGAAATATCCTGTCATAGAATATATCTATGCCGGCCCTGGTGATGCTTATACGCCGAAGAGTTTCAGATCGTACGACTGGTGCATGACTTCCTTAGCAGAACTGGGCTTCGTTGTTGTCCAGCTTGATGCGATGGGTACGGCTTGGAGAGGAAAGAAGTTTGAGGAGATTTGCTATAAGAATCTGAAGGATGCAGGCTTCCCCGACCGTGAAGCATGGATAAAGGCAGCTTGTGAAAAATATCCTTACATGGACTCCACACGCGTTGGCATCTTTGGAGCCTCAGCCGGTGGTCAGGAAAGTACGACAGCAGTCTTGTTGCATGGCGACTTCTATAAAGCGGCATACAGCAGTTGCGGATGCCACGATAACCGGATGGACAAGATCTGGTGGAACGAGTTGTGGATGGGGTATCCTGTTGACTCTGCTTATGTGGAATGCAGCAATGTCTATAATGCGCCGAAGCTCAACCGCCCGCTGATGCTTGTTGTGGGTGAGCTCGACGACAATGTCGATCCATCGAGCACTTATCAAGTTGTCAATGCGCTCATTAAAGCTAACAAGAACTTCGACCTTGTCGTGCTTCCCGGTGTGCACCACACGATGGGTGAATATTTTGGTGAGCATAAACGCTTCGATTTCTTTGTGAAGCATCTCCTTGGTGTTGACCCGCCCGATTGGCAGAAGGTAAAAAATGAATAGAATTCTCGTCGCTTTTCTTTTGCTGCTTCTTCCGATTTGCAGCTTTGCCCAGCAGTTGGCAGTCCGTAATATCAGTATGGAGAATGGGCTGCCTTCAAACGCAGTGCGGTCTATCGTACAGGACAAAGACGGTTTCGTATGGTTGGGAACTGACAATGGACTTTGTCGATACGATGGCTATACCATTAGACCACTCAGAATACCTCAGTTACAGAATGATCAATATGTAGGTACTTTGGAAGTCTCAAAGTATGGACTGCTGGTCGGCACTTCTCATGGTGCTTTCCTCCTGAATGCCCGCACAGATCAGTTCCGGTCTCTTCATCCTAAGATTCATGGCAACGTTATGTCGTTTGGTATCGACGCGGACGGAAACATTTGGGTTGTGACACTGGATGACGGTGTCTTTTGTGTGTGCAGGAATCTTAGTGGTTGTGTACATTATGGTTTTAAGAAAGGCAGCTCTTTAGTCTCCGTCTATGTTGACAGTGAAAACCAGGTTTGGCTGATAGCGCGTAAACAAGGACTGTATAAGTTGAACCGGGCGAGGAGAACTTTCGAATTATTCCCGATTAAAGGACAGACTCATTTTGACGGTATGTGTATGGCTGAGGCTTCGGAAGGCCGAATGCTTGTGGGCTCGTGGAATGACGGTCTTCTCATGCTTTCACCGGACGGAACGATGCGGCAGTTGACAAATCCTTTGTTAACTGGAGTGGGTACGCATATCCATACCATTTATCGTGTCTCGCCGAATGAATTTTTGCTGGGCTGCGATGAAGGCGTGATGCAATACAACTTGCTTGAAAATCAATGGTCAATGATCAGCAATGCTTTTAGTATTCCGGGTGCGGCTGGTCGGTTCGTCTACAGCATCTTACGTGACAGAGAAGGAGGTTTCTGGTTTGGTACCTATTATGGCGGAGTCAACTACTATTCACCGATGGACAGTCGTTTCCTGACGCTTACGGGTGAGAATGGACTGCATGGTAACGTGGTAGGGCGATTCTGTGAGGATAATAATCACCGTATATGGATTGCGACGGATGACGGTGGTCTGAATTGTTATGATCCGCGGCTTAAGACATTTGTCGATTTCCCGGGTAAGGCAGTCCTTGCTAAATACAATGTTCATGGGCTCCTGTCGGAAGGCAATACCATCTGGGTCGGTACATATGGACGGGGACTTATTCAGTTAAACAGTCAGACTGGGGCGATGAAGACCTATGTGGTGGATAAGAGTGGGGCATCATCGAGTTGCTATTCGCTCTTGCGTGATCGCCAAGGACGTCTATGGGCAGGCACGATGACTTGCGTCAGTCTGTATAATAATGCTACGGATAAGTTCTCCAGCGTTCGGGCCACGGGTGGTACCGTCATTGATATCGAAGAAGACAGAAATGGCAATGTGTGGTTTGGCACATTGGGCGACGGACTTTGGAAACTTGGGAGAAACGGGAAATGGAAGCATTATCTGATGTCTACGGCTATTTCCTCGTTATCCAATAACTCCGTGAACGCTATTCGTGAAGACTTGAATGGCAATCTTTATATTGCCACGGATGATGGACTGTGTGTATATGAGCCTAAAGCGGACCGTTTTAGGCGTATCCCAGTGAAGACGGATTCGAATGTCTTTACAGGACTGGTTATTAACCAGGGGGAATTGTGGCTGTCTTCTTCTACAGGACTCGTCCATATCTTGCCAGGTGGAAAGCTCCATGTCTTCAACCGAGAGGATGGACTGTTGCCTGGACCTTTTCAGAGCAATGCCATGATGATGTCGGCTGATGGAGGTATCTGGCTCGGGTCGGTCAATGGCGTCAGTATGTTCTATCCTTATCAGATAAAGGAGAACCGTTGTGAACCTAATGTGTTTATCACGGCTTTCGAAGTTTATAACAAAGATGTCAAAGTGGGTTCCGACAAACTCCCGGAGGCGTTGGGCTATGTCGATTATGTCAACTTGTCTCATGGCGACAACATGTTTACCATTCATTTCGCGGCGCTGAGCTATGTCTCACCGGAGAAAAATCAGTATGCTTATCGTCTGGATGGCTTTGATAAGGATTGGATCTATGTAGGTGCTGAGCATAAGGCGGTCTACACCAATATCCCTCCGGGAGAATACACATTCCGCGTGAAGGCTTCCAACAATGATGGCCTATGGTCTTCAAAGGAGGCAACTCTGAAGATTGTGATTCATCCGCCATTCTATTGGTCGCTCCCGGCAAAGCTCTTCTATTTGCTGGCTTTCTTTGCAGTCATCTATCTTTATGTCCACATGCGCTTGCAGAAGGCGGAGCGATTGCATCAGCGCAGACTGAAAGAGATGAATGAGCGTAAGGAGAAGGAGATGCGCGATGCACAACTTCACTTCTTCACGATGATCGCCCATGAGATACGTACGCCGGTCTCGCTAATCATTGGACCGTTGGAGACACTGAAAACCCAGTGGCAGAAGATTGGACGCACAGTGAGTGACAGTGCTGCAGTGTCGTCCACACTGGATGTCATTGACCGAAATGCACAACGACTCTTAGGACTTGTCAACCAGTTGCTCGACTTCAATAAGGTTCAGCAAAAAGAATTGAAGGTTCGGTTCACACTTTGCCACATCAAGGAAATCATGAGAGCTGTGGCGGAGCGCTTCGAGCCGACGCTTAGGCAGAATGGAGCTACGTTGAAAGTGGAGTATCCCGATGATGACTTCGTGGCTGCGGTGGATGCGGAAGGACTGACGAAGATCATCAGTAACCTCATGACCAATGCCACAAAATATACAAAGGACAGAGTGCGGCTGACTTGCGTGGTAGAGCAAGAACAGTTCGTTATTGAGGTTGAGGACAATGGTTGCGGAATCGGTCCTGAAGAACAGCAACGTATCTTCAATCCTTTCTATCAGGCAAAGGACAATAAGCCGGGAACGGGTATCGGGCTGAGTATAGTCTCTAATCTTGTAGCTGCACATCGAGGTAAGGTGGAGGTGAAGTCGGAAGTGGGGAAAGGCTCGCTTTTCCAGGTTACGCTTCCGGTCTCACAACCCGGAGTGACTATGGACGAGGGGCCGAAGCCGGAGGTGGTCGATGATATGCTGCACGGGGAAGCATCTGCCGCTGAAGATGTTATCTCCAAACAGACAGTGCTTGTCGTGGAGGATAATGAGGATATGCTGTTGTATCTGAAGCATAACTTCATGAACCGTTGTCAGGTACTGACAGCGGAAGATGGCGTGGAAGCGCTGAAACTACTGAACAAATATAATGTCTCTCTAATCATCAGCGACTGGATGATGCCTAATATGGATGGCGAGGAGCTATGCCGGAAGATCAGGCAGAATCCGAAAACCAGTCATATCCCCTTCATTATGCTTACAGCCAAGACGGACGATGACAGTAAGGTGAAAAGTATGGATATCGGAGTCGATGCATTTATCGCTAAACCTTTCTCGATGCGCTACCTTGATGCTTGTGTCCGCAATCTAATGGCAAAACGTAAGCAGTTGATGGAAGAGTTTGCGGGTTCGCCAGAGGAGCCGATTGCGAAGATCGCAGATAATGCGATAGACAGTAGTCTCTTGACTGATATGGAGAAAATCATAGAGGACAACGTGAATAATCCTGCATTGAATGTCAACTTTGTGGCGCAGCAGTTGGGAATGAGCCGGTCGGGTTTGTTTGCAAAGATAAAGTCTCTCACCGACACGACGCCTAATGAGATGATACAAGTGATCCGTCTAAGGAAAGCTGCACAGATGCTTCTTGAAGATAAATATTCTGTTTCTGAAATAAGCTTCTTGGTTGGCTTCAACAGTGCTTCCTACTTTACAAAGTGTTTCGTCAAGCAGTTTGGGGTGAGGCCTGCAGAATATAGAGAGGAAAAGAAAAGGTAAGCTTTACTTCATCTGCCTAACGTTGCGTCATCGCCTGGTACGTGTTCGCATATTGTTTGTCGAACGCCACACGATTGTTCGACGTTCGACAAACGATTGTTTGCCGAACGCCGAACAATCGTTTGTCGAACGTCGAACAATGCCGTTTTAATAATAATGGCACTACCATTACAGTGAAATCGTATGCCGATTACAGCGTAAAGGTGGTGCCATAATGCTTTTGCACTTCCGGTTTGCTTTGGCTCTGTTGTTCTCTAGTGTCGTGTAGACAGTCACACAGTGACTGTAATCGCTTTTTTTGCTTGATATAGATCAATAATGAAATATTTTTGAAAAATAATCGCGGAAATATTTGGAGGGTATTGAAAAAGTCTATACCTTTGCACTCGCTTTTCGGAAATACACCGGTTAGCAAATTAAAAGAGTTCTTTGAAAAGATTTACTTAAACAGAGAAGTAGTACAAGAAGCGAGTCGTA
>DEKJ01000047.1 GCA_002353825.1 Prevotella sp. UBA2725 | reverse complement strand
AGCGCAGCGACGCAGCATGGGGTCGTGATTGGCCCGCATGACCTAATTGCCGGCCTCGGAGAGGGCGAACAAGGTTAGACACACGAGAGTTAACACCAGCATTCCAACCATGTTCGCCCTCTTCGAGGCCGGATAGCAACGAAATCTCGTCGCACATAAGCCACAGGTTACGTCGCTGCGCTCCTTACCTGGGGCTAACCATGTGGCACCTCTTCGAGGTGCGGGCTGACCCTAAAGAAGAACGAGATTCAACCGTACAGCTTGAAACATTCCATGAATAATCAACATTTTCGGCTCTTAAGCTTTCGGGGACCTTATCAACTCAAAAAGAGAAGGACCAAAAATCACAAAATCGCAAAATCGCAGTCACATTAAGACACCTTTCAACATTTGCTCATGCGGAAGAGAGGAAAGATATTATTAATAGTTATTATATTAATAATAGTATATACATTATTATATATATAATATAATAATGTACGCGAAAGTGAATTCTCTTCTCCGGAATGTGTGAAGTGTCTTAATGTGACTGCGATTTTGTGATTTTGTGATTTTTGGGGTTCGTTTAAGCGAAGAATTTCTTGTATTCGTTCTCGAAATTGGGTGTGAAGACTCCCTTGCCTATATTGTCAAGAATCTCCTGACGAGTCCAAAAGCGACCACCGTTGAGTTCGTCCTTGCTCGGTTTGATGGGACCTTCATAGACGCAACGATGGACATAGACGAGCTCGCGTTCACGCTTGCTTTCGAAGACGTAATGACCTAGTGACTCAGGTTGGAAATCGGTGATGCCCAGTTCTTCACGAACCTCACGGTGCAAGGCCTGGTCGACATTCTCGCCTAAGTCGATATGACCACCGACAGCAGTGTCCCACTTGTCGGGTTGAATGTCTTTCCACGCTGGACGATGCTGGAGATAGAGCTCGCCCTTGCCGTTGAAGACGTGAAGGTGAACAACGGGATGAAGAATCTTGCTGCCATCGTGCGCATGTCCGCGACTGACGGCTCCGAGGATGTTCCCGTCTTCATCCACGATCGGGAACTGTTCATTGGGATTGTCTTGCATAATAATGGGCCTCTCTCCGTCCCTCCCCAATAGGGGAGGGAGAAGAGTCAGCATAATTGAATTTTAAGATAATTGTTTTGCTTTTCTGTAAATCTTGAACCCGGTTGCTGCTATGACGATACTCGTCAGAGGCGCGAGGATATTGAAGAAGCAGTAGGGAAGGTAAGTAAGTGTAGGAACGTTAAGAACCGTCGACTGCGTCATTCCGCAGGTCGTCCAAGGAACAAGCACAGAGGTCACTGTACTCGAGTCTTCGATGCTTCGACTCAGCAGCCGACTCTCATAACCTTCTTCTTTATAGATCTCGCTAAACATGCTGGCATTGAGCATGATAGAAAGGAATTGGTCAGCTGCGGTGGCATTGAAAAAGATACCCGAGAAAACCGTGGATGCCACGAGGCCCACACGCGTCTTCGTCAACGGAACAATCAGTTCAACGATATTTGCCAACATGCCACCTGCCTTCAATACACCACCGAAGCAAATGGCGCACAGAATGATCCAGACGGAATTGAGCATACCCGCCATGCCACGCGTAGCAAGGAGCTCATTGACGGGTGCAAAGCCACTGTCCACTGCCGTCTTGCCGAATCCGCTCTGCAAGGAGCCTTTCAATAAAGCAACGGAAGAAGTCTCTTGCATGCCACTGATCTCAACGAGGATATGAGGTTGAAAGATAACGGCAAAGACGATAGCGATAACGGAGGAAGCAAACAACACGATGATAGCCGGTAACTTCCTGTAGATCATCCAACCTGTGATGATCGGCACCAGCAAGAGCCACAGACTCAAGTTGAACTTAGACGCCAATGCTCCGGTGAAGGCTGACGTGTCGATATTGGCGGTCGATGGTACAAAGAATCCGGCTATGAGGAAGATGACAAGTGAGATTGTGAACGATGGCACCGTCGTGATCGTCATATATTTAATATGCGAGAAGAGAGGCACATGGCAAAGAGAGGAAGCGAGGACTGTGGTGTCGGAGAGTGGTGACATCTTGTCGCCGAAATAAGCTCCGGAGAGGATGGCTCCTGCCGTCCAGCCATCACTGAAGCCCTCCGCTTTACCGATACCCATCAGCGCCACACCGATGGTTGCAACAGTCGTCCACGAGCTGCCGGTCATCACGGAAACAATGGCACTGATAACACAAGCGGAGACGAGGAAGACATGAGGATTGATGATCTGCATGCCATAATAGATGAGCATGGGCACCACACCGCTCACCATCCAGGTACCCGAGAGCAGTCCGATAAGCAGAAGAATGCAGATCGGTGAGCCGATGCTCCCGATAGAATGGTTGATCTCTTCCTCAAGCGTCTTCCACGACTGATGGAAATAGAGCATGGCGACAAGTACAGCAATGCCCGTGGAAGCAATGAGCACGAGTTGGCTCGGTCCTGACAAGGCGTCGATGCCATAGATACGGATGACGATGGCAAGGAACAGAATGAGGAAGACGACAGGCGTCAGAGAAAGAATGTATTTGATTGATTTCTTCACAACAACTTATTATGCTGTTAATAATATAATGATACCACTGATGCCTATATAAGCATAAACAACATATTTGAATGCTTTCTGAGGGAGGTGGCGGAAGACATAACCGCCAATAGCCATGCCGATGACGACACCGCCGATGCCATAGAGATAACTGCGGCAGACAGGCAAAGTGAGGAAGCCATTGTAGGCCCGGACACACAGCATCATGACATTACCCATGAAAAAGTAGGTCTGCGCAAGAGCCATATATTCGTTTTTGTCTTTCGTAGTCTGAATAAAATAAAGTACGGCTGGAGGGCCTTGCATACCGAAGAATCCACCCATGAGACCACTGATGCAGCCAGCACCAATCTGTGTAGGGAGTTTCGTGCCCAATTTGATGCGGTTGCTCAGCAAGCAGAAATAAGCACTCGTCAGAATCAGCACTACACCAAGTATACGACGAAGGATTACATCGTCCATCCGCTTGAGGCAGAAGATAGCCACCGTAGAGACAGCAATAAACGTCAGGAGAATAGGCACCAGGTGATGCCAGTTGAGATAACGGCGCATTCGATAGCTCACCACGGCGGAGGTCGTCATGGCCAGCATGCCGGACAACGTCGTTGCCTCACCATATGATGGCAACAGATAGGGCAGAACCGTCATAATAAAGATGCCGAAGCCAAAGCCTGTCGTCCGCTGGATGAAACTCGCGAGGATGGTCAGCAAAAAGATGCTTATAACGTGGATCATGGGCTCTAAAAATATACCTCTTAATTATACAATCTGCAAAATTAAAGATAAATTGCATGTTTAGGAAAATTTTCGCCAACTATTAGTTGTTATCTCGTAAAAAATGAGTAATTTTACACTTTGAAATAGGCATGCGAATCGAAAATCTTGCGTTTAAATGCCCTCAGATCGAAAATTAACACAAATAAAGAAATAAAGAATAATGGATGAGAATCTGACCATTGATCAGGATCGGATCATGAAGATTAACATCGAGGAAGAGATGAAAACCTCTTACATCGACTACTCGATGTCTGTCATTGTGGCTCGTGCCCTTCCTGATGTCAGGGATGGCTTCAAGCCTGTGCATCGCCGTATCCTTTACGGTATGTTAGGCTTGGGCAACACGAGTGACAAACCTTATAAGAAATGCGCACGTGTCGTAGGTGAGGTGCTTGGTAAATACCACCCTCACGGCGACAGCTCCGTGTATGGTGCCCTTGTACGTATGGGCCAGGAGTGGAACATGCGCTACAAGCTTGTGGACGGACAAGGTAACTTCGGTAGTGTGGATGGCGACTCACCGGCTGCCATGCGTTACACTGAGTGCCGACTCTCGAAGATGGGTGAGCATATCATGGACGATATCGACAAGGATACCGTCGATATGGTCAACAACTTCGATGATACCTTGAAGGAACCGACCGTGATGCCTACAAAGATCCCGAACCTCCTTGTCAATGGTGGCAACGGTATCGCTGTGGGTATGGCTACGAATATCCCGACACATAACCTCGGTGAGGTCATCGACGGCTGCTGTGCTTATATCGACAATCCGGACATCGATGTGGATGGTCTAATGAAGTACATCCCCGCTCCCGACTTCCCTACAGGCGCTTATATCTATGGCTTGCAGGGCGTGAAGGAGGCTTACCGCACAGGCCGTGGCCGTGTTGTCATCCGTGCGAAGGCTGAGATTGAGAGCGATGAGAACCACGACCGCATCGTGGTGACGGAGATTCCTTATGGAGTCAACAAGCAGCAGCTCATCGAGTATATAGCCGACCTCGTGAAGGAGGGTAAGCTTGAGGGTATCAGCAATGTCAACGATGAGACGGGCCGTCAGGGTATGCGTATCGTTGTCGACGTGAAGAAAGACGCCAATGCGAAGGTCATCCTCAACAAACTCTTTAAGATGACCGCCCTGCAGAGCAGCTTCTCGGTCAACTGTATTGCCCTTGTGCCTAACAAGCACGACCACTCACAGCTTCGTCCGAAGCTCCTCTCGCTGAAGGAGTGTATCGCTTACTTCATTGAGCACCGTCACGAGGTGACGATCCGCCGTACGAAGTTCGACCTGAACAAAGCCAAGGAGCGTGCGCATATCCTCGAAGGCCTGATTATCGCCAGCGACAACATCGACGAGGTGGTGCATATCATCCGTGGCTCAGAGAGCCCGTCGGATGCACAGCGTAACTTGGAGAAGCGCTTCAACCTCGATGAGTTGCAGTCGAAGGCTATCGTAGACATGCGTCTGTCACAACTCACGAAGCTTCGTCTCAATGACCTGCACGCAGAATACGATGAGTTGGAGAAGCGTATCACTTATCTCCAGCAGATTCTCGATGATCCTGAGCTTTGCAAAAAAGTGATGAAAGATGACCTCATTGAGGTGAAGCAGAAATATGGTGATGAGCGTCGCACGCAGATCATCCCCGACGAGCATGAGTTCAATGCTGAGGACTTCTATCCTAACGATCCCGTGGTGATTACCGTGAGCCATCTCGGCTATATCAAGCGCACGCCGCTGAAGGAGTTCCGCGAGCAGGCCCGTGGTGGTGTAGGCTCGAAGGGTGCTCACACGCGTGAGAAGGACTTCACAGAGTTTATCTATCCGGCAACCATGCATCAGACGATGCTGATCTTCACACGCCTCGGACGTTGCTACTGGCTCCACTGCTATGACATTCCTGAGGGTGACAAGACATCCAAGGGCCGTGCCATCCAGAACTTGCTCAACCTCGAGACAGGTGATACGGTGAATGCATTCCTACGTCTGCGCAGTGGTGGCCTTGGCGATGAAGAGTTCACGAATTCTCACTATGTCGTCTTCGCAACCAAGAATGGTATCGTGAAGAAGACTTGTCTGAAAGAATACTCTCGTCCACGCGCCAACGGTGTGAAGGCACTCATCATCCAGGATGGTGACGAAGTAGTGGATGTTCGTCTGACGAATGGCTCCAACGAGCTTATCCTCGCAGACCGCAACGGTCGTGCCGTGCGCTTTGATGAGGATCAGATCCGTCCTTCAGGTCGCGCCTCTATGGGTGTGCATGGTATGGTGCTCGATGGTGGCGACGATGCCGTTGTAGGCATGATCGTTGTCAATGATCCTCAAAAGGAGACCGCAATGGTCGTCTCTGAGAATGGCTACGGAAAACGCTCTGAGATTGAGGAATATCGTAAGACGAGCCGTGCGAAGAAAGGTGTCAAGACCATTGCCATCACGGAGAAGACCGGCAAGCTTGTGGCTATCAAGAATGTCACGGATGAGAATGACCTTATGATCATCAACAAGAGTGGCATTGTCATCCGCATGGCTGTCGCCGACGTCCGTGTCATGGGTCGTGCAACACAAGGCGTTCGCCTCATCAATCTGGCGAAGAAGAACGATACCATCGCCAGCGTCTGCAAGGTGATGAGTTCAGAGCTTGAGGCAACCGTTGAGGAAGAGAGCCGTCAGAAGTGGAATGAGACCAACGAGAAGATTTCTCAGGATATCAACTCTTCAGAAACTCCCGCACAGGAGCAGACCGACGAGACTCCCACAGACTCGGATGATAATAATAATGAGAACTAATAATCACATCTTTTAATTATAGCTTTAATAACAGCTTATGAAAAAACTAATGATTGCAGCTCTGATGATGCTTGGCACATCAGCTGCTTTTGCTGGAGACAGTGAGCCTCTGAAGGCCGTGCTTGCAGCTAAGGACTTCACTCAGGCTTCACAGCTCTTGAAGCAGAACCTCGGTCAGATGGCTAACGCACAGGAGAAGGCAAAGGCTTACGACTACGTGACAAAGCTCGCGCTCAAGACCTTTGATGCCCAGAATGCTATCGAAGCACAGAACATCCAGGCTAAGATGCTGAAGCAGAAGACGACACCGTACGACACCCTCGCTTTCTATCAGGCTGCCTACGATGCAACTGTTAACGCTGTAGAGTGCGCCAAGTACGATGCTGAGCCTAACGAGAAGGGAAAGGTTAAGCCTAAGTATACCGATGCCCTTGCTACAACAGCCGGCAATGCTCGTCTGCAGCTCGTCACCGCTGGTAACTACTATGCTCAGCGCAACGACCAGGACAACATCCTGAAGTATTGGGGTACATTCCTCGATACCGATGACAATCCTCTGTTTGCCAAGAACCATGACAGCGAGAAGCAGTATCTCGGCCAGGTAGCTTACTACACAGCTCTCTACGCTAACCAGGCTAAACAGTATGATCGTGCAGAGAAGTATGCAGACATCGCTATGAAAGATACAGCCATGCGCAAGCAGGCTGAGACTTTCAAATATGCTATGGCTCAGATGAACTTGAAGAATCATGCTGATTCTCTGGCTTTCGCCAACAAGATGAAGGCTGCATACGATGCTGATCCAAGCAACGAGACTGTTTTCGGTATTCTGTGCAATATGTACAGTGGCCTGAACATGAACACTGAGCTCAACGCAGTGCTCGACAAAGCGATCGCAACCAATCCAAACAACTTCACAGCATGGGCTATGAAGGGTCAGAACCTCGTCAACAAGGAGTCAAAAGCTCAGAATCCTAACTGGGATGAGTGCATCAACGACTTCAAGAAGGCTATTGCCATCAAGGCTGACAACTCAGTGGTGCTGACCTACCTCGGCTTTGCGCTCAACGCAAAGGCTTCAGGTATCAACGGCAATCCTGCTGCTCAGAAAGAGCTTTACAAGGAGTCTATGGGCTATCTGGAGAAGGCTAAGGAGGTTGATCCTAACCGTCAGCAGAGCAACTGGGCTTATCCTCTCTATCAGTGCTACTACAGCCTTTACGGCGCAAACGACGCTCGTACAAAGGATATGGAGAGCATGCTGAAGAAGTAAAAACTTCCTTATAAATAAAATATTAAAGGCGCACCGATGATCACCGGCGCGCCTTTTTTGTTTCAAAAATCACAAAATCACAAAATCGCAGTCACATTAAGACACTTCCACAATATCATCAAGATATTGCTATACCCCATCTTGTTACTTCATCATATAGAGGAGAAGGTTCATCCTCCTCAACAAGAACAGGTTCGATTAAGCTATTTACAGCACGGCCGGCTCTCCAAAGTTTCTTAACCGTAAGGAACCAATTATCATTAAGATGAGGAACTATCACAGCAATATCAATATCACTGTCCGCTCTGGCTGTGCCTTTACTGTATGAGCCATATAGATATATAGCTGAGAAGTCCAAAACTTTAGAAACCTCTTTTTTATATTCGCCCGCGATCTTTATTGCTTGTCTCTTATCCATAACAATAATTCTTTAGTATCGTTTATTAGCTTTGTACAATAATCTAATGTCATTGTCTTGAGCAATTTATCTTTATAAGATGGATGTCGCGCCTCTATGTGCTATTAATGCATGTGGCAAATTTAGCTCAAAATTCTCAATCAGACAAATAATATTCAATCTTTTTAGAACTCGAACCTTACTTTCGCATTGATCTGTCTACGTGTGAGATAATTTGGCACCGCATACATCTGATTGGTGACATCTGTAATCCAATAGTAGGAATTGACATTGCTGATGTCGAAGAGGTTAAGACAGTCAACACCGAGCCATATATTCTTGAAGATACTCTTACTATGATGATCCTCATTGTTGAGCAACCGATAAGTCATACCGATATCTGCTCGACGATAAGCCGGTGCACGGAACTCATTGCGCTCCAACTCTCTATGCGGTGCAGAGAAGGGCAGACCATCCGCATAAGTGAGACGCAGCGTCATCAGCCAACGATCGGAACCTGGAAAGTAATCGGTATAGAAAAGATGGAGGGCATAACGCTGGTCCGTAGGCAACGGCATGGAATGACCATTAAAGTTCATCTTTGTGTTCATCAGAGAGAGCGTCAGCCATGAATCAGTACCGGGAACAAACTCGCCATAGAGCTTCATGTCGAGACCTGCTGCATGGCCACTCGCCTTATTGTCTCCATAATAAGTCACCTTCATATTGTTGACAGAGTAAGGGATGAGATTGTTCAACAACTTGTAATACAGTTCTGTAGAGAACATGAACGGTCGGTTGTTAATCTTGAATCGATACTCCATACCCCCGATAAAATGGATCGACCGCTGACTCTTTATCTTATTATTGAGCAGCGCATAGGTCACGCCATTGATCGTCGTCGTATCGCGGAGCTCTTTGTAGAACGGAGCCTGATAGTACAAACCTGTAGCGAAACGGAAACTCAGATTCTGATTGAACGAAGGAATGATGCTCAAGGAGACACGCGGAGAGAGGATAGACTCTCTTGTATAGTTCCAATGAGAGAAGCGAACACCATAGTTGAGCGTGTATAGCGTTGGATCATGCTCCGTACTGTCGTTGCTTTCTCTACCTCCAGACTTGAATCGCCACGTATCTTGAAGATACATCTCCAATCGATTGCTGTTCAGTGTATTGTTAGCCCTAAGACTATAGACCATATAAAGGTCCTTACCCGTATGTGGAACGATGTAACCGGCAGAGTCGCGCATCTCATACTCACCCGATTGCTCTTCTACATGTTCCATCTTGTAGGTCAAGGCTCCCTCGATATCATGCTGCTTTGCCGTATGTCTCGCCATCAACTTAATGCTCTCAACATTTCCTTTGAGGTAGTTGCGGGCATGCTGAAAATAGGTGCCAACACCAAGATTCTCTGCAGTCTCGGTCTGATTGAGCCAATATTGACCTTCAATGTCGTATCTCTCTTTTTCATCTGTCTTAAAGGCAGATGCAATAAGCGAGACGGAAGTAGAGTCGCCATAGTGACGTGTGATATTCAGTGAGCCAAAATAGGTACGGAAGAGGTCTTTCTCCTTACCCGCAAAATATACCTTAAACGACTTCACATTCTCCAAGGTACCGAACTTTGTCTCCCGATCTTTAGGCGTAAAATTATAATGGTTGTCTGATATGTCTCCGATAATATCAAAGCTCCACCGGGTGTTAGGCCGCCAGTTAAGATAAGTCTGATAATCAAGGAAGTTTGGGTCGTACTCACCATTAGTATCGAAGGTACCAAGAAGATAACGGTTTGTCTTATAGCGTATTCCGTTGGACCAAGCAAACTTCTTGTTAGAGAACCCGACATAGGCTCCAGCGCCTAAAAGCGAAGCATCCACAGCGGCTTCAAAGCGCTTAGGGCGACGATAAGTGATGTCTAGTGCAGAAGACATCTTGTCGCCATAGCGAGCTGCGTAACCACCCGTGGAGAACCCGATATTACCCACCATATCGGGATTGATGATAGAGAGGCCCTCCTGCTGGCCACTCCGGACAAGGAATGGGCGGAATACCTCCACATTGTTGATATAGACAGAATTCTCATCGAATGATCCTCCGCGCACATTATATTGTGAAGAGAGCTCTGAATGTGTGCTCACACCAGCCTGACTCTGAAGCAATTCCTCTACTGCATTACCTGTAGTAGAAGGCATATTTTTCAGCGGTTTCGTATTGAGATCTTCTAACTGGCCCGACTGAATCTTCTGGCCTTTAACATTCACTTCATCGAGCGTGTTCGAGCTCGCATACATCACAACTTGCAGAGTCTGGGTACCATGAGGCTTAAAGAGCACGCGCTTCTTCGTGTGATAGCCCAACATAGAATAGCGAATGACGACCGAATCGGCTGAATGCAGCGTGAGACTATATTCGCCTTTCAATGAGGTAACCGTCGCCTTGCCTTGAGATACACAAGAGACAGAGGCAAACTCTACGGGTTTGCCTTCCTCGTCGATGACCCGGCCTTTCAAAGTAAAGGTCTGAGCGAACAAACAGATCGGTGCAATAATTGCTATGATGAAAAAAAAGAGTCTCTTCATGTAAGAAATAACGTTTTTTCTCCGTTATTATTTTATAAGAAGACTATAAAATGCAAGGGCGGCCCTTGTGGCCGTCCACAATTAATATGAAAATCATTACAGCAATAGACAGTTTCAAAGGTTGCCTCACTTCCGCAGAAGCGAATGAGGCAGCAGCGCAAGGTTTGAAAGAAGCCTATCCTGATGCAGAGGTGAAGAGCTTTACAGTGAGTGATGGAGGCGAAGGTTTTCTTGAAGCCATGCAGCCAAACGAGATCGTGACGTGTCATGTTCACGATGCCGTGATGCGATGGTGTGACTCGGCCTTCGGCATTAAGAACGGAATTGGTATTATCGAGGTTGCAAAAGCAGTAGGTCTGACAATGGTTGAACCGGAGAACCGCAACCCATTGGTAGCTACGAGCTATGGAGTGGGGGAACTGATGGTTCAAGCCATGAGGCGAGGTTGTCGGGAGTTTATTATTGGTCTCGGAGGCGTCGCTACAAGTGACTGTGGGCTCGGCATGCTGAAAGCCTTGAAGCATGAGTGGCAGACACAGGCACACAAGATGTGGTACGATCCGTTTGATACCTCATGGCTCAAAGACATCAAAGTGACATTGGCTACAGATGTCAAGAATCCGTTGTATGGCCCCAATGGAGCTGCTCATATCTTTGCTCCACAGAAAGGTGCTGATACTGACATGGTAGAGAAACTCGATCGCAGAGCCAAGACTTTTGCTGAAATGGCTGCCAAGCATCAAGGGAAAGATTGTGCCAACGAACCTGGAGCAGGAGCAGCCGGTGGATTAGGCTATGCATTCATGGAGTTTATGGATGCAAGGGTAGAAAGCGGTGCTGACATTGTATTACAATCATCTGGCTTTGATGAAGCACTCTCTGCTCCAGACAAACCTCAGTTTGTTATTACAGGTGAAGGTAGCTCGGATGCACAGACATTGATGGGAAAGTTGCCGAGTGTCATTCTAAAACATTGCCAATCTCGAGACATTCCCGTCATCCTTGTTGCAGGGCGTATCAAAGACAAACCACAACTGCTTAAGGCTGGATTCGAGAAAGTGATAGACATCAATGAAGGTCTCGACATGGAGCATGCATTAGATAAGGATGTCGCTGTCAAAAGAATAGAAATGGCAATGCAATATAAGTAGTATGGATGCGTGTCCAACGTAATTGCAGGGTGCGCCGCTGCAATGGTTATTTCCTCTTTTTAAGTTTAAGACTCGGAATATTAATTTTCTCGCCCTCTTTGAGCTCACGTTGACCTCCATTGACGGCTTCGACGTAGCATTCCATACCAGGGCCGAGCGCTGTACGGCTGATGCCATTCATTGTCTGACCGGCACGCACCGTAACAGTCTTCTTGATACCCGTAATGATATAAGCTCCTGTGCGGATGCGAGGATCACGGTTATATTTAACTTGCAAGGCTTTCTCATTAGACTCTTCCTCGGTCTCAGTCTTAACCGATTCTGCCGTCTTTGCTTGAGAGGCTGTTGATGCCTTTAGAGAATCTACGGGGTTTGAGGTAGACTGATGTTGAGTGTGGGCCACATTACTCTTCTTCTGATTCTGCGCCACAATTTTCATTTGCTTCTCTAAGAGCTCAATATGACTGTCACGCTTCTCAATTTGTTTAAAGAGATAATAGCCGCCTCCTATACATCCGATTACAATAACCGAGGCTGCGAGAATAAGAATCTTGAGAGCATTATTCTGATGTTCCTCAACAATTTCTTCGTCATATTGTGGTTGTTCTGCCGAAGTGTTCGCCTCTGCTTTCTTTTCTTCGGTCTCTTCTTGTTGCTCAGTAGCGACCGGTTCCTTATCAATAGGTGGCTCCACTGATGAAGTTTCCGGCCTTTCTTCTGAACTAGAGATATCAGCAATATCATTTTTTGATTCAGTAGGTTCAGACAAAGAACTGTTCGGATCAACAACCTCATGCTGATCTACTACAGATTCCGACACCTTCGATTCTGTTGCAGTTTCGTTAGTAACTATTTCTTCGTCAATTTTATCGTCTGCCTTCGTTTCCTTAGATGGTTCTGATTCGGAAGCATCGGACACGGAAGTTTCTCCAATAGCCTTGAGCACGGCAGCCTCAGGATCTTCTTCAAACTCTTTATCTATATTAGAGAAGTCGACACCATCATTGAGTACAACAGTGTCAAACTGAGAGAATGGCTTGTTGACCTCATCACGAAGAGTAGCATCGGGCGTAAAGCTGATCTTATCTCGACCTTCAATGACAATAGGTGCACCGGTGTTGACATCCACACTCTTACGAGCTGCCACACCGATGATCTTGAATGTGCCCAGCCCTTTAACCTTTACGAGCTTATCCGATTCAAGACCTTCATTGATGACTTCGAAAAGAGCCGCAACGAACTTCTCGGCATCAGTCTTATTAAGACCGTGCTTTTCCGAAAGAGAAGAAGAAAGTTCCTTATTGCCTATCTTACTCATTGCTCGTTATTAATGTTCGTTGTTATTGTTCGTTTGTTGACTTTTTCAAATTTTCCTTGATGGCTGCAACTGGCTTGAAGTTGAGAATCAACTTAGGCGGTACAAGCATGCGCTGCTGTGTGCCTGGATTGACAACTATACGCTCCAGTCGCTTCTTAACTTCGAAAGTACCGAAGTTGTTAATCTGTAGGGTATCGCCTTCTTCCAGATGAGCACCCATCTCAGCAATGAACGTACGCACCATCTGCTGCGTATCAGCCTGTGTGTAGCCGGTCTTAGCAGCCAACTGTGCTATAAACTCCTTGTTATTCATATATTTACAGCACTTTGATTATTGCACCTTACCGTAAAGGTCAAATTCATCGCTGTCGGTCATCAGTACATTATAATAATGTCCGGTGCGCAGACGACGGTCAGCCACAGGAATAAGCACCTCAGGATCAACCTCCGGTGAACAAGCCTCCGTGCGACCTACATAGTAATCACCTTCCTTACGGTCAATGATAACCTTGAAGACCTTCCCGACTTTAGCTGCTTCAATCTCAGAACTGATCTGTTCCTGAACAGCCATAAGTTTGTCAAGACGTGCCTGCTTCACGTCGGCAGGTACATCATCCTTATAGTGCTCAGCAGAATAGGTTCCTTCTTCCTCAGAATAGGCAAAGGCACCCATGCGCTCAAACTTCTCTTGCTTGACGAAGTCGACAAGTTCATTGAAGTCTTCCTCGGTCTCACCCGGAAAACCGACCATCAGCGTTGTACGGATTGTGATACCCGGCACTCGCTCTCGGATTGTATGAATGAGGTCGAGCGTCTCTTGCTTCGTGACATGACGATGCATACGCGTAAGCATATGGTCGGAAATATGCTGCAAGGCTATGTCCAAATACTTACAGACATTATCGTGCTCACGCATCACATCGAGAAGCTCCAAGGGGAACTGGTTCGGGTAAGCATAGTGCAAGCGAATCCATTTCACGCCTTTGATATTCGCCATCTTATCGATGAGTTCTGCGATCCGGGTCCTGCCATAAAGATCTACACCATAATAGGTAAGTTCTTGCTCAATGACCTGGAACTCTGTAACGCCTTCATCGACAAGTTCCTTCACTTCCTGAAGAATATCCTCCATAGGTCGGCTCACATGCTTTCCGGTAATGAGTGGGATGGCACAGTAAGCGCAGTGACGGTCACAACCCTCTGCAATCTTGATATAAGCATAGTGGGATGGGGTAGTGAGCATTCGGCGACTGTTAGCAGCCACACGTCGCTCAGAAAATGCCTTGCCTTCCGTAGATGTCGTGTCTGCTGGTCCAAGATCTTTCAGCAACTGCGTATAGTTGAACTTACCATAGAACTTATCCACTTCTGGTATGTTCTCTTCGAGCTCTTTCTGATAACGTTGTGAAAGACACCCCATGACATAGAGCTTGTGCAAACGCCCTTCATTCTTGGCATTAACAAACTCCAAGATCGTGTTGATGCTTTCCTCTTTGGCACTCTCAATAAAACCACATGTATTGATAACAGCTATCTCACCCTGAGGCCGCTTCGAGTCATGGACACAATGATACCCCATATTCTCAAAACGACGCATGAGCTGCTCTGAATCAACAAGATTCTTTGAACAGCCCATGGTGATAAAGTCTATCTGGTTCTTCTTCATAAATTTCAGAAATATCGTTACAGGATGTCTTATATCAGAACAACGAGTCGACGAATTCTTTTTTGTTAAACAACTGAAGGTCTTCCATCTTTTCACCAAGACCAATGTATTTGACCGGTACTTTAAGTTGATCGGAGATTCCTATCACTACGCCTCCTTTGGCGGTACCATCCAATTTCGTGATAGCAAGCGAGGTGATGTTTGTGACTGCAGAGAACTGTTTCGCTTGCTCAAATGCATTCTGCCCCGTACTACCATCAAGAACAAGCAGAACTTCATCTGGTGCCGTAGGAACAACCTTCTTCATGACATCCTTGATCTTTTTGAGCTCGTTCATCAAGCCTACCTTGTTGTGAAGACGCCCGGCAGTATCAATGAGCACCACATCAGCATCGTTTGCCTTTGCACTCTGCAACGTGTCGAAAGCCACACTCGCAGGATCAGAACCCATCTGCTGTTTGATGACTGGCACGCCTACACGGTCACCCCAGATCTGTATCTGCTCAACGGCAGCAGCACGGAAGGTATCAGCAGCACCTAAGTAAACCTTCTTTCCGGCTTTCTTAAACTGGTAAGCAAGCTTACCAATAGTCGTTGTCTTTCCTACACCGTTCACTCCAACGACAAGGATGACATAAGGCTTATGGTCTGTAGGCAGATCCCAGTTGGAGTTGTCTTGCGTGTTATTCTCTGTGAGGAGAGCGGCAATCTCTTCTTTCAGAATCTTGTTCAATTCCGAAGTAGAGACATACTTATCACGTGCTACACGATCCTCGATACGATGGATAATCTTGACCGTTGTATCAACACCTACATCGGAGGTAATGAGGACCTCCTCAAGGTTGTCGAGCACATCATCGTCTACTTTGGACTTACCGGCTATAGCGCGTGTAATCTTAGAGAACACGCTCTGCTTGGTCTTCTCAAGACCTTGGTCTAAGTTTTCTTTATTTTTCTTGCTGAATAATCCGAAAATACCCATGATCCTCGCTTTATTTCTGAATAGTATTCAATGTTAACTCTCTAAACCTACAGACTTTCGTCTTCTGGCTTCTGAAGCTTCCGCTTTATCTTCGGCATGTGTTTCTTGTTTCTCAGCCATGCTTCTTTCCGCTCTTCATAATCACGGCGATGCCGCTCGAGAAAATTATCTGCCATTATTGTAAACTACTTAAAATGACTATAGATGACCTGCAGTTGAAGCGGACTATTCGACTCCTTACCCTTGACAAGCTTCGTACTCGTAAGAGACATGTCGTGAGACACTTTTGTCACAGTGGAGCTTGTAGAGGATGAATATCCGTAATAATAGTAATAATAAGAGCTGGAACTGCCTGATGTCGAAGATGTTGTTGTTGTCAATGTCACAGGAATGAGCACAACTTTATTCCAGTCGGCAGAACGCTTGCTTTTATCTATAGCAGCCATTGCCGTGATCATACCTGATATATTCTTAAACGTGTAGCTATTTGTTGAAGACTTACCTGAGTAAGTCGCAACGAACGAGTTACGGTTATTGTACATCTCCTGGTTCTCGAAGAAGCTGTAGAGCGAGTCCTTCGGAATCATCAATACATTCTTTGGAATGTCAAAGGCATACTCAGAATTACCAGCATTACTGTTGATTCTTGGGATAGACAAGGAAGCACCAGCAATCTTATCATTCTCGTGACCAGAGACGACCTTCTCAACAGGAAGCGTGAGCTCCGTGAAGATGCCTGCCGGTGTTTTCAGATATGTACAGCTCTGATCAGCTGCGAGTTCAGCCAACTTGCTTTTATCGTTGGTTATATTCGTAGACTGCAACACCTCTTCAGTGCCCCAAAACACGGTGATACCATTCAAGACACTATCATTATAGACATACTTATAATATAAGGTAAGCTGTGAGGCATCAATATAAGCCATATTGCCTAATCCCGACTGATGCTTAAAATAGAAGCCAGGAACGACATTCTTCATGAAGGTATAAGCATTCTTGAAATAGCTCGGATTCTCATAGTACTTCTCAAGGATATAGGTACCATAGTTGCTATATTCCTTGCCTTTTGCATCTGTATACTTACCATTGAGCTTTATTGTAATATATGGCTCATAGGTGGAAGTATCACGCATAGACTTAGCCACCATGTAATCGGTCAACGTATAGACTTTGTTCTGCGCAATGCCACCCTTACGGATGTATCCATTGGCCTCAGGATCGAAGTTGCTGTAGTAGTTACGATCCTCGGTCATTGGCTTACTCATCTCGTAAGCAGTGAGCTTCATGGTTCGTGTACTGTCACCGTAATGCTTCGAGTAGAAGAGACGAAGCTCACAAGAATCAGCCTTGATCAAACCCTTAATCGTGTCACCCTTGGAATCTACCCCAGCCATGGCTGACTTATCCGGAAACTTATAGTTCTCGAGATTATAGAACTGCGCCATGAAGTTACCTGTGATATAGTTACCTGTCTCTGGGTCTTTCACTTTACCAATATAGCCTGTTGTGTTTCGAGACAACACAGAGTCAGCAAGCAAAGACTCGCTTACTACATCATAAGAAACAGTCTCCACATTCACGGCATCCGTATTGGTGTTCAATGAAGAACCTATTTCATCCGTTGAATCAGTACACGAGGCCATTGCTAGGCCTGAGAGTAAGATGAGCGCTATTTTTAATTTCATGCTTGTAAACATGTTGAAATGATCGCCTGTAGGATTTATCCTAAAAGCTTATTGTAAAACTCCTTGTAAGCAGGAGCATAGTTCTCGCCAGGATACTTGAGGATAGGGAGCTTAGAAGCCTCTGCATATGCCATAAGCTGATCGTTAACTTCCTGAGTAGCTTCAATCACACCGTCACTATAGTCGATGGCGAGTTTGGCGAGATCCGTAAAGTCGAAATGCTCTGAATATTTATCGAGCAAGCTGGCCTTGGCTGAACCGAAATCGACACAATCCTTAAACTTCGTGCCAAAGTTAGACTTGAACTGCTTAGAGAAAAGCGAGAAGACTACCTTTGAATTGGCGAAGGTAGGATCATCGTGATATGCCGTCTTTACATAAAGAGGAATGACACCTGCCATCCATCCCTGACAGTGGATAATATCAGGATTCCAACGGAGCTTCTTCACGGTCTCCAATACGCCACGAGCGAAGAAAATAGCACGCTCGCCGTTGTCTGTATATTCATCACCATTCTCATCTTCGGTCATCGTACGACGCTTGATGAAGTAATCCTCATTGTCGATGAAATATACCTGAAGTCTTGAGACTGGAACACTAGCTACCTTAATGATAAGTGGATGATCGGTATCATCAATGACGATGTTCAGTCCTGAGAGGCGGATGACCTCATGAAGCTGACCGCGACGCTCGTTGATATTACCCCATTTAGGCATGAACGTGCGAACATCAAAACCGCCTGCCTGCATTTTCTGCGGCAGATCGCGACCCAACACAGCCATTTCTGACGTTGGAACATAAGGTACAATCTCCTGATTGATGAATAAAATTCTCTTTTTGGCCATTATGATTTTATTCTAATTGTGTTTGTGTGCAAAGGTACTAATAAAATACGACAAAACGCCCGATTTTGCATGATTTCACACAAAACCGGGCATTTTTGTTTATTATTGGGAGAATATTACTCTACCACAACGAGAGCATCATCCTCCATAACGCTCTGGCCTTCTTTAACGCAGACAGCCGTTACCTTGCCGTCTTTCTCTGCCTCGATATTGTTGGCCATCTTCATAGCTTCGAGCACGAGCAACGTGTCACCAGCCTTAACCTCATCGCCGACCTTCACGTTGATGGATGTGATGGTACCCGGCAGCGGAGCCTTGATAGCATTGGCTGTGTTGACATTGGCTGCAGGAGCAGCCTCCTCGTTGTCTTCAGCAACAGGCTTACCAAGCGTTACCTTAGGCTTCTCTTCCTCTGCAGGCTTCTCCATGCCCACTTCGAACTCTTCTCCGTTAACTTTCACGTTGGCGACATTCGTCTCCTCGTTGATGTCAACGATCTCGACCTCATAGTCCTTGCCGTCTATAGTATATTTAAACTGCTTCATCTTCTTAATGTTAAGCTTGTTATGGTTTCGCGGTGAATGAAAGCTGCTTGGCATCCCACAGTGTCTGCTTAGGCTTGATTGTGATGATGCCCGGCTCTTTGTCGTGTACATTATTGCCCTGGAACTCGAAGATAGCCATGGCAATAGCCGCATATATGTTCTTATCCATTTTTTCCATATTTCAATTTTACATGGGCATGCAGCCATGTTTCTTTGCAGGCAGTGACTGACGCTTATGAGCCAGCTGTGCCAAGCCACGGCAGATGCGGAAACGCGTGTTACGCGGCTCGATGACATCATCGATATAGCCGAACTGAGCAGCCTGATAAGGATTAGCGAAGGTTTTCGTGTACTCATCCTCTTTCTCAGCAAGGAAAGCCTTGGCATCGCCGCCTTCCTCCTTGATCTTCTTTGCCTCTTTGCCACAGAGCACTGCCACGGCACCACTTGCACCCATCACAGCGATCTCGGCTGTAGGCCAAGCAAAGTTGAGGTCTGCGCGAAGCTGCTTGCACCCCATGACGATATGACTACCACCGTAGCTCTTTCTCAGTGTGATTGTAATCTTTGGCACTGTAGCCTCACCATAAGCATAGAGCAGCTGAGCACCATGCAGGATAACGGCATTGTACTCCTGACCTGTACCGGGAAGGAATCCTGGAACATCGACAAGAGATACGATAGGAATATTGAATGCATCGCAGAAGCGAACGAAGCGAGCGCCCTTACGAGAAGCGTTCACATCAAGCACACCAGCATATGCAGATGGCTGGTTAGCTACGATACCTACGCTCTGACCATTGAAGCGAGCGAAACCGGTAATAATATTCTTGGCAAACTTAGGCTGTACCTCAAAGAACTCTCCGTTGTCAGTGATAGCTGTGATGACCTTGTACATATCGTATGCCTTGTTGGGGTCATCGGGCAGAATCTCGTTGAGCGAGTCTTCCTTACGGTCAACCGGATCAGTGCACTCCACACGCGGAGCTTCTTCTGTGTTGTTGGAAGGAATATAGCTCAGAAGCTTCTTGATCATCTTCATGGCATCCTCCTCTGTCTTAGCCGTGAAGCTCGTTACGCCGCTCTTGCTGGCATGTACGCTGGCACCACCGAGATGCTCTGAGTCAATATCCTCGCCGGTAACGGTCTTCACCACCTTCGGACCCGTAAGGAACATATAGCTTGTGCCTTCGGTCATCAGGATGAAGTCGGTGAGGGCAGGGGAGTAGACGGCACCACCTGCGCATGGACCGAGAATCATGGAGATTTGAGGAATGACACCTGAAGCAAGGATATTACGCTCGAAGATCTCACCGTAGCCAGCGAGAGCAGAGATGCCCTCCTGAATACGTGCGCCACCACTATCATTCATGCAGATGACAGGAGCACCGTTCTGCATAGCCATATCCATAACCTTGCAGATCTTCTGGGCCATGGTCTCAGAGAGAGAGCCACCGTTAACAGTGAAGTCTTGGGCATAGACATAAACGAGACGACCGTCAATAGTAGCGGAACCAGCTACGACACCGTCGCCGAGGAACTGCTTCTTCTCCATGCCGAAGTTATGGCAACGGTGAAGCTTGAACATATCGTACTCTTCGAAAGAGTCCTTATCTACAAGCATCTCGATGCGCTCGCGGGCTGTGTACTTGCCACGGGCATGCTGCTTGTCGATAGCCTTCTGTCCACCACCAAGACGGGCTTGCTCACGCTTAGCTACAAGCTCCTTGATTTTCTCAGTTTGAATGCTCATAATTTTCTATATTAATATCTTTTATTGTTATGAACTACTATTGCATTGTTATGACGATTTTCACCATCGCCGCAATTTTTGTGCAAAGTTAGTAATTTTTTCCGCCAAACGCTTGCTGATAGAAGAAAATTAAGTATCTTTGTGGGCGAAATAAAGAAAAACTTTTAATTCTTAAATATAATAATGTGATGAAACAGACCATCCTTGTTACTGGAGGTACGGGCTTTATCGGTTCCCACACATCTGTGGAACTGATTGAGGCTGGTTACAAAGTTGTGATTGTCGATGACTTATCCAATTCCAAGATTGAAGTACTCAACGGCATTGAGAAAATCACAGGCGTACGTCCCGCATTTGAGAAGGTTGACTTGCGTGACAAAGAAGCCACGGAGAATGTATTCAAGAAATATCCTGATATTGAAGGTATCATCCATTTTGCTGCCAGCAAGGCTGTAGGTGAGAGCGTGCAGAAGCCGTTGCTCTACTATCGCAACAACATCACGTCGCTTATCAACCTTTTGGAGTTGATGCCTAAATATAATGTGAAGGGTATCATCTTCTCTTCGAGCTGCACCGTCTATGGCCAGCCGAAACCGGAGAACCTCCCTGTGACAGAGACTGCTCCTCACCAGAAGGCCACCTCTCCTTATGGTAACACGAAGGAGATCAACGAGCAGATCATCCACGATTATATCCACAGTGGTGCTCCTATCAAGAGTATCATCCTGAGATATTTCAACCCAATCGGTGCACACCCTTCCGCTCTCATCGGCGAGCTGCCTAACGGCGTGCCCAACAACCTCATTCCTTACGTCACACAGACAGCTATCGGCATTCGCAAGCAGTTGACGATCTTCGGTAACGATTACAATACACCTGATGGCACCTGCATCCGCGACTACATCTATGTGGTAGACCTGGCTAAGGCTCATGTGGCTGCTATGCGTCGTGTGCTCGATGATGAGGACAGCCCTGTTATCGACTACTTCAACATCGGCACCGGTCACGGCAACTCCACGCTGGAAATTGTTGAGACATTCGAGAAGGCTACTGGCGTAAAGCTTAACTGGAAGTATGGACCTCGTCGTGAGGGTGATATCGAGAAGATCTGGGGAGACTGCACAAAGGCCAACAAAGAGCTGGGCTGGAAAGCTGAGACACCGCTCGACGATGTGATGCGCTCCGCGTGGAAGTGGCAGCTGAAGCTTCGTGAAGACGGAGTGATGTAAAGCATAATCTCTCTTACAATAATATACAGCGGGTCTTTCCCGCAATTTTGTGTTTGTGTTGTGTGGGCTTCCGACGTGATGTCGTGAGCCCACTTTTTATCCACGAAAGACACAAAGAACACAAAAATAATAAAAATAAAGGTGTAACTCTTTGTGGATAAAGGAAAAAGCAGTAACTTTGCACCCGCTGTCACGAGATGGCAGCATAAAATTCAAACCTTTAATTAGTTTTATAACAAAAAATGGCAACAAAAATCAGATTGCAGCGCGGCGGCCACAAGGGCTACGCAGTTTACAGAATTGTGATCGCTGACGTGAGAGCACCACGTGATGGTAAGTTTATCGAGAAGATTGGTACATTCAATCCCAACACCAATCCTGCTACCGTAGATTTGAATTTCGACCGTGCCCTCTACTGGGTAGAGACAGGTGCACAGCCTACAGACACTGTCCGCACCATCCTGAAGGGTGAGGGTGTGTACATGATGAAGCATCTTCGCGGCGGCGTGAAGAAGGGCGCATTCGACGAGGCTGCTTGCCAGCAGAAGTTCGACGCTTGGAAGACCGCTAAAGAGCAGAAGCTCACAGCTGCTAAGGACGCTCAGAGCAAGAGCCGTCAGGAGGCTGCTGCTAAGGCTCTCGATGCCGAGAAGAAGGTCAACGAGGCTATCGCTAAGAAGGTGGCTGACAAGAAGGCTGCTGAGGCTGCTGCAAAGGCAGAGGCTGAGGCTGCTAAGGCTGCTGAGGGCGAGAACGCTGAGGCACCTGCTGCAGAGGCTACTGAGGCTCCCGCAGAGGCATAAGTCAACAGTTGAGATTAAAATTTTACAAGGCGTTGCTTTCTATAGAAGGCAACGCTTTTTTATTTCTAATATTTTTCTTCTATTAATCCCGATTCTCGTTATTTTTGTGTAAGTTTGCAATCACTTTAAATATTATCGAATTCATACAAACTATTCTATGGACAACTATATTGTTTCCGCAAGGAAATACAGGCCAATGACTTTCTCCTCCGTAGTTGGTCAGGATGCTCTGACCACGACGCTGAAGAACGCTGTGAAGTCGGGAAAACTTGCACATGCTTATCTCTTCTGCGGTCCTCGTGGCGTAGGAAAGACTACTTGTGCTCGTATTTTTGCCAAGGCCATCAACTGTGAGAACCCTACTCAGGATGGGGAAGCTTGTAACGAGTGTGAGAGTTGCCGTGCTTTCAACGAAGGTCGTTCCATGAACATCTTCGAGCTCGATGCCGCCAGCAACAATTCTGTAGAGAATATCAAGACGCTCATGGAGCAGACACTCATCCCTCCACAGACCGGCAAATATAAGGTTTTCATCATCGATGAGGTCCATATGCTCTCCCAGGCAGCATTCAATGCATTCCTCAAGACACTGGAGGAACCGCCAGCACACGTGATCTTTATTCTTGCCACTACGGAGAAGAACAAGATTCTGCCTACGATTCTCTCCCGCTGTCAGATCTATGACTTCGAACGCATGACCGTTCCCGAGATCATCCATCATCTTGAGATGGTCGCTGGAAAGGAAGGCATCACCTATGAGGATGAGGCGCTCAACGTCATAGCTGAAAAGGCTGATGGCGGAATGCGCGATGCCTTGTCCATCTTCGATCAGGTATCGAGTTTCTGCCAGGGCCATATCACATATGACAAAGTACTGCAGGATCTCAATGTCCTGGATGTAGACAACTACTTCAAGATTATTGACCTCTCGCTTGAAAACAAAGCTGCTGATATCATGGTATTGCTCGACAATATCATTCAGCACGGTTTCGATGGAAGTAATGTCATCAATGGACTTGCATCCCATGTTCGCAATGTGATGATGGCAAAGGATGAGCAGACTCTTCCTCTTCTGGAAGTGAGTGAGGGTCAGCGGGAGAAATATAAAGAGCAGGCAAAGAAATGTCCGCTTCCTTTCCTTTATAAGGCACTACGTATCCTCAACGAGTGTGATGTACAGTATCGCCAGAGCAGTAACAAACGACTCTTGGTGGAACTCACACTCATCCGTGTGGCACAGATCACGCAGCCGGAGGATGCTGATGTGCCGGCTGGTGGGCGTAGCCCTATGCGCTTGAAATCCCTGTTTAAGAAAAACAATGTGGTGCAGCCTAAACCGGCTATGCAGGTGACCGGGACTGCACGGACCCTTGCTACACATAAGACCGTTAAGATTGCTCCAACAAAGGCTGAACAGAAAGATGAGCCTACGAATGCAAAAGAGTCTGTATCAGAAGAATACAAGCCTAAGACAGCAACCGTAGGACCATTAAAGAGTGGAGTCACATTCCATCTGAAGAACATCGGAATGACCTTCGATGATCTCAGACGGAAACCGAAGACGAACGATGTCACCGAGGCTGTCAAGGTAGACGAAGCTGAGGCCAAGAAGGTAGCAGCCAGTAAACCGGAAGCTCAATTTACGGACGATGATCTCATCCGCGAATGGACGGCCATGTGCAACCGTATGCCGCAGAAGTTCGTTGGATTGGCTGCGCGAATGAAGAACCTTGTACCGGCTATCACTGACTATCCTAATATAGAAGTTGTCGTCGATAATAAACTTCTGCTTGATCAGATCAATGCCATCAGCCGCAACATCCGCGCCACGATGCGCACGAAGTTACATAACACCCTCATTGAGTTTACCCCTCGCCTTGCCAAACAGGACGAGAACCAACGTGCGCTGACGAAGCTCGAAGTGTTTGATGCCTTGAGAAAGCAAAACCCCGCCATCGAAAAACTGAGAGTGGGGCTCGGGCTGGAATTAAGTTAATTCAAGAAGTAAACTTAACGACATATAAGCATAAAAAACAGTGAACGATGAATTATTCTCGTTCACTGTTTTCTTTATTCTTTCTTCTTTAATCTTTAGCGAAGCGCAATTATATGAGTGGCATGCCAAGCTCAGCACATTCCTTACGCATGTCCTCAGGCCAGATACTTGCCTGAATCTCACCAATATGCGCTTTGTGGAGCATTACCATGCAGAGACGGCTCTGACCAATACCACCACCAATGCTGAGCGGCAACTTGCCGTTGAGCAACTGCTGGTGGAAGTAGAGTTTCTCACGCTCTTCCTGATGCTCAATCTTCAACTGGCGAAGCAGACTCTCTTTGTCCACACGAATACCCATAGAGCTGAGCTCAAAGGAACGACCGAGAACAGGATACCAGATAAGAATATCACCATTGAGGCCAGCCTTGCCATTCTCAGCAATCGTTGACCAGTCATCATAGTCCGGAGCACGTCCGTCATGTTTCTTACCGTCGGAGAGCTTACCGCCAATACCTTCAACGAACACGGCTCCATACTTTTTGCAGATAGCATCCTCACGCTCATGCGGGGTCTTATCAGGATACATATCAAGCAGATCCTGAGAGTGGATGAAATGAATCTCACGAGGGAGGAATGGCTTAAGCTGCGGGAAGTTCTCGCATGCGAGGAACTCCGTACGGAGAATAGCACTGTAGATACGGCGAACTACATCCTCCAAGAAAGCGATGGTACGCTCTTCACGCGTGATGACAGCCTCCCAGTCCCACTGGTCTACATAGAGAGAATGGAGATTATCGAGCTCTTCATCGGCACGGATAGCATTCATATCCGTATAGATGCCATAGCCAGGCTCCACACCGAACTTAGCAAGGGTGAGACGTTTCCACTTAGCCAAAGAGTGCACGACCTCAGCCTTTGCTTCGTTCATGTCCTTGATGGGAAACGTCACAGGACGCTCAACACCATTCAGGTCGTCGTTGATTCCTAATCCTTTGAGCACGAAAAGCGGAGCCGTAGCACGACTCAGGCGAAGTTCGGTTGAGAGGTTCTGCTGAAAGAACTCCTTGATCATCTTGATGCCATGTTCCGTCTGCTGGCGGTCCAAGAGCGTCTTGTAGCCGATGGGCTTGATTAAATGACTCATAAATTTATTATTTTGTTTCTTATTTCTTGTTTCGGTAAGCAAAGTTACTCATTTATAATTAATCTGCAAGCGTTTTATAGAAATATTTTTCAAATTGCAATAAGAAAATAATAATTTGTAATCACAATAATTTCGATATTCTTCAGAGATATTGACTAAATTATCGTATCTTTGCACTGAAATAATTACATATAAATAAAATATGTGGAACCTCATTAAAGAACTGGAGCGTAAGGACCACCCACACGTCCTAGGCGCCTTGGATATCTTCAAATACATCGGCCCGGGCCTGTTGGTCACGGTAGGATTCATTGATCCTGGCAACTGGGCCACGAACTTCGCCGCGGGCTCTGAGTATGGCTATCTGCTTCTCTGGGTCGTGACGCTCTCCACCATCATGTTGATTGCCTTGCAGCACAATGTGGCTCACCTGGGTATCGTCACGGGTCTGTGTCTGAGTGAGGCGGCTGTCAAATATGCACCGAAGTGGGTCGGCAGACCAATTGTCATCACCGCATTCTTGGCTTCCATTTCCACTTCTCTGGCTGAGATTCTCGGTGGAGCTATCGCCTTGCAGATGCTCTTTGGCATGAGCATCCCCATGGGTGCTATTCTGACGACAGCAGCAGTGCTCATCATGCTCTTTACCAATGGCTACAAGCGTATCGAGCGGGCAGTTATTGGGTTCGTGTCGATCATCGGGCTCTCATTTATCTATGAACTGTTTCTTGTACATGTCGACTGGAAATCAGCAGTCTTCTGTGCCTTCGTACCTTCGGTGCCACAAGGCTCATTGCTTGTCATAATGAGCGTGCTTGGAGCCGTCGTCATGCCTCACAATCTCTTCCTTCACTCTGAGATTGTGCAGAGCCGTGAGATCAATCTCGAAGGAGACGCTCGTATCCAACATATGCTCAAATATGAGTTTTTCGATACGCTCTTCTCTATGCTCGTTGGCTGGGCCATCAACTCAGCAATGATCATTCTTGCTGCGTCCACTTTCTATGAGCATGGCACCCACGTCGAGGAACTCTCTCAGGCTCAAGCCATGCTGCAGCCGCTCCTTGGCAACAACGCCGCAAACATCTTTGCTATCGCCCTGTTGCTCGCTGGCTTGTCGAGCACCATCACGAGCGGTATGGCTGCAGGTAGTATCTTTTCCGGCCTCTTCCATGAATCGTACAACGTAAAAGATACACACTCTGTAGTTGGAATACTCTTATCATTAGGTATCGCCTTGCTTCTCATCTTCGTCATCGGCAACCCCTTCCAAGGCTTGCTCTATTCGCAGATGTTCCTCTCTATCCAGTTGCCGTTCACCGTGTTCCTTCAAGTGAGTCTCACATCCTCAAAGCGCGTCATGGGTAAATATGCGAACAAGAAGTGGAACAGCATCTTCCTCTATGGATTGGCTACGCTCGTCACAGTGCTAAATATTTGGCTGCTGATAGAAGCAATTGGTTGATTTTTATTATCTTTGCCATCAAATAATGCAAGTATTATGATTGAATATGACCTTACCAAGATAAAAGCCATCATCTTTGATGTCGACGGGGTACTGTCAAAGTGCACCGTGCCGATGGATGAGAATGGTCTTCCACTGCGTACACTCAACATCAAAGACGGATACGCTATCCAGTTAGCCGCCAAATTAGGGCTCCGTTGTGCCATCATGACCGGTGGTGACTCACCGATGATCCGCAAACGCTACGAGTATCTTGGGATGAAGGATATCTTCATGAAGTGTGCCGTCAAGATAGAGACATATAATAAGTTCTTGGAGAAATATGATCTTCATGACGATGAGATCGTCTATATGGGCGACGATATCCCCGACTACGAGATCATGAAGCGCGTTGGCTGTCCCTGTTGTCCGGAGGATGCATGCGAAGAGATTAAGAACATTTCTGTCTATGTCTCACCTTACAAAGGAGGTGAGGGCTGTGCCCGTGACGTATTGGAGCAAATCATGAAAGCCCAGCAACTGTGGCTCAGCTCCGCCAAGGCTTTCGGATGGTAATAATAGTATAAAATGAACAAACTGATATTAGCCAGCAACTCACCACGTAGGCATGAGCTGCTGAAAGGCCTCGACCTAGACTTCGAGGTCAGAGTAAAAAAGGGGGTGGGAGAGAAGTACCCTGATAATCTCCCGGCTGAGAAAGTACCGGAGTATATCTCAAAAGAGAAAGCAGCGGCTTACGACATTAAGGAGGATGAGACTTTGCTCACAGCCGATACTGTGGTCATCCTCAACGGAGAGATCATGGGCAAGCCCAAGGATGCTTCAGAAGCCAAGGACATGCTTCGGAAACTTAGTGGGCACACGCATCATGTCGTCACGGGGGTAAGCATCACGACGCGCAAGAAACAGGTATCGTTCTCGGATACCACGGCAGTGACCTTCCGCGACCTTACCGATAGCGAGATAGATTATTACATTGAACATTATAAGCCCTTTGATAAAGCCGGGGCCTATGGTGTTCAGGAATGGATAGGTTATATCGGAGTAACTCGCATCGAAGGCAGTTTCTACAATGTCATGGGATTGCCTGTCGAGCGCGTGTACGAAGCGCTGAAAGCGTTTTAGTGCAGGGACGGCCACAAGGGCCGCGCCCAGCTCTGTTTATCCTAAAGCCTCTTTAAGCACCTTGATATCCTCATCCGTCGTTGCCCAACTCGTAACAAACCGGCAAACGAGGTTGTCATCGTCTATGGGTGCCCACACCTCAAACATCACCTTCTTCATCAGTGCTTCCTTCACTTTCTTCGGAAGAATAACGAACTGCTGATTGGTGGGTGAGTCATAGGCCATCTTGAAGCCATGCTCCACAAAGAGCTGCTTGAGTTGCATTGCCTTGTCGATAGCATGTTGAGAGATGCGGAAATAGAGATCATCCGTGAAGAGGGTATCAAACTGCAAGCCTGCAATACGACCCTTGGCAAGCAGTGCGCCATGACGTTTGATGATGGTGAAGATATACTTCGGTGCACGGGTGTTTGAATAGACCACAGCCTCACCGAACAAAGCCCCGACTTTCGTGCCACCGATATAGAACACGTCGCAATGCGAAGCAAGGAACTTCATGTCGATATCGTTCTCCTTCGACATCAGACCGTAACCTAAACGCGCTCCGTCGACGAAGAGGTAGAGGTGATATTTCTTACATACCTCGTAGAGATCGCTCAGTTCCTTGCGAGAATAGAGTGCACCGAGCTCTGTAGGGAAAGTGATGTAAACCATGCCCGGCTGCACCATGTGAGGATAAGTCTCATCTTCATAGAATGCTTTAAGGTAGTCTTCCAACTGCTTGGCGTACAGTTTACTATCCTTACTCGGTAGAGCCAGCACCTTGTGTCCGAAAGCCTCCACGGCTCCCGACTCATGTACATTGATATGGCCGGTCTTGGTGCAGATGACACCCTCACAACCTTGAAGGAGTGAATCGATGACTGTCGTGTTCGTCTGTGTACCGCCTATGAGAAAGTAGACGTCAGCTTCCGGCATGCCACACAATGTACGGATCTTAGCGATAGCCGACAGTGTGTATTTGTCGAAGCCATATCCCGAGCTCTTTTCATCATTCGTCTCAATCAAGCGGTGCAGAATCTCGGGCACTGCACCGTTGTTGTAATCACTTTCGAAAGATACCATTATTTACTTCAGTTTCAGGTCATAGTTCCCCGACACAGCCTCTTCAAGCTCGTCGTTGACCATACGCAGCGTGCTGTCACCGACAGCCACGAAGTAGAGGGCATCGTCCTTGCCGGTAGAGAACTTCAGACCTTTCTTGCCGTTCTTGGTGTAAGGAGCGATCGTTCCCTTCTCATAGAACGTGTTCTTCACCTGAGTCTCAGTCTCCATATAATCCTCCTTAGCGGTGAAGTTCTTCTTCTGCGCATCCATAGCGATGCGATAGCGGATACCTTCACAGTCAGCAGCGGGTGTCATGCCTTCATAAACGAGCGAGTCGCCTCCGGCCTGAGCCGTAGTGTCAGTCACAGTAGAGTCGGCTGTGGAATCATTGGAGGAAGTAGTCTTGGCAGTCTTGTTACCATTGCAAGCTGCGAGCATGGCTACAGCGGCAGCCATGAGAATGAATGTCTTTTTCATTTTTTTGAATCGTAAAATTAAAATATTATGATATTTGCTTATTGTCATTGATCACTTCATGCAACTCTCCAGGCATGCGGCATTAAGTTCAGCCTGTTGCCGTCCTTTCTTAGCATCGAGCGAGGTCTGCTCCGCCTCGTTACAGAATGCCCAGAGGGTATGCAGCTTTGATGTCTTGATATAGTCGAAATTGTAAGGCATGAAAGCTTCTATTAATCCATCTTTATACTCTTGCAAAATTAAGAATAATCTGCCAATTATACAAACAATTTCGAGCTATTTAGTCAGCATTTTCGGTTCTTCCGGATTTCGGGTTGATGGGTGCCTCGGAGAGGCACACTCTTTATAACCCCAGGCAAGGCGAAGCCGCAGCCTGGGGGCTTTAGGTCGTGTGCAGAATAACTGATCTCCAGTCTACCATATAACAAATTTCGGTACCGTTAATTATCAGCATGTTACGCAGGTTGCTTATCTAGCTCGTCTTGTCGCATTTTCAGTCTATCTAATTGCTGTTGAGTGCGTCTAAGTTTCTTTTCAAGGATGGTCTTCTCATCGCAGCCTACTAAATTGCCATTGTATTCTAATTGATTCTTTATCATGGTATAGAATATGGTAGCAATTTTGTGGGCTGTAGCTACGACGGCCTGGGCATATCCATCTCTAGCCTTTATTCGTCTGAAGTACCTGCCCATCTCATTTTGCTGATTCTTGACAGCATTGGCACTCATCCGAAAGGCTTGACCCATTATATTTTTCCGCTTCTGTAATTTACTCGATATTAGCTTGCCTCCTGTTATTTTATTGTTGGGTACTATATTTAGCCATTTATTGAATTTCCTGCTTGAGTCAAACTTCTTAATGAAATCATATCCAAGTTCTCCAATGGAATTGAGTATCAGAGAGTCATTCACGCCTGGTATAGCCATGACGTTCACACCGTAAATAGCATATGCATATCTCTCTATGTTGAAAGAGAGCGGATTCTTGCGTCCCTTACATTTCTTTACCATTGCTATTCTCTCTGGATCGTTTCCCAGAGCTGCTGCGTATTTCGATATAATCTCTTCTATCTTCTTCTCACACTCGGTAATCTCCGTCTGATAGTAATCGTAGAGTTCAACACTCTGTTTGAGTATGAACAGCTGCTCTTCGTCCCAAATTCCTTCCAGTGACTTTGCAATCGTCTCTTTGCTGGCCTTGCAACGGGGATCAGCGAGTTGTGACAAAGACATAGGGTCGTGATTGCCGTCAAGAATGGCACGAATGATGGCCTGTCCAGACTTGCCCAATATGTCACTTATTACGGTAGACAGCTTTATGTTCATCAATTCCATTGCTTTCTGCATGTGCTGCACTTCCTTGGAGGCTGATATGATCATTGCAGATCTATGTCTTGACAGAGCTCTGACTTTACGCGCCATGGTATCCGGATTGAAGCTTGGCTTTATAAGACCATAGCTGTGCAACAGCATTATCCACTCTGCATCTGCCTCGTCTGTTTTCTTGCCGGTAATATTCTTGATTGATGCAGGATTGGCAAGGATTACTTCGAATCCTTGTGACTGAAGATAGAAGAATACATTGACCCAGTATACTCCGGTAGCTTCCATAGCTATTGTATCTATCCGACAAGCTTTGAGCCATTCTGAAATTACGCGCAAGTCACAGGTGAAACTGCCCCATCGGCGATTGTTGTCACCATCGCGATCCTCAGGCACACATACTTGCAACTCTCCATCGGCTACATCGATACCGGCAGCATTGGGGTTGACAATCTTTAACTTTAATCCTTCTTTAGTCTTGCAACTTTTTGCTTTCTTTGCCATGACTTTAGTAAATTAGAACTTTGTGAATAAGCAAGGTCCCATGTACATGGAAATGTATATTCTACCATACGGCCTTCAAAGACCAATCGTGTTTCTATGACATGGGAAATCACACTCGGAGATGGTTTTGCACCATTGGCTAGATGATTTACTTCCTTGCTTTTTACAAAGTTCTTTTTTTTCTCTGAAAAAACGAAGGAAAAGGTAATTAGATTCACGCACATCCGAATTTTGTTATATTGGCAGGTTTATAAAAAACTTTATATCAATACTCGGAGAGGCTGGCTGCGCCTTGGCGCGCTATAGCACCTCGAAGAGGTGCCACTCGGTTAGCCCCAGGTAAGGAAGGTTCTCCCTCCCTACGGGGGAGGGGGATGGGGGTGAGGCCTAACGCAACCTGGGGTGGGAATGGTGCGGATGACCTGAATACCGGCCTCGAAGAGGGCGAACACGGTTATCCAACAACACCTGCCACCCCGACCATGTTCGCCCTCTTCGAGGCCGGATCGCAAAGAAACGCCAACGGACTGAAACCCCAGGTTACGTCGCTGCGCTCCTCACCTGGGGCTAACCATGTTCAACCTCTTCGAGGTTGTTTCAACCATTTCACATCGTTCGGCGTTCGACAAACAATCGTCCGGCGTTCGACAAACAATCGTTCGGCGTTCGGCAAACAATCGTTCGGCGTTCGACAAACAATCGTTCGGCGTTCGAAAGCAGATGACATTCTTATTGAATCGCGGTGCGAATCAACCATCATGGAGAGGCGATTAAAGCGAGAAGGAGAGTTGAGCAAGAGCCAAAATAGTTCATCCGTTAAATGAATACAGGCTTATGAACCTTTCCGAAAATCTTTATTTCTCACGGATCTTAAAGATCTTAATGATTTTCGACTTCGCCGATTACGTGGTATTTTTGGACTCGACGTGTAGCTGCGAAGCAGCGTAACCATCTTTAAAATCTTTATGATCCGTGTGAGAAAATATTCATGTGAACATGTACGCATTTAACAAATGAACTCCAAAAATGTAACATTGTAACATTATAACAGCGTAACATTAAGAACAAGCCAGTTGGAATAATCAAGGATTGACTGTATTCGCGCCTTATAATATATATCTTATTATAAGATATGTACAATATATTATTATATATAATATATAGTATATTATAATTAATAATTTTATTATAATATAGACTCTAATGCTTCTCAACCCTTCTCATCACCTTCATACCCCCATTCTCTTAATGTTACGTGTTACAATGTTACAAAATGGGGTTCGTCAGCCCCAAATGTCTGCTCTACCCGAAATATGGTTCTTCCGGTTTTCGAGTTGGTAGGAGAACAACCTCGAAGAGGTTGAACATGGTTAGCCCCAGGTGAGGAGCGCAGCGACGTAACCTGGGGTGGGATCGAGTGGTTTAACCTGACCGGTCGGCCTCGAAGAGGGCGAATACGGTCAAGGGTGATTGGTGTTGGAATATAACCATGTTCGCCCTCTTCGAGGCCGGAATTCAGGTCATCCGTTCCATTCCAACCCCACGTTTCGGCTACGCCTCACGTGGGGCTAACCATGTGGCACCTCTACGAGGTGCTTAGGGGCTAACCATGTGTCAGCCTCTCCGAGGCTGTATCACGCTAACAACCCGAAAAATGAAGAAACACAAAAAAATCCCCATTCCACGATCTCGCGACTCGGAATGGGGCACCTTTTAACCTTTTAAAAACTAACCTAAACCTATTGAAATGAATTAACGTTCCAAAGATAACACATTTCTCGTAATATGTTGTCAATTATTCGGTATTTTTGCGCCAAAAGGCCAAAAAACTCATTTCCTTTTACATTTTTGGTTATTTATCAATCATTTATACCCCTTTGGCATACTTATTGTAACAATCTAGGCAGTAATAATAAGAAAAAACTAAGATTGCAATGAAGAAAGGCAATATTGGGGTTACAACCGAGAACATTTTCCCCGTTATCAAAAAGTTTCTCTATTCAGATCATGAGATTTTCCTCCGCGAGATGGTTTCCAACGCCGTCGATGCCACACAGAAACTGAAGACGCTTCAGCAGCAGGGTGACTTCAAAGGTGATCCAGGCGACCTCACTGTCCATATCTCTTTGGATAAGGATGCAAAGACACTGACGATCAGTGACCGTGGTATCGGTATGACCGCTGAGGAGATCGATAAATACATCAATCAGATCGCATTCTCAGGAGTCACTGACTTCCTCGCTAAATATAAAGATGAGGCCAACGCCATCATCGGTCACTTCGGCCTCGGCTTCTATTCCGCTTTCATGGTGTCCGACAAGGTGGAGATCATCACAAAGAGTTATAAAGACGGTGCCGTGGCTCAGCACTGGACCTGCGACGGCTCCCCGGAGTTCATGCTCGAGGATACAGAAAAGGCCGACCGGGGCACAGATATCATCCTGCATATCTCCGACGACTGCAAGGAGTATCTGGACAAGGTTAAGATCACGGAACTGCTGACGAAGTACTGTCGCTTCATGCCTGTACCTATTGCTTTTGGTAAGAAGACAGAATGGAAAGACGGAAAGGAGCAGGAGACCAAGGAGGACAATATCATCAACAATATCGAGCCGCTGTGGACAAAGGCTCCGTCGAGCTTGAAAGATGAGGACTATAAGAAGTTCTATCGCGAGCTCTATCCGATGCAGGATGAGCCGATGTTCTGGATTCACCTGAATGTCGACTATCCGTTCCATCTCACGGGTATTCTTTACTTCCCGCGTGTCCATACAAACATCGACCTGCAACGCAATAAGATCCAGCTCTATTGCAACCAGGTGTTCGTCACCGACCAGGTCGAGGGTATCGTGCCTGACTTCCTCACACTGCTTCACGGTGTCATCGACTCACCGGATATCCCATTGAACGTGAGCCGTTCTTACCTGCAGAGCGATGCCAACGTGAAGAAGATCTCCACGTACATCACGAAGAAGGTAGCTGACCGCTTACAGCAGACGTTCAAGGATGACCGTAAGGACTATGAGAAGAAATGGGATGACCTAAAGCTCTTCATCAACTACGGTATGTTGTCACAGGAGGACTTCTACGATCGTGCCAAAGAGTTTGCTCTCTTCAAGGATGTCGATGGCAAGTACTTCACCTTCGATGAGTACAAGACCCTCATCAAGGATAACCAGACGGATAAGGATGGCAACCTCGTCTACCTCTATGCCACGAACAAAGAGGAGCAGTACACCTACATCAAGGCAGCTCAGGACAAGGGTTACAGCGTGTTGCTGCTCGACGGCCAACTCGATGTGCCTATGGTGAGCATGCTTGAGCAGAAGTTTGAGAAGAGCCGTTTCTCTCGTGTCGATGCTGATATCATCGACCGTCTCATCGTCAAGGCTGATGCCAAGAAAGAGGAGATGGAGAAGGATGACCGTGACAAATTGACAGAGGTCTTCCGCTCTCAGATGCCACAAGGGCAGAAAGCCAACTATGCAGTCGATGTGCAGGCACTCGGTGAGACTACGGCTCCAGTCGTCATCACCCAGAGCGAGTATATGCGTCGTATGAAGGAGATGAGCAAGTTCCAGCCCGGCATGAGCTTCTACAGTCAGATGCCCGACTCATACATGGTCGTCTTGAACTCTGACCACAAGCTCGTGAAAGAGGTGCTTGAGGACACGAAGAAGAACGTGGAGGCTGAGCTCAAGCCGATAGAGAGTGACCTCAAAGGTCAGGAGGCTCGTCTCGCTGCCTTGCATCAGAGTCAGGCCAACAAGAAACCGGAGGAGATCACCAAGGAAGAGAAGGACGACCTGCAGAACACAGAGAAGGTCATCAACGATGAGCGCAGTAAGAAGAACAAGATTCTTGACGACTACGCCAAGGACAACAAGATCGTGCATCAGCTCATCGACCTCGCACTCCTTCAGAACGGTATGCTGAAAGGTGAGGCTCTCGACAAGTTCCTCAAGAGAAGCGTCGAGCTGATTGGATAAGGATTGGTTGATTACATTAATGTTATATTTTCGGCACGGCAAAGAAAAAGATAAGACATTTCTTTGTCGTGCCGTTTTATTTTCTTATCTTTGCGGATATATTGCATATTATATGACACGGAAAGAGCGATACAAATACATCATTGATTATTTTAAGAAGAACCAGCCGGAGGTCACAACACAACTCGAGTTTGGTTCTGCTTTTCAGTTGTTGGTTGCTACACTTCTTTCCGCCCAGTGTACCGACAAACGAATCAATGAGGTGACTCCCGCACTCTTTCAGCGTTATCCTACGCCGGAACTCATGGCTCAGGCTGAACCCGAGGACCTGCTGGAATTCATTCATAGCGTGAGTTATCCCAATGCCAAAGCCCAGCACCTCGTCGATATGGCGCGAAAACTCGTGAGCGATTTTAACGGAGTGGTGCCGGATAATACAGAAGACCTTACAAAGCTCCCAGGCGTAGGGCGCAAGACAGCTAACGTGCTTCAGGCTGTGTGGTTCGGCAAAGCAGTGATGGCTGTAGATACGCATGTCTATCGGGTGGCACATCGATTGGGACTGGTTCCAGCTACTGCTAACACGCCTCTGAAAGTAGAGGAATATCTCGAAAAGAGCATTCCCGAAGAAGACATTCCACGGGCTCACCACTGGCTTTTGCTCCATGGTCGCTATGTGTGTCAGAGTGCCAAACCCAAGTGCGATAAGTGCCCATTCAATGAGATTTGCCCGAAACTGTTAGAGGGTAGTAAACTTGAATAAATCATTTAATAAGAAGAGATTAAATACATGGATATTAAGCTGATAGAGAATTTTCTTTCTGAGGTAGCAGCCAACAATAACCGGCCTTGGTTCCAAGAGCATAAGGCTGAATATGAGCGAGCCAAGAAAGAGTTTGAAGATGGGGTAGAGGCCTTCATCAAAGAACTCTCGACCTTTGACCCGGAGATCTCTCATCTCACGCCGAAGGACTGCTGCTACCGTTTCTATCGTGATATCCGTTTCTCTCCCGATAAGTCACCCTACAAGCGCCACTTCGGAGCTTATATCTGTGCACACGGCAAGAAATCGCTGCGTGGAGGTTATTATCTCCATATCCAGCCAGGTCACTGTCTCCTCGCTATAGGTTCCTACTGGCTCCCGACGAATATCCTCACGGCGATGCGCAATGAGATCATGGGAAACATCGATGAATGGCGCCGCTGTGTGGAGGACGGAAAGTTCATCCATTACTTCGGTTATCCGAATGAGACCACGTGGGAGGGCGAGTTCCCGACAAGTGACAAAGGTTTTGGCATCAGTTGTCTGAAGAAAGCACCGAAAGACTTTCCGAAGGACTACGAGTTTCTCGATTATCTCAAGATGAAAGACTATTGTGCGTGGCACAGTGTCGATGACAAGTTCTTCGCGGATAAGGACTGGACCAAGAAAGCCGCAGACATCTGCAAGGTAGCGAAGCCCATGATGGACTTTGTGAACGGTGTCGTGGATGATTATGAATAAAATTTGTAACATTGTAACATTGTAACATCGTAACACGTAACATTAAGCACTTTACAATAAACAACTAATAATCCATTAATCTTCAAAGACATGAAACATTTTCTAAGAGACGTATTCGTGGTCATCGTCGGATTGGTGATCTTCAGTGCGGTAGCCGCATGCATCGGACTGATGGGCATCGTAGGAACGATGGCATCATCTGGTTCATCTGCAAGTGTACAGGATGGCAGTGTACTCGTACTTAACCTTCAGGGCACTCTACAAGAGCAGGGTTCTGATCCTACTCCACGAGACATGGTCCAAGGCAACACTGAGGGTACCCCCGGACTGACCGATATGCTTTCCGCTATCAAGAAAGCCAAGACGTCAGATAAGATAAAAGGTATCTATATCGAGTCGAACGGTATGGACATGGATATGTCTCAGGCTCAGGAACTGCGCGATGCCATCGTCGATTTCAAAAAGTCGGGAAAGTGGGTCATCGCCTATGGAAAACTTTATGGCACGCTTGCCTATTATATTGCTTCTGCAGCTGATAAGGTGTATCTGAATCCCGCAGGAATAGTTGAATGGGAAGGAAACGGTTACAGTTTACCCTTTGTCAAAGGCCTATACAAGAAGATTGGCATCAATGTCGTTCCTTTTAAGTGTGGTAAATATAAGAGTGCCACAGAAATATTTACAGAAGACAAAATGAGTGACCCGAGCCGTGCTCAGTCGCAACGATTTGTTGATTACCAATGGAATACGATCGTTGATGCTGTATCGAAAAGTCGCGGTATCAGCGTGAAAGATCTTAATAACTATGCTGACAACGTTGTCACATTAAGCATCCCGCCAACATTCGTAAAAAGTAAGTTTGTCGATGGACTGCTTTATTATGATGAGATAAAAGATGTCATCAAGAAAAAGCTCGGCATTGATAAAGACAAGGATATTCCTCAGGCAACTGTCGCAGACATGCAATCGATTGATGAGGATACAGAAGGCGATGAGGTCGCTGTCTATTACGCTTCCGGAGAAATAGTGGAGAAAGTTCCACCACAGAATGCATTCATGCAAGCAGAATATATCGTTGGCGATGATGTCTGCAAAGATCTGAACGATTTGGCCAAAGACGATAAGGTGAAGGCTGTTGTGCTTCGTGTCAACTCTCCTGGAGGAAATGCATTTACAGCTGAGCAGATCTGGCATGCTATAGAAATGTTGAAGAAAGCAGGAAAGCCTGTTGTAGTATCAATGAGCACCTACGCAGCTTCCGGAGGTTATTACATCAGTAGCGCTGCCAATTATATCTATGCTGAGCCAACTACGATCACAGGATCAATAGGTATCTTTGGAATAATTCAAGATGCAGAGGGCCTCGATCAGAAACTCGGTATTACTTACGACGGCGTAGGAACAAATAGAAACAGTAACTCTATTGTGCCATCTTATTCTGGACTTTGGTTAGCCCATCCATTGAACGCAGAGATGAGCGCAAAAATGCAGGCACATATCAATGAAGGCTATATGCTTTTCAAATCTCGCGTAGCTGCTGGACGTAAGCTGTCGATGGCTGCCGTGGAAGAGCGTGCGCAGGGCCATGTATTCGTAGGTGCTGATGCTTTGAAACTGAAGCTCGTCGATGGTCTCGGTGGACTTGATAAGGCTGTGGCGAAAGCTGCTCAGCTCGCTAAACTGAAGAAATATCATGCTGAGGACTATCCAGAGCAGAAGAGTTTCATTGATCAGTTGCTGGATCAGACAGACAAAGCAAAGGGTACCAAGCTCGATGAGCAACTGCAGTCTATGCTTGGTGTCTACTATGCACCATTCATGCTTCTAAAGAGCGCTGAGGCTATGGGACCGATTCAAGCCCGTCTGCCGTATATCATAACGAAAAAGAAATAATTATTGCCTATGGAGGGTGACCTGATAAAGATTCACGAGTGGCTCTTGCCTTTGAGCTGGCTCTACGGCGCAGGGGTTCGACTGCGCAACTGGCTGTTTAACGTAGGTCTGCTGCACCAGCAGACTTACGATATCCCTGTTATCTCAGTGGGAAACATCACGGTGGGAGGCACGGGGAAGACACCGCATGTAGAGTATCTCATACGCCTCTTGAAAAACGTTGCTAAGGTAGCCGTGTTGTCAAGAGGCTATAAGCGCAAGAGCCATGGTTATGTCCTGGCGGATGCTGACTCAACAGTAGCGGATATCGGAGACGAACCGTTTCAGATGAAGCAGAAGTTCAACGATATCTATGTGGCTGTGGATGCCAAGCGCCGGGAGGGTATAGACCGACTGACGCACGACGAAGAGACCCAAGACGTGGATGTCATCCTCCTAGACGATGCTTTTCAGCACCGCTATGTGAAGCCGGGAATCAACATTCTGCTCGTCGATTACCACCGACTCATCATCTATGACAAGCTTCTCCCCGCAGGCCGATTGCGTGAGCCTCTGTCGGGGAAGCGCAGAGCCGACTTTGTCATCATCACGAAATGTCCGGCAGATCTGAAGCCGATGGACATCCGCGTACTGACAAAGGCCATGAACCTCTATCCTTATCAGGAGCTGTTCTTCACGACGATGAAATACGGTGATTGCTATCCACTCTATCCGCAACAAGAGACTAAGCCATTGCAAGAACTAAAAGGCTTGAATGTACTGTTAGTCACGGGGATAGCCTCACCCGAGGAGATGAAAAATGACCTCCAGAATAAGTGTCGTTCCTTACAGTCGTTGACTTTCGGGGACCACCACGCTTTCTCGCAGAAAGATGTGGAGAACATCAATGAGACCTTTGCAAGCATGGAGTCGCCGAAGGTTATCATCACTACGGAGAAAGACTCTACACGACTGCTACAGACCGAAGGGTTGAGCGAGGAAGTGAAGAAAGCGCTTTATGTCCAGCCTATCGAGGTGAAGTTTATGCAGGATCAGGAAGAAGAACTATTCAATAATAAGATAATAAGCTATGTACGAAAAAATTCAAGAAACAGCATCCTGGCTAAAAGAAAGGATGCCCGCCCATCCCACGACAGCAATCATACTGGGAACGGGCCTGGGACAATTAGCTTCAGAGATAACTGACACCACTGAGTTTGCATACAAAGATATTCCTAACTTCCCCGTATCAACTGTTGAGGGTCATGCCGGAAAGCTGATCTTCGGAAAGCTTGGCGGCAAGGAGATCATGGCGATGGATGGCCGTTTCCACTTCTATGAAGGCTACACGATGAAGGAAGTGACGTTCCCAGAACGAGTGATGTATGAGTTGGGAATCAAGACACTCTTCGTCAGTAATGCGGCTGGTGGCATGGATCCTTCGTTCAAGATCGGAGACCTCATGGTGATCGATGACCACATCAATCTCTTCCCCGAGCATCCGTTGCGTGGCAAGAACTTCCCCACCGGCCCTCGCTTTCCGGATATGCATGAGGCTTACGACAAGGGACTGCGCGATCTCGCTGATAAGATAGGTCAGGAGAAAGGCATCGACTTGAAGCATGGCATCTACGTAGGTGTCCAAGGACCAACCTTTGAGACTCCAGCCGAGTATCGGATGTATCGTCTCTTGGGTGGTAGTGCAGTAGGAATGAGCACAGTGCCTGAGGTCATCGTGGCGCGCCACTGTGGCATGAAAGTCTTTGGCATCAGTGTCATCACAGATCTCGGAGGATTCGACAAGCCTGTGGAGGTGAGCCATGAAGAGGTACAGGAAGCTGCCAACGCCTCGCAGCCTCATATGGCCGAAATCTTCCGCGAGATGATCCGACGTTGCGATTAAGACGACTTGATTAAGGCGTTGCATTAAGAAAAGATAAATATGGAGATAAAAGAATTGGGTGAGTTCGGCTTGATCCGCCGACTCACGAAAGATATTAAGCCGAAGAACGCTTCAACATTGAAAGGGGTGGGGGATGACTGTACGGTTCTCTCTTATCCCGACAAGGAGGTGCTCGTTACAACTGACATGCTCATGGAGGGCGTTCACTTCGACCTCACCTACAACAGCATGGCTCAGCTAGGTTATAAGAGTGCGATGGTCAACCTCAGCGATGTATTCGCTATGAACGGCACCCCACGGCAGTTGCTCGTCAGCATTGCCTTGGGCAAGCGCTTCAAGGTAGAAGACCTCGATGACTTTTATGCTGGTCTGCATGAGGCCTGTGATAAGTGGAATGTGGACATCGTTGGTGGTGATACCTGCTCGTCATTAACAGGTCTCGCCATCAGCATCACATGTATCGGTGAGGCGGCGAAAGAAGATATTGTGTACCGCAATGGAGCCAATGAGACAGATCTCGTATGTGTCACCGGAGACTTAGGTGCCGCTTATATGGGTCTTCAGCTGTTGGAACGTGAGAAGACTGTCTATTACAAACAGATAGACGAACTGAATGCAAAGATAAGAAAAGCACAGAAGGAAGGCAACGATGCGCTCGTAAAGCACTTGCAACAGGAGGGCATGAAGATCATTGATTTCCAGCCAGATTTTGCAGGGCGTGAGTATCTCTTACAGCGGCAGTTGAGACCTGAGGCTCGCGGTGACATCATAGAACTGCTGCATGAGAACAACATCCATCCTACAGCTATGATGGATATCTCGGACGGTCTCTCTTCAGAGTTGCTGCATATCTGTCATCAGAGTCATTGCGGATGCCGCATCTACGAGAAGAATATTCCTATCGATTATCAGACGGCAGTCACTGCCGAGGAGTTCAACATGAACGTCACAACGTGTGCTATGAATGGCGGTGAGGATTACGAACTGCTCTTCACTTGTCCGATAGGAGACCATGACAAGCTCGATGCGCTAGAAAGTAAGGGTATCAAGCAGATAGGTTATATCACAAAGGAAGAATTAGGTTGCCGCCTCATCTCTCGTGGTGACGGCAAAGAGTTTGATATTACGGCACAAGGGTGGAACCCGCTGAAATAGAAGCCTCTTCCCCGGCCCCTCCCCCGTAGGGAGGGGTGTAGCGTCTGCATTGCTTTCCAATGTCACTTTTTTTCACGAGTATTGGCTATTTTTCTCGGGTATTGATGGTATTGCTTCTCCCCTCCCTACGGGGGAGGGGGTGGGGGAGAGGCTTATCTCAGATCTATCACATCCGCCTTCGGGAAATCCTTGGCATTGAATGAGAACTTACTGTTAGGCTGATTCTTAGCTACAAAATTATTCACGTAGATCGTTGTCCAGTCGTTGCCTTGGCGCATACGAACGACAGAAGGCTTATAAGATTTACTAATCGTGATATAAGCCTCGGGAACACTACGTTTCTTGTTCTGAGCCACCATGTGCACCACATAGTTACCACCTTTCGTTGTCATAGAGAGGTTGTAGCCGTTCTTATACATCGAGATGAACGTATAAGGATTCATGCTCATACGCTTAGCCTCATTTGGAGTAGAGATGTTCACCTCATTCGTCATCTTGAGGTAACTCCACTGCGTCTTACCGTTGTACCAGATAATGGCTTTCTTTGTGCGTGCCTGAAACATGTTACCTTTGATAGCGATTGTACCAGTCTGTGTACCCGTCTTCTTCCCGGATACCGTGAAGTCGGCCTGGGCACCACCTTTCCGCCCAACCACTGCAGCGGTCTTGTTCAACACTTTCATTGCTTGCTGACTGTTCTGGGCAAAGACACCCATGCAGAACAACAGCAGCATGTTTAATAACAAAGTCTTTTTCATAAAAGTCTTTATTTAGTTATCCTATATTATGCACCATGTATTTTATGCACCATGAATCTTTGAAAGCAGCACATTAAGACTGTTCTCATCCTGAATCATCACATCACGAGGCTTAGAGCCCTGTGCCGGACCCACGATACCAGCCTTCTCAAGTTGATCCATCAGTCGACCTGCTCGGTTATATCCGATTGAGAAGCGGCGCTGAATCATACTCGTTGAGCCTTGCTGAGAGATAACGATAGCGTGAGCAGCCTCGTCGAAGTAAGGATCGAGATTAGCAGCTCCACCTTCAATAGCACCACTCATGCCACCCTCATTGGGATCATCCGGCTCAGGGAGTTCCAAAGGATCAACTGGACCAGGCTGCGCAGCGACAAAGTCATTGACAGCCTCAATCTCCGGGGTATCGATGAATGCACACTGCACACGCACCGGCTCACCACCGCCTAAGAAGAGCATATCGCCACGACCCACAAGTTGCTCGGCACCCGTGCGGTCAAGGATCGTACGCGAGTCAATCTGCGAAGCCACGCGGAAAGCCATACGTCCAGGGAAGTTAGCTTTGATGTTACCCGTGATAATCTTCGTCGTAGGACGCTGGGTGGCAATGATCATGTGGATACCTACAGCACGCGCCAACTGAGCGATACGGGCGATAGGAAGTTCAATCTCCTTGCCTGCAGTCATGATCAGGTCACCGAACTCATCGATGACCACGACGATATAAGGCATGTATTCATGTCCATCGGTAAGACGAAGCTTATGATGAATGAACTTGTCGTTGTACTCGTCGATCTTCTTAACGTTCGCCATCTTCAGCAAGTCATAGCGATGATCCATGAGTTTACAAAGCGAGTTGAGCGTACGAACCACCTTCTGCACATCCGTAATGATAGGCTCATCCTCATTCTCCGGGAGACAAGCCATATAGTGAGGAGCAATCTTATTATAGATACTGAACTCCACTTTCTTCGGGTCCACGAGCACGAACTTCAGTTCGTTAGGATGCTTCTTATATAATAAAGATGTGATGATGGCATTCAAACCTACTGACTTACCCTGACCCGTTGCACCTGCCACCAAGAGGTGAGGGAGCTTGGCAAGATCCACCATGAACACCTCGTTCGTAATCGTCTTACCAAGAGCCATCGGAAGCGCCATCTTCGTAGTCTGGAACTTCTTCGTGTTTAGCACACTCTCCATGGAGACGATCTGCGGCTTCTTGTTTGGTACCTCAATACCAATCGTTCCCTTGCCGGGGATAGGCGCAATGATACGGATACCCAAGGCAGCAAGGCTCAAGGCGATATCAGCCTCCAGGCCACGTATCTTACTGATACGCACGCCTTCAGCCGGCGTGATTTCATAGAGCGTCACCGTAGGACCTACCGTAGCGTTGATCTTACTGATAGAAACACCGAAGCTCTTGAGCACCTCCACAATACGGGCGTTGTTCGACTTGATCTCGTCCATGTCGATGACCGGCGTGCTGTCGTATTTCTTCAGTAAGTCGAAACCCGGGAACTTATATTTCGTGAACGGCTCCCAAGGATTGATCGGCGTATCGAGGTCAACAGCCTGTGCTGCGACATCCTTCGTAGCTACTGCCTCCATCTTCGGTCTATCAACGGTCTCTGCCACCTGTTCACTCTTCCCCGCAGAAGCGGTCGTAGGAATCTCACTTGGAGCAGCCACAGGCTTCTTGGCTTTATCAAACTGAGAAAAGTCGGTGAGGTCCACGACGTTCGACTGACCTTCTTCCGGCTTCTCTTCGTCGTTAGACTCCTCATTATTATCTTCGGTGCTTTCTTCCGGAGCGCTGACAGCTTCAGACAGATCCTCGTCATTCGTCACTGTGTGATTATTGACCGTGACCTTGACCTTATCGTTGAAATATTTCACCGGATTGAGGATCTTGCGAACGACCTCTATCGTCTCATGACTGAGATAGGTAAGGAATGCAATAGCTGTAATAATAAGCAAAGCGATGAGTCCGGGAGCGCCAATGACATCCTCAATACGCTCAACACAGAACAAGCCATGCATGCCACCGGGATTATATACCTGGTCACCCATGAACGGAGAAAGGAACTTAGCAAGACAAACGGAGAACCATATCATGGCAAACGCCATGCAGAAGAACCATTTCAGAAGGTTCACCGAATAAACGCGCATCAGCTTCAAAGCAGCAAGGATGAGAAAGGCCGGAATGAAGAAAGCCGGCAAACCGAAGTTAACCGTAATGAGAAAATACGCCACGATAGCTCCCAACGAGCTGCACACATTGTTGAACTCGTGATTGGTATTGAGAAAGTCAGCGGGCTTTAAGGTCTCCAAGATACTCTGGTCAGCAGCTCCCGTAGCCAGATAGCTCGCCATGGCGATAATCAGATATACTGACACCGCCAAAAGGATAAGGCCAATGAAGAAATTGACCGTGTCATTCTCAAATCTGTTCCTTATGCCTACCGCCTCTCCAAAAGATTTAGGCTTGGTATTTGAACGTCTCTTAGTCATCTTTTTGATTTTACCGTGCAAAAGTACCCTTTTTATCGCTAATCGCAAAACTTACCGCCTACCTTTTTTAATATTTAGCGCTTAGAAACGCATACCGCCATCTTGTCAATTATTCTGCCAATATGTCATATCGGCTTGTTTGGTCTATGCTTTGATGATGGAAGGGCGTAAACATTAACTTAGAAAATAAGAAAGGAAGATAAGATATGACATTCGACAAATTTACAATCAAAGCTCAGGAAGCCATCCAAGAGGCTGTGAACACAGCTCAGATGGCTCACCAGCAGGCCATCGAGCCGGTGCACCTCCTGCAAGGTATCATGCAGAAGGGGCGCGACGTGACGAACTTTGTGTTCCAGAAACTTGGCGTCAATGCCATGCAGATTGAGAACCTCGTACAGCAGGAGCTCAAACACCTGCCGCGCGTGGAAGGCGGTCAGCCTTACTTCTCCAACGACTCCAATACCGTATTGGAGAAAGCTGTGGAAGATTCTCAGAAGATGGGTGACGAGTTTGTTTCTGTGGAACCGATCCTTCTGGCTTTGCTTCAAGTCAACACCACCGTCAGTCGTATCCTCAAAGATGCAGGCTGCACGGAGCAGGAGATGATGAAAGCAATCCAGGAACTGCGCCAGGGACAGAAAGTACAGAGTCAGAGTGCTGACGACAACTACCAGGCGCTCTCTAAATATGCCCGTAACCTCGTAGACGAAGCCCGCCAGGGTAAACTCGACCCGGTCATCGGACGTGATGAGGAGATACGCCGTGTGCTTCAGATCCTCTCTCGACGTACAAAGAACAATCCTATTCTGATCGGTGAGCCAGGTACCGGTAAGACCGCTATCGTTGAAGGTCTTGCTGAGCGTATCGTGCGCGGCGATGTGCCGGAGAACTTGAAGAATAAGCAGCTCTATTCGCTCGACATGGGTGCTTTGATCGCCGGTGCCAAATACAAAGGCGAGTTTGAGGAGCGCCTGAAGAGCGTTATCAAAGAGGTGACAAACGCCAATGGCAACATCATCCTCTTCATCGATGAGATTCATACCCTCGTAGGAGCCGGTGGCGGTGAGGGCGCCATGGATGCAGCCAACATCCTCAAACCTGCACTTGCCCGTGGTGAACTGAGGGCTATCGGTGCCACGACACTCAACGAGTATCAGAAATACTTCGAGAAAGATAAAGCCCTTGAGCGCCGATTCCAGACCGTCATGGTCGACGAGCCGGATGAGGCTGATGCCATCAGCATTCTCCGTGGCTTGAAAGAGAAATACGAGAACCACCACAAGGTTCGTATCACGGATGATGCCTGCATCGCAGCTGTGAAGCTCTCAGAGCGTTACATCTCTGACCGTTTCCTCCCCGATAAGGCCATCGACCTCATGGATGAGGCAGCCGCTAAGCTTCGTATGGAGCGCGACTCTGAGCCGGAAGAGCTCGATGAAATCGAACGCAAACTCAAACAACTTGAGATTGAGCGCGAGGCCATCAAGCGTGAAGGCGACCAGGACAAGATCAAACAACTCGACAAGGACATTGCTGAGCTGCAGGAGAAAGAGCACTCTTACAAAGCTAAATGGGAAGCAGAGAAAGGCTTGGTGAACAAGATTCAGCAGGACAAGCAGACCATTGAAAACCTGAAGTTCGAGGCTGAGAAAGCTGAGCGTGAGGGCGACTATGCCAAGGTTGCTGAGATCCGTTATGGCAAACTGAAAGGTTTGGAAGACGACATCAAGAACATCCAGTTGCAGCTCCATGCTACCCAAGGCGGTGACGCTCTCGTGCGTGAGGAGGTGACAGCCGACGATATCGCTGAAGTCGTGAGCCGTTGGACAGGTATACCTGTGACAAGGATGATGCAGAGTGAGCGCGAGAAGCTGCTCCATCTCGAGGAGGAGCTCCACAAGCGTGTCGTAGGCCAGGATGAAGCCATCAAGGCTGTGGCCGATGCCGTACGCCGCTCTCGTGCAGGCTTGCAGGATCCGAAGCGTCCTATCGCTTCGTTCATCTTCCTCGGTACGACCGGTACCGGTAAGACAGAACTTGCCAAGGCGCTTGCTGAATACCTCTTCAACGATGAGAACATGATGACTCGTATCGATATGAGTGAGTATCAAGAGAAGTTCTCGGTGTCAAGGCTCATCGGTGCACCTCCGGGGTACGTTGGTTACGATGAGGGTGGTCAGCTCACAGAGGCTGTGCGCCGCAAACCATACAGTGTGGTACTCTTCGATGAGATCGAGAAGGCACACCCCGATGTGTTCAACATCCTCTTGCAGGTGCTCGACGACGGTCGTCTGACGGATAACAAAGGTCGCACGGTGAACTTTAAGAACACGATCATCATCATGACGTCTAACCTTGGTTCACAGTACATACAGTCGCGTTTCGCAGACCTCAACGAGTACAACCGCGACTCTGTGATCAAGGATACGCGCAGCCACGTGATGGAGATGTTGAAGAAGACCATCCGTCCGGAGTTCCTCAACCGTATCGACGACATCATTATGTTCCTCCCGTTGACGAAGGATCAGATCGCCAAGGTCGTGACGTTGCAGATGAACCGTGTCGCCAAGATGCTGGAGCCGCAGGGCTTCACGTTGAAGTGGACACCCGATGCTATCGACTGGCTTGCTAATGTGGGCTACGACCCGGAGTTTGGTGCTCGTCCTGTGAAGCGTGCCATCCAGGACTATGTCCTCAATGACCTCTCCAAGAAGATTCTCGCTGAGCAGGTGCTTCGCGACAAGCCGATCATCATCGATGCCAACGACAATGGGCTCGTGTTCAAGAACTAAAAAAGCCTCTCCCCATCCCTCCCCAATAGGGGAGGGGGGAAGGCCACTCACCAGCCCTCAACAGTAAGGGAAGGGAGAAGCCTCTCCCCAGCCCTCAACAGTAAGGGAAGGGAGAAGCCTCTCCCCAGCCCTCCCCCGTAGGGAGGGAGTATAGACCGCAAAGGAGATTGCAGATGAAAAATCTGCGGTTTCCCTTGCGGTTTTTGCGTTTTAATAGTAACTTTGCGATTGGCGGACGCCCACAAGGGGCGCACCGTGCAATGAAAAATATGAATCGGAAAATATTCTTTTCTCATAAGGAAGAGCTATGGAACTCATGGAGCCACGCCGGAGGTATCGCCCTCGGTGTGGTCTTCGGCATTATCTTCCTCGTCTGGTGCTTTCGCTATCACAACGGATGGGCCACAGCAGGCATCATCCTCTATCTCTTCGGCATGCTCTCGAGCTATGTCGCTTCCACCGTCTACCATGCGCTATCCGCGCGCTCGGTGTGGAAAGAGCGACTGCGGAAGTGGGATCATGCCGCTATCTACTGGCACATCGCCGGATCTTATTCGCCGATCACCCTCATCGCCCTTCGCCAACAAGGCTTGTGGGGATGGGGGCTGTTCATCTTTGTATGGCTCTGCGCCATCGTTGGAACGATCATCTCTTTCCATCATCTTGAAGGGCATAGTAATATCGAGACATTGGCTTATATCGGCATGGGACTCAGTGTGCTCGTTGCTTTCAAACCTTTAATTGACTGTGTGTCAGCAAGTGCTGTTATATGGATCATTGCCGAGGGCGTGGCTTACATCACGGGAGCCCTCTTCTATACGCTCCACAAGCGCAAATACATGCACACCGTCTTCCATTTCTTCGTGCTCCTTGGCAGTGTGTGCCATATCATTGCCGTGTGGGACATATTGATGCAATATATCTGATGGTTGATGATTCGTGTCTTCCCAATTGTAAGCACCTCGGAGAGGTGCCACACGGTTAGCCCCATGCAAGGAGCGAAGCGACGCAGCATGGGGTTTAGATTCTGCGTCGTTTCGTTGCAATCCGGCCTCGAAGAGGGCGAACATGGTCTAGCGTGAATGTTCCTGGGCAATAACCATGTTCGCCCTCTTCGAGGCCGGTACTCAGGTTATCTGCGCCATTCCAACCCCACGTTTCGGCTACGCCTCACGTGGGGCTAGCCATGTAGCACCTCTTCGAGGTGCGAGTGAGACCGACCTTAATGTGATTTGTGATTTGTGATTTTGTGATTTTTTCTTTCTCGTTCTTGATAGAAATCAGTACCTTTGCGTAATAATTTGCTAAGATGAAGATTTCTAAGAGACAATTCATACTATATTTCTTTGCAACGACGGCTTTTCTTGCGCTTATTCGGTTGATATTCCCTTCAATAGCCACCAATGGGCATGCTACGGAGGCCAAGAAAGACGATGAGACCATCACCGACAAGAGCACGCGAAAGATCGCTGCTGCGGCACCCGTACCTTTGGAGAACGGCGACATGCAGACGCTGTTCAAGGACAAGAACGGCAAGGCTGTGAGCAGCCGCATCTACAGTGTTCCAGGCTTTGAAGTTTCTTTCCCTGACCAAAATGACGTGCAGCTCCTCGCCGCTCAGAAGTGGGGTGTGAAGCCGGTGGCCGACAGTGCCGATGCTTCCCGCCATCTGTCTTCATTGGTCTATATCGGTTCCAATCCTTACTTCTACGTAGACCGTCTGCGCGACAGTTCCCCGTTCCTCGTACCACGAGCCGCCGTACTCCTTCAGGACATCGGCCGCAACTTCTACGACTCTTTGGTGGTCAAGCATATTCCCCTTCATAAGATTATCGTGACGAGTGTACTGAGAACCAAAGCTGACGTGGCAAAGCTTCAGAAGAAGAATGCCAACGCCAAGCAGAACAGTTGTCACCTCTTCGGCACCACGTTCGATGTGGCTTACAACCGCTACAAGACCGTGGAGGCTCCGGGAGAGCATCGGCGCGAGGTGAGAAACGATACGCTCAAATGGGTCCTGGCTGAGGTCATGCGGGACATGCGGGAAAGAAACCGGTGCCTGATCAAATATGAGGTCAACCAAGGCTGCTGGCATGTCACCGTGAAGTAGAATCTGTCTTTGAAACGAAATAAATATGGAAGACAAAGACATAAAAGCTAAAGACAAGAAGGCAAACTATGTGGTTGGTCAGCGCCGAAATCATAAATCATTGCGCAAGTCTGAACTCGTTATTCTTCCGAGCGCTTTCGACACGAGGCTCTCTCTGCCGATGGCCCTGGGGCTGAAAGCCGGTTTCCCTTCTCCAGCAGAGCAATATGAGACAGAGCCTATCGACTTCAACAAGGATCTCGTTACCCATCCCGATACAACCTTCTATGCGCGTGTCATCGGCGACTCCATGATAGGCGCAGGCATCAACGAAGGTGATATCGTGGTCGTGGATCGCTCGTTGGAGCCTCACAAAGGCGATATTGTGGTGGGATTCATTAATGACGACTATACCATGAAATATTTTGACGACTCACACAAGGAGGATGGGTATATAGAACTTGTTCCCGCTAACAAGAATTATCCACACATCAAAGTCACGGAAGCTGACACATTCACACTGTGGGGCGTCGTACAATACACGATTAAGAACTGGCATAAATAAAACCTTATTAGGAACAATGGAGGGTAGATATTGGGTCTTGGTCGATGTCGACAACTGCTACGTCAGTTGTGAGCGCTCTTTCCGTCCGGATCTGAACGGAAAGGTCGTTGTCGTCTTGTCCAATAATGATGGGTGCGTGGTGGCCCGCAGCAATGAGGCGAAGAAGCTCGGCATCAAAGAAGGCACCCCTTTCTTCCAGTTGGCTCAGCTCTTCCCCGGCAAGGAGATCTACGCCTTCTCCTCTAACTATGAGCTCTACGCGGATATGACCCGACGGCTGATGAATATCGTGCGAGCTCACTGTCCTGAGTTTCATCGTTACTCCATTGATGAAGGCTTTTGCGTACTTGACGGCATGGATCATATGGATCTCAAGACATGGGGCGAAAACCTTCACAAAACCATTCTCCGCGGCTTGGGCATGCCTGTAAGCATCGGCATCGCCCGCACGAAGACACTCGCGAAAATGGCGAGCAAGTTTGCCAAGCGCTATCCGGGCTATCACCACTGCTGCATGATCGACACGGATGAGAAACGGCTCAAGGCACTAAGCCTCTTTCCTATAGGCGACGTGTGGGGCATCGGCAGACGGTGGGAATATAAGCTCCAGCAATATCAGGTGCAGACAGCTCTCGACTTTGCTAAGATGAGCCGCTCGTTTGTCCGCTCCTCGTTCAACGTCTTTGCCGAGCGCACGTGGATGGAGCTCAACGGACAAGACTGTATCCCCATCGACGACATGGAGCATGTGACGAAAAAGAGCGTGTGCACCTCCCGCTCCTTTCCGAACATGCTCACAGAGATGAACGATATCCGCACCCATGTGGCCAACTACGCCGCCCGATGCGCTGCCAAGCTCCGCCAGCAGCACAGTGTGGCGGGCTTCGTGAGTGTCTTCATCGATACAAACCACTTCCGCGAGGATCTGCCGCAGTATGGTATGTATAAGACGAAACGACTGCTCACACCCTCGAACAGTACGCAGACCATCGTCGATGCGGCTATCGACTGCCTCAAGCGGGCGTATATCGCAGGCTTTCAGTATAAGCGTGCAGGCGTGCTCGTCATGGATCTCTGTCCGGACAATGCCATTCAGACGAACCTTATCGACTTCCATGCGGCTAACTACGCGAAGATGCGGAAGGTGGATGAAGCTATCGACAAGATCAACCGCATCCAGGGCAAAGAGACGGTCGTGCTCGGATCACAGCAATACACGAAGAAAGGTGGGAAAGGCAAAGCCGGCCATTTTGCGGATGCCATCAAGCGGGACCTCAAAAGCCCATGCTATACTACGAGGTGGTCGGACATCATCAAGGTGAAATAATCAAAAAACAACAATATGCAAGACAAAGAAAAAGAAACCGTACAGCTCCCCGACAACGCGTTCCGCGAACTGAAGCCGGGCGAAGAGTACACGCCTATCATGCGACCCGACAAGGTCTATCCTGAGGTCAACGCATGGTCGGTGACGTGGGGTATCGTCATGGCGATGCTCTTCTCCGCCGCCGCAGCCTACTTAGGACTGAAGGTCGGCCAGGTGTTTGAAGCCGCTATCCCAATCGCTATCATCGCCGTGGGCGTGAGCACAGCCGCCAAGCGCAACAAGGCGTTGGGTGAGAACGTCATTATCCAGAGTATCGGTGCCTGCTCGGGTGCTGTGGTGGCCGGAGCTATCTTCACGCTTCCCGCCATCTACATTCTCCAGGCTAAGTATCCGGAGATGACCTCCTCGTTCATGAAGATGTTCTTCGCATCAGCCTTAGGCGGTGTGCTCGGCATCCTCTTCCTCATTCCTTTCCGTAAGTATTTCGTGAGCGACATGCACGGCAAGTATCCTTTCCCGGAAGCTACGGCCACCACGCAGGTGCTCGTCTCCGGAGAGAAGGGTGGTGACCAGGCCAAGCCATTGCTCTTCGCGGGTATCATCGGTGGTCTCTACGACTTCATCGTCTCGACGTTCGGCTGGTGGAATGAGAACTTCACCTCACGCGTCATCGGTCTCGGTCAGGAGCTTGCCGACAAGGCAAAGCTCGTCTTCAAGGTCAACACCGGTGCAGCTGTGCTCGGTCTCGGCTATATCGTCGGACTGAAGTATGCGCTCTATATCACCCTCGGCTCACTGGCTGTGTGGTGGCTCATTGTACCGGGTATGTCCATCATCTTCCACGACCAGGTATTGAACATGTGGGACCCGACAATCACCGCTACTGTTGGCGCCATGTCACCGGAAGACATCTTCAAGGCTTATGCGCGCTCCATCGGCATCGGGGGTATTGCCATGGCCGGTGTCATCGGCATCATCAAGAGTTGGGGCATCATCAAAGGAGCCGTCAGTCTCGCTTCGAAAGAGCTCAAAGGCAAGAGCAATGCAGCAGCTACCGTGAAGCGTACGCAGCGCGACATCCCGTTCAAGATCATCGCCATCGGCTCCATCGTGACGCTGCTCATCACCTTCGTCTTCTTCTGGCTTGGTGTGATGCAGGGCAACCTGCTCTTTGCTGTCGTCGGCATTCTCCTCGTGACCGTCATCGCCTTCCTCTTCACCACGGTGGCAGCCAACGCCATCGCTATCGTAGGCAGCAACCCCGTCTCGGGTATGACGCTGATGACGCTGATCCTTGCTTCTGTCGTCATGGTGGCTGTAGGTCTGAAAGGTCCTTCGGGCATGCTCGCAGCGCTGATCATGGGCGGCGTGGTTTGCACGGCGCTGTCTATGGCAGGTAGCTTCATCACCGACTTGAAGATTGGTTACTGGCTCGGTACTACTCCCGCTAAGCAGGAGACGTGGAAGTTCTTGGGTACCATCGTCAGCGCAGCTACTGTTGTCGGTGTGATGATTGTGCTCAACAAGACCTATGGTTTCGCGAGTGGGCAGCTCGCTGCACCGCAAGCCAACGCTATGGCTGCTGTCATCGATCCGTTGATGAATGGAGTAGGGGCACCGTGGATCCTCTACGCTATCGGAGCCGTGATAGCTATCGTCCTCGACCGCTGTCATATTCCGGCTCTTGCTTTCGCCCTCGGTATGTTCATCCCGTTAGAGCTCAACGTACCGCTTGTCGTGGGTGGCGCCATCAACTGGTTTGTCACGACACGCTCCAAAGATGCAGAGGTCAACAAAGCTCGGGGAGAGAAGGGTACACTCATCGCGAGTGGATTTATCGCCGGTGGAGCTTTGATGGGCGTTGTCTCAGCGCTGTTGAAGTTCGGCGGCATCGAGCTTTCTATTGCTGACCAGTGGTGGAGCAATCCGCTCTCGGAGGTTGCATCATTGGTGGCTTACATCTGCCTGATCTGCTACTTTATCAGAGCGACTCGGGTAAAGAAATGATTTGGGCTTTGTGATCGCTTGCAAAATTAGGAAAAATACCCCAATCTTGCAAGCGATCCATGCTATCTAGACCCATCAATTTCCTAAGTTTCTGAATATTAAGCTATAAGAGGTACAAAGCTACTCTATGTTAGTTTTCCATGCGATAACAAAAAATCAACATATCTACAAATCTACAGTCTACAATAAGGTGCTCCACACCAGACAAACGGAAAATTCATTTTCGCGTACATCTTTATATTTTATATATTATAATATATATACTATTTTAATTTCTCTCTTATGAGCGCAGATAAGAATCGTTTCCCCTTATTCATGCTTGAAGCGAATATGAGAACGACCTTATTGTAGACTGTAGATTTGTAGATAAGTAGACTTTTTTATAAGGAATAATATCAATACCCAAGCTTATCTATGTTTCACGGCTATTACGATTCAACAGGAAACGCAATGCGATTCAACAGTAATCGCACTATGATTACACTTCAAACGTAGACATCGATGTTTCACGCAAAGACCTTCAGACAAAAGCAATCATAGGGATAATCATATAATATCTTAATATTTAAGAGTTTACAGAATAGTAACCGGCAATAGGAGTACAAACCTTGCAGCGTATCGATATTTTTCTTATCTTTGCACGCGGGTAGAGAAATTGTGATTAAGAGCATAAAAAGGGTTCTTCCGTTTTTTGGATTGATAGGGTCCCCGGAGGGGGCCAATTAGGTTAGCCCCAGGTGAGGAGCGTAGCGACGTAACCTGGGGTTGTATCGGGCGGGTACACCTGACCTGTCGGCCTCGGAGAGGGCGAACCTACAAAACTAGCACCATGATAGGTTCGCCCTCTTCGAGGACACCTTTCAACGAAAACGCCTCACACCTACCCCAGGTTACGTCGCTACGCTCCTCACCTGGGGCTAACCATGTTCAACCTCTTCGAGGTTGTGTGACCTCATCAACCCGAAAACCGGAACCATAAAAAAAGCAGGGGAACCGAAGTTCTCCTGCCTTAATATAGAAATTGTTGGAAAATCAAGCTTAGAGCTGAGGACCAGCAGCTACGAGAGCCTTACCAGCCTCATTGCCTTCGTACTTCTTGAAGTTCTTGATGAAGCGAGCAGCAAGATCCTTTGCCTTAGCATCCCACTCAGAAGCATCCTTGTAAGTGTCACGAGGATCAAGGATATCCTTGTTCACACCCTCGAGCTCTGTAGGAACAACGAAGTTGAAGTAAGGAATGGTCTTCGTAGGAGCCTTATCGATCTCGTGATCCAGGATACGGTCGATGATACCACGTGTATCGCGGATAGAGATACGCTTGCCCGTACCGTTCCAACCAGTGTTGACGAGGTAAGCCTTAGCACCGCTCTTCTGCATGTGGCGAACGAGCTCCTCAGCATACTTTGTAGGATGCAGCTCCAGGAATGCCTGGCCGAAGCAAGCAGAGAATGTAGGAGTAGGCTCTGTGATACCACGCTCTGTACCAGCCAGCTTAGCTGTGAAGCCAGAGAGGAAGTAGTACTTCGTCTGCTCAGCGTTCAGGATAGAAACAGGAGGCAGAACACCGAAGGCATCAGCGCTCAGGAAGATAACCTGCTTTGCTGCAGGACCCTGGCTCTCAGGACGCTGGATGTTCTTGATGTGGTAGATAGGATAAGAAACACGGGTGTTCTCCGTAACGCTCTTATCAGCGAAGTCTACATTGCCATCCTTGTCAACGGTAACGTTCTCAAGCAGAGCGTCACGTGTGATAGCGCCATAGATGTCAGGCTCAGCATCCTTATCGAGGTTGATAACCTTAGCATAGCAGCCACCCTCGAGGTTGAAGATACCCTTGTCGTCCCATCCGTGCTCATCATCACCGATCAGCTTACGCTTAGGATCGGTAGACAGTGTGGTCTTACCTGTACCAGAGAGACCGAAGAAGATAGCGGTGTTCTCACCGTTCATATCTGTGTTAGCAGAGCAGTGCATAGAAGCGATGCCACGAAGCGGGAGGAAGTAGTTCTGCATAGAGAACATACCCTTCTTCATCTCACCACCGTACCATGTGTTGATGATCACCTGCTCCTTAGAAGTAACGTTGAAGACAACAGCAGTCTCAGAGTGCAGGCCGAGCTCTTTCCAGTTCTCCACCTTAGCCTTAGATGCGTTGTAAACGATGAAGTCAGGCTCCTGCTCGAAGTCAGCCTCTGTCTTCGGACGGATGAACATGTTGGTCACGAAGTGTGCCTGCCATGCCACCTCCATGATGAAGCGAACCTTCATACGAGTGTCACGGTGTGTGCCGCAGTAACCATCAACGACATACAGCTTCTTGTTAGAAAGCTCATCCTGAGCGATCTTCTTCACAGCCTTCCAAGCCTCCTTGGTAGCACGGTGGTTATCGTTGTGATACTCCTCAGAATCCCACCATACGGTGTCGTGAGAAGTCTCATCGTCAACGATGAACTTATCCTTAGGAGAACGACCTGTGTAGATACCGGTCATGCAGTTCACTGCACCCAGCTTTGTCTCTACGCACTTGTCGTAGCCTGTCAGACCCTCTTTGGTCTCCTCGTTGAACAGCACCTCGTAAGAAGGATTGTACAGAACCTCAGCAGTACCTGTCTGGATTCCGTAGCTTGCTAAAACTGATTTATCAAACTTTGCCATTTTGTAAAAATGTATTAGTTATGAAAATAAATGTACTCTTTTTACGCAAATGAACTTCTTCGTTTGCGAGGGCAAAGGTAACAAAAAGCAGTTGCACAGCAAAGCAAGAAGTGCATTATTTTCCGCCAATCTAAGCCTTTTTAGGTTAAAGAAATAAAAAACTAAATTTCGCTATCCCGTTTTGTAATTTGCGGTTGGCAAAGAGTTGATAACTTTTCCATCTTTTCAACGCTGTATCGATGATTTTTCATACCTTTGCAGTGAAACCAACAAGAAAACAATATGATTGAAGTAATCAACATTTCAAAAGAAAACAGCATTGTCGGCGAATATATCGCAGAGGTTCGCGACAAGGATTATCAGAAGAACCGACTGCTCTTCCGCAACAATATCCGCCGAATAGGGTGGTATGAAGCTTTCGAAGTTTCGAAACGTCTAAGTTATGAATCGAAAGATGTGGTAACGCCTTTGGGCATTGCACGCGTCAATGTTCCTTCGGACAAAGTGGTGCTCGCAACGATCTTCCGTGCTGGCCTTCCTTTCCATGAAGGCTTCCTCGACGTCTTCGACCATGCCGGCAATGCCTTCGTCTCTGCTTACCGCGAGTACAAAGATGAGGCGCATCATGAGGTCGGCATCCATGTCGAATACCTCGCCACACCGTCCATCGACGAGAAAACACTCATCATTGCTGACCCGATGCTCGCTACGGGAGGAAGCATGGAACTTGGCTACAAGGCTTTCTTAACGAAAGGTACACCGAAACGTATCCATGTCTGCTGTGTCATCGCCACAGTGGAGGGTATCGACCATATTAAAAAGGTATTTCCCGAGGACAAGACCACAATTTGGTGTGCTGCCATCGATCCGGGCATGAATGAGCATAAGTATATTGTGCCGGGCTTCGGAGATGCCGGGGATCTGTGCTACGGGGATAAACTCTAAATAACAAATAATGAAAAAGAAGATCATATTAGTCACTGGCGCTACCAGTGGAATAGGCGAGGGGTGTGCACGCCGCTTCGCTGAAGGTGGTTATAACGTAATCATCACAGGAAGAAACGAGGAGAAGCTCAGTACGCTTAAAGCTGATCTTGAAAAGCAAGGAGCTGAGGTGCAGAGCTTAGCCTTCGATGTCAGGGACCGAAAGGAAGCTGTAGAAGCCGTGAACAGTCTTCCGGAAGAATGGAAGAATATTGACGTGCTCATCAACAATGCAGGTCTCGCACGTGGACTGGAGCCTGAATATCAAGGCAACTTCGACGACTGGGATCAGATGATCGATACGAATATCAAAGGTCTGCTGACGATGACACGACTCATTGTTCCCGGCATGGTAGAGCGTAATCATGGACACATTATTAATATAGGCAGTGTAGCTGGTGATGCCGCTTATGCCGGTGGCAATGTCTATTGCGCTACAAAGGCTGCCGTGAAAGCGATCAGCGACGGACTGCGCATCGATGTGGCTGATACGAAACTGCGTGTCACCAACATCAAACCGGGACTTGTGGAGACCAACTTCTCCAATGTCCGCTTCCATGGTGACACGCAGCGTGCAGATAATGTGTATAAAGGTATCACCCCGCTCACGGGCTCAGATATCGCTGATGTGGCATTCTATGCTGCTTCAGCACCCGAGCATGTACAGATAGCAGAAGTGCTCGTCTTAGCTACCCATCAGGCCAATGGAACGGTGATACACCGTGAGAAGGCTTGATGATTACTCTACCACGACCTTCTTTCCTTTGTGGATGTAAACACCCTTATGGGAAGGCTTAGACTTGCCGACCTTCTGTCCGTTCATATTGTACCAGTCGTCTGAACCGATGGACTTTGTGTCAACAGTTATAAACGTGACGGATGTCGGTGTCTGATAATGATCGTAGGAGAAGGGTACATCTTTCTTACTGCCCCAGATGTACTCTTCTAATCCCGGATAATCCACGAACGGATTGCGGTTATTCTGCCAAGAATAGATACCTGCATTGCGGTCAATCTCCTTCTGACTCACAGCATCTTTCTCCGACCATTCCATCAGCATTTTCTGCTGCCAGTCCTTGTAAGGCTGATAGGAGTCTTTCTGCAAGATAGCCGATTGCGACCACCCCGTGATCTTATCCTCATAGGCCGTAGCCATATAAAAGTAGATACGCGCGAAGTCACCCTTGTATTCGTCGTTAGGCTCAAAGACGACACCCGTATAGCCTGGGTAAGTGCAGGAACCTAACTTGCTGAAGCCATTCTTCGACTTATAGGTTTCGCCCTTTGTTTCTCCAAAAGGATAGTTGCCGCGGCGGTTGTTTACATATGCATCAGTAGGTACAAGATGCACAAGGTCGGTATACATCGGGGTAGCTTCCTTGAACCAGCTTTTCGGGAAGGAGTGCTCGCGATTATAAACATCACCTTCCTTATTGTAGTTACCTGCTTGATCCGTGCCAAAGGTAAAATTGGTTGCATTGGAATACATATCCCAGACCTTGCCGTCAGCGCGTTTATCTGTTGTCTTGAAGGCTGACCACAGTTGTTTGTTTGTCAACTGCTTATGCGTCTTGATAATATTGAACATCGCAGTCTTCAGTGCCTTACCTTTAAGTCCGTCAGCACTCTTGTAATAGGTTCCACTATTGTTCGGTCCCTGTGCAAAGAGGCTCAGGGTGAGGAAAGGGAGAAGGAGCAGCAGCCCCCAGCATTTCAGATTCGAATTCTTCATGTCAAAAAGTTAAGATATAATACTACGCAAAGTTAAGATAATCAACTGAATTATGCAAGGAAATAATCCGAAAACTTTCGTTCTGTACAGTTGAATCTAATTCTTTTGTTTGTGGCAGTGCCTCGGAGAGGCACAATCTTTAATAACCCCAGACTAAAGGAGCGTAGCGACTGCAGTCTGGGGATTTTAGACTGTGCTCAGATACCTGAGTTCCAGCCTCGGAGAGGCTGAATGCGCCTTGGCGCGCTATGTTGACAATACGATCTTAAAACATTGCGCACTTTCGTGCAGTC
>DEKJ01000048.1:14034-15025 GCA_002353825.1 Prevotella sp. UBA2725 | reverse complement strand
CGGCCTTTCTTAGGTGGAATGTACTTCTCTATCCGGTCGGAAAAGAAGATGACGCCGATCTTATCGTTGTTCTGGATAGCCGAGAAAGCGAGTGTAGCAGCAATCTCCGTTGCCATATCTCGCTTCGTCTGACTCACGGTACCGAAATCGAGCGAGCCGGAGACGTCAATGAGGAGCATAACCGTCAGTTCACGCTCCTCCTCAAAGACCTTCACATACGGCCGGTGCAGCCTTGCGGTCACATTCCAGTCGATGTCGCGGACATCGTCGCCGAACTGATATTCCCTCACCTCGGCAAACTCCATACCTCTGCCCTTGAATGCAGAGTGGTATTGTCCGGCGAAGATATTCTGGCTCAGACCGCGGGTCTTGATCTCTATCTTCCTTACTTTCCTAAGAATATCAGAAGTATCCATTAAGGCACCTCCACCTTGTTGATGATTTGACTTACAATTTCCTCACTCGTCACGTTGGCTGCCTCAGCCTCATAGGAGAGACCGATACGATGACGCATCACGTCGTGAGCCACAGCTCTCACATCCTCCGGCACGACATAGCCACGATGCTTGATGAAAGCATAGGCGCGGGCTGCCTTGGCGAGGTTGATGCTGGCACGGGGAGAACCTCCGAACGTGATAAGATCCTTCAGCTTCGGAAGTCCATAACGGTCAGGATAACGCGATGCGAAGACGATGTCAGCGATATACTGCTCGATCTTCTCATCGATGTAGACCTGGCCTACGACCTCGCGGGCTTTCAAGATATCCTCAGCGCTGCACACAGGCTTCACCTCGGGGAAGGCCTTCTGGATATTCTCACGGATGATCTGCTTCTCCTCCTCAATAGTAGGATAGCCAATCACTACCTTCAGCATGAAACGGTCGACCTGAGCCTCAGGCAACTGATAGGTACCTTCCTGCTCGATAGGGTTCTGTGTAGCGAGCACGAGGAACGGCTTGGGAAGGTCAAAAGTCTGATCGCCAATCGTCAC
>DEKJ01000048.1:12944-13943 GCA_002353825.1 Prevotella sp. UBA2725 | reverse complement strand
GTACCGATCACATCGGCAGGGAGAAGGTCCGGGGTAAACTGAATGCGGGAGAAGTCGGCATCAACGAGCTTTGACAGCGTCTTGATGGCCAACGTCTTTGCCAGTCCAGGCACACCTTCGAGAAGGATATGACCGTCACTGAGAAGGGAGATGAGCAGCGAGTCGATCAGATGAGACTGGCCGATGATGACACGGCTCATGCCCATCGTCAAGTCGTTGACGAAACCGCTCTGTTGCTCTATTAGGATGTTCAGTTCACGAATATCTACTGATTCTGCCATAATTGAGAAATTTGGATTCTTTTCTGCGTTCTTTTTTTTCAACACGCAAAAGTACAAATTTCTCTCCGAGGAGCATAACCGAGCGGCCTAAATTATATTAAAAAGGATATTAAGACGTTTATTTTAAGAAAGTTTTGAGATAGTCTTAAGCATATTAAGTAAAAGATTCAGATGTTAGTAGCCAATAGATAAAACGGGAACGCGTCGCATATGGGGCGGAAATGCGACACATATGGGGCGCGTTACCGTCACATATGAGGCGGAAACGCGTCACATATGAGGCGCGATGACTTTAAAGCAAATCTATACCCTCTCGCTTCAGTGCTGACTTAGCCACGCGCTCATAGACGAGACCTAAGTCGGCAAAGCGAGTGATAGCATTCATAGCGGCATGACGCACACCTGCAGAGGGCGACTTGAGAGCCGTCACTGCCTGATCAATAAACTCGTTGATACCCCGCTCGTTAGGTTCCTGGCCCTTCATGAAGAGGCGGCCGAGGATATCGTAGGCACATATCTCACGCTCAGCATTGTCGGAGGCCATCCAGCGATAGGCTATCTTCGCCGCATAATCGACGTGCTGATAGAGGTTAAAGGCCTGCATCTCAGCCATCTCCTGGGAGTGGGTTTGATCCATCCATATCTCTGCTACCTCCTCCGGCATCTTGTCGGGAGGCATGAGGAGCGTGGCGAGGATCTTACACTCGCGGATATCTTC
>DEKJ01000048.1:12254-12928 GCA_002353825.1 Prevotella sp. UBA2725 | reverse complement strand
TTGAGCTGAATGAAGGGCACGCCCCAGTTGAGACGATAGTCGAGGCCTTTCTCACGCATCGACTGTGAGGCAGGACCGTTCATCACCAGGCGGAAGCTACGCTTCAGCTCTTTTATCTTGTCTTGTATTTCTTGTTGGGTCATGATTTTATTTATTATCCCCGCCGTAAACGGCGGGGCACAGAACTTGGGGAAACCAAAGGGCTGGCTTGGAAAAACAAAGGCTGGCTACAGCAAGCCGTACTCCTGGGAGTAGCGGAGCATCTGATGAGCATAGCTCTCTGTGTAGTCGAGCTTCACATCCGTGAGATTGCCGTCAGCATCGAGCACGGGCTTCATCCATGGGTTGATAAAGCCTTTGTAAGGAGCGATATTGAGCTTCTCGTAGCGGAAAAGAACCTCCTGATGGAGCTTGGCATCAATCTTCACACCATAGGTCTCAACCATCTCTTTGGCTCCTTCATAGTCGCCCTCACTCTTGATGCGCTGGATCTCAGCGAGCAGACGACCGAAGAGCGTGCGCAGACGCGGATAGTCGTTGACCTTGACGTAGGTCTTGCTATCGACAGAGACCAGCTCCACACACCCATCGGCATGAGCAAGGCACCAGCGCGCGATGATAGCGCGGTTGCGCATGTGCGCTTCCTCAATCTGGTTGCCCGGCTTGATACGCAC
>DEKJ01000048.1:9800-12218 GCA_002353825.1 Prevotella sp. UBA2725 | reverse complement strand
GGCACGAGACCGAGCTCGATGAGCTTAGGATCAGCGAGATAATACAATCCAAAGAGATCGGCACGCGCCTCCTCGATAGTACTGCCGTAGGCCTTCAAGGCATCGGGAGAGACACCCGGAAGGAGCTGTCCACTACCATGACCAAGACATTCATGCAGGTCTGTATGGAGGTCATCACAGAGATCTCCACATTTCTCTATCAGCTGGCGCGTAGGCTCATCGATGACGAACTCCTCGTTGAAACCGTTGCCACGCGCCGCCTTGTTGTAGGCGTCTGTGAGGTTACCAATCGTCACACTCTTCGAGCCATAGCGCGCCCTGATCCAGTCGGCATTGGGCAGATTGATACCGATAGCCGTGGAAGGATACTCCTCACCGCCAAGCATCGCAGCCTGTACGACATGTGCAGAGACGCCCTTAACCTTCGGCTTGCGGAAGCGCGGATCTACAGGAGAATGGTCCTCAAACCACTGTGCGTTCTCAGCGATTGTCCGTGTACGCTGCGTGGCTTTCTCGTCCCGCAGTTCCACGATGCCTTCCCACGTACCTTTCAGGCCCAAAGGATCACCGTAGACCTCAATGAAGCCATTGATAAAGTCGACCTCACCCTGTTGTTCTTTCAGCCATTCGATGCTGAATTCGTCGAAGACATGGAGGTCGCCGGTGGTATAATACTTGATGAGCAGGTCGATGAGCTTCTTCTGTAAGTCGTTCTCTGCCACACTCTTAGCCTTATCAAGCCAATAAACGATCTTTTGCAGGACAGGGCCATAAAGCCCCTTCGTCGTATATTTTTCTTCGGTTATCTTGCCATCTCGCTTCACGAGTTTAGAGTTCAATCCCCATGATGGTTGACAGTCGCCTGCCTGCGGGTCACGCATTGCAGCATAGAAGTCCTCTGCCTCTTTCTGCGAGACGCCCTCATAAAAGTTGCAGGCTGAGGTGCGCACAAGATCCTCACCTTCCGCCTGATTCACGCGCTTAGGGAGCACTGTCGGGTCGAAGATGATGGGGCAGATTGTGTCAAGCAATGCATCAACACTGCCATAACCATCAATAGACAACTTATCCGAATCCAGTTGTTTTACAGCTTTGCGGAACCACGACTCTGAGAATCCGGGGACGAACTTCTCGCATCCATAATGATGATAGATACCATTGGAGAACCACACACGCTTGAGATAGACTTCTATCTGATGGAAGTCATCCGACGTCTTGTCTTTACAACCTTGCCATACAGCTTCAAGCGTTTTTCTTATCGCAAGGTTATATTTGCCATATTGATCTGTGGTGATGTCTCGGCCGGCTAATGTAGCCTTGGCCAAATAAAAAATATAAGCCTTTCGCCGAGCATTCAGGGCTTCGAAACCATCAATACGGTATCTGAGCATCTGAAGATCGGCGAAACGCTCATCAGAATAATTAAAGTTATTTGAATTGGAAATCATCTTATTAATTAGCCCTATTCTCTATGATTTCTTCAGGCCTTTTCCTCCGTCTTTACTTTGTTTTTCGAGCCCGGCTTACGTCCTCTTTTCTTGGGCTTATCATCTTTCTGAGGCAGCGCCTGCAGACGCCTCAACTTATATTCGCGGGGTGTGATGCCATTGATCTTATAGAAGGAGGCATAGAACGACTGTCGGTTGGAGAAGCCAACCATATCCGAGATCTCTTCCATGTTCAGATCCTGATATCTCTTGTCAACAAGCATCGACATGGCCTCCTGAATTCGAAACTTATTGACATAAGAGGTATAGTTCATGTGGAACCTCACGTTAACCACAGCGGAGATGTAACGCGTGTTCGTATTCAGATCTTCGGCAAGTTGCTTCGCAGAATAATCCTTGTCTCTGTATTTTTTCTGAATGATAATGATATCATTGATCTTCCGCTCAAGCTCATCCATGAGTTTGGGATTAACCAATGTGCGATAAGCTGCGTCTTTCTCTTTCTTTTCTGTGATGTTGTATTTTCCCATAGTTGTAGAGGTCTTAATGCTTTCCCTGTCGGTTTAAGCGAACACTGCAAAAATAAGAAAAAATATTGATAAGTGCAACTTTTCTAGTCATTTTTTGTTTACAAAAGCGCACATTTAACGTTTATTTCGAAAAACTCTGCACATAAAAGAAGTTTCTGAGCATAAGATGGCTATAATTAGCTAATTGCGATTTAAGTGAAATTGGGATGCTATTTAAGTGAAATCGAAGCGCGATTTAAGTGAAATCGAAGCGCTATTACATAAGGATGGCCCCCTAATAATAGGTCACAGTAAGGCCTAAGCAAAGAAAATTTCAAAAAAGTTATGATTTTATTTGGTAGAACCATCAGAAAGCTGTACCTTTGCACCCGCAATTCAGAAATGAGGCCGCTAGGTCTTACGAAAGATTGTACAGAATGCGCCCTTAGCTCAGCTGGTAG
>DEKJ01000048.1:0-9728 GCA_002353825.1 Prevotella sp. UBA2725 | reverse complement strand
GTTCGAATCCCTAAGGGCGCACTAAAAGACTGATCTTCACAAGAGGTCAGTCTTTTTTCAGTTAAAGACCATCGAAAGATAGAACAATATAATTTAAGGTAGTAACTAAATAAGATTGTAACTATGATAACACTTACCAATCTTGCCATCCAGTTTGGCAAACGTGTCCTTTATAAAGATGTGAACATCAAGTTCACGCGCGGTAACATCTACGGCGTCATCGGTGCCAACGGTGCCGGCAAGTCAACCCTTCTTCGTGCCATCAGCGGCGACCTCGAGCCTAACAAAGGCAGCGTAGAGATGGGTCCGGGCGAGCGCCTCTCCGTCTTGGAGCAGGACCACTTCAAATATGATGCTTACAAAGTGCTCGACACCGTGCTCATGGGTTATGATGCACTGTGGAACAACATGAAAGAGCGCGAGATGCTTTATTCCAAGCCTGAGATGACAGAGGAAGACGGCAACCGCGCTGCAGAGCTCGAGGAGAAGTTTGCTGAGATGAACGGTTGGGAGGCTGAAAGCGATGCCGCACAGCTGCTGCAGAACCTCGGCGTGTCGGAGGATCTCCATCAGAAGCAGATGTCGCAGCTTTCAAATAATGAGAAGGTGCGCGTCATGCTGGCCAAGGCACTTTTTGGCAAGCCCGACAACCTGCTGCTCGATGAGCCTACCAATGACCTTGACCTCGACACCGTGGAGTGGCTGGAGGATTATCTCGGTGAGATTGATGAGCATCAGACGGTGCTCGTAGTGAGCCACGACCGTCACTTCCTCGACGCAGTGTCTACACAGACCATCGATATCGACTATGGTAAGATCACAGTATTCGCAGGTAACTACAGCTTCTGGTACGAGAGCTCGCAGCTTGCGCTACGTCAGGCTCAGAACCAGAAGATGAAGGCAGAAGAGAAGAAGAAACAGCTCGAGGAGTTCATCCGCCGTTTCTCTGCCAATGTGGCTAAGAGCCGTCAGACAACGAGCCGTAAGAAGATGCTGGAAAAACTTAACGTTGAGGAAATCAAGCCGTCAAGTCGTAAGTATCCTGGCATTATCTTCCAGATGGAGCGCGAACCAGGCAACCAGATTCTTGAAGTGCAGGACTTGAAGGCTGTCGACGAGGATGGAACCGTACTCTTCGATCATGTCAACTTCAACGTTGAGAAAGGACAGAAGGTCGTGTTCCTCAGTCATAACCCCAAGGCTATGACCGCTCTCTTCGAGATCATCAATGGCAACCGCCAGGCTGATGCCGGTACCTATAAGTGGGGCGTGACAATCACCACCGCCTATCTCCCACTCGACAACACGAAATTCTTCCAGTCGGATCTTAACCTCGTCGACTGGCTCTCACAGTATGGTCCGGGCAACGAGGTCGTCATGAAGTCGTATCTCGGTCGTATGCTCTTCCGCCAAGAGGATGTAGAGAAGAAGGTCAACGTGCTCTCCGGTGGTGAGAAGATGCGTTGTATGATTGCAAGAATGCAGCTGCAGAACGCCAACTGCCTCATCTTCGACACACCTACGAACCACCTCGACCTGGAGTCGATTCAGGCACTGAACAACAACCTCGTGGCCTTCAAGGGCAACATTCTGTTCTCCTCTCACGATGCCGAGCTCATTGAGACCGTATCCAACCGTATCATCGAGCTCACACCTAAGGGCACCATCGACAAGCTCATGCCTTACGATGAGTATATCCACGACGACCAGATCAAGGAGCAGAGAGCGGGAATGTACGAATAAACTAATGCGTGGCACGATTTTTGTTATCTGAGGAAAACAAAAAGGTTATAGCATTATGGCAGAAAAAGAAGAAGAAAAGAAAAACATAAAAGTCGAAGGCCAGCAGCCGGAGGCTAATCAGTCGTCCGAAAAGAAGACTGAAGAGAAAGCAGAGAAGAAAGAAGAGAAGACCAGCGACAAGGCCGAGGACAAGAAGGCTGATGCTAAGGACGCTGAGAAGAAAGAAGAGAAGCAGGAAGATCCGTTGGAGAAAGCCAACAAGGAAATTGCTGATCTGAAAGACAAGTACCTCCGTACGCTCGCTGAGTTTGACAACTATAAGAAGCGCACGCTGAAAGAGAAGGCTGAGCTCATCCTCAATGGCAGTGAGAAGACGGTGAAAGCCGTGCTCCCTGTGCTCGATGACTTTGAGCGCGCCCTGAAAGACAAGAGCGACGACCCGAAGGCTATCAAGGATGGCGTGCAGATGATCTTCAATAAGTTTGTCAAGGCCTTAGAGAGCCTCGGCGTGAAGAAGATTGACACCGATGGCAAGGATTTCGATACCGACTTCCATGAGGCTGTGGCTATGGTTCCCGGCATGGGCGACGAGAAGAAAGGCAAGGTCATCGACTGCGTTCAGACAGGTTATACGCTCAACGATAAGGTTATCCGCCACGCGAAAGTTGCAGTAGGACAATAAAGCGGTAGGACAAGAATTATGGCAGAGAAAAGAGACTATTACGAGGTGTTGGGCGTTGACCGCAACGCCACGGAAGACGAGATAAAGGTTGCATACCGTAAGCTCGCCATCAAGTACCACCCTGACCGTAACCCCGGCGATAAAGTGGCTGAGGAAAAATTCAAGGAGGCTGCAGAAGCCTACGAGGTACTGCACGACCCTGACAAGCGTCGGCAGTATGATCAGTTCGGATTCGATGCACCAGGAGGAAGTGGCTTCGGCGGCTTCAGTGGCGACATGAACATGGACGATATCTTCTCGATGTTCGGCGATATCTTCGGAGGCCACCAGGGTGGCTTCGGAGGGTTCGGTGGCTTCGGAGGAGGCAATGGCAGATCCCAGCGCGTATACCGTGGTTCAGACCTGCGATTGAAAGTGAAACTGTCGTTGCAGGACATCGCCAGCGGTGTGACGAAGAAGTTCAAGGTTCGTGAAGACGTTGTCTGCGACAAGTGTAATGGCACGGGCTCCGAAGGGGGTGCTCAGCCAGAGACTTGTCCTACTTGTCATGGCTCCGGTATGGTGACACGTACCGTGCGCTCCATGTTCGGCATGATGCAGACACAGAGCGAGTGTCCTACCTGTCATGGTGAGGGTACTATCATCAAGAATAAATGTAAGGACTGCGGCGGCACGGGTGTCGTCAAAGGTGAGAAAGTGGTGGAGATTAATATCCCTGCCGGTGTGGAAGAGGGTATGGTGCTCAATGTCCACGGCAAAGGCAACGCAGGTCCTCATAATGGTGTGCCTGGAGACATTCAGGTCATCATTGAGGAAGAGAAGAACGATACGTTCGTCCGTGATAAGCAAGACCTCTATTATAATCTCCTGCTCGACTTCCCGACGGCTGCACTCGGCGGCGATGCAGAGATTCCTACCATCGACGGCAAGAAAATCTCTCTCAAGATTGATCCAGGCACGCAGCCGGGCAAGACTGTTCGCCTGCGTGGCAAAGGTCTGCCTGCCGTGAAAGGCTACGGCTCAGGCACAGGCGACATCGTGGTCAACATGAGCGTGTATGTACCTAAGACGCTGACCAAGAGCGAGAAGAAAGCTATTGAGGAACTTCGTGAGAGCGAGAACTTCAAGAGTGACACGAGCACGAAAAAGAGTTTCTTTGAACGACTCAAAGAACGACTGAATAGTTAATCATGAACTCATAAACTCATGAACTTCCATAAAACATTATTGGGGTGAATTATCAAGAGACTGTTTCTTATTTATTCAATTCGGCACCGGTGTTTGAGCACGTCGGTGCCTCTGCATATAAGCCGGGCCTTCAGACAACGAAGGCTTTAGATGAACATTTTGGACATCCGCACAGAGCTTATAAAACGATTCATATCGCAGGTACCAACGGCAAAGGCTCGTGCTCTCACAGTATCGCAGCCGTGCTTCAGCAAGCCGGTTATAGGGTCGGTCTCTATACATCCCCTCATCTCGTTGACTTCCGCGAACGCATCCGCGTCAACGGTGAAATGATTCCCGAACAGCGGGTCATCGACTTCGTGGAGAAGGAACGCAGTTTCTTCGAGCCCCTTCATCCGTCTTTCTTTGAACTCACCACGGCACTCGCTTTCCTTTATTTTAAAGAGCAGAAGGTAGATGTTGCTGTGATGGAAGTAGGTCTCGGCGGAAGGCTCGACTGCACGAATATCATCACGCCGGAAGTATCAATCATCACGAATATCAGTTTCGATCACACCCAGTTTCTCGGCAACACGCTGGCACTCATCGCCGGCGAGAAAGCCGGGATCATCAAGCCCGGTGTGCCTATTGTCATTGGTGAGGATATTCCTGAGACACGTCCTGTTTTTCAGAAGAAAGCAGACGAGTGCCACACATCTATTATATATGCACAAGACCATCCTGTAGTCACATCTTCTAAAGCATGTGTCAATGGTGGCCGTGACTATGAGACAACGACCTTCGGACACATTCACGGTGATCTCGGCGGTGACTATCAGGAGAAGAATATGAACACGGTGCTCACCGCCATGCCTATTCTTCTGCAGAAGTTCTCCATCAGCAACGAGGATGTGAAAGAAGCACTCGCGCACGTTTGTAAACTCACGGGGCTCCGTGGTCGCTGGGAGACAATAAGAAAGATTCCACGCGTCGTGTGCGATACAGGTCACAATGTAGGTGGATGGCAGTATCTCGCTCCGCAGATAGAACAGCAGCCATGCAAGACCTTGCGTATCGTCTTCGGAATGGTCGACGACAAGGATATCAACACCGTCATGGAGATGCTTCCGAAGAATGCTGTTTATTATTGGGCACAACCTACTTCTAAGCGCGCCTTCAGTGCTGACAAAGTGGCAGAACTCGGAGCCAAGCACCATCTCAAAGGCACCAACTGCGGGTCCATCGCCAACGCTTACCATAAAGCTTTGGAAGAAGCCGATAAGGATGATTTCATCTTCGTGGGAGGTTCCAGCTATGTCGTTGCTGACTTGCTTGCCATGCCCGACTTATAAACTTGCCATGCCGACCTTATTAAAAGATGTGTAAATAAGCAAATCTTACAGGAATAAGGATATTTAACATTAAAAATGCCATAATATTTTGCGCTTTTAGTTGTCACTCTCAAGATTTTTTGTTTACTTTGCATTAAGCTATAGAAACAAGCAGATAACATAGACAGATAACATAGATTACAACTAAAGACACATTCATATGGCAAACACTGAAGAAACACCAAATGTATGCGGTCTGAAGCGTGAGGACTTTCAGACCACAGTGAATGGCAAGAAGACTGACCTCTTTATCCTGAGAAACAGTGAAGGTAACGAAGTGGCTATCACCAACTATGGCGGTGCACTCGTAGCTATTATGGTTCCTGACCGCAACGGAAAGAGGGCCAACGTCATCATGGGCCATGACAACATTCAGGACGTCATCAACTCCCCGGAACCTTATCTCTCAAGACTTATCGGACGTTTCGGCAACCGCATTGCCAAAGGTGAGTTCACCCTCCACGGCAAGCATTATCAGGTAGCCTGCAACGATGGCCCGAACCATCTCCACGGAGGCAAGAGGGGATTCAACGTCAAGGTTTGGTCACCGGAACTGATGAACGACCACACGCTCGCCCTCAACTATGTTTCTCCTTACGGTGAGGAGGGATACACCGGAGAGTTGAAGGTTACCGTTGTCTATACTTGGACTGACGATAACGAGCTCCACATTGATTATCTTGCTACAACCAACAAGAAGACCATCATCAACCTCACTAACCACGGATTCTTCGCATTAGCAGGTATCGCTGATCCTACGCCTTCTGTTGAGAACGTAGAACTGCAGCTCAACGCCGATTTCTATCTCCCCATCGACAACACTTCTATTCCAACCGGTGAGATCCGCAAGGTTGAAGGCACTCCATTTGACTTCCGTACTCCGAAGCCTATCGGCCGCGATATCAACGCCGACAATGAGCAGATCAAGAACGGCACCGGCTTCGACCACTGCTACGTGCTCAACAAAGAGGAAGAAGGCGTGCTCTCCTTCGCTGCAAAGGCATACGAACCTGTGAGCGGCCGCACGATGGAGGTTTACACAACAGAGCCTGGTATCCAGCTTTACACGGGTAACTTCCTCGCTGGAATCAAGGGCACTCATGGCGCTACCTATCCGAAGCGCTCAGCTATCTGCCTTGAGGCACAGCACTTCCCCGACTCTCCTAACCGCCCATACTTCCCATCTGTAGTACTGGATCCGGGTGAGCGCTACAAGCAGACCACAATCTACAAGTTCGGTGTGCAGAAGTAATCTTTTAAAGACATTATTAACCAATAAAACCCATTTGATATGGATATAGAATTTGTAAGAAGCCGTTTCATTAAGCACTTCGATGGTGAGACAGGCAACGTTTACGCATCACCGGGTCGTATCAACCTCATCGGTGAGCATACAGATTACAATGGTGGCTTCGTCTTCCCAGGAGCCGTAGAGCAGGGCATCATGGCAGAGATTCGTCCGAACGGACAAAAGAGTGTCAACGTCTACTCTATCGACCTGAAAGACATGGCTCATTTCACCCTCGATGACCCCGTAGGTCCGAAGGCTACATGGGCTCGCTACATCTATGGCATCTGCCGTGAGATGATGGACCGTGGTGTCGATGTGAAGCCGTTCAATGCTGCTTTCGCAGGCGATGTACCTTTAGGTGCAGGCATGTCTTCAAGCGCTGCTTTGGAGAGCTGCTTCGCTTTCGCACTCAACGATCTCTTCGGTGACAACAAGGTCTCCAAGTGGGATCTCGTGCTCGCTGGTCAGGCAACGGAGCATAAGTATATCGGTGTGAACTGCGGTATCATGGATCAGTTCGCTTCAGTCTTCGGTAAGAAAGGCAAGCTGATGCGTCTCGACTGCCGCAGCCGTGAGTTTGAATACTTCCCCTGGGAGCCGAAGGGCTACAAGCTCGTTCTGCTCAACTCTAAGGTAAAGCACGAGCTCAAAGGTTCTCCTTACAACGACCGTCGCAACTCTTGCGAGAATGTGGTGAAGGCACTCAACGCTAAGTTCACTGACCGTCATTTCGATACGCTGCGCGATGCTGACTGGGATGACCTGGAGGCTGTAAAGGCTGACGTCAGCGCTGAGGACTACAAGCGTGCACACTTCGTGCTCGGTGAGGTAGACCGCGTGCTCGCTGTCAGTGATGCCCTGCAGAAAGGCGACTACGAGACAGTAGGACAGAAGATGTTCGAGACTCACTACGGCCTGAGCAAGGAGTATGAGGTGAGCTGCGAAGAGCTCGACTTCCTCAACGACATCGCTAAGGAAGACGGTGTCACAGGTAGCCGTATCATGGGTGGCGGCTTCGGTGGCTGCACCATCAACCTCGTGAAAGACGACCTCTACGACAAGTTCATCGCTGACGCCAAGGCTAGATTCAATGAGAAATACGGCCATGAGCCGCAGGTCATTGACGTGGTCATTGGTGACGGTTCGCGCAGAATTTGCTAAAGGTGACGCTCTAAGGTTCGCCCTCTTCGAGGACGACAATTGATCTTATTGAATATGGTCTTAACCCCAGGCTGCGGCTACGCCTTGCCTGGGGCTAACCATATTGGCCCCCTCCGGGGACCTAACCGACCCGAGATTCAAATGAATCCAAAATTATATTAGACATGCTATATTCCCTTCTTCTTTTCATCGTTACGCTTCTTCCCCAACATCATTTCGCAACGATTCCCGCGGGCAACTACAGTGGCATCACGTGGTTGGGTGGAGACAGATATGCAGTGGTGAGTGATAAGTCGGCGGAAGACGGATACTTCGTGTGGAGCATCAAGCTCGACTCTATCACGGGTGAGCTCTTAGCAGTCACCAATGAAGGGTTCCGCTCTGCTGCGAAGCCGGCTCGCGACGATGAAGGCATTGCTTATAATCCGCATACAAAAACAATCTTTATCAGTGGAGAGGCAGACAACTACATCAAGGAATATGACATGACCGGGAAGCTCACAGGACGTGAGATTCCGCCAACCCCACTTTACAAAAATCTTCCAGGGAACCTCGGACTCGAAGCGCTCAGCTACAACGACTCTACACAGACGCTCTGGACCTGCAATGAGAGTGGAAACGTAATCATGCAGAGCTACAATACCGACTTACAGCCTCTCCACAATTATCCCTACACCCTCGACGCGCCTTTAGCCGATCAAGCCAAAGCCGAGTTTTATGCTCATGGCATCGGAACGATCTGTGCGCTTGACGATGGCTCACTGCTTGTGCTGGAGCGTGAGTTTTATGTACCCAAAAAGAAATTTGGTTCATTTGTCAACTGCAAGCTTTTCCATTTCAAGCCCGGCGAAACAAACAAAGAACTACTTGCCAAGTGGCGTACATCCTTGACATTGTTAAAGCAGAACATTGCCAACTATGAAGGCATGTGCCTGGGACCTCGACTTAAGGATGGCTCACGCGTGCTCATTCTTGAGGCTGACTCACAGAACCAGTATCATGGGGTGCTGAAGGATTGGATAAAGACGATAAGAATAAAATAATCAGGATAACAATGGTCTATTATTTAACCCATTATGATGTTGACACATTTCCTTTCCTTATCAAATATCTGAAGGACAAAGGCTATGAAGCAGAATATCTCCATACGCCCACGAATAGCAATGAATATGTCAATGATTTTCGAGGGGCACTGCATGCCGTAAACACAGCAAAAGCTGGAGATACAATCATCACTTACTTATGCTCAGCCGGTGTTCTTTGTTGGTGGATCAGCATGCTCAAGCATAAGAAGATAAAAGTTATATCCTCTAATCTCACGCTCAAGGACGATCAATCGATGCGTACCCGCCTCATGCGTTTTCTCTATCGAAAGGCTGTGAAAAGCAAGAGATATATTCAACTCATAAATAGTCGGAGTTATGAAAAATTGATACAAAAGGTGCTCCACACTTCAAGACCTTTACCCCTCCTACGCGACTATAATCAGTATCCGGGCTATGCGCGAGAGTTCAACGATAATGGGAAACGAATCTTCTGTGGAGGCAATACTCATCGCGACTGGGACAGATGTCTGCACATAGCCAAGCTTTTACCCCAATGGAAGTTCCTTTTCGTTGGCTTTACCCCGAAAGAAGGTAAGAGCATACCCAAGAATGTTAAAACGTTCAGCCATCTGCCTTTTCCTTATTTCATGCAAGGCATGAGAGAATCGACTTTCGTTTTGAATATCGCCAAATACAACTGCCCCGCAGGCTTGATTGTGCTGATGCAATCGGCATGGGAAGGGCGGGTGATAGCCATGAACGAGAACGATGTCACCAAAGAATATATCACGGATGAACGCGGCATCATTGCAAAGACCGACGAAGAGATCGCGCAGAAAATAGAACTTGCTTATTCGGATCAGGAAGGGATGAAAAGGAAAGTGCACAACATGCAAGACTTCCTCACAAAAGAATGCTCAGCAGAGAACTATTGTGAGAGCATGCTGCGCGCTATTGAGGCTGCTCAGTCTTCGGCTCAGCAATAGGCTCAGCTTTGACATCGTTTTTCGTCTCGTTCTTGAACACTTTCTTCAACTTATTATATTCATCAAAGTTGTAGCGCCTTCCTATCAAGAGCGACACAAAGACAGAAATGAGTGAGGCGGAGAGCACAGCAAACAACAAGAACACTTGCAGCGCAGCAGCCGTGAGCACATCCATGCCTCCCATCACAGCCACAAAGAAGATACTGGGAGCAGCAGCAAACGTCACCGCGGACATACGCTTGCAGACCGTAACAATCGATG
>DEKJ01000031.1:77053-105015 GCA_002353825.1 Prevotella sp. UBA2725 | reverse complement strand
TCACCGATGACCATATCCCCGTGAACCAGACAGCGAAGATTCCTTGTATCGACATCATCCCCTACTACCCCACTTGCCAACAGAGTTCCTTCGGCCCGACTTGGCATACCCTTGCTGATAACATGCAGAACATCGACAAAAACGTTCTCAAGGCTGTTGGCCAAACGATGGTCCAGGTCATCTTCAGTGAGAAATAATCATCTATATAATTGATTCAACGTAGGGGCGGCCCTGGTGGCCGCCCAAACCATAAACTATACATCTTAATCCGTTATCAATGAAAAGAATAAAAACTATACTGCTGTTGCTCAGTATGTTTATGATTCAATCTGTTCATGCCCAGGACATGCAACTGTTCAACATCAATGAGAAGCCAATAGCTTTCATGGAGAGCCGTCATTATCTTTGTGTAGTGACAAAAGATGGAAACGGCACCCAGAAGAATCATATTTATCGGGTCAATGATATGAAAGAGGTCGCAACAACGGATAAAGATGTTATAGGAATGACTGACGAAGGGTATCTCACTACAAATACTTTCAATAAAAAGTCGACGTTCTATAGCTTCGATGGAAAGAAGCTATGGAGCTACCCTCACCAAGCTATTGTCACTGTAGAGAACAAATACAAGAACATCGGTTTGTTTGCCCACATCAAATGGAATAAGCTTTCATGGAACAAAAATATGACCTCTGTCTATACCATCGGGGTAGACATGAATACAGGCAAACAGTTATGGGAAAGGTACCTTCCGTATAAGGTGCATTATCCTTTTCAGCATTTTGCCATTTCACCAGACTCCACAACAGCTTATGTTGTTGGGGATAGCCTTATCAAACTCAATCTGCTGAACGGTGAGTATCAATCGCGTCCTTTTAATGGTGGCAGACCATCCACTGTAGCCCAGCGCTTTGGTAAAGGGGTTATGCGAGAAGGTATCGCGCTTGACAAATTCGGTCAAGTAACTTATCATGACTATTTAGCATCGGGAAGTGTAGTACAATCCATGGTTACGGGAAGTCATAGCAACATGGTAATCCATCAGGATTCGATGTACATAGCGGATGCTGACAGCCTATATTGTTTTGACGATGATCTTAATGAAAACTGGGCTACGGCTTTGCCTAAAGACTTGGGTAGTGCTTCAGCCTTGCGTATGGACGATAGCAAGCTGGAACTCGTAAACTATGGCATATGCTTTCTCGACTACAAACAAATAAGAATCGGCAAGCCTTTCGTTGCTACCTATAACAGGAAAACGGGAGAGCAGGTGACAATGGTCATCGATGATGAGAAGGTGAAGAATGAGGAGTTCGTACCCAAAGGCCGCTACGATTTCAAGATGCGGGATGGGCGCACTATTGTCTTGTATGGTGAAGGCTTCGCAATATCAAAGTAATACGTAATCTATATTTATGCAGATGAAAAACAAATATATCATTTCTCCCAAAAGGAGAAAATTAATGGGTAGTGTGGATATACATAGAGCAGATATTGAAAATGACGATAAAGCCCAATATATTCTAAGCAAATGATTTAAAGATTTCAACTCATTAATCACTCCCTTTCTCGTTTTTTCTTGTTATCTTTGCAAACTGATAAAATAGCAAATAACAAGGGAAAACGATGACGGATGCCATAACATATTTGGAGGAAAAACACAGACTGCGCCGCAATGTGCTGACAGGCGAACTGCTCTATGCTGACGCCGAGGGTAAAGAATGGCATCGTCTCTCTAAAGAAGGGCGCAACACACTTATCTTAGAGGCTGAACGTGAAGGTGTCTCGTTGACTGACGAGACGCTGAACCGCTTCGTTCACTCCACACTCATCGATCAGTGGAACCCGGCACGCGAATGGCTTGAGAATCTCCCCGAATGGGATGGCGAAGACCATGTCTTCGACCTCTCCCAGCGCATCGTTACTTCTAATCCCGATTGGGGCGACCGCTTCCATAAATGGCTGCTTCAGACGGTAGCACGCTGGATGGATATAGAGGTACCCCACCGCGACATCATCGTGCCCGTACTTGTCGGGCAATGGGGCTACGGCAAGACCTCATTCTGTAACCTTATCCTCCCCCCCACCCTACGACTTTATTATACTGACAAGATCAAGCTCAGTTCATCAGCTGATGTCTACGAGCTCCTCACGACGAACCTGCTGGTCAACCTCGACGAGTTCTATCAGGAGAACACGCTTCAGGAGCCCCTTGTGCGTTATCTCTTTTCCCGCTCCACACCCGTCTTCCGTCGCCCTTACGGCACCACGGAGGAGCCACGCCGCCAATATGCAGGCTTCATCGCTACCACGGGTAACCTCCACCCTATGACAGATGCTGCTGGAGCAGCGCATCTCGCTTGTGTGGAAGTCGGTCACAAGATAGACCTCTCCCCTATCCCCTACGAACAACTCTATGCACAGCTTCGCGAGCAGCTTGAGGATGGTGCCGACTATCTGCTCACAGACGACGAGCGTGAGCGGATGGCAGGTCAGAACTCTCCCTTTGAGGAAGCTGACAACCTCGTGAAGATGGTGCGACTGCTCTATGCCAACCCACCCAAGGGTCAGAAAGCGAAAGCTATATACATTGATACAATCATCGACCGGCTCATGCAGGAGTATCCTTACTGGACACCGGGCGAGCATGTCAACCAAGATGTAGGCTTTGCCTTGCAGGAGGCTGGCTTCACACGCAGTCGTATCCATGGCCGCTCCTGTTACCGTATCGTGCCACGTGATCCCCGTCGTCTCGACTTCACCGAGGATACTCAGGAAGAAAAGAAACAAGACGATATGGCCGACAATCCATTGGCACAAGCACTGCTCGCAGGTCTCGGTAATCTTATTAAGAAATAATTTTTTATGTCTACAATAAAAAGTACAGATAATACTCTCACTCCCATGATGCGTCAGTTCTTCTCCATGAAGGCGAAGCATCCCGACGCTCTCCTACTTTTCCGCTGTGGCGACTTCTACGAGACTTACTGCGATGATGCCGTGGAAGCCTCGAAGATTCTTGGTCTGACACTCACGAAGCGCAACAACGGAGCTTCTGCAGGTGCTGAGATGGCTGGCTTCCCACACCACGCCCTCGACACCTATCTGCCGAAGCTGATCCGCGCAGGTAAGCGTGTGGCTATCTGCGACCAGCTCGAGGACCCGAAGAAGAAACGCGCCATGATAAAAGGCAAGAAGGGACTCTCCGAGATGGACAAGATGGTGAAGCGAGGCATCACGGAACTTGTCACGCCGGGCGTTGCTATGAGCGATAACGTCTTGAACTACAAGGAGAACAACTTCCTCGCTGCCGTCCACTTCGGCAAGACAGCATGCGGCATCAGCTTCCTCGATATCTCTACGGGTGAGTTCCTCACCGGTCAGGGTTCCTACGACTATGTGGAGAAGCTCATTGGTAACTTTGCTCCGAAAGAGGTGCTCTATGACAAGACGAAGCGCAAGGAGTTTGAACAGTATTTCGGCACGAAACTCACGGTCTTTGAGCTCGACGACTGGGTGTTCACGGAGCAGAATGCACGGCAGAAACTGTTGAAGCATTTCGGTACGAAGTCGTTGAAAGGCTTCGGTGTGGAGCATCTCAAGGAAGGCATCGTCGCCTCGGGTGCTATTATGCAGTATCTCGAGCTGACGCAACACACGAATATCAATCATATCACATCTCTGAAGCGCTTAGAGGAAGAGAAATACGTGCGCTTAGATAAGTTCACCATCCGCTCGCTGGAGCTCCTTCAGCCGATGCAGGAAGACGGCAAATCGCTGCTCGACGTCATCGACCGTACCATCACGCCGATGGGTGGCCGTATGTTGCGTCGTTGGATTGTCTTCCCGCTGAAAGACGTGAAGCATATCAACGATAGGCTCGACGTTGTGGAGTATTTCTTCAAGGCTCCCGACTTCCGGCAAGTCATTGATGAACAGCTGCATAGGGTAGGGGACCTCGAACGAATCATCTCCAAAGTGGCCGTAGGAAGGGTCACACCACGCGAGGTAGTACAACTCAAGACTGCACTCCAAGCTATCCAGCCTATCAAGTCGGCTTGTCTCTATGCCAACAACGAGAGCTTGAAACGGCTCGGTGAGCAGATGAATCTCTGCGAGAGCTTACGCGACCGCATTGAGAAAGAGATTCAGCCCGACCCGCCACAGCTCGTATCCAAAGGTGATGTCATTGCGGAAGGCTACAACAAGGAGCTCGATGAACTGCGTAACATCTCCCGCGGTGGAAAAGACTATCTCTTAGAGATTCAGCAACGTGAGGCCGAGAAGACGGGAATATCCTCATTAAAAGTGGGTTATAACAACGTCTTCGGTTACTATCTTGAGGTGCGCAATACGTTCAAGGATCATGTTCCTGCTGACTGGATTCGTAAGCAGACGTTGGCCCAGGCGGAGCGCTATATCACACCCGAACTGAAACAATACGAAGAGAAGATTCTCGGAGCTGACGAGAAGATTCTTGAGCTCGAAGCACAGCTCTTCTCCGAGCTTATCGTCGACATGCAGGAGTTTATCCCTCAGATACAGATCAATGCGAATATCCTCGCGCATATCGACTGTCTGCTGTCGTTTGCCAAAGTCTCTGAGGACAATGCCTACGTGCGTCCAGTCGTCGATGACACAACGGTGCTCGACATCCATCAGGGCCGCCACGCTGTCATTGAGACACAGATGCCACTCGGCGAGCGCTACGTGCCCAATGATGTCTACCTCGATACTGAAAAGCAGCAGATCATGATGATCACGGGTCCTAATATGGCCGGAAAGTCAGCGTTATTGCGCCAAACAGCGCTCATCGTACTGTTGGCCCAGATAGGTTGTTTCGTGCCCGCAGAGAGCGCGAGAATAGGCTTAGTGGACAAGATATTCACAAGGGTAGGGGCGAGCGACAATCTCTCGCTCGGTGAGTCAACATTCATGGTGGAGATGACGGAGGCTGCCGACATCCTCAACAACGTCTCTCCGCACTCCCTCGTGCTCTTTGATGAGTTGGGTAGGGGAACGTCGACCTACGACGGAATCTCTATTGCCTGGGCTATCGTGGAGTATCTGCACGAGCACCGCGGCTCTCAGGCCCGCACGCTCTTCGCCACGCACTACCATGAGCTCAATGAGATGGAGAAGCATTTCCCACGCATAAAGAACTACAACGTGGCAGTGAAGGAGATCGACAACAAGGTCATCTTCCTCCGCAAGCTCACGCCCGGTGGCTCCGAGCACTCCTTCGGTATTCATGTGGCTGAGATTGCGGGCATGCCGCGCTCTATCGTGAAAAGAGCCAACGAGGTACTGAAAGAACTGGAGGCTGACAACGCTGAAGTAGGAAGTGCCGGAAAACCAAAAGTGGAAAACATTGGGAAGGACAAAGATGGTGTCCAACTCAACATTTTCCAACTTGATGATCCTGTATTGAAGCAAGTTCGGGATGAGATCCTTGGACTTGATATCAACAATCTCACGCCCGTAGATGCGCTCAATAAACTGAATGAAATAAAAAAGATAGTTACAGGGAAAAGTTAGCAGGGGCGGCTCCTGTGGCCGCCCGCAATGCAATATTATTCGTTCATCAGTACTTTTCCATCCTTTGTGAGCCACTTCTCGAGCTCATACGGATAGATCTCGCACTCCGGCATGCCGATGGCGTAAGCACCGATCTCTGAAGGCTGATAGACGAACTTGATCTTACCACCAGCCACTGCATAAGGTGCAGCCTGAGGCATAGGAACGGGCTCTTCCATGAAATGCTCAACACCAGAGGTCTTCTTCAGACGCTCCGTAAGCATTTTCTGAAGTGCAGCATCACCCTTGACGAGCAATACCTGCTTACCGGTTTGCTTATCAAAGGTAGCACCATCGCAGAAGCTCTGACCATGGGCACCACCCGTATAGAAATAACCCGTAGCCTCATAGCTCACGAAGCGGTCATTTTCCCATACGCGGTTGACGGAAGCCGTCAGTGCGCAACGGTTACCGCCATTGCCTTTGTTCAGGCGATCCATGTTGGAAGCAATCTTAGCAGCATAATCCTGCACGAAAGCACTTGCCTTGGCATTGGTATTGACATCAGCCTTAACCTCATTCTTAGCATCGCTAAAGTCGAAACTCTTAGCCATCACACCTAAGCGCTCGCCGAGCCATGTGCGTACGCCCGCTACAAGTGCCTTATTTCCGGCTATTGGATAGTCGACGGACAACTTTACGTTGTGCTTGCTATCGTTGTAAAAATAGGTATCGTATGAGCTTGTAGAGGTACTTACATCGTGACGAACCGTAGGCACGACCTTCACCTTGTACGACTTATACTTCTTGCTGATTGCCATGAGCTGAAGCGGCTTCGTATAATAGCTGCGCTCAGCACCCTCATGTACGGTGTAGGCCAGTGTGAGCTCATTCTTACCGCTCTCTGTGACCTTCACAGAGTCGATATCGATGTCCTTGTTCGTCTCCGGAAGGACGATGGCAAGCACAGCATTCTTGCTGAAGTTGACAGGAGTAGGCTGACCATTCTTACCCATGAAAGCAGCCTCGCCGAACTGCTCGTCGAACGCCTTCTTGCTCGTGATGAGCGGAGAGGAGAGCGCGGGAGCGTTGTTGTTGTGGAAATAATTGCGCAGCACCGTGAAGTTAACCAACTTGTCGGCTGCATTTACTGTCATTGTTGTGGCGAGCATCATAAAAGCTGCCACGAGAGTCTTTGTAATTTTCATGTGTATAACATTTTTATATCTGCGTGCAAAGGTATATCATCCTGAACACATCGCGCATAGGATTTTCCCTAAAATAGAGTAGGGGAATGCGCCCTCGCTGTTTACAACCTATAAATGCATACATTAGTCATTTCTTGCATGGGAAAGAAAAAATCTTTATTTTAGCGAGGGACAGCCTCGGAGAGGCTGACTTTTTAATAACCCCAGTCTAAGGAGCGCAGCGACGCAGACTGGGGTTGATGTGAGGACTTGTTTGACTGATTTCCTGCCTCGAAGAGGCAGACTGCACGAAAGTGCGCAATGTTTTGCAAGCGCTGTATCATATACCAACATAGCGCGCCAAGGCGCATTCAGCCTCTTCGAGGCTGAGTGTCAGTTAATTCATTCTCATCTACAAACCCCAGACTGCGGTCGCTTCGCTTCCTTAGTCTGGGGTTATGAATAAGTGTGCCTCTCCGAGGCACTTTCCAACTTGAAAATTCAGAAAAAGCAATAATCCCCGCAACTCATTTCGAATTGCGGGGATTATTATATTAATAATGTATTGTCTTACGCCTTCACGGGCTCAGCAACCACAGCAGCATCGTTGTCGTCGCCTTTCTTAATCTTACTACCTAACACCATGTAAGCGATAGGCGAAGCAAGGAAGATAGAGCTCAGGGTACCGACGAACACACCGACGATCATTGCGAAGGAGAACGAGCGGATAGAGTCGCCACCGAGGATGAAGATTGCGAGCAACACGATCAACGTAGAGAACGACGTATTGATAGTACGTGCGAGGGTCTGGTTGATAGAGTCGTTGAAGATCTTCTGCTTGTCTCCCTTCGGATGCAGACGGAGGTTCTCACGGATACGGTCGAACACCACCACAGAGTCGTTGATATCATAACCGATCACTGTCAAGATAGCACCGATGAACGTCTGGTCTATCTCAAGCGAGAATCCTATCCAGCCGTAGCACAACGAGAAGAGGCCAATGACCATCGTCGTATCAATAGCCAGAGCCACGATAGAACCGACAGAGAAGCCGACGTTGCGGAAGCGGAGCAAGATATAAAGGAAGATGCAGAGGAGTGCCAGACCGACACTGTAGATAGCATTTCTTGTAATATCCTTAGCCACTGAAGGACCGACCTTAGAAGAACTGATGATGGAGCCACCCTGACGGATGTCCGGGTTCTTGAAGGCCTCCACACTGGCCTGGCTCACGAAGCCTGCCTTATGCAAAGCAGTATAGAGGATAGTCTCAGCCTTGTCGTCCTCAGTAGGATCATTGCTGTTGATATCCCAGTTGGTGCTCACACGGATCGTCTTACCATCAGTACCGAGGGCAATCACTGTCGTTGTAGCGAGCTTGCCCTTGTCGTTGCCTTGTGTGTTGACGAATGCATTCTGCAGAACAGGACGAACAGACTCAACAGGAACTGACTTGTTCAGAGTGACCACATAGTTACGACCACCAGTGAAGTCGATGCTCTGGCTCAGACCACGAGTAGCGAAGCTGATGATAGCAATGAGGATAGCCACAGCGTAGCAAGCGAAGCTCACTTTATACATCGACATGAACTTGAAGTGGGTGTTCTGCATGAGGTTCTTTGAGAAACCAGTCCAGAACTTCAGATGCATCCAGTGACCGTGGTTGAGCTTGTATTCGTAGAGCAGACGTGTCAGATAGACAGCGGTGAAGAAGTTACATACAATACCGATGATCCATGTCGTAGCGAAGCCACGGATAGGACCGGTACCGACAACGAGCAGGATGATACCTGTGATCAATGATGTGAGGTTGGAGTCGAAGATAGCGGAGAAGGCATTGCTGTAACCCTCAGCCACAGCTTTCTTCATATCCTTACCCTTACGCAGCTCCTCCTTGATACGCTCGTAGACAAGCACGTTAGCATCAACGGCAGTACCCAGAGAAAGAACCATACCGGCGATACCACTCATCGTCAGGGCAGCCTGGAACGATGTCAGGATACCGAGTGTGAAGAACACGTTGATAATCAGAGCACCGATAGCGATAGAACCCGGGATGATGTTATAGATGGCAAGCATGAAGACAATCAGCAACACGAATGCCACAATGAACGAGAAGATACCCTGCTGGATTGACTGAGCACCGAGGGTAGGACCTACGACCTCTTCCTGCACGATGTGTGCGGGAGCCGGCATACGGCCAGACTTCAAGGTGTTAGCAAGATCCTTCGTATCCTGGACGGTGAAGTTACCGCTGATAGAGCTCTGTCCACCACTGATCTCACCGTTCACACGCGGAGCAGAATAAACAACGCCATCGAGGACGATAGCGATAGCCTTGCCCACGTTAGCCTTTGTCAGCTCAGCCCAACGACGAGCACCATCAGCGTTCATCGTCATGGAAACCTCAGGCTGACCGGTCAGCTGGTTAAACTCATCCTTGGCATCGGTGATCACGTCACCCTCGAGCGGAGCACGACCGTTAGTCGTTGTGACCTTCAGAGCGTGGAGCTCGAAGATGTTCTTAGCCTGGATACCGTCAGCCGGCTTAGCACTCCAGAGGAGTTTGAGGTCGCTCGGCAGAATCTGCTTAGCGAGCTTGCTGTAGATGATGCGGTTGATAGCAGCTGTATCACGGACGCTGGCATAACCGCAGACGCTCAGGCCCTGGCCTGTTGTCTGAAGCATGGCAAGCAGCGGGTGCAGCTTCTTAGCCTCCTGCATCTGATTGTCAGGAGTCATCTTGATATTCTTCTTGGCGTTGCCTTTCTTAAGCTGGAACTTAGGCTGCTCCTGCTTAGCTTTCTTCACTTCCTTCTCGGCAGTAGCCTTGGCGGCAGCCACGTCCTTATTCTCCTTTGTGGAATCAGCAACAGTCTTCTCATCAGCATCGCCGTTGGCCATACGCTGGTCGAGCTGCTGCAGATAAGGAAGGACCTCGTCGGCGTTGTAAGTCTCCCAGAACTCGAGGTTAGCTGAACCCTGGAGGAGCTTACGCATACGCTCCGGCTCACGGATACCCGGCATCTCCACAGAGATACGGCCTTCAGCGCCCTGCACCTTCTGGATGTTAGGCTGTACGACACCAAACTGGTCGATACGTGTGCGAACGACGTTGAATGAGTTGTCGATAGCTGATGACACCTCAGAGCGCAGCACTTTCTCTACCTCGCTGTCGGTGCTTGTCGGAGAGACCTTGCCCTGGAGCTCAGTAGTGGCGAACACCTCAGCGAGCTTGTGGCCCGGGGCGTTCTTGTGATAAGCCTTGATGAAGAGTGAGATGAAGTCACCCTGTGTGGCCTGCTGCTCCTTACGAGCCTCGTCCATGGAACGGGTGAAGGCGATGTCGGTCTTGTGGTCCGCAAGGTTCTCCACTACATCAGGTACGGAGATCTCGAGGATCACGTTCATACCGCCCTTAAGGTCCAGACCCAGACCAATCTGTGTCTCCAAGCACTTCTGGTAGCTGTAGATGCCGAGATACTTCACAGAATCCTTGTAATCCTGCTGAGCAATGGCATCGGGCCGCTTGGCTGCCTGACTGTCATAGTAGCTTGTGGCAATCGGGAAGCTCAAGTAGAAGAGGCTCACGAGCGTCAGAAGAACGGCTGTCGTGATAACGATTCCTTTGTTTTGCATTTTGTTTGTTAGTTATTTATTTTTTGTTGTTTCTTTCTTTTTAAATGCATTAAAATGGATTAATCTGCGCACCGTGAGCACACAGTACGCATATAATATGTGCAAAGTTACGAGTTTTTTATTTTCTTTGTGAATAAAAAGGCGGAAAATTAAGGTTTTAACCAGCACATTATGGGATAATGGTCAGAATTTTTAATAGAATTGTCCACTTTGCATGCATAAGGCGTGAAATCCTGGGTGCACATGATGTTATCGATCCTCACATACATCCTCGACCGGTGATAGCTTATACCGGGTCCGAAGCCAGTCTTCACATAGCAGTCGGTAAGCCCTTTGGCGATGGTCCGGTTGGCATAGGATAGGGGAGAGTCGTTGAAGTCGCCGCACACGATCATCGGAGTGCCACTGTGGTAAGCGATATAGCGCGCCACGGCTTCGGCCTCGGGTGCACGCTTTTTCGTCTGCTCAGCGAGATGCGAGATGAGCCATTTCGACGTACGCGTAGCTGCCATGCCTCCAAGGTCTCCCTTGATCATGAGCTGGAACCGTTCTTTCTCATCCGAAGTGAGATCCGTCGTCTCCAGGTGATTATTGATGACGATGACGTCGCGGTGCCTGATGCGTAATTTGAAGGCACAGCTCATGTTGCCCTTCGAAGGATAACGGATATGCTCCTTCGAAAGGATCGGATACTTGGAGAAGATGGTCATGAAGTCGCCTTTGTTCGTCGCCGTGTCCTTATACTGATACACTTTGCCGAGGATAGAGTCGACCTGAATGCTACCCACCTCATTCTCAGCCGACTCCTGCAGGCACACGATATCGGCATTCTGCTGTTTGATATATTCGAGGATAGGGTTGGGCTTCGAGCGATCTTCCCAGCCGGCATAGAACCACACATTGTAAGACAGCACCTTGATGCAGCCTTTTGGCGGGTCCTCAGGCCAGTTGATGGGGAAATATTTCCGCACAGGGCCATAGCACAGGATGAAGCCAAGCAAGGGCATGAGGACCCACCGTGGCTTCACAAATATCCAGAAGACGAGGAAAGCAAAGTTGATGGCGAGAATAATAGGGAAGAGCAACCCCATATTACTCAATTTAGGCCACACCGTGGGATCCACCCAGTCAGCATGACCTATGAGAAACATCAGAAGGATGGAGGCAATATTGGCTCCACCTATAATCTGAAAAGTAATCTTTGAAAATTTCTTCATTTCTTGCTCTGATCGAACAGCGTCTGCTTCTCCTCACGTGTGAGGCTGTCGTAGCCGCTCTTGCGAATCTTGTCGAGGATACGGTCTATCTCCTCCTGCGATGCACGCTTATGGGCATTGTAGGTCCAGTCGGGGTCCTCATTTTTCCGCTCATAGCGCTTGATCTTCTCATGCTCCCAGCGGCTCCGCATGTTGTTGAAGAACTGCATGCCGCCCTGCAAGCCGTCGCTGTAAGGATGTTTCTGCCAATATTTTATCAGGAAGAAACCGAAGATCATGCCACCGAGGTGAGCCAGGTGAGCCACCTGTGAGCCCGGAGAGGCGAGGGCTGAGAAGAGCTCCACAACGATAGAGCCGAGCACCATCCACTTGGCCTTGATGGGGATAGGAATGGGGATGATAAACATCTTCTCGTCGGGGAACATCATGCCGAAGGCTAACAGCAAGGCATAGATAGCACCCGAGGCTCCTACGGTCGTCCACTGACTCAGTGCACCGTCGTTGGCCGCTGCGACCTGCATCAACTGTGAGAAGCCAAAGCCGGAGTCGGAAGCAATGATATAAAACTGGATAAACTGGGCTATCTCCTGCATCAATCCGGCACCTACGCCGCAGAAGAGATAATAAACAATGAAACGTTTCGGGCCCCATACGCGCTCCATCACGGCTCCAAACATCCAAAGCATGAACATGTTGAGGATGATATGCTCCCAGCCACCATGCATGAACATGTAAGTGATGAGCTGATAGACATGGAAGTCGCTCGCAAGGAAGAAATGAAGACCACAGAGATTGTTGAGGTCCGTCACTCCTGCCTGTGCCAAGGCCAGCATGCCGATGAAGCACAGAAAATTGATGATGATAAGATTGCGTGTTACCGCTGGTATTCTAAACATAGTTTTCTTCTAAATTTGCTGCAAAATTACGAAAAAAAGACCTTAAATGCCTATAAAGTAAGCGTTTTCCGACTTTTTTTAGTCTTTTATGTCATTTTTCCGCAATTTTAGTTTGCCGAATAAAACTATTCCACTATATTTGTCGCTGATTTAGAGATTAATCAAGGAAATAATCGAGAAATCATATTCATTTAATAATAATACAACTATGACAAAAGCAGATTTAGTAAAGAAGATTGCAGAGGGTGCAGGTATCACTTCTGCAGAGGCCAAGAAGGCTCTCGACGCTACCACAGAGGCTATCAAGGACGCACTCGTAAAGGGTGAGAAGCTCCAGCTCATCGGCTTCGGCACATTCTCCGTCAACGAGCGCCCTGCACGTGAGGGCAAGAACCCCCGCACCGGTGAGGCTCTCCACATCGCAGCCAAGAAGGTCGCTAAGTTCAAGGCTGGCGCCGAGCTCGACAATGCTATCAACGCATAATTATCGCTGCAATACGATTTATGATGGCCGCCTCATAAGGCGGCTATTTTTAATTTGAGTAGGAAGGTAACAGTGCAATTGCCGTTATATCACCTTTCGATTCCTTCGTAATCGCAGTGCCCTCACGCTGAAATCGCAGTGACATTACACTGAAAAGGAGCACAACCTTTCAAACCTTGCACCTTGCAAACCTTGCATTAAGCTTTTTCCAAGAGCAGGCAATCAAGTTATCAACGTTCACAATTCACAGTTCACAATAAGAGTGAGGACACTACATTACTACATTTCTACATACTACAATAAGGTTAGCCTCCCCAATCAAAGTGTATTAAAATGTTAATAATATAAGAAAATATAATATATAATTATACTGTATTATTAATATAATAATATATATAATAAATATAGTTAAAATACTATATTCGCTGAATATCACTCTTTCGCTTGAAAACATAAAATACAGGTTAGTACTCACTCAATGTGGGTACTCCCTTATTGTAGATGTAGAAAAGTAGAAAAGTAGACTTTTATAGTTAATCTGCTCAACCATCACTCTTAGAAAAACCTTAATGCAAGGTTTGCAAGGCGTAAGGTTTTGTCTTATCTTATTGTGAACTGTGAATTGTGAACGTGAACCTTCTATTCCTTAAGAAAAGAATTCTTTCATGAGCAGCTCACGGATTGACATTTGGCGGATGCCTTGATAGGTGTTACCCTGAAAGGCATCACGGGTAACAACAATCTTAGGATAGTTGTCTTGTATACTGAGAAGATTGCCGAACTCCCGTTCTATCGTAGCTTCATTATCAAGACGAAGAGACACTTGGACATAAAGTCGCTCATGATTCCTCTCCGCCACAAAATCTATCTCCTTCTGCTGCAAAAAACCTACCTTCGCTTGATAGCCAAGGAACAATAGATGGTTGTAGACGAGATTCTCCAAGAGTTTTCCTTCGTCATTGATACGATATCCTATGATATTATTGCGTAGCCCGAGATTCTCGAAGTAGTCTTTCTCCCCAATCTCAAACATCCGCTTGCCTACGAGGTCATAGCGCTCCACACGATGAATAAGGAAAGCATTAGCAAGATACTGGAGATAATTCTGAATCTGACTGACCGAAATCTTCACTTGCTGTGATTTAAGAAAGTCGCTCACCTTCTTAGCAGAGAACAGGTTACCGATATTCTCCGCTAAATATTCTATAAGACGCTCCAGAAAATCAACATTTCTGAGCTTATAACGCTCCACTATATCCCGGAATACTATCGTTGAATAAATACTGCTGAGATATTCATTCACAGTATCGTCATCAAGCTGAAGATTCATCAGATAAGGCAAGCCGCCATAACGTTCATAAAGCCGCAACGACTCATCGCTGTCTTTACGATGATGAAATTGCAGAAACTCCGTATACGACAAACTGTAAATAGGAAACTCCACATACCGTCCACTCAGATAGGTAGACAGTTCCGAGGAGAGCATCTTACTGTTGCTACCCGTAATATAAATATCATTATCATCGTCTGTGGACAATGATCTGACAACATCCTCCCAATGATCCACGTCCTGTATCTCATCCAAAAAGATATAATTCATCTCATTGTCATGGAGCAGACTTTTTATTCGAGCATATAAGCTTCCTGCATTCTTCAAAGAAATGTTTTCGAAGTCCTCCATATTCAGATAGATAATGTTAGCCTCCGGATTTTGTTCCATGACGAGATGAATGAGCTGGTAAAGAATATAGCTTTTTCCAACCCTTCGCTGCCCCGTAAGCACTTTCACCACATTGTGCCGCATATAAGGCTCTATTCGTTTGATATAATGATTCCTCTCAATGAGATTCTTTGGAAACTTAATATTCATATTTTATAATTATACTTGAAACTTTCCGCAAATATACAAAAAGTTTAATGTATACCTATAAACTTTTCCTGTTTTTTGCGAAAGTTTTAAGTATACTTGAAACTTTGTAATGACGAAAGAGTACTATTCACTAAGAAAAGTGTAGCTATCGGAGAATTATTCGCTAAGAAAAATGTTATTATAGATTGATTATTCGCTAAGAAAAGTGTAACTTTGCAATAGTAACCAAAGAAAGGAGCTGTATGGAAAGGACTATCATGAAGGATCTTGTAGCTTGGAAGAACAAGAGCGACCGCAAACCGCTGATTCTTCTCGGAGCAAGACAAGTTGGCAAGACCTGGATTCTCAAAACGTTCGGTCAGCGCTATTATGAGAATGTGGCTTATGTCAACTGTGACAACAACGTACAGGTGAAAGACCTGTTTGCTGAGGACTACGACATGGAGCGCATCATCATGACTATCAGTGCAGCCACGGGACAAACTATCAACCCAGGAAAGACATTGATTATTCTGGATGAGATTCAAGAGACAAGACGTGGGCTGGCCTCCTTAAAATATTTCTGCGAGAATGCACGCGAATATCATGTAGCAGTAGCCGGCAGTCTGCTCGGCATCCAGCTCCATGAAGGAGAGTCGTATCCTGCCGGCAAAGTGGATACCCTTACCATGCACCCGATGGATTTTGAGGAATTTCTGATGGCAAAGGGTGAAGAAGGTATCTTGAAGATACTCCAGTCGCTTGACTGGAAGAACATCGCAGGTCTAAGGAATCGTTTCGTTCAGCTGTTGCGTGAATATTATTTTGTAGGTGGCATGCCGGAAGCGGTGCAAAAGTTTGTAGATACCAAGGATCCGAATGCCGTGAGGAAAATTCAAACCGAGATTCTGCAAGCCTACGACCGCGATGTCTCCAAGCACGCTCCTGTCAATGAGACGGTAAGAATCAATCAGGTGTGGCACTCTGTACCTTCGCAACTTGCTAAAGAGAATAAAAAATTCATCTATGGCGTCATAAAGAAAGGTGCACGCGCCAAAGATTATGAGATAGCCATTCAGTGGCTCATTGACGCCGGACTGGTATATAAGATACCGAGAATCACAACACCTTCTATTCCGCTTAGTAATTATGAAGACGTATCGGCTTTCAAACTGTATTTGCTCGACTGCGGGTTATTAGGCGCTATAAGCAACACCCCTGCTGTTTCTCTCTTGTTGCCCGGAGGCCTTAGTCAAAGTAAAGGCTCATTCACGGAGAACTTCGTCTGCACACAAATCGAGACGTTGGATAACATCACACTGACTTATTTTAGTCGTAGTGACTCCCAGCTTGAGATAGACTTTGTGCTTCAATTATCCGATCAAGTCATTCCTATCGAAGTGAAAGCAGAGGAGAATCTGAAATCTAAATCGCTGAAGACTTTCGTGGAAGAGCACACTGGCTTACATGGCCTCCGCTTCTCCATGTCCGATTATAAAGAACAGGAATGGCTTACCAATGTGCCACTCTATTGTGCAGGCTTGTACCTCAAAGACAAGAAGAAAAAGCGCGATGAAGAAATCAGAAAGATACTCTCGGAGGTGCTGTAGTAACCTTGCAGACCTTGCACCTTGCAAATCTTGCATTAAGCTTTTTCCAAGGACACCATCTACTACATTACTACATTTCTACATACTACATACTACAATAAGGTTGCTCTATCAGATTTCCCTTACCTTTTCACCCCCTTTTTACCCCTAAATCCAACTTTTTTGCGAATCGACGCGAAATGGAACAAAATGGAACAAGCGACATTGGAGAAAATCACTTATATTTGCAGATGATAATTTACAATCTTCCGCTGGGTATGCAGAGAAGGCTATCAGTCATCTCTCTCCAAAAGTAGCAAAGGCAATGTCCGATTATGATGATGGCATTGACGACGGAGGTGGTGCCAGTGCACCACAAATGTATCTACTTGGAGACCAAGGCGACTATGAGGGTGGCCCCAAGATTACATACAAGTATCTTGGTGACAATTGGTTCAAAGTGGACATCAGCGGAAACATAACGGTGAAGGTCCGCGTTGAGTCAGATCCTAACGATGATGAGAACTATATCATCACTGGCTTGGTGAACAAAACGTATAATATAAATGTGAAATGATTATGAGCAATTAATTGACAAAGTCAACTTACCGTGACTGAGTAGGATTTTATGACTTATATGGCCCTACACAAATTGTACAAATGATCAAAGCTGTTGGCGGCGTCCTTAGATATATATAATGCTATCTATGTTAGGAAAGGAAGAGTAATTGGCTGGAGATAACATTAAGTCAGGTTTGCCGACAAGCTGTCTCTCTTTGCCAAGTATTTCTGATATTTCATTTGCAGTGGCCGTGCCATAGTGCCGGCCACCAACACATGTTACCGCTTTTTTATGGTTCCGGTGTTTGCGAAAAACTTCGTTACGAAGTTTTTCGCATATAATCTCCATTATTATTCAATATCAGCGTCGTATTGAATAAAAAATACCATATTTTATTCAATACGATTGATTTATTGAATAAAAAAGACTATCTTTGCAGCAGTAACCCACATTATTGCTTACGTAAGAGCCATGCTGAAAGACGTTATCATCAATCAAAGAAAAGAGCGCGATATTCTCCTTTCGAGAAAGTATCTCAGAAGGAAAACAAAGTATGATGCCGACCTGTTATTAAAGAGTAGACAGATAAAACTCATTACCGGTCCACGCCGAGCTGGAAAGTCTACCGAAGCCTTGCTTATGTTGCAAGGCAAGAACTTTGCGTATCTCAACTTTGATAATGATCAGCTGATTCATCTATGGGATGAGGATGGCGTGATGATCCTTCTTCAAGAGGTCTACCCTGGCTACGAGTTTTTGCTCTTGGATGAGATTCAGAACCTCGACAATTGGCATGCATGGGTTTCCAGACTCTACCGGTTAGGAGTAAATATGATTATCACCGGCAGCAATGCGAGAATGCTGAGCAGCGAGATAGGAACAATGCTCACTGGGCGCTATCTACCTATTGAGCTTCTCCCTTTCAGTCTCCATGAGGTTTTCGAATGGCAGCAGGATATCCCTGGTATGGAGAATGCCTCGAAAGAGGTGCTCTGCAATGATTACTTGCATTACGGTGGATTTCCAGAGACCTTAGAGGCCCGGCCACTGACGGAGAACTATCTCTCCACACTCTTCGATGCCATAGTCTGGAAAGATGTATCAAAAAGACATAAAGTGAGAAATACATCCGACTTGAACAATCTCGCTCTCTATCTCATCTCTAATATATGCAACCCGCTTAGCGCCAACCTTCTGACAGAAGAATTAAGTATGTCGAGCGTTGCCACAACCAGGAAATATATGACTTATCTCCAGGAGCCCTATCTCTTTTATTATCTCCCACGGTATAACAATAAGCTACGGCTGATGCAGAAAGCACCGCAAAAGATTTATGTGGTTGACAATGGGTTCATTGCGGCAAAGGCTTTCAGTGTGAGTGAGAATCTCGGCAGACTTCTTGAGAACCAAGTTTTTGTAGAGCTTGTTCGCCGGGGATATGATACGGAAAAGTCACTCTTCTATTATCGGTCAAGGAATGATAAGGAAGTTGACTTCGTTACCCGTAAAGGTCCACATATTGAGCAACTCATTCAAGTGTGCTACAACCTCGACAACGAGCGGACATTACGCCGCGAAGTGTCTGCCTTGACAGAGTGTGCAGGAGAACTTCACTGTGATAATCTCCTCATCCTAACGATGGGGGAGGAAAAGACTATAGAAAAAGACGGCTATCAGATAAAAGTTATACCCATTGATAAGTTCTAATCTATAGCTGTCCTGCCTCTACCTGTCTGACGATGCGCTCTGTGATGCGGTCGGCGCCATTGGGATCATAGTGCTTCTTCAGCGAGGCACCGAAGATCCAGGCAAACGACTGGTAGAATCCGGCACGGATAGGACCAAGGAACGCCTTGATGAGGTCATAGGAAGAGTTGTTGCACTCGCGGTCAATAAGTTTGATGAGAAGTTTACCCTGCGAATAGGTGAGCTTCTTCACACGTGGCGTATATTCCCGTTTGATGTCCTGCTCCACCTTCTTCATGTGAGCATCTTTCGCCTTCTTGTTCGGCAACATCTCGAGATACTCGCCTGTCTCAATAATGATCCGGTCACACTCCTTGGCGATAGGCAGCACGCGCTTGATATTATAAACCAAGCGGTTATAAGCAGTACGCTGAGCCGCATTCTTAAACACAGGCTGTGGATAGACCCAGATATTGTTCAGTTCTACATACTGGATAGAATCCCGTCCTTGCTTCACCTTGCCTATCTTCACCATCGGCACAAAGGTAGGGTTATCCATGTCAACGTCCAAGTCCTCGGGGTTGACTCCGTTGTTGCCGATATTCTGCGCCATGGCAATAAGCGGAAACACAAGTAACAATATGGTGATTAATCTTCTCACTTCTTTATAACAAATGCCTTAAATAGAATGCTTTATTCTAACGTTGCGCAAAGTTACAACCTATTTGCTGAAAGCGTGCAGAAAGACTATTAATAAAATGAAACGACATCGTTCGGCGAACGTCAAACGATTGTTCGGCGAACGTCAAACGATTGTTCGGCGAACGACAAACAATTGACTGGCGAACGACGAAAGATGATGAACAGTATGTTTTTTCAGTGACTTAAGGTGTTATTTCCAATATCTAAGCCGTTATTTCACAATATCTTTGTATCTTTGCACTTAAAATAAACAAGTTTAAAAAGACATGGACTACAATTTCAGAGAGATTGAGAAGAAATGGCAGAAGCAGTGGGTAGACGACAAGACCTACAAGGTCACTGAAGACCCCACGAGACCCAAATACTATGTGCTCAACATGTTCCCTTACCCCTCCGGTGCCGGACTCCATGTGGGCCATCCTCTTGGCTACATCGCTTCGGATATCTACGCACGCTATAAGCGCCTCAAGGGTTTCAATGTGTTGAACCCTATGGGCTACGATGCTTACGGCCTGCCTGCAGAGCAGTACGCCATCAAGACGGGTCAGCATCCTGCCATCACCACCAACGAGAACATCAACCACTATCGTGAGCAGCTCGACAAGATCGGCTTCTCCTTCGACTGGGACCGCGAGGTGAAGACCTGCGATCCTCATTATTATCACTGGACACAGTGGGCGTTCGAGAAGATGTTCAACTCCTACTATGACAATGACCTTCAGAAAGCTCAGCCTATCGACAAGCTCATCAAGCACTTCGAGGAGAAGGGCACCGAAGGCATCCATGTGGCTCAGACCGATGACACCATGCAGTTCACTGCTGCTGAGTGGAACGCCATGAGCGACAAGGAGAAGAGCGACACGCTGATGAACTACCGCATCGCCTTCAAGGGTGAGACGATGGTCAACTGGTGCGCCGGCCTCGGCACGGTGCTTGCCAATGATGAGGTCGTGGAAGGTGTGTCTATCCGTGGCGGCTTCCCCGTGGTTCAGAAGAAGATGAGCCAGTGGTGCCTCCGCACGTCGGCTTACGCCCAGCGTCTGCTCGACGGCCTCGACACTATCCAGTGGAGCGACAGCATCAAAGACACACAGCGCAACTGGATCGGCCGCTCTGAGGGTACCGAGGTGGAGTTCTCTGTGAAAGACTCTGACGTGAAGTTCACGATCTTCACGACACGTGCCGACACGATGTTCGGTGTCACATTCATGGTCCTGGCTCCTGAGAGCGAGTATGTTCAGCAGGTGACGACTGAGACTCAGAAGGCTGAGGTCGACAAATATCTCACCTATGTGAAGAGCCGCACGGAGCTCGACCGCATGAGCGACCACAAGGTCACGGGTGTGTTCAGTGGTTCTTATGCCATCAACCCGTTCACTGGTGATGAGATTCCAATCTGGATCTCCGAATATGTCCTTGCCGGCTACGGCACGGGCGCTATCATGGCTGTGCCTGCTCATGACAGCCGCGACTATGCTTTCGCCAAGCACTTCAACCTCCCTATCATCCCGCTTATCGAGGGTGCTGATGTGTCGGAGGAGAGCTTCGACGCCAAGGAAGGCATCGTGATGAACTCTCCGCGTGAGGGTCACAAGAGCATCGACGGATTCTCACTCAACGGCTGCACCGTGAAGGAGGCTATCGCCAAGACCAAGAAGTTTGTCACCGAGAAAGGTATCGGCCGCGTGAAGGTCAACTACCGTCTGCGCGACGCCATCTTCTCCCGCCAGCGCTACTGGGGTGAGCCGTTCCCGGTTTATTACGACAACGGCATCCCCAAGATGGTACCGGAGCAGTATCTCCCCGTGGAGCTGCCTGAGATCACGGAGTATAAACCTACCGACGACGGTGAGCCTCCATTGGGCAGAGCCAAGAAATGGGCATGGGATACGGTGAACAACCAGATTGTGGAGAACACGAAGATTGACAACAAGACCGTTTTCCCGCTCGACCTCTACACAATGCCGGGCTTCGCAGGAAGTTCTGCTTACTATCTCCGCTATATGGACCCGCACAACGACAAGGAGCTCGTCTCCAAGGCTGCCGACGAATACTGGCGCCATGTAGACCTCTATGTCGGAGGTACAGAGCACGCTACCGGTCACCTGATCTATTCGCGTTTCTGGAATAAGTTCCTCCACGACTACGGCGTGAGCTGTGAGGAAGAGCCGTTCCAGAAGCTCGTCAACCAGGGTATGATCCAGGGCCGCAGCAACTTCGTCTATCGTGCCAACGAACTGTCGACAGCCGACAAGCCTGTCTTCGTCAGCTTCGGTCAGCGCAAGAACTACAAGGATGTGACACCTATCCATGTGTGGATCAACCTTGTGAAGAATGATATTCTCGATGTCGAGGCCTTCAAGAAGTGGAGCCCCGAATATGCCAACGCTGAGTTCATCTTCGAGGATGGCAGCAAGTCAGCCGACGGCGCTACAGGCAAGTATCAGTGCGGCTGGGCCATTGAGAAGATGTCGAAGTCGATGTACAATGTCGTCAACCCTGATGATATCGTGCGCGACTACGGTGCCGACACGCTGCGTCTGTACGAGATGTTCCTTGGTCCTGTGGAGGCTTCGAAACCTTGGGATACCAATGGTATCGACGGTTGCTTCCGCTTCCTGAAGAAGCTGTGGGCACTGTTCTGGGACAACCGCACCGACAAGTTCCTCGTCGACGATGCTGAGCCGAGCAAGGACAGCCTGAAGAGCGTGCATAAGCTCATCAAGAAGGTGACACAGGACATCGAGGTGTTCTCTTACAACACGTCTATCTCTGCGTTCATGATCTGCGTCAACGAGCTTGGTCAGCAGAAGTGTCATAACCGCGAACTGCTCTCCGATCTCGTTGTGCTCATCGCTCCGTTTGCTCCGCATATCGCTGAGGAACTGTGGCATCAGCTCGGCAACACCACGACCGTATGCGATGCTAAGTGGCCGACATGGGATGAGAAATATCTCGTGGAGAACGAGATGCAGATGACAGTGAGTTTCAATGGCAAGGCCCGTTTCCAGAAGACGTTCGCTGCCGACGCCGACAAGGACACCATCGAGAAAGAGACCCTCGCCGACGACCGTTGCGCTAAGTATACCGACGGTAAGAAGATCATCAAGGTCATCGTCGTGCCAAAGCGTATCATCAATATCGTAGTGAAATAAAAATAACATCATATGACCATCAACCAGCGAGTAATATTCAACGAGGCTAAGGACTATGCAGGCATCACCTTTGGTGTATGCCTCTATGCCTTTGCTTTCACCCTTTTTCTTCTTCCTTACGAGATCGTGACAGGAGGAGTGACCGGTCTGTCGGCTGTTATCTATTACGCCACTGGTTTCCCTATTCAAAACACGTACCTCCTCATCAATGTAGCTTTGTTGATAGTGGGTCTGAAGGTCTTGGGTATCAAGTTCCTCATGAAGACCATCTACGCTATCATCCTGCTATATTTCATGTTATGGTTCGCCCAAAAACTCATGCCTGTGGACGCGGCGGGGCACTACGTCAAGATCCTCGGTGCCAACCAGGACTTCATGTCGTTGCTCATCGGCTGTACGCTCACGGGCTCGTCGCTCGCCATTGTGTTCCTCAACAACGGCTCCACAGGCGGCACGGATATCATCGCAGCCTCGGTCAACAAGTACTACAGTTTCTCGCTCGGTCAGGTGCTGCTGGCTATCGACCTCTGCATCATCGGCAGCTGTATGTTCTTCCCGCAGTTTGGCGACATCATAGGCCGTCTGCACAAGGTGATGTTTGGTCTCTGCACCATGGTCGTTGAGAACTTCATGCTCGACCACGTCATGAACATCCGTCAGGAGTCGGTACAGTTCATGATCTTCTCGAAGAAGAGTAAGGAGATCGCCGATGCCATCGGCACACAGCTCGAGCGTGGTGTGACAATCCTCGACGGTCACGGTTGGTACACGGGCCAGGACATCAAAGTGCTCTGCATCCTTGCGCGCAAGCGTGAGAGCACGCCTATCTTCCGTCTCATCAAGATGATAGACCCCAATGCTTTCGTGTCGCAGAGCTCCTGTATCGGTGTCTACGGCGAGGGCTTCGACCATGTGAAAGTGAAGGTACCAAAGAACAAAAAACAAATCTTAGAAGAGGATAAGAAAAATGAAGATAGTATTCGCAACCAACAACGCACACAAGTTACAGGAAATCCGTGAGATTCTCGGCCCGTCGTTTGAGATCGTGTCGCTCAACGACATCGGCTGTCATGAGGACATCCCCGAGACGGGGAACACGCTCGAGGCCAATGCCCATCAGAAAGCGGAATATATCTTTGACAATTATCATGTCGACTGCTTTGCGGATGACACGGGCTTGGAGGTCGATGCCCTCGACGGAGAGCCCGGTGTCCACTCCGCCCGCTATGCGGAAGGCACGGACCACGACAGTGAGGCTAACATGAAGAAACTGCTCACGAAGCTCGGCGACAATCCAAACCGCAAGGCACGTTTCCGCACCGTCATCTCGCTCATTCAGATGGAAGGCGGCAACCCCGTATGCTCCCGTGAGTATCGTTTCGAAGGTATCGTGGAAGGCCGCATCGCCTACGAGAAGCACGGCACGGAAGGCTTCGGCTATGATCCGATCTTCATTCCCGATGGATACGACAAAAGTTTCGCTGAGCTCGGTGAGGAGGTGAAGAACAAGATCAGCCATAGAGCTAAGGCAGTGAAGAAACTCGCTGACTGGCTCAACAATGAGGAGTAACTTTTTTGAGTTAAAATTCTCGTAATATTTGCAACATATAAAGGTAATTACTAACTTTGCAGAAAAAGGAGGTAAATATGTTAGGAATAGATAAGGAGCAACTTCCTGAGGTAAAGGGAAGATATGCTCAAGAAATGAGAGAAGCATTATACAGATCACACAAAGGACAGCTTAATGCTTCAGAGAAAAAATTACAGAAATACTCTTTTATGATACTTAAGGAGTATGAGTCAGAGTGGAAATAATCAGAAAAGAAGAAAACTTATATTTGAGAGGACAACTGATGCAAGTGTCCTCTCAACTTTTTCTTGTGGTATCCAATCCATGGATAGTTTTATACATTCTGAATTGCAAAACTATTTAAGTATGGGCAGTTGCGAAATGTATACAGTAAGTTATGATTCCACTATTATAGGAATGTTTTGCCTTGATAATAGTACAATTACTTTTTCAGAAGAAGCTAAGAATAATATGAGAGAGGGGAACAAGCCCAAGCCTATCAATACTTCAAAGGATGAAGACTCCTATTATTGGTGGAAAACCTCATATGAAGCTAAAGAAATTACCTACTTTGCTATATCAACAGAATATCAACGTCATCGTATAGGTTCTTTCATTATAGAAAGTATAATAGAAAAAATTTCAAAAGATGACTCATTCAACGGTGACTACATAATAGTAAGAGCATTGAATGAAGAGAATTATTCAGCCATTCCTTTCTATAAAAAATGTGGCTTTGTACCGGCAATGGAAGAAAGAAGAAACCAAAATTTATTCATGTATAGATTAAAGAATAGAGGATAGATATGAAGAACATTAAAGTGGGAATATTCCTTACTTTCCTCTTTATAGAAGGAAAAGCCGCAGGGCAGGTGACTATCAACGGACACCAGCCCTGCTACGACCGAAACACTGAGTCCTTGCTGTTCAACATATCTGCTGACAGCCTCTATGACCTTACGGCAGATGTTACTACTGACGACACTTGTCGATGGCAAGACGTCAGAATAGACGGCAAAGCTATCGGATCGCAGTTCCAATTTGGAGACGTCTTGAAAAACAAGTCGTTTCTTCTTACTGCAACGTTGTCTAATGACTCCACTATTCGGAGGAACATCCGGTTCACGAGTCTACCGATTATTAATATCCATAAAGCAACGGCATTCACCGACGACTACAGTTCGGCCACCTTCTCCTTACTCTCTTCGGATAACGTGGCCCACTACAACTGTGTTATTAAACACCGAGGTGGCTCTACTAATACGAGCGACCGACATAAACGCAACTATAAACTAAAGATACAGAATGCCCAGGGAAAGAATCTTGACGTATCCTTATTAGGAATGCGTAAGGACAAGAGCTGGATCCTCGACGCAGGACAGATCGACCTTTTCCGACTCCGCAATAATGTTTGCCATAATCTGTGGGTTGACTTCTCTACATCTCCTTATTATAAAAAACAGGAGCCAGAACTTTGTAACGGCTGTCACGCCAAAATCGTGGAGGTCTTCATCAACAATGAGTACAGAGGTATATATTCTCTGATGGAACCTATAGACAAGGAACAGCTCTGTCTGAAGAAATATAGTGCGAAGAAAGGTGGTGTACGCGGACTACTCTATAAAACGAGCTCATGGGACCATACATCCTTCTATTACGACTTTACTGATGCTTATGACAACAAGTCAGGCACTTGGTATGGATGGGAGGCTCAGTATCCGGAACCCGGGGATGATGCTGATACGACGGACTGGAAACCGCTGGACGAGTTTAACAGGATAGTATCGACAGAGACTGACAAGAACTTTTACGACGAGATAACACAGAGACTTGACATGCCCGTGTATCGTGATTATGTGCTGTTCATCAACCTTATCAACGGTATAGACAATGTGGGCAAAAATATGTACTGGAACCTCTATGACGGTGGTGAAGATAATAAATTTGTTCCTACACCGTGGGATATGGATGCTACATTCGGACAATGGTACACAGATGCTGATACCTCAATGGATTCTACATGGCTCAGTCCTACTCGTGAGATTGGATCAATAACGAATATTGACCGCAGACTATACGATCTATCTGACTCAGGCTTCTCTGCCAGTCTGGAGGAACGGTGGGCTGACTTGAGGACTACCTTCTTCAGCCAGGATGCCCTTTTGGAGCGCTTTAAGAATGCTTTCCAAACTATCAATGAGAATGGAGCCGTCAGTAGGGAGGAAGCCAAGTGGAGTGAAGACTCTGATATTGGCGGTCTGAAACTGGACATGGAAGGACAATTAAATTATATCCTCAAATGGATTCCACAACGCCTTGCCTTCCTCGATAAGAAGTATAATTACTCATCTGCCACGGATATTCTCAAGGTCCACACCTTCAACAGAAATGTGGAAAGAAAAGGGCGCTTCAATATCCTTGGACAATCTGTCGATGATTCCTATCATGGCATTGTCATCAGTGGCGGGAAAAAAATACTGAGATAGAAAACAAAATATTGATAATAATATCGATAATAATATTGATACCGATGATAGGAAGACGAATACTTTTGTGCGCTTTGTTGTGGATAACTTTTCTCTGTGGAGCCTCGGCCCAGTGGAAAGCCTATCCAAGCTATTATGAGCCTACGGAGATAGAACAGACGAGCGACGGCATGCTCTATGTCCTTGCTTCCTGTGGACTTTTTAGCTACAATACTCAGGATCAGGAAGTACAGACCTACGACAAGACCACAGTGCTCTCCGACGGCGATATATCACACATCGCCTGGTGCAAAGCCGCTAAGAAACTCGTTATCGTCTATAGCAATCAGAACATCGACCTGCTGTCTTCTAACGGGGATGTTCTCAACCTTCCGGCTTATATGAACACCTCCATGACTGTGGATAAGTCGGTGTATAGTGTGGATATCTCCGGGAGCTATGCTTATCTCTCCACAGGGTTTGGCATCGTAAAGCTCAATGTATCAGACGGTTCATTTGAAGACACCTATCAGCTCGGCTTTCGGGTGGATTACTGTTATACCGACAACGATTATATCTACGCAGCCAGTTCCTCGAAGGGTCTCTACCGTGCTTCGCGCTCTTCCAACCTCCTCAACCCCAATGTGTGGACCCGCATCGGCGAATTTGTGGCGCGCCCCAAGACCATGGACGCTGATCAGCTTGCTGCCGTCAACAAGATCAAGCCTGAAGGACCGAAGTACAATGCCTTTGGGTTTATGAAAAACTACAATAATAAACTATACACTTGCAATGGCTATCAGAGCACACAAGGCAGTATACAGGTGTATGATGGGAACAGCTGGACTATCTACCAGGACGATATGACCTCCTCCACGGGCATCAACTATACCAATGTCATGAGTTTGGATATAGACCCGCGTGATGAGAATCATGTCATGGCAGGGGCAAGCACCGGTGTCTATGAGTTTGAAAACGGCAAGTTCATCAAGATGTGGAATGACCAGAATTCCCCCATTGAGATGTTTGATAAAAAGTCACAACTTTATGAACTCATCTTCAGCGTGATGTACGATAAGCAGGGTAACCTCTGGGCACTGAACAGTCAGGCCCCTACACAATCTATCCTCGAATACACCAAAGACGGTCAATGGGTATCGCACAAGCACAGTGAACTGATGAAGCTCAAATATCTCTTCCCCGAGCCACAGAGCCTCGGTATGATGCAAGGACTGATGACCGACAGCCGCGGACTCTTCTGGTTTGTCAATAACAACTGGAGTAATCCTTCTTTCTTTGCTTATGATCCAGACAACGATGCTATCGCCAGTTTCGTCGCTCCCTATACCAATGAAGACGGCACGGAGATACAAAATCTATGGTATGTACGCTGTATAGCAGAGGACAAGGATAACAATATGTGGGTAGGAACAGACGTTGGCCC
>DEKJ01000031.1:0-77034 GCA_002353825.1 Prevotella sp. UBA2725 | reverse complement strand
GTGAAAGTACCCCGCAACGATGGTACCAACTATGCTGACTATCTGCTCACGGGCGTAAACATAAACAATATCTATGTCGATAAGAACAATAGAAAATGGTTTGGAACAACAGGAAACGGACTCTATGTCATCGATGCTGACAATATAACAACACTGGCACATTTCACCTCATCGAACAGCAAATTGCTTTCAAACAACATCGTCTCATTGGCAGCTGACGAGTCCACAGGAGAAATATTCATAGGTACCGACAAAGGACTGTGCTCCTACACCGCTAATTTTGCAGACAACAGCGACGGCATGACCAAGGATAATGTATGGGCTTATCCTAATCCTGTACGTCCCGGCTATGCCGGTGCCATCACTATCACCGGTTTGGAAAGCGGAGCCACGGTAAAGATCGTTACAAGCAACGGCACCTTGGTCAACGAAGGTACCGCTTCCAATGGTGAGTACAAATGGTATGGCATAGACCGCAACGGAAAACGGGTGGCAAGCGGGGTGTATATGGTAGAGGTAGCAACGAGTGAAGGAGAGAAAGGGACAGTATGTAAGATAGCCGTCGTCAACTGACACGCTTCATCCTCCTCCCGGCTCCTGCCAAGATAACCTATACTGTCCTGCGCAATATAAATCGTTCAAAAGGATAGGTAAGACAACTCAGTAACGTAGCGACAGCAAAAGTGATGACGACATAGATCATCAGACCCAGAAAATGGCATGGAACCGTATCTATCCAAGACCTCGTAACCATCGAAACGATAAAAGCACTGATCGTCTGGTAGATATAGATTGTATATCCCCGCGTGTTCCATAGCTGGATAAGCTGAATGCTTCCCAAATAGCGTACGATTTCTTCATGCTTTTCAAGAAACGTATACAAAATGGACCACCAGCAGATGGCCGTAAAGCCAAAGCACAGAAACCATAGATCGGCAGGAAACTTATGATTTTGGATCGGGATGACAGCGCCCGACAGAAACCCATACGCCGTCAATAACGTGGGCAAAGAGGCTGCCAGAAGGATCGTTCTGACGCGCAGCTTTCTGTAATACAAGTATCCAAGCAGGAAGAATATATTATAGCAGACCATCCCATCTATTTCCATCGGGAGAGGGAGAAGCTGTATCGCCGCAAACAGCAACACGTTGACTGTCAGCTGCCAGAAGAGAGGAATCCAACGGCTCAGCTTCCGCTCAATGGGCAACAGACAGGTCACTACAAGATAAGTAGAGATAAACCAGGTATAACCATAATAAGGAATCTTATCACAGCCTCCCGTAGCCAATATCTTGAGGATATCATGAATGGTCAGACGCTCTGTGACAGCAGGGTAGAATGGTTGCACCAGGACATAGAAGACCGCCATCACTGCCAGGAATACATACAACGGCAGCAAGACCCGCTTCATGCGATTGATGATCATCGACCGCAAACCTTTCCACCGTGCCAAAGATTGAGAGGCACCACTGATCAAAAAGATGACGGGCATCTCAAAGAGCAGGAGAGATTGCCAAGGCTCGCTCAATGGACATAACCAATAAACGACATGAATGCAGCAGACGATGTAGATCATGATCAGTGAGCGGCTCACGTCCAACAAAGTATCTCTTTTCATGGACAATCATTTAACCGTAGCGGGAACCTTATACACCCGATCCTGGGTGACTACCAACACTGCATGAAATCCTTTTTTATAAGCTTGCTGCCCTATACTGTCCATGGCACGACCCTGCGGAGCTACGTTCACAGCCGTGTCCTCCCATACACGGGGCCACTTATGATGCGTCATGCTCATTACGGCATTGCCCCAGGCAAAAGCATCGGAGACATTCGAACAGAAAGTGGAATATTTGGTATAGTTGCCATCGATCGTCACGCTATAGACGCTGTCTACCGGTTCCGGACCAAGAAGCTTTAAAGCCTGATGACTTAACGATAGCATGCGCTGACCCGACTTATACTTCTCTATGGTATGATGCGCGTCTATCTCCAGACAGCTTACGAAAAACAAAGACAAGACGATCCACGTCATCCGCGTGACGGGCAGCCTTGACAGGCCCCATGCCAACAACAAGGCTGTAAAGGGGATAATGCCATAAGCATGCATGACCGTAAAGAGCGTGACGAGATGAGCCGAGAGCGCGACGAAAACCAAAAAGAAAAGCATCAGCGGAATGCGGGCAGAGCGTTGCGTGCGACTTTTTATGAGCAGATAAACAGGCAGCGAAGCCGAACAAATGAAGCTCAGTAAACCCCATAAAGGCTGATGGTCATGGATAAAAAAGATGTTATCCGTCGGTACAAACACCAACGTAATCAATTTCGACAGTGTCTTCATCTCTGTACGAAGACTGAAATCGAAATATTCATCGTTGACGGCTCCGGCATGAGGCAACGACAAACGCAGGGCACCATAGGCAACAGCTGCCATGATACCCCAACAGAGCCCGCGTCTTATTTCAGGTCTTCGCAAGTCAAAGGTCCATGCTAAAAGTGGGGTGATGACAAACCACGTGATGCCATTCTCCTTGAAAAGCGTAGCTATGAAGGTGAACAACAGCCAACCGGCAACATGACTCTTGCGCGCAAAAACAAAGCTATAGAATCCCAACAAATCAAAGAATAAGGCACCGGTCTGATTGACAGCATCCGTATCGAAGATGGCACCAAGAATACTCGGGGTGAGATAGAAAAACAACGTGGCGATATTCTGTTCCAGCGGTTTGAATCCTAACCGCCTTATAATCTGAAAGAACAGCACAGTGCTCAAAAGATGGAACGAACAAACGATCAGATGATTAAGCAACGGGAAAAGCCCAGGATAGAGATAAACGATATGGCCCAATAAGGCATCGAATGGCCGCCACCAAGAATACATCGGCATCAAGCCTTGCCACACACTGCCGGAATAAGATGCCGTGAAATAGGTAAGGTCATCGCCCACCGGTTCCATCAAGGAAACGATGTAAAAGAAGACAGGAGATGTTATCAATATATAGAAGAGAACATTCGATTTAAGACTTTTCATCAGATTCATACATTCTAAAACTGTTTATTTTCGATATAATAGGCTGAAAGACAGCAGATCCGGTAAATGTTATACATCCATAGCCGCGGGTGATTGCCTGACAGACTTTGCGTGAGGGCATCCTTTGTCAACCGAGTTATCCACATCGTTATCCACATCGTTATCCGCAACAAATGCGAGTGTTGTAACCGGCTGACGAGTGTGAGCAGGCCGGAATAGCCTTGCAGCTCCTCCCGGTAAGTATAGAGCGTCAGCATGGCTTCGCGCGTCTTCTCCAAGTATCGGGCATTGGGCTCGAAGCGCACAAAGTAGAGTGGATTGTCGATATGGAGGATGCTTACATGCTTTTCCGCCAGACCTTTCCCGAAGAGCGTGTCTTCATAGCCATACGTCTTGATCTCCCCACGGAAAGGATGGTCGAGCATCGTCTGTCGTCTGATCATGAAGTTGCCCGAATGGAAGTTGGCATAAGGATTCAGATTGCGCTTCTGCACGGAGGTCCTGCGCTGAGCCCTAAGCTCATTCTTACAACGGAGATTGGATAAGTCTATATGCTCTTTAGCCACTCTTATGCTTCCTACCACGACATCAGCCTTACCTATATGCCTCACGTAGGTGTCTATAAAATGCTCAGAAGGCATCATTCCTGCGTCTATATATATTATGGTGTCATAATGTGCTTGCTGTGCGAGAAAGTTCCTTATTCCGGCTCTACCGATGTTTTCCGGGTACTTGATAAGTCTGCAACCATCCATCTCCGCTACCTCATCGTTAAGAGAAGCCTTATCTATAGGCGATCCGTCATCAGCAACGACAATCTCCCAAGGCATCTGCAAGCCACGGCACTGTCGGCAGAGCACCTTCACTTGCTCTACGCACGAATCGCAATAGACGGGTATAAGTATCGACAGACCTTGCATAATTAAAATAATTGACTACCTTACAGGTTTCTCTTTATCCACAATGAAAAGAACTTGTCGTAGACCTCATAGACACCCAATGACTCGGTGATGAACTCTTTCTCCAACAACCCTTTTGTAGCAGACTGCACGAAGCTGGCCGAAGGTAAACGATAGCGACGAATGAACTTCTGCGAAAGCATGTTCTGCGCCTTGCCCGCATGAGCTATGGCAACAAGCAGCTCTTTTTGCTTGGCAGGCAACTGGAAAAGAAGAGACTGATAGTTGAATTCATTAAGGTGCAGAATATGATCTACAGCTATATCAATCATTGTTTTGGTGCATAGCTCCCCTTCACGCGTCATACCAAATAGCTCATTCATTACACGTTGCATATACCATGTGATGCCATCGAAACGATTGTAGACCTCTTCAACGACACCATTCTCCAGCCGTCTTCCATCTCTACAGAATAAGCGTTCTGCAAATGGAATATATTTTGTTTTGCTTAATGCATCAATATTCATAGTTGTTGAGCTCTGATAGAAAGGCCGCGCAGCAGAAAGAAACATCTCTGCCATCATCGAACGCTGAGAACCAGAAAAAATGAAATTGGCATTATGGCAGCGCTGGATATGTGTTCTGAGCAATGCTTCTGTTGTACGTTCCGGATAATCAGCAATGGTCTGAAATTCATCTATCGCCACGATACATGGTTTGTCTGCTTCTTCCAAATACCTGAAGATCTCATCCAAGGTAGTCTCCGGTGTATGAATTTCACCTATAGAAAGGTTGAACGACGGTGTACCTGTCTCATCGTAAGACAATCCAGGCTGGAGCGATTTCAAGTAACTGACAAAGATTCGCATGATTCTTTTCCCACGAGGTTGAAGCGAAGCAAGAATATCCTTACCCATTGACAAGACAAACTCCTGGAGATTCTTCGTGGCATAGATATCTATATGGAAAGTATAATAGTTCTTTTCCACTTCATCCTGGTGGAAGAGATGATCTATCAGTCCCGACTTGCCGATACGCCGTGGGGCAATAAGCGAAATGTTACGCCCATTTCTCAATGAGTCATAGAGTTCTTTCGTTTCTTGTTCTCGATCGCAGAAAAACTCCTCTGAAACATAACCATAAATAACAAAAGGATTAACTTCCATAGTCCCCTATTCTTTACTACTGCTGCAAAGTTAGGCAATTTTTTCCAATTATGATAATATCATTATGATAATATCATAATTTTTATACAACAGAACATTTATCCTTATTTGTCCACAACATCTTATTATTATCTATTCTATTTTTTAAAATTAAAAAATAAAATAAGAGTATGATTATAGGCTGTGGATATGTTGATACTGAAAAGACAGAATATTTGGTGTTTTAATTATCAACCTGTGAGTTCTCATTATCCTCAAGGCATTATCATATCAATATCCATGCCAACAGCCGGTTATGTGGTTTTCCACAAAAGAGGCACAGTGTGGATAACGCTAAGTGGGATAACTTTCAGGTTTGAAATACCGTTGAAAAGCCTTTGATACGCATGTTACAAGCCTGTGGATATCCTACGTTTGTGAGGATAAAAGAAAAGGCTGTGGAAAACGCAATGGTTATCCACAGCCTTCTACACATCTTTTCAACAGGTTATCAACATTACAAATTCTTCTCCACTCTCTCCGCAATCATCGCTGGCGTGATGTTGTAGAGGCAGGCATAGTCGCCACGACGGCAAGGCTTGTTACCGAAGATGGAGCAGGGACGGCAGGGGAGAGACACTTGCACGGCATTGTCCTCGCTCTGGTTCCATCCCATGAAGCCGGCATAGGGATGCGTGGCACCCCAGATGCTTACAACAGGTGTGTTGACAAGCGAGGCAAGATGCATGTTGGCTGAATCCATGCTCACCATGACGTCGAGATGACTCATGAGGATGAGCTCTTCGCGGAGGTTGTTGAGATAGTTGGCAACAATCGTGCAGTTTTTACTGTTCGAGGCCAATTCTGCCAGCCGGTCTTTCTCATTTTTTCCACCGAAGAGGAAGATGCGGGCCGATGGATGTTTCTTGATGATGAGGTCTATCACATCTTTCATCTTATAAAGAGGATAGGCCTTGCCTTCATGCGCTGCAAACGGGGCGATGCCTATCCATTGCTGGAAGTCCTTTTTTTCACCGATAGCTGCTGGCAGTTCCCTTAACGGACCTTGTCCGGTGGGGAAGATTGACTTGAAGTCGAGCTGATGGATAGGATAGCCTAAAGCTTCAAACACCTCTTTATAATTGTCGAAAGAAGTGGGGATAGGCTCCAGCACTTTGTTCCGCTTTGCCGTGAGCTTCAGTCTCAGGTCATGGTGCTTGTTGATATGCGCTACGTGGTTCTGGTCGAAGTTGAACCGCATACGCAGATAGCTCGACCTTAGCACGTTGTGCAGATCGGCTACGGCGGTGAAATGCTTGGCTGCCAGGCGGCGATACAAGGCATTGAGCCCCTTGATGCCCTTATATTCCTCTTTGATGTCTGCCTCCATGAAACTGACGTTCGGAGCCAAATCTTCGAAGAGTGGGCGCGCAAAGGGCTGCGAGAGCATGGTGATGCGCAGGGTAGGGTACTCTTTGGTGAGTCCGTACACGATGGGCACCGTCATGGCCACGTCGCCTAAGGCAGAGAAGCGAATGATGAGAATGTGATCAGTTTTCACTTCTTTTGATAGAGAATAGGATTGGTGCTCGGGTCGTTGTACATTTTCATCTGCCGGTACACCTTCATGTATTTCTTACCCTCCTTGATATCTTCCAGGAGCTGGTCGATAGCGAGGGAGAGGTCTTTCTGCTGCTCGAGCAGAACCTCCAGCTTGCCTTTACAGAGGGCACGGTGCTCAGGTGTGGCGTCCTGGCGCTCTACCTGCTCCCGCATGTGGTAGATTTTCAGGGCGAGGATAGACAGGCGGTCTACGGCCCACGCGGGGCTCTCGGTGTTCAGACGGGCATCAGGCAGAGGAGTGACGTCAGAGAAATGCTGACGGAACCACGAGTCGATCTGCTCTACCAGATCGGTACGGTCCTGATTGGAGCGGTCGATGCGATGCTTGAGCTGCATGCCTTCCTGGGGATCGAGATGTGGGTCACGGATGATGTCTTCCATGTGCCACTGCACGCTGTCGATCCAGCATTTGAGATACAGCCGGTTCTCTATCGTGTCATGTCCATAGGGGTTGCTGATGGGCGTGTCGATATCGTCTTTGACGTGGTAATCCTCAATGGCCTTATTGAAGATCTCATTACATTTCTGTGTAAACGACATAGTTGATTCCTTAAATGAATACCCTGTTTTTTAGTTCTGTGCAAAATTAATAACTTATTTCGAACTGACCAACCTTTAAGGAATAAAAAAACATTGCGAAGGTGATATATATCAACAAAAGAGGCGAAAAAATGCACAATGTCATACTTGTTGTGCATTGAAAAGTCACTTTTTCAAGTTTTTATTTGCGTAATTCCTAAAAAGTTATTTACTTTGCACTCGTTTTTGAGAAAAAATGATTTTCTTGCACACGAATTAGGTTTAACAGATAACATTAATATAATAATATTACAATTATGTCAGACATTGAATCAAAGGTAAAGGCAATTATCGTGGATAAACTTGGTGTGGATGAGGCAGACGTGAAGCCCGAAGCAAGCTTCACTAACGACCTCGGTGCAGACTCTCTCGACACCGTTGAGCTCATCATGGAGTTCGAGAAGGAGTTTGGTATCTCTATCCCTGACGACAAGGCTGAGACCATCCAGACTGTTCAGGATGCCATCAACTACATCAAGGAGAACGCTAAATAAATAATTTTGGCGTCATGCCCAGCGTTTAATGATTGCCATTAAACGCTTTTTTTGTATTAACGAAAGGTTTTTACTAAATGGAATTGAACAGAGTAGTAGTAACAGGTCTTGGTGCCCTCACACCGCTGGGAAACACTGTCGAAGAGACGTGGAAGAACATTCTGGCTGGCAAGAGTGGTGCTGCTCCTATTACGCTTTTTGATCCTTCTAAGTTCCGCACACAGTTCGCCTGTGAGGTCAAGAACTTCAAGGCTACCGACTATATCGACCGCAAGGATGCCCGTAAGATGGATCGTTGCACGCAGCTCGGTATGGCAGCTGCCATGCAGGCTGTGGCTGATTCGAAGATGGATCTTGATACAGTAGACAAGAACCGCATCGGTGTCATCTATGGTATTGGCATTGGCGGTATCCAGACTTTCCAGGACGAGGTGATGTACTATGGACAACACTACGAGGAAGGCCCGAAGTTCAGCCCATTCTTTATCCCCAAGATGATTTCCGACATCACAGCCGGTCAGATCAGTATCCATTTCGGATTTCATGGTCCTAACTATGTGACGACGAGTGCCTGCGCTTCTTCTTCGCACGCCCTGGCCGATGCATTCAACCTGCTGCGTCTCGGTAAGGCGGATATCATCCTGGCCGGAGGTGCTGAGGCAGCTATCACGGAGTGTGGTCTTGGTGGATTCTGCTCTATGAAGGCTTTGTCTACGCGCAATGATGATCCTGAGCATGCCAGCCGTCCGTTCAGTGGCAGCCGCGATGGCTTCGTCATGGGTGAAGGTGCTGCTTGTCTCATTCTTGAGACGCTGGAGCACTCTAAGGCTCGTGGTGCACATATCTATGCTGAGATGGTCGGCGAAGGCATGAGTGCTGATGCTTACCATATCACGGCTTCTCATCCTGAGGGTCTCGGTGCTAAGCTTGTCATGCAGGCTGCGCTTGAGGATGCAGGCTTGAAGACTTCGGACATCGACTACATCAACGTGCATGGCACATCCACACACGTCGGTGACCTCTCTGAGGCTAAGGCTATCAAGGAACTCTTCGGTGACGATGCTTACAAGTTGAATATCTCTTCTACAAAGTCGATGACAGGCCATATGCTTGGTGCTGCCGGTGCTGCTGAGGCTATGTTTAGCGTGCTGAGTGTGGTCAACGACATTGTGCCGCCAACGATCAACCATGAGGCTGGCGACGATGATCCCGAGCTCGACTATAAGTTGAACTTCACGTTCAACAAGCCGCAGAAGCGTGAGGTGCGCGCTGCACTCTCCAACACGTTCGGCTTCGGTGGTCACAACGCATGTGTTATCTTTAAAAAATATGCTGAATAACTTTATGTTAATCAACATAATAGACAGAATAAGGCTCCCCTTCCGTAAGGATAAGGAGCTTTATTCTTCATTATATTCTATCATCGGCTTCTATCCCCACAACATCACTTATTATAAGACTGCGCTGCTCCATAAGAGTATCCGGCACCGTAATAATAAGGGTAAACCCATCAACAACGAGCGGTTGGAGTTCTTAGGGGATGCAGTGCTCGACTGTGCCGTAGGCGATATTGTCTTCCGTCATTTCCCAGGCAAGCGTGAGGGATTCCTCACCAACACGCGCTCTAAGCTCGTGCAGCGTGAGACGCTCAATAAACTGGCCAAAGAGATGGGAATCTGTGATCTTATCCTGTCGAGTGGACGCTCCAATACCCATAACAGTTATCTCGGTGGCAATGCCTTTGAGGCGCTTGTAGGTGCGTTGTATCTCGACCGTGGCTATGATGCCTGCATGACGTTCATCAAGAAGCGTATCCTCGCGAATATGATCAACATCGACAAGGTGGCTTACAAGGAGGTCAACTTCAAGTCGAAGCTCATCGAATGGACGCAGAAGAACAAGGTGAAGCTCGAGTTTAAGCTTATCAAGGGAGGCAAGGATAAGGACGGTAACCCCGTTTTCAGTTATCAGGTTCTCCTGGAAGGTGTCTGTGGCTGCTGTGGTGATGGCTTCTCGAAGAAAGAGAGCCAGCAGAAGGCTGCCAAAGATACGCTCGACAAGCTCAAACGTGAGCCACAGTTCATCGATGAAGTGTTCAAGGCTAAGGGTGAGCGCACGAAGATGGAGGAGGAGCCTGTCAATGCTATCCCTGATACGGATGAGACGCAGGCGTTCATGAAGCCTGCTGACAATACTTCCGTAGAGGATAACGACAAGCATGAGACAGCCTTCCGTGAGCATGTCTTCTCTGAAGAGGAGAGTGCGGTAGAGGAAGAGCGGAATGATGCCCTTTCCGAAGGTACATCCTCTGAAAAGAAGGATGACCGCGAGGAAATCATCGCAGCGGCTGAAGCAGCAGCCTTCGAAGAAGAGCAAGAATAACTTAAATGTCATCGCGCCTCATATGTGACGCGTTACCGCCTCATATGTGTCGCGTTACCGCCCCATATGCGGCGCATTACCGCCCCATATGAGGCGCGATGATATTTCAACTTTTTGGATATATATAAAAAATCAAATCCCCAGCTCTGCGCTCAGAGTTGGGGATTTGTGTTAACCTAAAAACCAATCTTAATTTATTTACCAAAAACTAACTAAGACCTAATGAAAACCTAAAAACTAACTTTAAACCTAAAAACTAAAAACCTATATGAAACAATCTACTAATCCTAACTTATGAATGTCTTTATCGGAAAGGCTTCTCTCGAAGTGGAAGCCCGTTCAAATTTCTTTGTGAGCTCCTTTTTTCCTTTTGACACTGCAAAGGTAGGAAGAAAATGAAGACGCACAAAAAAAATAATGCTTTTCATTCGTTTTTCTCGCTTATTTTTGATATATGTCAACTTGATGTGTGCGCACACAACGCCAAATTGACTTAGGTCAATGAATATATCTATGCAATGATGCCCTATGAATGAAATATTCTTCGTACTTTTGCTAAACAATAATACAAACGAATATATCCATGCGAATCAATACTCCAACTTTCGAGATTTGGGACCAGCAGCCGGGCGTTGCCGGCGTATACAAGCAGATAGAGCGCGTAGGGCGCGTGTGCTATAAGAGTGAGGACCACACCACGGCCGACTCCGCACAGCCTTTTGTGGAGCGAATGATCAAGAATCAGCACTATGCCATGCTTGAGCACGGCACCGTCTATCTGATCTTCGATAAGAAAAAAGTAGAAGAGATAAGACAATCCAACAATAAATATTATGATCCTTATCCCTGGTATTTCTATGCTTCCAACAAGTTCTCCCAGGTGAACTTTGAGTTCGGCAACTATTATGTCACGACCAACCTGCGTGTCCTTGCTGAGAACAACCGTCTCCGTGACCTTGAAGAGTTCTGGAGCGAACCGTTAGTCTCTCATCCTAAGCGTGTGACGGTGCATTTCTCGACACAGATTGCTATCTCGCGTGAATTCAACCGTCATCGTGCTGATTCTATGGCGGAGCAGTCGACACGTTATTGCAACTACTCCAAGGCGAAGTTCGGCAACGAGATTACTGTCAACCTCCCTACCTGGATTAAGCAGGCTATGACGGGCACTGAATGGGCAGGAAACGTGAACAACGGCATTCTGAAGGTCAGTGGTCAGCAGTTCATGGAGCTGGCGCGTGAGGTGGCTGATGGCTCTGCTTCGGAGCTCGACAACTGGGTCTTTGCCAACCTTGCTGCGGAGAAGTCGTACATGAATCTTATCAATGCAGGCCGCAAGCCGCAGGAGGCGCGTGTCATCCTGCCGCTTGACACCGCCACTGAGCTCGTCCATACAGCTTTCGTCTCCGACTGGAAGCATTTCTTCGACCTTCGTGCCCTTGGTACCACGGGTCAGCCCCATCCCGATGCCAAGGCTGTTGCCCAGCCGCTGTACGAAGCGTTCAAGGGGAGAGGACTATTATAAACATATAATCTAATGTAATATGACTACAATGCAACTGAATGCTGAGATAGCCAATCAATTAAGGCTTATTTCAGGAGATAAAGATCTGCTGAGAAAGGCTCTTGAATATTTGAAGAGCCTTACTGCTTCGCTTACGCCTACTACAAAGCAAATGACCGAGACTGAGAAAACAAAGGCATGGCTCGATAGTTTTGCAGGAAAGTGGGAAGATGATAATAAACGTAACATTGTAACATTGTAACACGTAACATTAAGCAAAACAGCCTCGGAGAGGCTGGCTTTACATAACCCCAGGCAAAGAAGCGTAGCGACTGCAGCCTGGGGTTAATGATCGAGCGTTGACACCTGATCTTCTGCCTCGGAGAGGCAGGCTGCACGAAGTGCGCTATGTCTTTAATAAATTGTATAGTCAGCATAGCGCGCCAAGGCGCAGCCAGCCTCTCCGAGGCAGGAAATCAGGTACTCGCACACAATCTAAAATACCCCAAACTGCAGTCGCTATCGCTCCTTTAGTCTGGGGTTATGCATGAGTGTGCCTCTCCGAGGCACGTATCAATTCTAATCCGGAAGAATATTAATATTTTTAGAATGCCCAACCAAAAGACAGATAGCCGGTGAGTCCTACTTTCGGATAACTGTCAGTCCATGCCACTGATACCGCATGACTGTCTCCGAAATTGAACGTTGGCGTGAGTCCTACACGGAAGAGAAAACCATGCTTGGAGACATGGCGGTAGCCGATGTTTCCAAAGAAGAAATAGCCGAATGCGGTCTTTGACTGATGCTGACTCCCTAAAGCTACATAGACAGGCTTTCCATCTTCTCCCGTATACACTGCATAGGATGAGTGTGGATCATCTTTAATTTTATTGTAGGTATCTTCATCAATGATCTCTAGCTCCCCATAGTCGTTGTGTCCATTGTAGAGGCCGACACTCACGCCTGCACCAAGCTCCAGGGCGTTTCTTCTACTTCCTATCATATAGTTGACGCCAACAGGCAGGGTCCAGGCACGTGTAGAACCATTCAGTGTAAGGAAGCCATTGTTCTCACTGTATCCGAAGCCTAATCCTGCTCGCCATCCCCAACGTGTGTGGTTGTTGAAGCGTTGTTCATAGGTGACGCCGCCCATGATAGACGGGCCTCCGATCTCGAGATAGATGTCTCGTGTCTTAGGCATGCTGTCGCTGTCCCAGGTTGTGTGCGCATGAAGACCGAGCATGCTGAAGAGCAATGCAATTGTAAAGATAATCTTTTTCATCATTTCATTATTTCAATCTTTCATTATTTCAATCTTTCATTTTTTCATTATTTCATTTTTTCAATCTTCACCTCTAAGGTTTCATTGATGATGCTGAGGATGGTATCGAGGCTGTCAGTGTGGAAGTCGCCGGTGAGATGTTTGTCGGAGCCATCCTCGCACGTGAGGCGTACGTGGTAGTAAGCAGAGAGATCACGCAGTACCTCGCTGAGTGGTGTGTCGTTGAAGTGGAATATGTGGGTGGCCCAGGTGGCAGCATTCGGTGAGAGCTGAAGCTGTTTAGGAGCCGTGCCGTTGGCCGCAAGGCGTGCACTCTCATTCTGCCTCAATACGACAGCTTGATGACTTGTGTTTGCACTGAAGCTCACAGCACCCTCAGTGACGAGCACTGTCGTACCTTGTGCCGTCTCATCGACCATCAGCTTCGTACCGATATCGCGGATGGTATAGGCATTGTCAGTGACGGTGAACGGATGGCGCGCATTGTGTACGACCTCTAAGAACACCTTGCCGGAGACCTCTACCTCACGACAATCGTTGCCATGGTAAGACAATGTGGAGTGGGGTGCAAGAGTCACCCGTGTGCCGTCAGCGAGCCTCACGATGTGGCTCGTGTTATCAGCCACGAGCGTGGTGCTCCGGTTATTGAAATACAGCCATGTACCGGCTACTACGAGAAGCGCAAAAGAGGCCGCCACGAGCCCCACAAGTCCGCGTCGTATAGGACGGACTTGAGGCTCGATGCCAGCCTTGGCAAGTGTCTGCCGATAGGCTTCGTTAAGGTTCATTGCTCCATGCCGGTAGCAATGAGCCACGAAGTCGATGATCTTTTCATTCACAGTATGGCGTTCAGTATTATTCATCATCGTTGTCTATTTTAGATTTTATCCATGCCGTATGCGATACATTCCATCCAGCTACAACACCCAAGCCTCCGTTGACGTTGGTGGCTGTGGGCATGAGCTGTGAGAGGCCGTATTGAGCCAAGTCACTGTTCTCCTCCGCATTGATAGAGAAAAGAAACTTATAATATTCAGGCGTTAGGTGGAGAAGCTCTACACGCTCATATTTTTTTGTATCATTATAGTTATTCCACCAAAAATCGTTTTTGTTATCGACGTTGAGATGGAACGTGTACTTTCCGCTGATGCCAGCATCATCGAAGATACACAGGCCACCATAGTAGTTGTCGGAGAATCCGAAGGCGTCGTCGATATTCGTCTTTGACACGAGGATCGGCTCATTCTTGGTGTTGATGATCGGATAATAGAAACGCTCATCATAGAGCGAATCGTCTTCTGAATATTCAATATTCTTCAGCAGTACCCGCACCGCATAATAATCCTTCGTCGTTGACGGGTCGGTAAAGCTTGCCATTACCTGCTCATAGCCTAACATTTCTTCTCTGTCATCGTCATAGACCTTCGTCTGCCGGCTCTTCGGATCACCGATGGCTACGGTATCGGGGATATAGGTCTCTGCGGAAGCCGTAGGGAGACTGTCGGCACTGACGGTCAATGCTATCTTGTCGCCAGTCTTCTGCTTTCCTACGACATAATAGATGCCGTTGCCGCTGTTCACTATCTCGCGCTGCTGACCATTGACGGTATAGGTGATCCGTGCATCGGCGATATTCTTTATCTTCATGCCTTCTTTGTATTGCTTCACAGGCAGACTACGGCTCACGGAGATATAAGTTGTATCTCGCGTGGAAGGGAAACAATAGATCACGAGCTTCGCCTCGTTGCCGGCTTCAGGCAGACTGATGTCGTCCTTGCAGGAAGTAAGCAGCGCTATAAGGAGCAGAAAAGGAAATATATATGTTTTCATGGCGTTCAAAACTTAATTGTATATGAGAATGAGGGGATAATGGGTACGTAAGCGCGGTTCTTGATAACGAACTTACCCTCATGGTTGAAGTCGAGGTCCACCCACAACGAGTTGAGATGACAATAGACGTTGTATAGACTGAGGTTCCAGATGCGCTCATGTCCGTGCTTCGTCGTGTGGTGAAAGTCGAACCCCATGTCGAGCCGGTGATAAGCCGGGAGCTTGAAGTTGTTCGGGCGCTCAAAAATGAAATTATCGGTCCCTGACCAGTTACTGTCCAGCCATTCATTGCCAATGCCATCTATGCGTCCCCAGCCTCGGTCATTGATATAGGTAGGTTCCCCATCGGGCAGTGTCTCCGGACGGTGGACATACTGGGTTGGAATTGTGATGTGGTTGCCCGTATGATAGTTCCATACGGCATACATCGACACTTTCTTCGAGATGTTCCATCGTGCTGAGAGGTTGAGCTTATGCCGATTGTCGAACTTGTCGTAGTACCAGTCGGGATAGAAGTCTGGGTATTTGCGCTTGTTCCACGAGAGCGTGTAGGAGCCTTGTAGCACGAGATTGTGCGTCTTGTAAGTAGCATCGAGCTCCATGCCGTAGTAGCGTCCTCGTCCATCCATGACCACTGTCTCCCAACTTGCCGCAGGTGGTTCCAGTCCGCTCCAGGAGTTGTATTGAAGCAGATGGTGCGATACCTTGTAGTAACCTTCCAAAGAGATGAGCCAGTGCTTGTCCGGCTGCATATAGACACCGGCTGCTGTCTGCCAGCTCTTCATCGGGTGGAGTTTGTGCGTCGTCGGCACCCAGTAGTCGGTAGGGAGCTCAAGCTCGGAGTTGCTGATCTTGTGGACATACTGTGTCATCGTGGTCCAAGAAGCTTTGAAGGAGAGCCAGGGCTTAACCTGATATTTCATGGCGAAGCGCGGGTCCACACTCGTGAAGTTCTTATCCTGAATATGGAAGAGCGAGGCGTTGACACCAGTGTTGATGCTCCAGTGAGAATTGATGGTTATCTCATCCTCCCCGTAAAGATTCCATTCGTGTGCCTTGACATTGTTGCGGCTCACTACACTTGTCGTATCGATGCTGTTGCTGTATCCATAGCGCGTCATATCGTCTTTGGTCTGCGGATGAAAGGCATGCCAGGTATAGTCGGTACCGAAACGGATATGGTGATGAGGATTAGGCCGATAATCGAAAGCCATGCGGTAGCCGAGATCGTTGATGGTGGAGTGATAGAAGTGGCGCGTCCAGTTCACGTCTTCAGTTTTTCTGTCTCTCTCCGTGCCTTCATCATCTATCGTCTCAAGCTTCGCGCGGTTGTGGGTATAGACAGCCGTGAAGTTGGCAAAAAGCTTCGGTGAGAACTGATACTGCCAGTCGAGCGCTACATTGATGTTGCCCCATGAGTATTTGTTCTTCTCGTCATCCTTAAATTTAAAATTATCACCATCAGATGACCAGTTATCCTTACTGTCTGTCGAGAGTCCGTCTTGGCCCGAATAGAGACTCAATGACATGCGGGAACGGTCGGAGAAGATATTCGTGACCTTGGCGTTGAGGTCGTGGAAATAATAGTTGAGTGAAAGATCATCATCTTCGGAAGACTTCATCTTATTGTAGATGGCGAAGGCAGGACGCGTGATGATGTCGAGCCAGGAACGGCGCAGGCCAAAGTTGAATGAGGTCTTTCCTTTTCGGATAGGTCCTTCGAGCTGTACACCGCCATCGAGCAGTCCGATGCGGTAGGAGCCGTGGAAATGGTGGAAGTCGCCATCGGCCGTGCGCACATCGACGATAGAGCTCAGGCGTCCGCCGTAGCGTGCGGGGAAGCCGCTCTTATAGAAGTCGACATTCTTCACCACATCGGCGTTGAATGATGAGAAGAGGCCGAGCGTGTGGTTGACACTGTAAAGGGGAGTGCCGTCGATGAGATAAAGGTTCTCGTCGTTGTTGCCGCCATGCACATAGAGGCCACTGGCGAGCTCCATGCCTTCCTCCACACCGCTCATGCGCTGAAGCGTCTTGACGACATCGGGCGAGGAGAAGAGTGAGAACTCTGTCTTGATATCGTCGCGGGAGAGTGAGCGTTTGCCCGTCTGCGTGTTGATAAGTGGCGAGTTGAGGTCAGCCGTCACCACAACCTCGTTGAGGCTGTGGCTCTTGTCTTCCGAGAGCGTGATATCCTTGTGTTCATCGGCATTGAGGCTGATGGTCTCATGCTTGTCATTGAACCCGATATAGCTTATCCTAAGCTCATGCCTGCCTTCCGGCAGGGTCAACGAAAAAAAACCGTATGCGTTCGTCATGGCACCCTGATGGGTGGTGAGGTCATAGACAGTGGCGTTGATGAGCGTCTCTCCGTTCTCGTCTTTTACGTAGCCGCTGATCGTATGGTGTTGCGTCTTCATGGAAGGAGCAATGAGTTTGGGAGCCGGACGGCTCTCCTGAGGCTTTATAGCCTTTGGCTTCTCGGCTTTGAGCAACACGTAGCTGCCTTTCAGCTGATAGCTGATGCCGGTGCCTTGGAAAAGCTTGTTCAGGGCTTTCTTGAGACTGAGCTTGTCGAGATTGATACCTTTATAAGGGATGTTTGTCTTGAGAGAGGAATCGTAAACGAAGCTCACCTTGCGTGTCTGTTGCAGGTGGAGCATCTCGTCCTTGATGGTTCGTCCTTGTGCTTCGGCCATCAGCGAGAGGGCAGCGAAAGCCGTGAGGAGCAGGAGCGATTTTCTTCTGAATTTCATCTTTTTATCTTATCTTTTCATCCCTATGACGCAGAAACAGCAGAATTCCCCCATAGTATTTACAAAATAATTATGATTCTTCTTAAATATGTGTTCACGATTAAAAGATTTATATTTCACACGGATTTTAAAGATTTTAAAGATGGCTACGCTATTCGCTACGCGGTGATGCTTGTGGTATGTGTAGCCGCAAAGCGGCGTAACCATCTTTAAGATCTTTAAAATCCGTGTGAAAAAAATCCGTGTGGGCATGAATTCAATTGGTGGAAATTAAATGACCATTAATACGAATTGTAGGCCCCTGCTGCTCTTCAGTTTCTTCATGGCCTTGCTTATCTGATGCTCCACGGTCTTGACGGAGATATCCAGCTCTTCCGCTATCTCGTTGTAAGTCATGCCGTCCCGCTTCGCCATGAGAAAAACCTCACGGCAACGGTCGGGGAGGCCGTTGATTATCTCCCATACTTTCGCTTCCCGTTCAGAGCGGTCTACGGCTTCCTCATCACTGATAGTGCCCTCCAAGTCGGAAGGGTCGATGCTTGTCATCTCGGGATGCTGGCGGCGGAGCGTGTCAATACATGCATTGCGCACAGCGGTATAAAGAAAAGCACGCTTATCGGAAATATTTTGCTTGTCGGTAATGTTTCGCCCCTCGGTGTCATCCCGTTGCCAAAGCTTTACGAAACAATCTTGTACGATGTCCTCGCTCGCCACGATGTCGCCGTTGAGATAATGGGCGGTATAGAGGCACAGCGGCCGATAATATTGTTTGAAAAGGGCATCGAGAAGCATATGAGTTAGGAGTTAGGAGATAGGAGTTAGGAGTTATTTCGAGTTAGGAGTTAGGAGATAGGAGTTACAGGAGTTAGCAATTACACCGCACTCAACTCCTAACTCCTATCTCCTAACTCGACTAAAGCTTTTTGAACTCAGCGTAGATCTTATCGGCAGTAGCCTTCATCTCTTCGTCGGAGAGCTTGACGTGCTTGTGGAAGTCGACATCAGCCTCAGAGTCGATAGGGATGAGATGGATGTGTGCGTGGTTCACTTCGAGCCCGAGCACCACCTGAGCCACTTTCTTACAGGGGAAAGCCTTGCGCAGGGCAATGGCCACCTTCTTGGCAAAGACCTCAAACGCAGCGAGCTCCTCATCGCTCATGTCGAAGATATAGTCGATCTCCTTACGGGGCACAACGAGCGTGTGGCCCTGCTTCACGGGGTTGATGTCGAGGAAAGCGTAGAACTTGTCGTCCTCGGCGCACTTGTAGCTGGGAATTTCTCCTGCAGCTATCTTACTGAAAATCGTTGCCATGGTATTGTTCTCCTATTTATTAATGAATAGATTATTCGCCGACGCTGATCTCGTCGATACGTACACGCAGTGTGCCGCGAGGAATCTTGATATCTACCTCGTCACCGACCTTCTTGTTGAGCAAGCCCTGAGCAATAGGTGTCTTGATGGAGATCTTCCCCTGCTTGAGGTTAGCCTCACTCTCAGAGACGATAGTGTAAGTCATCGACTTCTTGTTCTGCAGATTGGTGATCTTCACCTTTGACATGATCTGCACCTCATCAGTCTTCAGACGGCTGGGGTCGACGATCTTAGCCTGAGCAATGGTCATCTTCATCTCGGCAATCTTTGCCTCGAGATGCGCCTGAGCCTCCTTGGCTGCATCGTATTCTGAGTTCTCACTTAAGTCTCCCTTGTCGGCTGCCTCGGCAATGGCCGCAGAAGCCTTGGGGCGCTCCACAGATTCGAGTCTGCGAACTTCGGCCACGAGCTTGTCGTAACCTTCCTGTGACATGTATGCCATAATAAAACAGTATTAAATAACAGTTAATTTGTTAATGTTTCTCTTTAAGGACAGACAAAACGAAAAAGAATTCCGACATCCTCTTGGAATGTCGGAATTCCTTCTCTTTATTCGCTGTTTACCTTATTGTTGTGCAAAGTTACTGCTTTCTTTTGAGATGGGCAAATAAAAATAGAAAAAAATAGCCTTTAGAACGGTGCCTTTGCCGTAAAGCTCATCTGCCGTCCATTCGTTGGGTGTTGGAATGTAAGCTGCTCGGCATGAAGGTAGAGTCGTGTGCTCGGCGTGCCATAGAGTGAATCGCCTTTGATGGGGTCGTTGAGGCCAAGCTGATGGGCGCAGTGGACACGGAGCTGATGCGTGCGCCCCGTCTTCGGCCAAAGCCACAAACGATCGTTCGCCACCTTCTTATAAATGGAGACAGCTTCACGACCATAGTCATCATCAACCACTTGTCGTGGGCGGTCATCAAGGTCGGGGCGCAGCGGCAGAGAGATAGTGCCTTCTTGAGGAACATCCTTAGGCAAGGGCTTGCTCAAGACGGCGACATAGCGCTTGCTTATCTCGTGTTTGGCAAACTGCTGCTGAAGGTTGTGGTAAACTTCGAGGGTCTTGGCAATGACCATCAGTCCACTCGTTGCCATGTCGAGGCGATGAACGATGAGGGGCGATTCATTGTCAGGATAGCGTTGCTGCATCAAGGACTGTACACTCACGCGCTCGCTCTTCCCGGGTACAGAGAGCATGCCGGCAGGCTTACAGATGACACAAATGTCGTCATCCTCATAGATGATCTTCAGTTGGGCCGCAAGCCGCTCATCCTCTTCCTTGCTTTCCAAGGGATTGGCATCGACGTCTATCCCTTGCAGCATCCAACGAAGGATCGGCTTACATTTACCATTACAGGCGGGATAGAACTGCAGATGATGCCGTATCTCGCTCCGCGGACTCTCGCCCCACCAGAACATTGCCATCGACACAGGATGTAAGCCATGCTGAAAAGCATATTGCAGCAGCTTGGGCTCACAGCACTCCCCACTCCCCGCAGGCGGAATTTCTCCGTCACGAATCGCTATCAGGTCCTGGCTCTCACCACGTCCATTGAGCATTAAGAAATGATGAAAGAGCCAGCGCTGAAGCGCATCACTTTTCTGTCGGCGCAGAGTCTTCAGAGAAGTGATATGGTTTTCAGCCGCCTTCTTCTCCTCTTCTATCTTCCGTTGTCTGAGTTTCCATCGATGCAGTTCCGCATTCTCAAACTGTCGGCGACGGATATAGTCCTCGTCGCTCTCGCCTTCGCGCTTACGCTTGTCTGAAGGTGGTAGGTGTGGGGTGTTGGGTGTTAATGGTTTGTCTGCTAATAAAGATGCGGTCTCATTATTTATTTCATCATTCAACTGTGTTATCTCTTCTTCATGCTGCTTAAAATAACCATTGGGCTGGAGATAATCGAAGACGGCGGGCACAAACTCGGGCCAATCGGAGCGGCTACAGATCTGACCACTATAACCGGCAAGATAATGAAACTGTTTACCATGAACAGAAATGTTCCGTGTAAGAGCTGTTTCTTCTCCTTCAACAATGAGCACCCCGAACATCTTCCCTTTGTCTATCTCCGCACGGAAAGCTGTATCTACGAGATGGTCGCAGAAAGTGGAACGCTCGCCCGAGAGCCACTCTATGAGCTCATGGACGGCAGCACGACATTCCTCAGATGGGGTATAATAAAAGGGGTTATTCATACAGTGTTGTTGCTCATACAAAGATCATGATGAGCATTTGTGCTATCACAACTCGAATGAACATGCCCAACGGATAGACGGTAGCGTAAGAGATACTTGCCGTATCACCTTTGCATGTGTCGTTGGCATAGCCCAGCGCCATCGGGTTCGCCATTGATCCACAGAGAATGCCGCAGATCGTACCGAAGTCGTATTTATGGGTATGCAAGGCGATGATACCAATGATGAGCACGGGAATGACCGTGATGAGGAAGCCGATGCCGACCCATGCTATACCCTCGGGGCGCATGATGGTCGCCATAAAATCTTTACCAGAGTCGAGTCCGAGACAAGCCAGATAAAGAGCGAGACCGAGTTTGCGCAGCATGAGCGAAGCCGAGCGCGTCGTATAAGAGATCATGTGGCTCTTTGGTCCCAGGGCGCCTACGATGATACCCATGATGATAGGACCACCGGCAATACCGAGACGGATGCTGCTTGCCATGCCCGGGATGGAGATAGGAATCGTACCCAGAGCAAGACCGAGGAAGATGCCAAGAAAGATACTGCCAATGTTAGGTTCCTCCAAGGTCTTCACAGAGTTGCCGAAGAAATGTTCGGCGTTGTCGAGGTCTTCGTGTTTACCGACGACAGTCACACGATCACCGTATTGCAGTCGCAGGTCATCACTGGCGAGAAGTTTGACATCACCACGCACCACACGGCTCACGTTGACGCCATAAGCTGCCCGCATGTGGATGTCGCGCAGCCGCTTGCCGTTGAGCCCCGGACGGGTCACAACGCAGACACGGCTCTCCACATTGGCATCAATAGCATTCCAGTCTACATTATTCTGATTATAGTTGCGTGCTTCTTTCTTACCGAAGAGCAATAGCATCGGCTCCTCCTCATCCTTATTTGTAACAACAAGCACAGAGTCGTTGACATGCAGCACCGTATCCGCCTTTGGAAGAATCACTTCCTTACCACGCCACAGACGGGAGATGATGAACTTACGGTTGGTCATATGGGCTATCTCTGCGATAGTCTTGCCTACGATAGCGGGGTTGATGACATCGAACTGTGCGATATAAGTATGGTCGTCATCGGAGAGCGGTTTCACCTCCAAGTCAGCAGGCTTGACAAAGAGCTTGCGGATAATGACCATGGCCACGATGACACCCACGACACCGAGCGGATAGGTCACGGCAGTAGCCAGTGCCACACTGCTGTTCGGTATACCGAGATGAGCCAAAGCCTGTGTGGCAGCACCGAGGGCTGGCGTGTTGGTCGTAGCACCACAGAGCAGACCAACCATATTAGGAAGGCTCACACCCGTGATAGGGATAAGCAAGAGCGAGAAGAGCGTGCCGACGATGATGACGACAAGGCTCCATATATTCAGCGCCAGACCTTCCGACTTCAATGATCCGAAGAAGTTAGGGCCTACATGGAGTCCGAGGCAATAGACGAACATCGACAGTCCGAAGGTCTCTATATAATCGAGAATATTATGGTCAATGGACAACTTCATCTCTCCGGCAAGGATGCCGATGAAGAACACCCATGCGATGCCGAGTGAGATACCTTTCACCTTAATCTTACCCAAGGCGAGACCGAAAGCGATGATCAATGACACAATCACCACCGTCTGTATCGATGAATGAATGGTAAAGAGCGAACTAATATAATCCATTGTATAATATATCTGTTACTACAGTATTCCCAAATAATTCTCAAGAGGTATACCTGCGTTCTTATCCTCATTGTCTTTGTTGAGGTCAATGAGTGTATAGACGGCATCCATCGCTTTGCGCGTAGAGGGTTTGAGCATCATACCGTCGAGGAGATGGCCGATGAGCACCGCCGAGAAGATATCGCCCGTACCAGGGAAATGGACGGGAATTTCTGTGTATCCGAGCAGGAAATGTTCGTTGGTGAGGTGGTTATAGCCTGCCACACAGTGCTGACCGTCAACGGGGATGGATGTGATGAGTACCGACTTGGCACCCGTAGCATGCAACTCATCCAAGAGATGGAAAGCTTCGTCACGCGTCACACCTTGCGGATTATAAGGAGTGCCAGTGAGATAGCAAGCCTCGGTATAGTTTGGATAGATAAGGTCGGCCACCGCAATCATCTCTTTCATGCTCTGGATGGTCGCAGGTGTTACCCCATTGTAGAGCTTCCCTTCATCACCCATGATGGGGTCGACGAAGATCGGCGTGCCGAGCTGTTCCTGCTCTAAGCAGTAAGCCGACACGATCTCTGCCTGTCGCTCTGAGGCGATGAAGCCCGTGGCGATGGCGTCGAAATGGAAGCCGAGCTCTTTCCACACGGGGAAGACACCCATAATATAATCGGTGGTGTCGAGGAGGTTAAACTTGCCATAATCGAGCGTGTTCGACACCAGCGCCGTCGGCAGGTTATATGTGACGTGCCCCATGTAAGAGAGGATGGGGAGCATGGCAGCCGAGGCCACCTTGCCATAGCCACACATATCATTGATGAGCAAAATCTTTTTCTTTGCCATGAGATAGCATGAGATAATTTGTGGGCAAGACATAATGCGTCCTACCTATTCAGGGTGCAAAATTACATAAAAAAGGAGAGGTGAGGAAGAAAAAAATTAAAAATATAGAAATGTTGTAACCTTTCTTTTGCCCGTTCGTTTTAAGTATGTATCTTTGAGGTACCAATTCAAGAGAACGAAGCGTCTCAGAAGAAGTAAAACAGAGTAATAAAAACAAGTCTAAACTATATGGAATTCGTTGACACAAACGTTGACAAGAACTATTGTCTCATTCTTGCAGGCGGAAGAGGCCAGCGCCTGTGGCCCTGCAGCCGTGAGAGTTGTCCCAAACAGTTTATAGATTTCTTTGGCACAGGCCGTACGCAAGTGCAGCAGACGTGGGATCGTATGACGAAGATCATCGCGCCGGAGCACGTTTATATCAGTACCACGGTGCAGTATCTCGACCTCTTGAGAGAACAGTTGCCCGGTGTAGAACAAGACCATATTCTCGTAGAGCCTATCCCACGCAACACAGCGCCGAGTATGGCATGGGCCAACCATCGCGTCTCAGAAATCAATGATGATGCGGTGATGATCGTCGTACCCAGTGACCAGCTCATCCTCAACGATGAGATGTTCCAGAAGAATGTCACTGAAGCCATGGCCTTTGCCGCCACTCACAATACCTTCCTCGCTATGGGAGTCAAGCCGACGCGCCCTGAGCCCGGTTATGGCTATATCCAGACCGACGGCTTCGTGGAAGGCAGCATCTATCAGGTGCGGAGCTTCACGGAGAAGCCTGACCGTGAGTTTGCTAAGATGTTCATGGACAGCGGCGAGTTTGTGTGGAACACGGGTATCTTCGTCTCCAACACGAAGAATACGCGTACGATGTTCTCGAAGTTCCTCCCGCCCGTCCTGCGCAATCTCGATAAGCAGTATCCCCACGCTACGCATGAGCAGGAAGTGGCGTATATGGACGAGTTCTTCCCCTCTTACCCCAATCTCTCCGTAGAGTCGGAGGTGCTCGACAAGTTGGAGAATGTCTGTGTGATGAAATGTGACTTCGGCTGGGCTGACCTCGGCACGTGGCACGGTATCTACGAGGCACTGCCGAAGAACAATGATGACAATGTCGTTGTCGACTCGGATGTCTACATGGAGAACAGTCACCACAATGTCATCAAGCTCCCCAAGGACCGCATGGGTGTCATCAGTGGTCTCGACGGCTTCATCGTGGCGGAGAAAGACAATGTGCTGTTCATCTGTAAGAAGGAAGACTCCTCTGCCCTCGTCCGCAAGTATGTCAGCGAGATACAGTTGAAGAAGGGGGAGAAATACGTTTAAATAAATGAAGTATCTCTGTTCACTGTTTATAGCACTTCTCTTCCTCTCCGCTTGTACCGGTAGTCATTCTTACCGGTACCGCATTGGCGTGTCACAATGCGTAGGCGGAAAATGGAGGGAGAAGGTGAACGACGAGATGCTTTCAGCCCAGCACCTCTACGGCAACGAAGTGAAGGTAACCATTGCCAATGCAGACAACGATACAAAGCGGCAGGTACGACAGATCGACTCTCTCGCTGCCTCAGGCGTTGACTTGCTCATCGTGGCGCCTAATGAATATAAGACCATTTCGCCAGCTATCATCCGTGCCAAGCAACGCAGTATCCCCGTGGTGCTCTTCGACCGCAAGGCGACGACGAATGACTTCACGGCTTATATCGGAGGCGACAACATTGAGGCTGGACGCGCTATGGGTCATTATGCGCTCTCACTGCTGCGTGAACATAGCTATGACCATACGCCACGTGTGCTGGAGATTACAGGTGGTACCACATCCTCCCCTGCCCTCGACCGTCACAAGGGATTCTCATCTGTATTATCAAAAGAAAAGAATGTCGACTATCAGTTTGTCAATACCGATTGGTCTTCAGAGCAGGTCTATAAGGCGATGCACGACTGGTTGAACAATCTTCCCGTTCCTGATATCGTGTTCTGCCACAGCGACCTCGCTGCGATGAACGCTTACAAAGCCGCACAGGAGAAGGGCGTGGCAAAGGATATCCTCTTCCTTGGTATTGATGGCTTGCCAGGACCCGGTGAGGGTATCGATGCGGTGGAGAAAGGGATCTTTGCCGGGACTTATGTCTATCCTACTCACGGAGAGGAAATCATCAAGTTAGCACTCGATATCTTGCAAGGTCGCAAATACAAGCGCGAGAATATCATGAAGAGCGTCATCGTAACGCCCGACAACGCCTCTATCATGCAGCAGACCAGTACAGAACTTCAACGGCAGGGCCATGACTTGCTCATCCTGCAGGACAAGTTGGAGAACTATTTCGGACTGTACAACACTCAGAGGATGATTACCATCGTGAGTATTGTTGCCATCATACTCCTCATCATTGCCTTGCTGCTTATCTGGAGGATTGTCGTCATCACGCGCCGACTCAACCGCAAGGAGAAGGAAATTAACCGGGAGCAGACACTCTTCTATACCAATGCCCGTCACCAGCTCCGCACACCACTGACGCTTATCGAAGGACCTATCAAGGAACTCGCTGCTTCTACCAATCTGAAAGGAAATGAGCGTACCTTGGTCGATATCCTTCAGAAGAATGTGGCGCAGCTTTCACATATCGTTTACGATGTGCTCAACTTCAAGCCTGATACAGTTGAAGAGGAAAGCAAGGAGACGGCTCAATCCGTCTCCGACACTAACGCCTCCGTGCAGTCGGCTCGCTTGGAGATGTTGACCGATGACAACAAGGAAGGCTTCCCCACAGTACTCATCGTGGACGACAATGACGACATGCGCCGTTACCTTCGCACATTGCTCACGGGCAAGTATTATGTCACTGAGGCAGCTGATGGCGAGAGTGGACTGAGAGTCGCTCGCGAATCGGTACCGGATATCATTGTCAGTGATGTGATGATGCCTGTCATGGACGGTCTCCAGTTCTGCCGGAAGATCAAGGACGATACGATGACCTCCCATATCCCTGTTATCCTCCTCACAGCCCGTAGCACGGAGGACCAGCAGGTCGAAGGCTTGAGCAGTGGAGCCGATGCCTACATGACGAAGCCGTTCAGTGCCAGTCTGCTGTTAGCGCGTATCGATAATCTGCTGAAGAGCCGTGCCCAGCTCCGCCACCTTTTCGACGGCAAGGATCAAGACGAGCAGGCCGAGGAGGAGAAACTCGCTTCGCCTGACCGCGAGTTTATCAACCGTCTGAAGACTGTCATTCAGAAACATCTCTCGGAGAGCAATCTCAAGATGGATGACCTCGGGGCCGAGATGGGCATCAGTCGTGTGCAGCTCTACCGAAAGGTGAAAGCCTTGACGGGGCTCTCGCCCGTTGAGCTCCTCAAGCAGATGCGACTTCAGAAGGCTTACTCCCTTCTCCAGCATTCTTCGCTGTCCGTCTCAGAGATTGCTTACGACACCGGTTTTAGCTCTCCCGCCTACTTCTCCACTTGTTTCAAGAAGCAGTACGGGAAATATCCTACAGAGATAAGGGTTCAATAACATCGTTCGTCGAACGCCAAACGATTTTCCGTCGAACGCCAAACAATCGTTTGTCGAACGCCGAATAATCGTTTGTCGAACGTCGAACAATCGTTTGTCGAACGTCGAATAATTGTCTGTCGAACGCCAGCAGATCTGCTACCATGTGTCAGCCGATTTGCTGCCACGTGCCGGACAATGTTCTTTCATTTGAAAAGTGCCTCGGAGAGGCACAATCTTTGATAACCCCAGACTAAAAGAGCGATAGCGACTGCAGTCTGGGGATTTTTGAATGTGTGCAGATACATGACCTCCAGCCTCGGAGAGGCTGACTGCACGTAGTGCGCAATGTCGTTAATGAGTTGTATCCAACATAGCGCGCCAAGGCGCATTCAGCCTCTCCGAGGCTGAGAATCAGTTAATTCGTCCTCTGCTTAAACCCCAGGCTACGTCGCTACGCTCCTTGCCTGGGGTTATGAAGAATTCAGCCTCTCCGAGGCTGTGTAATGTGTCGCGTGTCGAAAAATCGGCTGTCACGTGTCGAATAATCGGCTGCCACGTGTCAAATAATTGGCTGTCACGTGTCAAACAACATGCGGTCACGTGTCGAACAACTGGCGGACACGTGTAAGACGATGAGAATAAGCCTTTTAATAATCAGACATACACTTTAAATCTTGTTACATGTAACAATATTGAAACCTTTTGAACGTAATTTTTAAGCCTCGAAAGCTATAAGTCGTTAATTTTGCAGCGTTACTTGAAAACAAAGTAGAAAATACATAATTAACAACTTAAAAACAGTAGGCATGAGACATCTCAAGTTCTTCTTGCTGGCACTTATGGCTTCGGCTACTGTATCAGCATTCGCACAAAACGGAGACATCACTGTTTCGGGAACTGTCGTTGACAACAATGGCGAGCCGGTCATCGGTGCATCTGTCATCCAGAAAGGTACCTCCAATGGTGCTGTTACCGACCTCGACGGTCACTTCTCCGTAAAGGTTCCGCAAGGTACGACCCTTACTATTTCTTACATTGGCTTCTCCACGCAAGACGTGAAGGCCGCTCCAAATCTTCAAATCAAATTAGTAGAAAATTCTAAAGAACTTAGCGAAGTTGTTGTTACAGGTTATCAGGTCCAGCGTAAGGCTGACTTGACGGGTGCCGTATCTGTTGTAAAAACAGAGGGCATCACAACTTCTCCGGATGCAGATCCGATGAAGTCATTGCAAGGTAAAGTGGCAGGTATGACCATTACAGATACTGGTTCACCGAGCGGAACCGCAACGGTGAGAATCCGTGGTATTGGCTCGTTCAACTCTTCTCAGGACCCGCTTTATATCATTGATGGGGTTCCTATGACGGCTGGAAGTCTGAACACCCTCAACAACAACGACATCGAGTCGATGCAGGTCTTGAAGGATGCTGCTTCGGCATCTATCTACGGTTCCCGTGCCGCAAATGGTGTCATCATCATCACAACCAAGCACGGAAAGAAGAATGACAGAATCAATATCGACTTCACTTCAAACCTCACGGCACAGTTCTACACCTCCCAGTCGAAGATGAAACTCCTCGACACCAAGGGCTATGCCACAGCGATGGCTCAGGCCGCGCTGAACGATGGCCTTGATCCTGAAGCTTATGCGAACAACTATGGCCTGACGCTGAATGCGCCACAGGGTGTGGGCATCACGGTATGGAATCCTTCTACAAGCCAGTATGTCAACTATACCGTCAACGGACGATATAATGGTTACATCAACAGTAAGCAGACGATGGGATTCTCCGACACCGACTGGATAGACGCCATCTCGCGTACCGGCTTCTCACAGAACTACAACGTGGCTATCTCTAAGGCTACAGACAAAGCCTCGGAGCTGTTCTCTTTAGGTTATAAGAACAACAGCGGTATCCTGAAATATACCAACTTCGAGAGCCTTTCCGCCCGTATGAACACCTCCTTCAACATCAACAAGGTGGTGACCGTAGGCGAGAACTTCACATTATCTTATAATAAGCAGGTGGATTCTGCTCCTATGGAGAACGCGCTCAAGATGGCGCCGACCGTCCCTGTTTACGAGAAGGACGGTACCACATTCGCCGGACCGGTAGGGGGTATGAGCGACCGACAGAACCCGCTGCGCGAGCTTTACCATAACAAGGACAACCACCTCGACTACTGGCGGGTCTTTGGCAATGCCTTTATCGACATCAAGCCATTAAAAGGACTCGTCTTCCGCTCCAACTTCGGTATCGACTACACCACGTCGTTCATCAACGCAATGACGCATACGTACGCTTCAGATATTGTGAACAACAATATTGCCAAGACCGACTTGGGACAGACCAACAACACCAACTATACCTGGTCTAACACGCTGAACTATCTCTTCGACATCAAGGCACAGCATCATTTCAACGTGCTGTTAGGCTCTGAGATCAACAAGCAGAGCTCTGTCGACTTCCACGCGCTTTCCGAGGGCTATGCTTTCGAGGATGTTGATTATATGTGGCCGAATGCGGCTACAGGCACCATGCGCAACACCGGCGCCAAGGTAGGCTATCGGCTCGCTTCTTTCTTCGGGAAAGCCGACTATAACTATGCCGACCTCCTGCTGGCTTCGTTCACCTTACGTCATGATGGCTCGTCCCGCTTCGGTGCCAAGCATCGCTGGGGTAACTTCCCGGCTGCCTCTCTCGGCTTCCGTTTCTCTCAGTTGCTGAAAGAGAAATGGCTTGACGACGCCAAGCTTCGACTCTCCTGGGGTAAGACCGGTAACCAGGGCATCGACAACAACGCACACTATGGCTTGTATGTCACCGACTATGGACTCGACCGTGTCACCTCCACAGCCTATGACCTGTATCTGGCAGGCTCCGGCACCTACCCTTCCGGCTACCGGGCCACACAGACAGCCAACGATGACCTCAAATGGGAGTCTACCACACAGTATAACATCGGTCTCGACTACACACTGTTCCAGAACAGCCTGTATGGTACCATTGATGCTTATATCAAGAATATCAACGACATGCTCATCAACCCTGCTTATTTGGCAGTTATGGGTGAGGGTGGTGCCCGTTGGTCCAATGGTCCTTCGCTCCGTGACTGGGGTATGGAGTTCACCCTGGGCTATCGCAAGACCTTAGCTTGCGGTCTGGGACTGAACCTCAACGGTAACCTCGACTTCTACCGCAACCGTGTGACAAGTCTGCCCTCCTCTACTACAGGTTCATACGCACATACGACCAAGCAGAACCTTGTCGAGGCAAAGAAGCCTTATGGCTCTATCGTAGGCTATGTGGCTGACGGCATCTTCCAGAATCAAGAGGAGGTAGCCAAGTCAGGACAGCCGGGCGCACGTGTCGGCGGACTGAAATATGCCGATCTGGACGACAACGGCGTCATCAATCAGGAGGATGAGACCTGGATTCTCGATCCTGTGCCAGCATTCTCTTATGGTCTGAACATAGGCCTGACCTATAAGAACTTCGACTTTACGATGTTCTGGCAGGGCGTGGCTAATGTCGACGTGTACAACAATCAGAAGTTCCAGACCGATTTCTGGAGTCTCACCGATGCCGGTTCCAACAAGGGCAGCCGTCTGCTCGGCGCATGGACAACCGACAACACAAGCTCTTCTATCCCGGCACTGACAACAAACAACACCGGTGATGAAGGCCGTGTGTCCTCTTACTTCGTAGAGAACGGCTCGTACCTGAAACTGCGTACACTGCAGATCGGCTATACGTTCCCAAAGAACCTGCTCAGCAAACTCTTCGTGCAGAGCGCACGCGTATATTTCTCCGGTCAGAACCTGCTCACCATCAAGAGCAGCAGTCTCACCTGCTCAGATCCAGAGAACCCGAACTGGAACTACCCGCTCGCTTCCTCTCTCTCTTTCGGACTGCAAATTGGTTTCTAAACATCTTAACATAACAATACAATGAAAAAGTTTTTCATTCCCATTATAGCGCTCTGCCTGACTTTCTCCCTCACAGGCTGCGACGACTACCTTGATTACAAGCCTACGGCTGTCATTGACGAAGACAAGGCTTTCCAGGATCCGGAGGGAATGGTGACCAGTGCCTACGCCATGCTGGGCGACTGCTGGTATACCTATCCGTTCAATCTTTGGCCTTATGGTGACTTAGCCTCCGACGACTGCCTCAAAGGGGGTTCGGGTACCACAGATACTGATTATCACCAGGTGGAGGTGTTCTCTACATTGACACCGACGCTGGGCCATCTCGATGAGCTCTGGTACCATCTCTATTGCTCCATCTCCCGTTGCAACCGTGCCATCCTCTCCCTCAATGAGTATGGCAACAGCAAGCTTGGAGAGGCTACGACCAAGCAGCGCCTGGCGGAGGTGAAGTTCCTGCGCGCTCATTTCTATTACAAGCTCTTCACGGTGTTCAACAAGATTCCTTGGATCGACGAGGAAGTGTATAAGAACGGTACTCAGGAGCAGACCCGCAATGACGCACTGACCCACGAGCAGCTGTGGGACAAGATTATCGGTGACTTCGAGTATGCTTACGATAATCTCCCAGAGCAGACCACTGACGGTGGCGGACGTGCCAACAAGGTAGCAGCTGCTGCTTACCTCGCCAAGTGCTATCTTGACCGCGCATGGGGTGACGGTTATGAAGAGACCACAGGTGTCAACTTCATCAACAAAGACTATATGCAGAAGGTTGTCGACTATACGGATGTAGTGATCCGTTCCGGCAAATATGGCTACCTCGAGGATTATGGTGACATTTTCCTTCCCGACTATAAGAACAGCAAAGAGAGTATCTTCTCTATCCAGGCTTCCGACTATAAGGATGACCATACCACCTTTGGCCGTGCCAACTGGTCGAACACGCTGAACGGCACATGGGGCCTGTGGTCTTGCGGCTGGGACTTCCAGAAACCCTCCCAGGACTTTGTCAACGCTTTCAAGACCAAGGATGGTCTGCCAGAGTTTGATACTTACTCTGAAACGAACGACTATCCGGTCAATGGACAGCCTACCGCACAGAAGTGGGATCCGCGCTTGTTCCATACCGTAGGTATGCCTACCTTCCCTTATAAATATGAGAAGGAGTACACACAGACAAAGGCTAATTCCCGTACACCGAACACCTACGGCTACTACACAGACCTGAAGTGTGTGCCGCAGCGCAGCAAGGGTGAGACCTACAATTATCCCTGGCAGGCTTTTGCCATGAACGAGTACATGCTCCGCTATACACAGACCATGCTCGACCGTGCCGAGGCACTCATAGAGCTTGACCGTCTCTCCGAGGCCCGCACCATCATCAATGACATTCGCCAGCGTGCTGCCAACTCCATCAACAAACATATCGACTATGCCGCTGACCAGTGTGAGATTAAGCCCTATCCGGAGTCTTACTTCGCTACGAAGGAGAAAGCACGCCAGTGCCTGCGCTGGGAGCGCCGACTGGAAATGGGCCAGGAGCACGAGCGCTTCTTCGACCTGCGCCGCTGGGGACTGCTGTCGTCTACGCTGAACGCCTATTTCAAGAAAGAGGCTAAAGACTCGTACGACGGACAGACCTATGCACAATACTATAAGGATGCTCATTTCACGAAAGAGAAGAATGAGTATATGCCTATCCCTTACAACCAGATGTTCTATATTCCAGGACTGTACACGCAGAACAAGGGTTATTAAAAAAGATTATTCAGAAAACTAAATCATGAAGACTAAAACACTTATGCTGACTGCCGCCTTGTCATTGTGTACACTGGCGGCATCAGCCCAGACAATGAAAACGAAGGTCCTCGCCGACGACCATGTCATGCTGCGCGTCAATACCGCCGACGGCTATGTGCTCCTCCCCGTCGAGGAGAGCCAGAACACGGATCATATCCGGGTGATAAGCAACAACAACGTGGTGCAGGAGTTCAATGTGAGGCTCGCTGTCAACAAGGCCGACTACTATGTGCCGCTCAACGTCCGTCGCTTCGCTGATGGGCAGGGCAAGTCGGTGCTCCTGGATATCATCGTCAACCGTGGTGATGCAGCGAACTCAGCCAGCAAGGCCGCAACCAGCGATTTTGCCGCGTGGAAGCTGGTGAAGACCTCCCATGCCATTGATATGACCAACCGCGAGAAGTTTCGGCCCCTCTATCACCATACGCCGGCCTACGGCTGGATGAACGATCCTAACGGTCTGTTCTATAAAGACGGTGTCTGGCACCTCTACTTCCAGTATAATCCCTATGGCTCGCAGTGGGAGAATATGACGTGGGGACACTCCACTTCCACAGACCTCATCCACTGGAAGTTTGAGGGCGAGGCTATCGAGCCCGACGCTTTGGGCACGATCTTCAGCGGCTGTTCCGTCGTCGACTCCGCCAACACCGCCGGCTTCGGTCCCGGTGCCATCATCGCCTACTACACCTCTGCTGGCAAGGCACAGAAGCAATGCATGGCCTACAGCACCGACAACGGAAAGACCTTCACCAAGTATGAGGACAATCCACTTTTAGTGTCCGACATCCCCGACTTCCGCGACCCGCATATCATCTGGTATGAGCCCACGAAGAGCTGGATCCTCATCGTCTCGGAGAAGCAACACATGAAGATCTTCTCTTCGAAGAACCTCAAGGACTGGACCTTCGAGAGCGACTTCGGCGAGACCTACGGCTCGCACGCCGGTGTGTGGGAGTGCCCCGATCTGCTCGACATGGGCAACAGCAAGTGGGTTCTCGTTTGCAATATCAACCCGGGCGGACCTCAGGGTGGCTCAGCTACACAGTATTTCACCGGCTCTTTCGATGGACATAAGTTCACTTGCGACACTGATCCTTCGGTGAAGAAATGGATGGACTGGGGTAAGGATCACTATGCTACGGTCACGTTCGACAATGCACCTGACGGCCGACATGTCGCCATGACCTGGATGAGTAACTGGCAGTATGCCAACCAAGTGCCGACAAAGCAATACCGCTCCGCTAACGGCATCGCCCGCGACCTCGGCTACTTCGAATACAAAGACACAGGCTATGTCAGTGTGAAGCCGTCTCCCGAGGTGCTCGCCGCCTTCTCCAAGAAACCTCAGGCTTCGCTCTCTCCCGCCTGCCGTGTCGATGTGCAGCTTCATAACAATGCGACAATCACACTGTCCAATGGTAAGGGCGAGCGTGTCGTGATGACTTACAATGCAGCCAAAGAGACATTCACAATGGACCGCACAAAGAGTGGCGATGTGAGTTTCAGTACCGACTTCCCCGCAGTGACCAAGGCTCCGACGCGCGGACGTATCAAGACGCTTCAGCTCTTCATCGACAAGAGCAGCGTTGAAGCATTCGATGCCGACGGCAAGATGGCCATGACAAACCTCGTCTTCCCATCAACACCGTATACATCAATCGCCGTCAAGGGCGGCAAAGCAAAGGTTTATCCGTTGAAATAAAAATATTCCGCGTTTTTTACACCCCATGCGGATATTTTTCTTACCTTTGCAACAAACATAATCTTTAAGCCATAAACGAATAATGGAAAACAATAATCAAGGACAGACGGTAAGCCAGCACACGCTCAAGTTGGCCATGGCCTCCATGATGTTCTGCTTCTTCACGATGGGTTTCGTCGACCTCGTCGGCACGGCATCCAACTATGTCAAACAGGATTTGAGCTTGAGCGATACGGTGGCTAACTTCCTGCCGTCGCTTGTCTTCTTCTGGTTCCTCATCTTCTCTGTGCCTACGGGTGTGCTGATGAACAAGATAGGGCGCAAGAAGACGGTAATGCTCTCGCTCATCGTCACCGTCGTCTCACTGTTATTGCCTATCTTCTCCGAGAACTTCGTGGTGATGCTCGTCTCGTTCTCGCTGCTCGGCATCGGCAACACGCTCATGCAGACTTCGTTGAACCCGCTCGTCTCGATGTATGTCAAGGACCATCTGGCCTCAACGCTTACCTTCGGGCAGTTCATCAAGGCCATCGCTTCCTTCCTGGCGCCTATCATCGCTTCGTGGGGTGCTGCCGCTACCATCCCGAACCTCGGCTTGGGTTGGCGCGTGCTTTTCCCGATCTACATGGCAGTAGGTATCCTTGCCTCCTTGATGTTGCAGGTCACGCCTATCAATGAGAAGAGTGATGACGAGACACCCGCTGAGCAGAAATCCATTGGCCGCGACTATATCGACACGTTCAAGCTTCTTGCCAATCCCTACGTGCTGCTTTGCTTCTTCGGCATCATGTGCCACGTAGGTATCGATGTCGGTACAAACACGACGGCTCCGAAGCTCTTGCAGCAGTATGCCGGTCTGGCACTCAACGATGCAGCGTGGGCCACGAGTCTCTATTTCATCTTCCGTACCATCGGTTGCATGACAGGCAGTTTCTTCCTCCGTATTCTGAAGACCCGCACGTTCTTTGTCATCTCCGTCACGATGATGGCCTTGAGCATGGTGTGCATGTTTATGGGTGCGTCGAGCGCTGACGAGACTGCTAAGTGGTGGCTTTATGTAGGCATTGCGCTGGTGGGATATGGCAACAGTAATGTGTTCTCGATGTGTTTCTCTCAGGCCATGCTTTACATGCCTGACAAGAAGAACGCTATCAGTGGCTTGATGATCATGGGTCTCTTTGGTGGCACCATCTTCCCGTTGCTCATGGGTATTGCCAGTGATGCTGCCGACTCTCAGATGGGTGCTGTGGCTATTATGGCTGTAGGTGTCATCTATCTGCTGACATTCATTAAACAAGTGAAATATTAAAAAAGGCCTAATGGCCCCACCCCTACCCCTCCCCCATCCAGGGGAGGGAGAGATTACAAGGATAAACAGATTGCTATTGCATTTAATATAATAAGACAGATAAATATAACAATAATATTAACAATTCAAATAGCCCAATTGACCCCTTGAAGCATATTAATCCCCTCCCCTGGATGGGGGAGGGGCGGGGGTGGGGCCGTCAACTATGAAGATTATCGGTTTAGGCGAAGTACTCTATGACGTACTTCCACAGGGGGCAAAACTTGGCGGTGCCCCGGCTAATTTTGCTTATCACGCCAGTCAGTTCGGCTATGAGGCCGTAGCAGTAAGTGCCGTAGGCAACGATGCCTTGGGCGATCAGGCTTTGGAGACCTTCGACAAGAATGGACTGAAGTATATCATCCCGCGTGTGCCTTATCCTACAGGTACGGTCAACGTAAAGCTCGATGCCGAGGGTGTGCCGACCTATACCTTCACACCCGACGTGGCTTGGGATCATATCCCCTTCACACCGGAGATGGAAGAGGCTGCGAAGAATGCATGCGCCGTGTGCTTCGGCTCACTGGCTCAGCGCAGTGAAGAGTCGCGCGAGACCATCATGAAGTTCCTCGACGCTACACCGAAGGACTGCCTGAAGATCTTCGACATCAACCTGCGTGGCACCTTCTATAACAAGGAGATTATTCAGAATGGGCTCCGTCACTGCGATGTCCTGAAGATCAACGATGAGGAGCTTATCATCGTTGGCCGCCTCTTTGGTTATCCGGGTCTCGATATCGAGGAGAAATGCCGGCTCATCATGAAGCGCTACAATCTTAAGATGGTCGTACTTACTTGTGGCACCAACGGCAGTTACGTCTTTGCCCCGAACGACTTCAAGAGTTTCAAGCCTACTCCGAAGGTAGAGGTTGCTGACACCGTGGGTGCAGGCGACTCTTTCACCGGTGCTTTCACAGCATCCATCCTTTCTGGCAAGAGCATTGAGGAAGCTCACGCCTTAGCTGTCCAGGTCAGTGCTTATGTCTGCACGCAGAAAGGTGCCATGCCGAAGTTGCCTGAGACGCTGACGAAGAAATAGGAAACCTACCCAAGTATCAATCCCTTCACCTCCCTTAACAAGGGAGAGCAACCTAAAGGAGGGGATGTTGATTACTTTTATCGCAGTGCGATTGTTGCTTTATCGCACTGCGATTGCTATTATATCGCATTGCGATTGCTATTATATCGCATTGCGATTCAAGCGTAATTTTCCTTCCTTTCCATGCATTGACTTTCCGAAATATTTAGTAATTTTGCATAAATATGTAGGAAACTAAATAGGCGTGCGATATAGAAAGGTAATGCTCTTCTGCTATCTGCTCCTCTGTGCCGTGCAGTCGATGGCACAGAAAGCATTTTACCCTTTGGATTATCTTAACATCCAAGGGGTCATGGTCTATTCGATGAGGAAGGCGCACAACGGCGTGCTGTGGCTCGCCACCTCCGACGGACTTTTCTCCTATGGTCAATATCTCTCCAATACGCCCTCTCCCGACATCTTTGCCAAGACCACACACGGCATCTTCGCGGAGATCCATGAAGACAACATGGGCAAACTGTGGCTCAGGGAGCAGTCGAACCATTATGTCGTCTACAATCCTGCCACAAACCGCACCATTCCTGACGACCATGTAGAAGCCTATCTCAAGCATCGCGGTGTACCGGTGCGCTACGACTTTCGTGTAGCCAGTGACAGCAAAGGCTGTGTGTGGATTTATAAAGGACAAGAGTTGTGGCTCCTCGACGTGGCCCATCACCACGTGACCTATTGCAAAATCCCCAAGCACTTCGGCCGCATCGTCGGGATAGAGTCGGTTTCGCGATGACGTGCTTGTCGCCACTACACACCGTGTCCTCCTCTCTCCGTCGGGGAAGATGAAACTGAAGGTCTATGCCATTCCGCCTGTACCCGTGGAGGTTGTACAGGATTATCTTCTCATGGCGATGACGCATGAAGGCAATGTATGGCTCACGACGTCTGAATGGATGATTCTCTATCAGCGCAAGACACATTCGTGGAAATGGGTCAGCAACTTCATGCGCACGAGTTTCCTTACTATCTCGCTTCTCCCCAACGACCATCTCCTTGTCGGCACCACACGCGAGGGTATCATGGAGTATGATGAGAACGGCGAGCTCGTCAACATCTATTGCGCCAACGTCCTTCTGAAAAAGTCGCTTCAGAGCAATCATATCCAATGTATCTATTGCGACCCTCAAGGTCACTATCTGTTGGTGGCTTATTCGAAGCACGGCCTGAGCACTTTCCTTACGACCCAGCAGCGCCTCTTCTCGCTTCCCGTGGGCATTGATGGCGGTACCTTTCTCAATGATGTCATCACGATCTGCCCGGGGCCTGACCATTCTTTCTTCTTAGGCACGGAGGACAATGGTGTCTATCGGATGGACGCTCTTCATCCGACCTTGCCGGCTATGAAGCAGCTTTACCCCGGACAGACAGTGACCGGACTGCATGTGGATAAGAAAGGACGGTTGTGGGCCGGGCTCTATTCAATCGGACTGGCTTGCAGCGACGGTCGCTTCTTCTTTCCCAACACTTGTCCTTACAATATGGTCGACATGGGCAACAATAGGCTCCTCGTCATCCTCAATGGCAAAGGCCTTTACGTCCTAGAAACGGAGACAGGCAAGAGTACACATATCAAGACCGATGAACTGTGGATGCAGAATGTGACGAGCGACAAGGATCATGCCTATACCACTACGACAAAAGATATTCTCATCATCGATAAGCGCACGCTGCGGGTCCGGACAGTCTCCAAACGCATCTTCGGCAATGGCAACGACGGCATCTCCGACTATGATCTATTTATGGACAGTCACGGCTGGTTGTGGATGGTACGCTCCGTCAACCACTTGCCGCTTCGCGTCTACGACACACGGACGGGGAAGGCTTATACCTTCAAGGAGTTTCAGAGCTATCATGTCAGCAGCATCTGTGAGGACCGGCTTGGGCGCGTATGGGTGTCTACTGACCGCGGCATGATCTGTGTCACCATACCTAAGCATCCAGCCAACGCACAGCCGAAGCTTTCTCTCCGCCTCTTCGGCAATGTGTCGACGGCACCTAACTACAATACGCGGGCGGCTTGTCTCCTTCCCGACGGCAGTATGGTAGAAGGCACGTCCGACGGTTTCCAGTTCTTCAACCCCGAGGCCCTGTGTGGTCCGGAGCAAACGCAGGCACGACTGAAGCGTATGTTGCTGCTCATGGGCATGCGTGTTAACGGGGCACCTTTCTCGCGCAAAACAGTCCACTTCCAAGATTCTATCGTCTCGCTCTCGCTTAATGACGATGAGCGCAATATCGTATTATACACCCTTCCTCGCGATGTCAACTATGCGGGTGTGCGCAACTTCTCTTACCGGCTCGATGATGAGGACGGATGGCAGCTGATAGACAACTTCCGCATCACCCTCTCGCATCTCTCCTATGGAAGTCATGAGATAACGATTCAGGAGATGGATCCAATGACGGGCGCACGTACGGAGTATCTGTTGGCAAAGTTCCACATTGCTTATCCTTGGTATCTGTCGTGGTGGGCTGTGATGCTTTATATTCTTCTTGGTGTCGGCACTTTATTCTTGACCTATTATCTGTATCGCCGCCGTCAAGAGTATAAGTTCAATCTCCGGGAGCGCGACATGAAGTTGAAGTTCTTCACCGACATCAGTCATGCCCTTCGTATGCCATTGTCCTTGGTCATGGGTCCTGTGGAGGACTTGTTGCTCACGGTGAAGGACAAGGACACGCACCAGGTCCTTGACCTCGTGCATCAGAATATCAAGCGTCTGGCATTCCTTGTCAACAAGACCCTCGACTTCCGTAAGCTCGAAGATGCGGAGATGCATCAGACGGTGCTCTACGATGATGAACTGGCCAAACAGGTCGTCATTAAGGATGAGGCAAAGACACCGAATAATGAGATATCAGACGATGGAGCGTCTGACAATACATCCTCTGACAAGAAAGACCACGATACTATCTTGATCGTGGAGGACAGTGTGGAGCTGCTGAGCTTCCTGGCTCATGTCCTTGGCCGCGAATATCATGTCTGCCAGGCCACGGATGGTCAGCAGGCATTGGACATCCTTAAGACCACGCCGGTGGATATCATCGTGAGCGATGTCACGATGGAAGGCATGAATGGTCTCGACCTCTGCCATCGTGTGAAGACGGATATCACCTTCTCGCATATCCCTGTCATCCTCCTTACGGCGCGCTCTTTGGCGAGTGACGAGCTGCGGGGCCTGGAGATGGGTGCCGACGATTATATCACGAAGCCGTTCAACATCGACATTCTCCGCCACCGCATCCGCTATCTTCTCGACCGAACGATGACGGCACGTGAGCGCTTCGCCCAGGCCACGGATGTGGCAGCGTCGGAGATCACGGAGACCACGCTCGATGAGCAGATGCTTCAGAAAGCCATGGACATCGTGAAAGCCCATCTCTCCGATACTTCGTTCACGGCCGATGACCTCGCGCGTGAACTCGGCATGGCGCGCACGAATGTGTACAAGAAGTTGCAGTTCATCACTGGCAAGACCCCCGCCGCCTTTATCCGCACCATCCGTCTGAAGCATGGCCGTCAGATGCTCGAGCATGACCCGAAGCTTTTCGTCTCGCAGGTGGCGTATGAGTGTGGCTTTGCCAACCCCAAGCTCTTCTCCCGTTACTTCAAGGAGGAGTTTGGAATCTATCCGAAAGAGATCAAAGGGTAACATTGATGGTTCTCTTACGTTAGCACCTCGGAGAGGTGCCACATGGTTAGCCCCATGCAAGGAGCGGAGCGACGCAGCATGGGGTTGGGGGCCAGTGTAGTTTCGAGGCCGGTATTCATGTCAATCGCTCCCAACCACAACCCCACGTTTCGGCTTCGCCTCACGTGGGGCTAACCATGTGGCACCTCTCCGAGGTGCGGGGTTGCCTACTACAAATCGACCATCGCCTCGGTCTCCCATGGTTACGATTTGTCTCCATTGAGGGTATGATTTGTACATCCCGTTGTTTTTCAGCCTTTTACATTTGCTGTTTACCTTAATCCTTCCTAATTTTGCCAGCGAAAATCAATAACAATTGCGAAGAAACCAAACGATACGATCATGGTAAAACTTTACTCACTAAAACCAAAAATGTTGATTCTGCCCTTGCTCGCTCTTCCATTGAGCGGGCTGGCAGATGATAATCCCATCGTACTCCACTCTACGGAGTCGACCTACGAACATGTCATGCCGCTGCACTTAGCAACAGTCGCAGAGTTGCAGAAGCATTATACTTATGATATTACGAACAACGTGCCTGATTGGGCGAAAAGCAAGAGTAATACAAGTACGACAGTTTCTTTTCCTATTTCTTTCGATGTCTCAGGCAATTGCAATGAGGCAAATAATGGCAGTAGTGCTCTTGGATGGATCGTCCCGGAATCTTTTGCCACGACGAAGACTGGTGCCATCCTGCAGATCCAAGGCCATTATACCGATGGCAAAAGAAATAGCAAAGACTATCCCAGTCTTATGGGAAAGATGAGTTTGATTACCAACAACTTTCAATATGGTCAGCCAACTAGACAAGGCGCTGATCAATATGCTCTGTTTTCCGGTTCTATGAATTTGCGCTATTATTTGAACCGTAATACGGTAGATGGTACTTCGGGCAGCAAGACGATGACGTTAGGCTCAGGATATTTCCGTATACGTATCACAGCAGATGTGCTGCAAAAACTTCAGAATGCAGGACTGTCAGTTTATGGTCGAAGCGTCTACTATGACGGATTGAGTATTGTTGACCCTTATGCTGTCTTCCCGGGTACAGGCGAGAATGCTCAGCCACTCAAGGTCGGTGCTCCCAATGATTGGTGGAAGAATGCCATCATCTTGAACAAGAAACTATTTACAAATGCCGTAGAAGGCTATTTTATTCACGTTTATACCTCTCCAGATCTTTCAAAAAATCAATCTAACTCCGACGTGTACAAAGGTTATCCGACTGACGCTAACAAACAGTCTAGCAACGAGACCAGTCAGGTCTACTTCCAGGTCATAACAGGTTCGACCGATAGTCCCACCGATAAACTTGTCAACAAGGGGTGGGACTATATGACCTCGGATGCTTACTTTTATCTCTCCAAGAGTGACTTGGCGAACATCGAGCAAGACGGTACGATTGCCCAGCTTATCGTGCGCGATGCTACGATCCGTAAGGTCTCCATCGATCCTGTATGGCAGAAGCAGATGGTGTTCCACATCAATGGTACTTCTCAGACCTTCACCTCGGGCGGTTCATGGAGCGATGATCCATCGACCAGCACGGGTGGCACTGGTTATACCAACGATGGTGTGACGATGCAGATTTATAATCGAAATGTACAGGTCCTGAACCCGCAGGTTGGTGACACTATCCGCATCCCGGTTTCCAATGTCCAGTCGGGTGCTACCTATCAGTTCCAGCTCTTCGGTTATGAAAAGGCAACCGATACCTCTCTGCGCTTGAAGAACCTGACAACAGGTAAGACATCCCTTTCCACGAGTGCAACAGAAATCACTTATACATTAACGGCTGATGATGTTAAGGAAATCAACAAAATACAAGATTCTGGCGACAAGAAAGGTGATCCAGTGTGGTATTGGATAGCGCTCCGTGGACAAGGCTTCACGGCTGCCGGAATGTATTTCGTGAAAAACACGCAAAGCATTCAGATTCATGATGTCACGCTTGATGAAGATAACGAGACCTCGACGATCGGCGAGGAGCCGAATGTGAACGTTACAATTCATCGTACTTTCACCAAAGGTCAGTGGAATACGCTCATGTTTCCTTTTGATCTCACAGCTTCCCAAATTAATGAAACTTTCGGTCCTAACTGTCAGGTTGCCCGGTTCGAGGGTGGTGATATCAATGATGATCCAAGTGAAACGGACTATACGAATAAATATAAGGTCTTTAATCTCATTTCACGAACGCATATCTATGCCAATCAGCCGATGGTCATCAAGATCAATGATGATGGTTATATCACAAGCGATAACAAATACACGTTTAAGAATGTCAATATGACCTTCAATAACATAGAGACGAATGGTAATTATGGTAATGGCTATGTTCAGTTCGGTCAATATGTGCTTGTCGGCACATACGGAAAGATTCCAAAACTTTCTAAATATGCCATTGTGCTGCTCAATAAGCCCAATGACCACCACGATAACAAGTATAAGCAAGACTTCTATTGGGTAGGTGATAAGACGATTGCGAATGGTGGCAAAATGCTCAAAGGCTTCCGTTGGTATATGTACTTTGGCTCAGAAAATGATTTTCATCCAGATGATTATGCAGGCAAATATATCTATTCAGGTACGGATGCTATCAAGGCCAAAGTTTATCTCGATGGCCAGCTACTCGATGATGATGCCACAACAGCCATCACGGGGCTGCCGAAGGCGGATGTGGACGACGACTGCGTCTTCAACCTCCAAGGACAATACCTCGGAAGGCGCAGTAAGCTCAACCTCGCTCCCGGTGTGTATATCATGAATGGGAAAAAAGTAAAAATTTAGGCCTCTCCCCGACCCTCCCCCGTAGGGAGGGAGAAGAGCCACTCAAAGTAATATCATATGTAGAATATCACAGCCTCCCTCCCTACAGGGGAGGGTTGGAGTAGGGCTTATAACTAAAACATTTTATGGAAAAGAAGAAATATATTGCCCCGAAAATTATCGTTATAGAGCCGGAAGTGGAAGGTCCATTGCTGGTTAGCACAAAGGATGAAGGCAAAGTAATTCCGACTAACGGTGACTTCGAGTTCATCAAGGAGGCCCCTGGTGATGATGAGGATGATGATGATGCCTGCGCTAAGCGCTTCCATCAGTTCGATGCCTGGGCAGACCTGCCGAGCTATTAAGGACTACACCGCATTCAAAATATAGAATGAAGAAATGATGAAAAAGAAGAAATATATCTCGCCGAAAATCATCGTCATCGCTCCGGAGACCGAACATTACCTGTTAGCCGCCAGTGGGAGCAATGGGAAAGCCATTGAAGCCATTGGTGACTTCGAATACGGTGATGGCGATTCGCATGGGGGAACGGCCAGTACTCGCCTTTTTCAGCAGTACTACGCCTCTACGGACAAGAAAATTGCGTATAGTGGCCGCCCATAATGGCGACCACCTACAACAAACGATTAATAATACCTAACATGTTTATATCCTGCTAAAGTAGGTGATTACTTCTTCCCACGTCTTGAATTCATCGCTTCCCAAGTGGATGGCGGTAGCAAGAAGGTTATCGGTTGGCTTCATAGTGATGAAGAAATCTCCGTATAGCATTTGTTTTTGATTGGTAAATATGACGTGGTCGTGTGCCGGCGTGGAGAGATAGCGTTCTATCCACGCCGCACTTTTGTCTAAGCTCGCGTGGTCGTTCGTCGGGGCCGGCACCACGATATAAACCTGATAACGCTCGATCAGCGCATTGAAAGCTTTCTGAAGACTGGCGCGTGGCTGACCATAGCTGTCGGCCAGACAGTTGCTGTCGATATAAACGATCTGACGCTCACGACCCTCTTGGCGGTCGTCGATCCAGCGGATGACAGGCACCACCCCATTAAGGAAGCTCTTGTCGTCCATGCGGTGAGCACCGTGGAAATGGGCTGCCTGCGGATAGTGGCTGCAATAGACATCCCATGTATGCACGAGGTCGTCCTTGTCGCCGAAGAGTCCCCATACACGCTGCTGCTCCTTTTCTTTCTCCTCCGGCGTCATTGCTTCAAGACCTGTGAAGCACTGCTCCGTGATCTCCTTGTATTCTTTCTCCAAGGCTTTCGTGACCATGAACTCTGTCTCGCCGTCCTGACGTGGGTTCTGCCACGTCTGCTTACCCGTCATGCCGTGCTCCTTCATCGTCGTAGCCATCTCGAAGGCGGGATTGACGCAGATACGGTCGAAGCCATAGAGCATCTCCGTATACATGCCACCCATCGAGGTGCCAATGATGAGGTCAGGCTTCTCCTCTGCCGCTTTCTGCTTCAGCAGGGCGAGGCCTTCTGCGGGATGCAGTGGGATATCGTAGGCGATGACCTCTGCGTTCGGGAACGTCTGGCGGATGAGCTTCACCGTGCCCGATGAGGCTGCTGAGCCAAAGCCGTGGTTATACATGATCTTCTTGCCCTTCATCAGGTCGGGGTATTGTGTAACATATGCGTTTTCTTTTTCCATGATATATGAATGACTGATATTGTTGATGATGCTGCAAAAGTAACACTTTTCATAGTTAATTAGTTCAAATGCTTTCAACTTTCTTATGTAATTTTTTTTTAGGCGTGAATATTGTTTTATCTTTGCAAGGCAATAAATAATAATTAGAATGGAACTGAAACAACATTACGTGCCGGCACCTACGCGCTACGACCATGCCGATACGATCTATCGTCGCTGCGGCCGTTCGGGTGTCTTGTTGCCAAAGATAAGTCTTGGGTTCTGGAAAAACTTCGGGGCAGTTGACTCCTATGAGCGTAGCCGCGCCATCACGCATTATGCTTTCGACCACGGCATCACCCATTTTGATCTTGCTAACAACTATGGTCCTCCCTACGGCACAGCAGAGGAGACGATGGGCCGATTGATGGATGATGACTTCCGTCCTTACCGTGATGAGCTCTTCATCTCGTCGAAGGCAGGCTACGACATGTGGCCGGGACCTTATGGCAACTGGGGCTCGCGCAAATATCTCATGGCGAGCATCGACCAAAGCTTGAAACGCATGCACCTCGACTATGTCGATCTTTTCTACAGTCATCGTTATGACCCTGAGACACCATTGGAGGAAACGCTCCAGACCCTCGTCGACATCGTGCGTCAAGGCAAGGCACTCTATGTAGGTATCAGTCGCTGGCCGTTGGAAGCCTTGAAGGTTGCTGAGAAATATCTTCGTGAGCACGACGTGCCGTTGCTCATCTATCAAGGCCGCATCAATCTCCTTGACCGTGCGCCTATCGAAGAAGGACAGTTGCAGTTCTGCCGTGAGCATGGCATCGGCTTCATTTCCTTCTCGCCCTTGGCACAAGGACTGCTTACCGACCGTTATCTCCACGGCATTCCCGAGGACAGTCGCATGGCGCACGGCGGCTCGCTGAAGCGCGAGGTGCTCACCCCCGAGCTCCTCGCCCACTTGCAGGAACTGAACAAAGAAGCTGCCGGTCGCAGCGAGACCTTGGCCGAGATGGCCTTGTCATGGGTGCTTGAGCAGGAAGGCGTCACGAGTGTCATCGTCGGAGCAAGCAGCACGAAGCAGCTTGACAGTGATCTGAAGGCAATGAAATAACATGAAAAAGATTTTTGTTATGATGGTTTCGCTCATGGCATTCACCTGTCTGAATGTTCATGCCATGAGCAAGAAGGGAGAAAAAGACTCTATTGATTGTGTGATGTACCGCGTGTCTTACAACACGAAAACTGTGAAAGACACTACAAAACTCGACACAGCCGGTCATTACAGATACGCCACGGACCTCATGCGTCTCGACATTGGAAAGAAAGTAAGTAAGTTTTATAGCTATACTTACATCCAGACGCTCAAATACGTTGAGAACGCGATGAAGACCGGTGTCATTGATATGCGGCAGATGAAAGGCAAGATGGGTAATATCAAGTGGACCCTCTTCCGCAATGATCCCGAGGGCTACACGTCAGTCTATGACGATGTCTACTCTGACCATTACCGCATCAAAGAGCCTACGCAGACACCGCAATGGAAGATTGTCAGCGACAGCGTGAAGACCATCCTCAACTATCAGTGCACAATGGCAGTGACCGACTTTAAAGGTCGCCATTGGACAGCGTGGTACACAGAGGACATCCCCATGCAGGAAGGTCCTTGGAAACTCATCGGTCTGCCCGGTCTCATCTTCAGTGCCCACGATAGTGAGAATCAGTTTATCTTCGAGGGTGTCGGCCTTGAAAAGATTGACGGCAAGGAAGGCATCATGATGGATGCTGATGCCAAGAAGAGTGAGGATATCACGCAGGAGAAGTTTGACAAGATGAAACGCACCACCTCTGCCCTCCAGGGTATGCCGGGCTTGTCAGAGGTTATCGTCAATGGTAAGAAGGGTTCTGCAACCAGTGACCCGCAGCTGAAAGCCAAGCTTAACAAGGTGCTGCCTTACAATCCCATTGAGAGATAAGGAGATATTTTAATGCGCTGTATCGTCCTGTATCTTCTTTTATTGTTTCCCGTTCTCGTTCATGCCCAGCGTGTTGATGGCACGGTCAGTGACTCTTTGTCGCAACATGCCGTGGCCTCTGCCAGTGTGCAGTTGAAGAGAGCGGGAAAGACAGTGACGTTCACACAGACGGACAGCCATGGGGCTTTCTCCATCAATGTACCCTTGCAGAAAGGCGACAAGATACAGGTCACAGCCATCGGCTATCAGAAGAAACTGGTGCCTGCCACTGCTGGTTCGATAAGAATCCTTCTTCAGCAGCAGGCCTTTGAGCTCAAGGAGGTACAGGTCAAGGCGAGTTCTATCACGATGAAGCAAGACACCGTGACCTATGACCTCACTCGCTTTGCCAACAGTCGCGACAACAATCTGAAAGATGTGTTGAAGAAACTGCCGGGCGTAGAGGTGTCAAAGGAAGGCGCCATCAGTTACAACGGCAAGAAGCTCAGTCGCTTTACTGTTGAAGGCCTCGATCTGAGCAACGGTCAGTACAACAAACTTACGGAGAATATTCATGCCAAGGATGTGAAGAAAGCTGAGGTCATCGAGCACGACCAGCCTATCAAGGCCTTGCGCAACCGAGTCTTTACCGACAACGTAGCAATGAACATCGTGCTCAAGGACTCTGCGCGCGACCAGTGGGCTCTGACTTTCCGTCCTTATTTCCTCGAAGGCAAGCCCACGCATGTTGGTGGTGATGCCACGGCCCTGCAGATAGGCAAGAAGCAGCAGCGCGAATACACGGCACAGTATGACCGTACGGGCAAAGACCTTAATCAGAATTTCAACGTGTTCTATTTCACTTACGGCTCTCCGGAGTCAGCCGACCTCCCTGAATGGTATTCGATGCCGGGCTTGGAGGCGCCCATCGATGAGGAGCGACTGCGTTTCAACACCTCACAGGCTTATAGCGTTGATGTGTTGAAGAAAGGAAAGGGAGAGGATGAAAACTCTTTGTCGGTGAGTTACAACCGAGCCGTCACCCGTCAGCATACAAGCAATGAGAGCATCTATTATCTGCAGAACGGACAACAGACCACGACGGAAGACCGGCGCATGACGCTCAACGAAGACCATCTGAGCATGGACTATCAGCATCGCGTGAACAGTGATGAGAACTATGGAAACATCAGACTCTCGGCTCACTTCAATAAGGCCGATGGCTTTGCGCAGATGGACAGTATCAGTCAGCGTGTCCGTGACCCGCATGTAGACATCGCTGCTTCCATCACTCAGACCTATGTCCTCAAGCGTGGCACCCTCAACTGGAGTTCCATCGCCGACTTCAGCCACACCGGTGAGAAGATGGATATCAACAAGTCGTGGAATAAGCTCACGTCGGACCTGTGGCATACTGCCCATTCGCTGACGTTCATCAAACCTACCGGCTACTGGACTCAAAACTACGAGATGTCGCTCGAAGCTGAGAACCTAAACGTAAGGGGAGACAACTCGCAACTTGACAGAACGGACCACAACAATAACGTTTTACTCTCTGCTCTGTTGAACCCTTCGCTGAGCTATCGTACGGAGGAGCAATTGTTTAGACTCAGTGTGCAGGGCAAAGTCAGCCGCTACACTCGCCAGCAGTCGACGCTCTTTTTCCCGCAAGCCAGCGTTTATTATCGGTTAGACAAGAACAACCGCTCTGAGTGGACCACAATGGCCAGTTATCAGGAGAACGCTTTAGGATGGAAGAACTATGCGCTCGACAGTTATCAGAGTGACTACCGCACGCAGTGGGTCGGAGCCGACTTCGTACCGCGCAACCGAACGCTGATGGGCACGACGCGCTACAGTTATAAGCGCACTTATTACCAGATCTTCGCCAATCTTAGTCTTACCGCAGCACGCGTGTGGTCGGATATGGCCACGGACATGGAGATTAAAGACGGACAGTATTTCTACACCCTCACGCGTCACCACACCCATTCTGACCAGTTGTCTGCTACGGCCGAACTCTCCAAAGGTTTCTATGAGCTTCATCTGAAGACAAGCGTGAAAGGTTCGGCTTCCTTTGCCCGCGGTCAGCAGTATTCCTCGGGGATGCTTACCGATTATCGTTACCGCAAATACACTGTCTCTCCAGAGATAATCTTCTCACCCGACTGGCTCAACATCGACTACCAGGCCGATTTCGGCTTTGTCCATTCCAAGAGTGCGTCGACCTCCATGGGCAGTCTCAACGACTGGACGCAGCAGTTGTCGCTCACGTCGACTATCCATTATGTCGACCTCACACTGAGTGGCATCATGTACCATAATGAGCTCTACAATTCTCCCTCCGTCAATGCCTTGTTGCTCGATGCCAGTGTGGTGTGGCGTCTCAAGGGTGCGCGCATCAATGTCTCGCTCCGTAATCTCTGCAACAAGAAAACCTATGCCGTGACCCAGTACAGTGGAGTAGGCTCCTTCACAAACAACTATGAGCTTCGCCCCCGTGAGCTCCTTGTCAGCGTGCAGTTCTCGCTGTAAGAATTTTACTTGATTTCCATTATTTTTCTTCACTAAATCATTATCAAATCAGATTTTTTGTTTTATCTTTGCAACAGAAACATAAAAAGACAGAGCTATGATGATAGTTAGTACAAGAGACTTTAGGACAAACCAGACTAAATATCTGAATTTAGCTAAATCTGGTGTAGATATTGTTTTGCGTTCAAGAACAGGTAAGTTCAAAATTAGCCCCATTGCAGATAATGACCAGCCAGTAAAAAAGTCAACTTTTAAGACGGAACTTCGTCATGCGTTGCAGGAGATTGTTGATGCCCGTAAAGGTAAAGTGCAACTTCAATCTGCGGAGGATTTGCTGAATGAGCTATAAAATAACTACTACTTCAGACTTTAGCAGGGATGCTAAACGTCTTAGTAAGAAATATCGCAGTTTTAAGACTGACTTTAAGCATTTAATTGAGACTTTGCAAGTTGATCCTTTTCAAGGTACAGAACTATTCCCAGGTGTTCGAAAAATACGGATGCAAATCAAGTCAAAAGGAAAGGGAAAGTCTGGCGGAGCCCGAATTATTACATATAATGTCATTGTTAATGAAACGGAAGGAGAAGTGTTTTTAGTCATGCTATATGACAAAGAAGACTTTTCTTCTGTAGATAATAAAATACTAAAAGACCTTATTCACGAGATGGGCTTAGATAAGAAGATTCCATGAAAGAAAAAACTAAATATAATATCATATCATGAGACAACCCAAAGGTAAACTTATTCCTTTCCTGGCATTGGCAGCATGGTTGTCGATGCCGTGTGCGATGGAGGCTGCGCCCGTGAAGACTGCGGTCGCTACGATGCCTACTTGGACAGAGTGGCACGACCAGCAGGTCAACGAGGTGAACCGTTATCGCTTGCACACCAACTTCTTTGCTTATGCCAATGAGGCAGAGGCAAAGGAAGGCGACTTGGAGAAGTCAGCCAATTATCTCTCCCTTGAGGGCCCATGGAAATTCAACTGGGTCAAGGATGCCAATGAGCGTCCGCAGGACTTCTACAAGACGGACCTCGACGACAGTTCGTGGAAGACGATGAACATCCCCGGCATCTGGGAACTCAACGGTTATGGTGACCCGGAGTATGTCAACATCGGCCTTGCCTGGCGCTACCAGTTCAAGGACAACAACGTTTACAAAGGCTGGAAGCCGGAGTACGCACCGGAGAACGCTACGACGACAAGCGTGCCCGTGAAGGACAACCACGTAGGTTCTTACCACCGCGTCATCGAGCTCCCCGCTTCGTGGAACGGCAAGCAGGTCATCGCCCATTTCGGCAGCGTCACGTCGAACATGTACCTCTTTGTCAACGGACAGTATGTGGGCTACACCGAGGACTCGAAGGTAGCCGCTGAGTTTGACATCACGAAGTATCTCCATCCCGGCAAGAACCTCATCGCTTTCCAGACCTTCCGCTGGTGCGACGGCTCCATGGATGAGGACCAGGACTTCTGGCGTCTCTCCGGCGTGGCGCGTCAGTGCTATCTCTTTGCCAAGGACCCAAAGGTGCAGATGGAGAACATCCGCATCACACCCGATCTGGAGAACGATTATAAGGACGGTGAGTTGCTCATCGATGCTTGGGTCAAAGGCAACCCCATCGTAGAGTTCCGTTTGCTCAATGCCAACGGCACTGTCGTAGCCAAGCAGACCGCCGATTTCCGTGGCCGCACGGAGGGCACAGCACGCTTCATGGTGCGCAATGTGAAGAAGTGGACGGCAGAGACGCCTTATATCTTCACCCTTGAGACCCTTGTAAAAGACCGTAAGGGCAACATCGTGGAGGTCATTCCGCAGAAGGTGGGCTTCCGCAAGGTAGAGATCAAGAACAGTCAGCTTCTCGTCAATGGCCAGCCCGTATATATCAAAGGTGCCGACCGCCACGAGATGGACCCTGATGGTGGTTATGTTGTCACACCGGAGCGCATGCTTCAGGATATCAAGATCATGAAGCGGCTCAACATCAACGCCGTGCGCACTTGTCACTATCCCGATGATCCACGCTGGTACGACCTCTGCGACCAGTACGGTCTCTACGTTACGGCTGAGGCCAACCAGGAGAGCCACGCCTTCGGTTATAGCAACGACCAGTCGACACCTCCCGCACAGCCGGCTTTCGCCAAGCAGATCCTTGAGCGTAACCAGCACAACGTCGAGATGCAATACAATCATCCAGCCATCATCGTGTGGAGTCTCGGCAACGAGACCGACAATAGCAACAACTTCCTTGCTGCCTACAATTGGATCAAAGGTCAGGACACATCGCGCCCCGTTCAGTTTGAGCGTGGGCTGTGGAGTGGTCCTAACACCTCAGATATCTATTGCCCGATGTATTATGAGGTAGGTCAGTGTGAGAAATACAGCAAAGACCCGAAGCAGACTCGTCCGCTTATTCAGTGCGAGTACAACCACACGATGGGCAACTCCGGCGGTAACCTTAAGGAATACTGGGACCTCATCCGTAAGTATCCGAAGTTCCAGGGCGGTTACGACTGGGATTTCGTAGACCAGGGACTGCACCGCAAGCCCGATTTCAAGGCTTCGCGCACGGTAGCCGACTATGATGCCATCAGTGCCAAGTATGAGCCGGGAACAGGCAACATGTCACCGCTCTATACTTACGGCGGCGACTACAATAAGACCGATGCCTCAGACAACAACTTCAACTGCAATGGCATCATCGCTCCGGATCGTCAGCTCAACCCCCATGCTTACGAACTGGCTTATCAGTATCAGAATATCTGGGTGAAGCCTGTGGATCTCTCTGAGGGTACTATCTCTGTGCATAACGAGTATTTCTTCCGCGACCTGAGCAACTACCGTATGGAGTGGGCACTGATGAAGGATGGCAAGGCTGTGCAGAACGGTACTGTAGACAATCTCAATGTCGCTCCGCAGCAGACGGCGACCGTGAAGCTTCCTATCAACATCCCTGATGATGGTGAGGTGATGCTCAATGTCGACTTCAAGCTCAAGAATGCAGAGCCGCTCATGGAGGCCGGACAGACCGTGGCTTACGACCAGATAGCTGTCAACGAGGCTACGCCTAACACCTATGTGGAGAACGACTGCTCTGACAAGGTTAAGATTGACAACGGCAAGAAAGACCCACAAATCGTAATCTCCTCTGCAAAGGCTAATGTGACATTCGACAAGACGACAGGATTGCTCACTAACTATACTGTTGGTGGTAAGAACTTCTTAGCTGATGGCGGCACGCTGAAGCCTAACTTCTGGCGCGCTGTGACCGATAACGACATGGGTGCCAACCTGCAGAACAAACTCAAGGTATGGCGTGATCCGAAGATGACGCTCACAGCCCTCACTGCCGAGAAGGATGATGAGAGCGATGGTACGGCAGCTAACGTTACGGCAACCTATGACATGCCTGAGGTCAACGCCAAGCTAACGCTTACTTACAAGGTCTATGGCGACGGCGAGATGGAGGTCACACAGGCAATGACCAAGAACACGCCCGATGCCAAGGCACCCGACTTGCTGCGCTTCGGCATGGTGATGGATCTGCCTTACAGCATGGACAAGAGTGAGTGGTATGGTCGCGGTCCGATAGAGAACTACAGTGACCGCAAGCTCTCTGAGCGCATTGGTCTCTATTCGCTCACTGCGGACCAGCAGTTCTATCCTTACATGCGTCCGCAGGAGACGGGTACAAAGAGCGATATCCGTTGGTGGAAGCAGAGTGACGGCAACGGCTTCGGCCTGAAGATTGAGCCAGTAGACACGTGGATGGATGCTGCTGCGCTCCATTACAACATCAAGGATCTCGATGAGGGCACGGAGAAGCATCAGCGCCACTCTCCCGAGGTGCCGAAGAGCAAGTACACCGAGCTCACCTTCGACCTTATCCAGCAGGGTTTAGGTGGTACGAACAGTTGGGGTGCCCTGCCTCTTGAGCAGTATCGTGTGCACTTCGCTGATCGCACCTTCCACTTCGTCATTAAGCCTCTTTGATACTTTGCAGTGGCCGCCACATTGGGTGGCCACTGCAACTATACCATAGCACCGTTTGTTCGCCACGTGTCAGCCGATTGTTCGTCACGTGACAGCCGATTGTTCGTCACGTGTCAGCAAGTCGGTTGACACGTGTCAGCCGATGATGTCCTATATGATGCCCCACTGAGATTTCGTAGAAAAGATGGTAATGTCTAACTTTGCCGAAAACATTAGGCAATATGGAAATAAACTACGAAATCGGAACAATCAACAATGTCAGTGGTGAAGGCGGTAAGCATCAATTTGTCTCATTGGATCTGCAGCCAGCCCTGACCAACAAGCAGTTAGAGAAGCGCATAGAGCAGTCGACGACTTTGACGCGGGCTGATATACGCGCAGTGTTGTCGGAACTGCGTTATATTATCGAGCAGAGCCTTATCGCGGGCCGTCGCTTCCACCTCGACGGCATCGGTTACCTTTCGCTCTCTGCGGGTATGTCACTCCCTGTGGGTGATGGTAAGATCACGGGAAAGAACATCTATCTTCGGGGTATCAACTTTCTTCCGGAGCGCGAACTGCTTACGGCTGTCCGCAGCAATGTCAAGTTCCGACAGAGCAAGACGACGTCCCGTTCCACAATTTACGAAGAGGAAGAATTGTGGCAGAAAGTTGAAGCTTGTCTCTCCACAAACCGTTATGTCACGGTCCGCATCATGCGCGAGCATTTTACTTTGTCACGCTATGTTGCAACGAAATGGCTCTCGACTTTTGTGGCAGAGGGCCGCCTTGTCAAGGATGGCACCAGCCGTCATGCCATGTATTTTAGGGTAGAGTGATAATATTTATCACGATACGGAAGGCGTCGCCATCTACATATTCGTATATATCATTTTCTTTCTGAACCACTTTTCGAAGACGGGGTCAGTCAAGAATATGCCATCCCTGCGCTTTTCGATGATATCGAGTTTTAAGAGAGCAGATGTGAGTCGCGTAATGTTACTATAGCTGCCAAGATGATATTCAGTCCTTACCTTCTCTAAAGTGAAGTCGCTGTGTACATTAGAAGCAATGGCCCGGATGAAATTCATCTGATATTCGGACAAAGGTTCTATCTGTTGCATGAAGAGCGCATCGTTGACCGCAAGCAGGTCATTGCACCCCTCTGTTACTTGTTTATCAGTGATGATACTGTTCTCCGGTGTTTGGGAATAGATGATCCATGAGAGCTGCTGGACGTAAGAGGAATAGCAATCAACAAACTCACATATTTTAATTGCCAGACTTTCAGAGATAGTTCTTTTCCCTTCTCCGAAATGTTCTACGATATATTTCACCCAGGTGTCCTGAGGAATCTTCTGAAGATTGATCAGGTCACCAAACTGGAAGAAAGGCATGCTTCGATTAAGGAAAATGCTTCCCATGAGATGATGCTTGCTGCCAAAGAGACAGTAGGAAACAGATTGCTGCAATTGCCATACACCACGCATACGAGCCTGCACCTGCTTACTGTTGCTTAGCTCTCCTACCTGCTGAAATTCATCAATGCAAACAAGTATGTGCTTGCCTTTCCTTTCAGCTATTTGCTGCGGAAGAGCTAAGATCTGTTCCGGAGTATGGGTTTTAGGAGTGATGCCGAGGGATATGCCGAATTCGGATGTCGGGTCCGGACTGAACGATATTTTAGGTGTCAGGCGATAGAGAAAGTCTTTCGCTTCCTCAAGCCATTTGTCACTCTTGCTCGCCGTCTGTTCCAATACAGCCCCGGCAAATTTGTTGTATATATCATATTCGGTCTTACAGCCAAAGATGTCCATATACACTACAAGGATATTCTCACGGTTTATCTTTTCGATGACATGCTTTACCAAGGAAGTTTTTCCAATGCGGCGAGGTGACATGAGGATGACATTAATGCCACCATTAAAGTCGGCCAGTAACCGACGACTCTCCTCCTCACGGCCTGTGAAATTATAGTCCGTAACCGGTACGCCAAATACAAATTTCTTCTCTTCCATCGTCTTTACTTTTGGGCAAAGTTACGAAAAAAGAACGAGTCACACAAGTTTGTGTCACACAAAGTTGTGTGACTCTGAATAAAAAGGTTTCCTCCGCTTTTCGGATTGATGAGTGCCTATCATCACAAATATTTTCAACCTGTACGGTTGAAAATAATTCGAGCTGTACGGTTGATTTTCTTTCTGTTTGGGACAGTGCCTCGGAGAGGCACACTCTTCATAACCCCAGACTAAAGGAGCGATAGCGACTGCAGTCTGGGGATTTTAGACTGTGCTTGGATCCCTGATTTCCAGCCTCGGAGAGGCTGACTGCGCCTTGGCGCGCTATGCTGACGAAATAATCTGTTTACAGACATAGCGCACTATCGTGCAGCCTGCCTCTCCGAGGCAGAGAATCAGCCAAATAAACCTTTACAATACACCCCAGGCTACGTCGCTACGCTCCTTGCCTGGGTTTATGCAGAGTGTGCCTCTCCGAGGCACTATCAACTATAAGTAGAGAAGGAAGTTCAACCGTACAGGTCGAAATAATGTTGTTATCGTTTTACTTGGAAAAAGCTTAATGCTAGGTTTGCAAGGTGCACGGTTTGCAAGGTTTAAAGCAGTGTTTGCGGTTGAGGTTGAATCGTGTTGCGATTACGGCGTAATCGCAGCGTGGTTACAGCGTTTTCGCGTTGCGATTGCAGTGGAATGGGTTTGTCGTAGGGGGTGCAAAAACAATTCAGGCTGCACGATGATTCGTACAGCCTGATGTAATTTCTATCCTTTCTCTAAGAAATTCGACGGAGTCGAACTTAGCAAGCGTTCGGCAATTGTTTAGCCGAGCTTGTTGACGTGCAGAGCGAGGCTTGACTTCAGATTAGCAGCCTTGTTCTTGTGGATAATGTTGGTCTTAGCCAGCTTATCCAGCATCTTCTGAACAGCGGGATAAAGCTTTACAGCCTCGTCCTTGTCAGTGGTAGCGCGGAGCTTGCGTACAGCGTTACGCATCGTCTTCGCATAGTATTTGTTGTGCAACGTGCGGACCTTAGTCTGACGGATTCTCTTGATTGACGATTTGTGATTTGCCATCTTTATGTTTATTCTTTATTATTTCTGCTTTATTTTGCTTGTGAAGTGTAGTCCATAGCAGAGTCGAACTGCTCTTTAGAGAATGAAAATCTCTCGTCCTAACCGATAGACGAATGGACCATCGCTCTTAATAAGCGGGTGCAAAGTTACTGCTTTTTTGTCATGTGGCAAAATTTTCGTCCAAGAATTTTTGCTAAATGGCTGATTTTTCATATATTTGCCGAATATATGGAAGTAAAGACGAAGGCTATCGTGCTCCGCACGGTCAAATATGGAGACTCACGGATGATTGTCGACATGCTCACGGCTCATTCGGGTCGTGTGTCGTTTGCGTGCACACTCTCGAAGACGAACCGCGGAAAGATCAAGAAGCAGTTCTTCCAGCCACTGACAATCTTAGAGATCGACTATGACGAACGGACGACGGCTGAGCTGCAGCGACTACGAGACGTCCGCATGGCGCGGCCGTTTGTCTCTATTCCTTTCGATCCATATAAGCTCTCCATCGGCATGTTCCTTGCTGAGTTTCTGCTCTATGCCACGCGGGGAGAGCACGATAGTGACCACTTGGAAGACTTCACAGAGAAAAGCCTTCTGTGGCTTGACGGTGCCACCGAAGGCTTTGCCAATTTCCATTTGGTGTTCATGCTCCACGTCACGCTGTTCATCGGCTTCTATCCGAACTTGGAAGAATATAGCGAAGGAGCATGGTTTGACCTGCGTGATGGCAGCTTTGTGAGCCATTGTCCGCTCCATCCTGACTATTTAGCGCCCAATGATGCGCGAAAGATACTACTTTTGATGCGCATGAATTTCGACAACATGCGCTTTTTCAAGATGAATCGTGAGGAAAGAGGGCAATGTCTCGACGTTATTATCACCTATTATCGCCTTCATGTGCCCAATTTTCCGGAGATGAAGTCGCTGTCAGTACTGAAGTCGTTATTCTAAGTACTTGATAATAAACGACTTGACTTTTAGTTCTTGCAAGGTGTAAGATCTGCAAGATGGCTCTTTCGTTTCCTGTTTATAACTAAACAGCCTCGGAGAGGCTGAATTTTACATAACACAGTCTAAGGAGCGCAGCGACGCAGACTGGGGTGTTGTAGGGCTTGATTTGACTGATTCCCTGCCTCGGAGAGGCAGACTGCACGAAAGTGCGCTATGTATTTAATAGGTTGTATCGTTAACATAGCGCGCCAAGGCGCAGTCAGCCTCTTCGAGGCTGGAATTCAAGTAGTCCGCACGCTACCTAAAGCCCCAGGCTGCACTCGCTACGCTCGCTTAGCCTGGGGTTATGAAGAAGTGTGCCTCTCCGAGGCACTATCATCCCCACCTAGAAGAAGCATTTCCACTATACAGCTCGAAATGATTTGTTAGTACAGATGGAAGACGAAGTGGAAGAGGGCACTGATGCCGTATCCACAGATCGTAGCCGTGATGACGTGGACCATGCCCGGCATCATGAACGAGTGGTTCAAGAGGTACTTACCAATGACGGTGGTGCCCGAGCGGTCGAAGTTCACCGTTGCGATATCTGATGGATAGTTCGGGATGAAGAAGTAACCGTAGACGGACGGCAGCACGCCTAAGAGCACCCAACCTTCGATGTGCAGACTGTAAGCCAACGGGAGCATGGCTACGACCACGGCGCCCTGACTGTTGATGAGCACGGAGACGAGGAAGAAGGCGATAGCGATGGTCCATGGATATTGTCCGACGATGCCGCCGAGCATCTGCTCCATCTGCGGGAGATAGTTGTCGAAGTAAGTATTACTCATCCATGCGATACCATAGATAGCTACGACAGCCACCATACCGTTCTGCCATACGGCGCCTTGTACGGCTGCTTTGGGCTTAGCCTTGCTGACAATGATCATCAGGGCTGTAGCGGTGAGCATGATGATCTGAATAACGACATTCATCGTGAGGCGCTTCTGCACGACTTCCGTGTAGCCACTGAGCACTACGCCGGCTTTGGCGAGCTGAGCGGCTGTGATCTGTGTGCGTCCGAAGACTGTGATGTTTCCGGCTCCGTCAACCGCCTGGATACTGTCCCAGTGAGGCAGAACGTTGATACCGAACATCTGTGGAATAGAAATGACGAGGATGAGAACGAGGGCTGCGAGGAAGATGTATACGGCACGTTTGCTCTCCTTGGAGATCTTCTTGTCGAGTGTCGTAGCGTTGCTGCCGTAGATGTAAGCGCGCTTCACGGGGTCCTTGAGTTTAGCCTGGAATTCCGGGTCTTTGTCGAGGTCGAGGCCGCGGTGATAGCTCGCGAGACTTGCCATGAGGATACCGATGATGCAGGCGGGGATCGTCACCATGATAATCTGTACATTGGTGACGTGGAAGCCATACTGTGCAGAGATCGTGGAGAAGGCGACGACAGCTGCTGCGATCGGCGAGCAGGTGATACCGATCTGCGAGGCGATACTCGCAATGCCACAAGGGCGCTCGGGGCGGATGCCTTTCTTCAGCGCGATGTCACAGATGATCGGCATGAGGGTGTAGACCACATGACCGGTACCGACGAGGACGGTGAGGAAGAAAGTGGTGAACGGTGCGAGGAAGGTGATGCGGTCGGGGTGCTTACGGAGCAACCGCTCGGCAATCTGAATCATCCAGTCCATACCTCCCGAGGCTTGCAGCATACCCGCACAGGTCACGGCTGCGATGATGATGTAGATGACATCGGTCGGTGGGTCGCCTGGCTTGAGGTTGAAACAGAAGACCAGTACAGCCAAGCCTATACCGGAGATGGCACCAAGTGCCAGAGAGCCATAGCGTGCGCCTACCCAAAGGGCGACAAGGACGACAATGAGCTCAACGATCATTAGAAAACTCATACCTGATTCTTACTTTTATGTGTTTTGATATAATAACGTAGCAAAGGTATGAAAAAGTTTCTAATGTCTAATCAATTTCTCTCAATAATGTTGTTAATGACGCAATAAAAAACAACAGAGCGGCCTCGAGGACCGCCCTGTTGAATGAATATTCGAATATTATGCAAGCAGCTTGCGTACGATGGTAGAGATCTCTTTACCATCAGCCTTGCCTGCCATCTGTTTTGTGGCCTGGCCCATGACCTTGCCCATATCCTTCATTCCTTGGGCACCGGTCTGTGCAATGATGTCCTTCACAGCAGTCTCAATCTCTTCCGGAGAGAGCGGCTTAGGGAGAAACTCCTTGTAGACGTTGACCTGTGCCATCTCGCCTTCAGCGAGCTCTGGGCGGTTGGCCTTTGTATAGATGTCTGCGCTCTCCTCGCCTTGCTTGACGAGCTTCTGCAGAATTTTCATCGCCTTGTCATCGGGCAGGGTGTCGTTGGCTCCCGGAGCAGTCTTTGCCTCCAAGAACACTTTCTTGGCATTGCGGAGAGCCTCAAGGCGCACCTTGTCGTGTGCTTTCATGGCTTCGCGGATGCCTTTGCTAACCTGATCGAATAATGATTCCATGATATATAATGATTTATCTTTTATGCGAAGCTGATGACGCTGGGTTGTGCTTCACCCTTATCATCGTTTGTATTGTCGTCCTGACTGGCTGCACTGCCTTGCTTACGGATATCCTCAAGCATGGGGCGTGTGCGTTTGTAGGTCGGCGTGTTCTCCACAGCGAGGATGACATCATCGTTGTCGAGATCATCGGGTTGGAAGATATAGATATGTGGGCGACGCTTGCGAAGCGAGTTGTTACCATCACCACCATAATAATGCTCGATGCGCTCCTGACGCTTCTGCCGTTTCTCTTCTTCTTCCTCAGCGCGCTTGCGGTCTTCGCCTTCTCTGCGAGCACGCTCTTCCTTCGGTTCCACATCCTCAACGCCGAAGCCGGTAGCAAGGATCGTCACCTTGACCTTCTTGCCGAGCTCAGGATCAATGGCTACGCCCCACTTGATCTCAAAGTCTTCACCGAACTTTGCCATGAAGTCGTTGACGTAGTTCATCTCTTCCATCATGAAGCCCTGGTTCTCCTTCTTCTCACTGGAGAAGGCGATGGAGAGCAGAATCTTCTTCGAGTTGAACACGTTGTTATCATTGAGCAACGGCGAGTTAAGAGCATCGTCGATAGCTTTCTTCACGCGCTCCTCACCTTCACCGTAGCCCGTACTCATGATAGCCACACCGCCATCCTTCAATACTGTCTTCACATCATTGAAGTCGAGGTTGATCAATCCGTGTGTCGTGATGATCTCGGCGATACTCTTGGCAGCCACCGAGAGCGTGTCATCAGCCTTGCCGAAAGCATCGACGAGGGTCAGTTCTGGATAAATTTGGCGCAGGCGCTCATTGTTGATCACGAGCAGCGCATCGACGTGCTTGGCCATCTCTTCCACACCGTCGAGGGCCTGGTTGATTTTCTTAGGACCTTCGAAACGGAAGGGGATGGTGACGATACCCACCGTGAGGATACCCATGTCCTTGCTCACCTGAGCAATGACCGGAGCAGCACCTGTACCGGTGCCACCACCCATACCTGCGGTGATGAACGCCATCTTCGTTCCGTCGTTGAGCATGCGCTTGATATCTTCGATGCTCTCCATGGCAGCCTGGCGCGCCTTGGCCGGACGGTTGCCGGCTCCCAATCCTTCCTTGCCGAGCTGGAGATGGACGGGGACGGGCGAGTCGTTCAGTGCCTGGGCATCTGTATTGCATAGCACGAAAGACACATCGTGAATGCCTTCACGGTACATGTGGTTCACGGCATTGCCGCCACCACCACCGACACCAATCACCTTGATGATGCTGTTCTCCTTATCTGGGTCACCGAAATCGAGAATTGTCGGTTTCTGAGTGTCTGTATTATTGTTGTCTGGCATATCCTTTCAGTCTAAGAGATTTTATATCGTCGTCTGTTTATTATCGCAGCGGTTATTATTATTTGTCTTCCTCGTCGGGCTCCGTCATTTTCTTCATGAAGGCCTTGAACTTACTGAAGAACTTGTGCGTAGGCTTCGGATTCTCTTCCTCTTCCTTCTCCTCCGTCTTCGAGTCATTGGGCTTCTGCGGTCCGTTGGCTGTGTTCTGAGGAGCCTTGGGCACTTCTTCCATCACTCTGCCTGTCGGGTTTGCTGATGGGTTAGGAGTGGCTGTCTGAGGCTGCTGTACCGTTGGCTTAGGCTGCACTGGCTCGAAGAGCTCACCTGTGATGTCGTTACCAGCACAGTTCTGGTCGCCTTCGGCAAGGATAGCGAGGACCGTGCAGAGACGTCCGTCCTTGGCGTTGACGATGGGGTTGCTCGATTTTATTGTCTCGTTGACGAACTTAGCTGTTCTAATCTTTTCTATATGAGTATATAGTCGGAAAGCACGCTCGGTGTTGCGCATATTGCTGCCACCACCTGTGAGAATGATGCCACCCAGGAGCTTGTCCATGTATTCGTCGGGGATCTGAGCCTTCACATTCTCGATGATCTCGCGCACACGTGCCTCCACGATATCTACAAACTTAGGCATGTCTATTACACGCTCTTTGTCGATGGGGTAAGAGAAGGTTGGGTCAATGTCGTTGGCATCAGTATAGGCGCTGGCATATTTGATCTTCATCTTTTCAGCATCTCCCTCCTCCATCTGCAAGGTAGCGATATCTTTGGTGATGTTGCTGCTTCCCAATGGCAATACAGTGAGCTTACGAAGAATGTTGCGATGATAGATGCTTACCGTTGTGGTGTCGGCACCTAAGTCTACAAGCACGCATCCGCCGCGCTTCTCTGCATCGGTAAGAATACTGTCAGCGAGCACGAGCGGCGAGATATACATATCGAGGATGCTGATGTTGGCCTGGTCGAAACACTTCTTCAGTCTGCGGTAGAACTCCCTGCGGCAGAGGATGTTGAGGAAGTTGCCCTCCAGGCGCTTGCATGGCACACCTACAGGCGGCTCAGCTTGGTACTGGTTGTCGACCTTGAACTCCTGTGTGACAGCGTCGAGAATCTGCTTGTCAGGATATTGCATGCTCCTGTTGGCATCCATGAGCTCGTTGATCATCTCCTGGGTCACCTCTCCTTCTGTGGAGAGCTCCCTGACATTGGTGTTCTTCACGCTCATAATCGACTGCCCGCCAAAGCCTACATAGACGTGCGCTATGCGCGTCTTAAGAGTCACCTCCAGCTTCTTGATAATGTTGGAGAGTGCCTGAACGGTCTTGTCGATATTGTAAACGACACCCTTCCGGATGCAGGCTTCGCCGTCTTCCTGTGCCAAGGCGAGGATGCTGATGCTGCCATCCTTGTTCTTTCTGCCTGCTATGCCGGTGATTTTAGATGATCCTAATTCGATTGCTACTGTAAATTCTGCCATTGGGATATATCTACTTTATTCTGTTTTCTTTTTCTTGCAAATTATCTGGTTGTCAAACTCTACGTTGATGTAGGAATACTTGTTCCATCCGGCCTGCGAGAGACCATATCTGTAGAATTTCTCCAGCCTGTCCATCTTTCGGTTGGCGTAATCGGTGACGAGCTTCTTACGCTCTGAGATGTATTTCGTCTGTGGCAACTGACCTATATATAAAATGTTGTCTCCGACACGGGGCACGAGCTCGATGCCACCGCCTGGCAGCACGTTGATCTGCTCTATCTGGTTCTGCCAGAATTCGTTGGCCATGATAGCGTCAGCGAGATATGATATATAGTTGCGTGCGTACCATCTGTCAATGGCTCCTGAGGCGATGATAAGGTTGCTCGTATAATGGGAGTTGGGCATGATACGATGGTCGTCGTCCAGGTAATAGTCGTCACCGTTGGCTGCCATGACATGGAGTGTCGGCATGCGCTGGGTGAGCGATATCCACACGTGCCCGTTCTGAGTCTTGTAGCATTGTGCGTTGCGGATGAACGGGCTCTGCTTCAGTTTGTCTTCTATCTCCCGTGTGTTGATGTCCTTGAGGGTCTTCTTGAGTGGATACAGATTGGCTTTGATAAGCCGGCTTCTGATCTCTTTGGGAGAAATGAATCCGTTGACAGTCTCGTCCTGGACATTGATATCCACTTGCGAGCAGGCAGTATTCTCGCTGGCGGGCTTGTCGAAAGCCGTCATAGCGACAACGATATAGGCGCCAAGCACTATATCGCTGCCAACAAGCAATATCCTTTTCCAGTTGAGATGCATCTGATGTATTGTCTATTTCTTTGCGTTGATGATCTTTTCGATCTGCGGTGTCAGGTTGTCGAGGTCACCGGCACCGAGGATGACGAGCACATCGAAGTCGCGGCTCTTCACGAGGTCGAGGACCTCGTCTTTCTTGATGAGACTCTTCTCTACTCCCGGCTTGAGGTTGTCGTAGATGAGCTGTGAGGTCACGCCTGGGATTGGCTGCTCACGGGCCGGATAGATCTCTGTGAGGATGACCTCATCGAAGTGGCTCAGCGAATCAGCGAAATCCTTGTAGAAGTCGCGGGTACGCGTATAGAGGTGCGGCTGGAACATAGCCGTGATCTTACGGTTTGGATAGAGTTCACGCAGGCTCTTGGCCGACTGCAGAATCTCCTTCGGGTGATGGCCGTAGTCGGAGAGCAGCACATGCTTGTCATTGCGGATCTTGAAGTCGAAGCGACGCTCAACACCATGATAGGTCTCCATACCGTATTTGATCTCCTCAGCTGTGCAGCCGTTGAGCTGAGCCAACGCCATGGCAGCGACGCCATTCTCAATATTGATGGGGATGGGCTGACCGAGCTTGACACCGGTGATGTTGCCTTTAGGCGAGATGAAGTCGAAGGTTATCTCGCCGTTTTCTATCTTGATGTTCTCAGCATGGAAGTCGCCCTTGTCGCGGCTGTAGGTGTAAGTCTTTACACCGGGCTGTACGTTGGGCTTCATCTCCAGGTCTGTATGGATAATGAGAGCGCCTCCGGGCTGGATAAGCTCTGTGTAATGACGGAAGCTCTCGAGATAGGCCTCCTTCGTGCCATAGATGTCGAGGTGGTCGGGGTCTGTAGCAGTGATGACGGTCATCCACGGACGGAGCCAGTGGAAAGAGCGATCGAACTCATCGGCCTCGATTACTACATAGTCACTCGTGTCAGAGAGAATATAGTTGGTGCCATAGTTCTTTGAGATACCGCCGAGGAACGCATTGCAGTCGACATGGCTCTGATGCATGATATGAGCGCACATCGTAGACGTTGTGGTCTTGCCGTGAGTGCCGGCAACGCAGAGTCCTTTGTGGGTACGTGTCAGGATACCGAGCACCTGGGCGCGTTTCTGAACCTCGAACCCGTTGTCGCGGAACCAAGTCAGTTCCTTGTGGGTTGCGGGGATAGCCGGAGTATAGACGACGAGGCACGTAGCCTTGTCTCTGCATGCATGAGGTATCTCATCAACGTTCTCATCGTAGTGGATGAGCATGCCTTCTTTCTCTAATTGTTTAGTAAGGGTAGACGGTGTGCGGTCATAGCCAGCCACGACAACACCGCGATGGATGAAGTAACGTGCAATAGCGCTCATGCCAATGCCGCCTGCACCAATGAAGTAGACTGCCTTAATATCTTTCAGTTCCATTTGTTTTTATATTTATTTTCGAGGGTGGCAGTATTAATGTACAAGCTTGAGCACTTCGTCAGCAATGATGTCTGCGGAGTTGGGGAGTCCAAGCTTCTTGATGTTTACGCTGAGCGACTTGAGCTTGTCGTCGTCGTTTACGATTTCCAACGCCCGCTTGAGCAGCACGTCGGGAGCTTCTGCATCTTTGACGTAGATAGCAGCATCCTTGTTGACGAGTGCCATGGCGTTCTTTGTCTGGTGGTCTTCAGCTACATTGGGACTCGGAACGAGAATCACAGGCTTGCCGATGAGACAGAACTCACTGATGGAGCTTGCTCCGGCACGGCTGATGACGAGGTCTGCAGCGTTATAGGCTGCACCCATGTCGGTGATGAAATCGAGTACCTTGAGGTTGGGAATGTCGCCAAAGGCTTTCACGGCCTTGTTCATCTCAGCGTTGTAGTATTTACCCGTTTGCCAGATGAACTGCACGTCAGCGTTCTTCACCTCTTCGAGATGATTCTTCATGCTGTCGTTGATGGTGCGAGCACCGAGACTTCCGCCCACGAGCAGAATGGTCTTCTTGTTGGGGTCGAGGCCGAACTGTTTTCTTGCATCCTCTTTGGATATCGTATCGTTGACGACATTCTGACGTACGGGGTTACCGGTCATGATGATCTTTTCCGAAGGGAAGAAACGGTCCATGCCGTTGTAAGCCACGCAGATCTTTTGTACTTTTGTGGCAAGCATCTTGTTGGTCTTGCCGGCGTATGAGTTCTGCTCCTGAATGAGGCAGGGCACACCGAGGCTATGAGCTGCGTCGAGGGCTGCTGCACTGGCGTATCCACCCACTCCTACAGCCACGTCGGGCTTGAAGGTTCGAATGATACGCTTGGCCATAAACTTGCTGCGCAGGAAGTCAATGGCGACACTGATATTCTTCAGCGAGTAGATAGGACGTACGAGACCGCGCACGGGTAGGCCTTTGATCTCGTAGCCTGCCTGAGGCACGCGCTGCATCTCCATGCGCCCTAAGGCACCTACAAAGAGAATCTTAGCATCAGGGTGTTTGGCCTTGATGGCGTTGGCTATACTGATGGCGGGAAAGATATGTCCGCCGGTACCTCCTCCACTGACAATAACTCTTAGCTCTTTTTCCATTTTGCTTTATTTGTTGGGCAAAATTACCCAATTTGCTTTATTTCCGCAAAAGTAATCATTTTTTTTCTTATTGTGCCTATTATTCGCCTAAATTATTTCTGCTGTGGCTGTTGAGCATCATTCCCATTCATAGAAATGATGGTCGCGCCAGCAGTTTTGGGCGTAGCATCCTTGCCGTCGTCGGAGTTCTTCTTAGCTGTTCTGCTTACACTCAGAATTACTCCGATGTAGATACAGTTGATGATACTCGACGTACCGCCTTTACTGACGAGCGGCAGCGGCTGACCGGTCACAGGCACAATTCCTACAGCCACGCACATGTTGAACAGTGCCTGGATGACGAGTAGCAAGGCCAGTCCCATAGCAAGAAACGCGGGGAAGTTGTTCTCGCATCGGTTCGCTATTCGCCCTGTGCGGAAGAGCAGGATGATATATAGCATTGCGACGAGAAAGGCACCGAGCAAGCCCGTCTCCTCAATGATGATGGCGTAAATATAGTCGGAGAAAGCCTGTGGCAAGAAGTCGCGCTCCTCGCTGTTACCAGGCCCTTTGCCGATGAATCCACTCGAGGCGATGGCGATGTTGGCGTACGACGTCTGCGCATCCTTATCGAGGTCTACCTTCTCTGGCGGCACATATTTGTGGTCCAGAAAGTTGTAGATACGCGCTTTCCATGTGCCCATACGATGCAGCAAGCCACCGTGTTTCTTCTGCTGCACCGTTTTGCCATTTCTCGCTACGGCTTCGGTCATGGCTTGCTGAGAGTCTTGTGCTTCTTTCTCGTCACCGAAAGCCATGACAGACGAGATCGCAAACACGACGACAATGGCAACGGCTGCAACTACTTTCATAAGTTGTCGTGCCGGCACTCGCCCGATGATCATCATCAGGAAGATAACAACGCTCAACAGTGCAGCCGTTGACAGGTTCTCCACCATAATCCACGGAACGATACTGCACCATACAATAATGATATATTTGAAGGCGTGTCGGTCTGCTCCGTGGTCTGTCTGCATGGCGCTGAGAATCTGTGCCGTAGCGAGCACCATCGTGCCTTTAGCTATCTCTGAGGGCTGAAACTGCATGCCGAAGAACGACAGCCATCGTCCGGCTCCATTCACGCTGTGCCCGGCAAAGAGCACCAGCAACAACGTGAAGATAGACACACCCAGCAAGATAGGCGTGGCGAGCTTAAAATAACGGCATTTGATGTTCAGCGTGACGAGCATCAGGAAGATGCCGATAATCAAGATGCCGATATGCTTTGCCATCGGGCTTAGATAGTTTCCCGTCTTGTAAGTCAGTGACGACGAGGCAGAGAACACTTCAATGATGCTGACAAGGCATAGGAAGAAAAACACCATCCATATGACCTTGTCGCCCTTGAAGATAGCACTGAGACGCTTGTTCATGAACAGTTTCCTCCTCTCGCGTATTACAGTTTTCTTACTAAGTCCTTAAACTGTGTACCTCTGTCCTCCATGTTCTTGAAGAGGTCGAAGGAAGCACAGCAGGGCGAAAGAAGCACAGTCTGACCGGGCTTAGCCATCTCGTAGCAAGCCTGAACACAGTCTTTCATGTTGTGCGTATCGCGCACGGGGATACCGAAAGAGTCGAAGTTCTTGTGCAGCTTCGTGTTGTCAGCACCGAGGTAGACGAGGCCTACACACTTCTGCTTCACGAGATCGAAGATATGGCTATAGTCGTTGCCCTTATCCTTACCGCCGAGGATAAGGATCGTCGGTGTCTTCATACTCTCTAAGGCATACCAGCAGGCGTCGACATTCGTGGCCTTAGAGTCGTTGATATACTGTACGCCACCGACCTTGCACACCTTCTCCAGGCGATGCTCCACACCAGGAAAGTCGCTGAGGCTCTTGCGGATGATGTCTTTCTTGATACCGCTGATGTTGGCTGCGAGGCCTGCAGCGAGACTGTTGTAGAGATTATGCTTGCCAGTGAGTGACAGCTCTTCCTGCTCCATATTGAACGGAGTGGGGTACTCAAGTTTGTACTCTCCCTGCTCAATATAAGCTACGGAAGCGTCCTCCTTGATCTCAGAGAACGGGCACAGCACGGCGTGGATATCGAACTTCTCCATCTCTTTCTTGATGACGGGGTCATCATTCCAGAAGATGAAGCTGTCGTCCTTCGTCTGGTTCTGTGTGATGCGCATCTTGGCATCGGCATAGTTCTCAAACTTGAAGTCGTAACGGTCGAGGTGATCGGGTGTGATGTTGAGCAGAATGGCAATGTTCGCACGGAAGTCATACATGTTGTCGAGCTGGAACGAACTGAGCTCGATGATGTAATATTCGTGCGGGTCCTCTGCTACCTGGAGTGCGAGGCTGCGGCCGATGTTGCCTGCCAGGCCTGCGTCATAGCCGGCTTTCTTGAAGATGTGGTAGATGAGCGATGTCGTCGTTGTCTTACCATTGGAGCCGGTGATGCAGATCATCTTTGAGTTGGTGTAGCGTCCAGCGAACTCAATCTCACTGATGATATGTGTGCCCTGTTTCATGAGCTTCTGAATCATCGGAGCCTCCTTGGGGATACCCGGGCTCTTGATGACCTCATCGGCATTGAGGATTTTCTCCTCAGTGTGATGTCCTTCCTCCCACTCAATGCCGTGGTCGTCGAGCATCTTCTTATATTTGTCCTTAATCTTTGACGTATCTGAAACGAACACGTCGAAACCTTCTTTCTTTGCCAGAACAGCGGCTCCTGCGCCACTCTCTCCGGCTCCTAAAACTACAATGCGTTTCATATCTTGTAAAGACAGTATGTTCTTGTTATTATTTTTCTTTGATCTGTTAATCCTACTATCTTGAATCTTCTGTTGGATATATACAAGCTTATGATTTAGCCTGAAGATTTTTCTTTCACACGGATTATAAAGATTTTAAAGATAGCTACGCTGTTCGCTACGCGGTGGAGGGCGCCCACTAGGGGTGCCCCTACGGGTATGTGTAGCCGCAAAGCGGCGTAACAATCTTTAAGATCTTTAAGATCCGTGTGAGAAAATATCCATGTGAGAATAGACCCACTCTTAAAAGGATTATTCTTATCTAATCTTCAATGTGATGATGGTCAGGGCCGCCAGGATGATGGTGATGATCCAGAACCTGATCGTGATCTTCGACTCATGCTTCGGCGAGCGCGGACTCTTGATGAGGTACTTGCAGTCGGGATCGAGCTGCTCCGGGGTGACACGGAAGTTGTCGTGTATAGGCGTACGCTTGAAAATACGCTGCTTGACACCCTTGCGCTTGCCGAGCTTGTAGTACCATACCTGAACAATCACGGACAGACTCTCCACGAAGAAGATGCCGCAGAGGATCGGGAGCAGCAGTTCCTTGTGGATGATGACGGCGCATACACCGATGATACCACCGATCGTCAGACTTCCTGTGTCGCCCATGAAGACCTGAGCAGGGTAGGCGTTGTACCACAGGAAACCGATGAGAGCTCCGACAAAAGCACACATGAACACCACGAGCTCCTGGGAACCGGGGATGTACATAATGTTGAGATAGGCGGCAAACTGCATGTGCGAACTCACATAGGCAAGGATGCCCAACGCCACGCCTATGATTGCCGAGTTGCCCGCACACATGCCATCCATACCATCGTTAAGGTTGGCTCCATTGCTTACAGCTGTAACGATGAAGATCGTCATGATGACGAACAGAATCCATCCGGCAGCAGTCTTATACTTGCCGCAGAAAGACATAATGCGTGAGTAGTCGAGGTTGTGGCCTTTGACGAACGGTATCGTCGTCTTGAGCGATTTATGGGCTACGGCGCGATGCTTGACCACCACTTCCTGGCCATTCTGCCGCTGGATAGTGAGGTTCTCATTCATCTTCACATCGGGAGAGGCCCACAATACGAGACCAACGATGAGGCCAATAGAGACCTGACCCACGATCTTGTACTTGCCTTTCAGACCCTCCTTGTTGCGGCGGAAAATCTTGATAAAGTCGTCGAGGCCTCCGAGGAAGCCGAGCCACACCGTGGTGATGATCATCAGAATGAGGTAGATATTTCTCAGTCGACCAAGCAACAGAACAGGGATGAGTATGGAGACGATGATGATGACGCCACCCATCGACGGCACGCCAATCTTCTTGACACCGAACGGGTCAATCTTGGCATCGCGCTGGGTCTCCGTGATCTGCTTGCTCTTCAAGAACTTGATGAACTTCTCGCCGAACCATGCAGAGATGATCAGAGACAGAATGAGGGCCAACAGGGCTCGGAAGGAGATGTAGCTCCACATTCCTGATCCCGAGATGCCGAACTGCTCAAGGAATCTAAAAAGATAGTATAGCATAACTTCTAATTATTGAAGATTTCGTGGAGAACTTCCTTATCATCGAAATGATGCTTCACGCCTTTGATTTCCTGATAGTTCTCGTGACCTTTACCTGCGACAAGCACGACATCACCTTTCTGTGCCATCATGCAAGCTGTCTTGATAGCTTCCTTACGGTCCACGATCGTCAGCACCTTCTTCATCTGCTCCTTGTCGAGGCCGGCTACCATATCGTCGATGATAGCCTGCGGATCCTCGAAGCGGGGGTTATCACTTGTGATGATGACCTTGTCGCTCTGTTTCACAGCTTCCTGGGCCATGAGCGGGCGCTTGCCGTGGTCACGGTTGCCACCGGCACCACAAACGGTGATGACATGGCCTTTGCCATCGAGCACCTCGTGGATGGCGTTGAGCACATTCTCCAAAGCGTCCGGTGTGTGAGCATAGTCGACGATAGCCGTGAAGCCTGCGGGAGAATGAATAGGCTCAAGACGGCCACTGACACTGTGGAGCGTGCTGAGCACCACGAGGATCTCCTCCGGATCCTTGCCCAGCATGCGGGCAGCTCCGTAGACAGCGAGGAGGTTGGAAACATTGAACTTACCGATGAACTGCACGCCGACCTCATGACCGTCGATGTCGAGGTACATGCCGGCGAAGTGCATCTCGATGATGCGTGCACGGAAGTCAGCCATCTGACGGATTGAATAGGTCTTCACGGTAGCCTTCGTGTTCTGCACCATGATCATGCCGTTCTTGTCGTCGGCATTCGTGATGGCGAAAGCCGACTTCGGCAGACCGTCGAAGAAGGCCTTCTTCGCATTGCGGTAGTTCTCAAATGTCTTGTGATAATCGAGGTGGTCGCGCGTGAGATTCGTGAAGATGCCACCGGCAAACTTCAGCCCGCCGATACGCTTCTGATGGATGGCGTGCGAAGAGCACTCCATGAAAGCATACTGGCATCCGGCTTTCACCATCTCACCGAGGAGTTCATTGAGCTCGATGGGGTCTGGTGTGGTGTGGTCAGCGGGAATAGGCTTGCCGTCGATGTAGTTGCACACCGTAGACATCAGTCCACAGCGATAACCGAACTCGCGGAACATATTATATAATAATGTGGCGATGGTGGTCTTGCCATTTGTTCCTGTCACACCGACGAGCTTCAGATGCTTCGATGGATCGCCATAGAACAATGTTGCCACCTTGCCTACTGCATCTTCTGTACTCTCTACCTGAACATAGGTGATGCCATCCTGAAGGGTCTCAGGCATGTCCTCGCAGAGAATGGCCTTGGCGCCAAGCTCCAAAGCCTTAGGAATGAACTTATGACCATCTGTCTGTGTGCCTTTCATGGCTACGAAGAGATGACCATCCTTGATCTTACGTGAGTCAATGTTTACTCCCGTGATGTCTACATCTGTGCTGCCCTCAATGCGGAGCGGCTTGATGTTCTTGATAAGTTCCTGCAGTTTCATCTTATAAATGTATTATGTTTGTTATCATTGAAGTGTGAGGATGCATTTCTGTCCTCTTCCTACTTTTGCTCCCGGAGCGATGCTCTGAGCCGTTACCTTGCCTCGTCCTTGGATGATACATTTCACACCGCTCGACTCAGCGAGGAATACAGCATCGCGGGCGCCCATTCCATGTACATCAGGCATGACGTGCGGCTTTTCTGTGCCCTCTTTGATGAGCTTCACGCTGCCACGTCTGCGATCAGCGACGCCCCATACGGGCTGCGTCTCGTCTTCCTTGAAGGGATAGTTAGAGTAGGTAGCGATGCCGAGCGTGGAGAGTACATAGTCGGCAGACAGGATGTTTCCGGCTTTCACGTCGGGAATCATCTGTGAGTTCGGGTCGCGTGCATCGCTGACATCGTATCTGACATACTTTGCCATGATACCATCAGCAATCTCACGGAACACTTCACTGCTCATCCAACCATAGGCTGGTAGTCCATATTTCTGGATACAGACGATGCAACTGTAGTAAGGCCGGTCTTTCTGACCGAACCATCCTGCGAAGGAGAGCAGACTGTGAGCCGTGCCTTTATAGTTACCGTTGCTGGCGATCATGGCTGTACCTGTCTTGCCGCATACCCAATAGTTGGGGCTGCAAGCTTTCTTACCTGTGCCGTTGGTGACTACTCGGCGCAAGAGATCCTGCACGATATGGAGTGTACGGTCAGAGCAGATGTGCTCCTTGCCTTTTACGACCTGAGGCGGGAAGGTAGCGATGGTGTCACCATCCTTGATGGCGCTCTTCACAAACCGTGGTTGCATCATGCGACCATTGTTGGCGATGGCGTTGTAGAATGTCAATGTATAGATAGGTGGTATGAGCGTCTCGTAGCCGATACTCATCCATGGCAAGGCCGTGTTGCTCCAGTTGAGCCATTCGCCGCGCTTGTTTTTCTTCGGCATGCGGATAATCGGAGAGGCATGGCCCACGATAGGAATCTTCACACCGGTGCCGTCGATGCCTGTGCGGTAGATGCCACGCACGAATTTCGCAGGATCGTTGTGATAGAACTTATCGATGACATAGCTTACACCGATATTGGAACTCACTTCCATGGCTCGTCCGAGCGAGATTGTGCCATAGCCGCCCGAGCGCCAGTGGCTGTCTTTCATGTCTCGTCCGTAGATATGCCAGATACCGTTGCCGGTAGGAATCTGGAACGATGTATCGCAGACGCCATCTTCCAGGGCCGTCATCACGGAAGCAGTCTTGAACACGGAGCCCGGCTCCAGAAGGTCACTCACGGCATGGCTCTGTATCTCGCGGAAGGAGCCGTCCTCACACTTCTCCAGGTTAACGATGGCTTTGATGTCACCCGTGCCAACCTCCATGACAATGGCTACGCCGACGCTGCCGTCGATCTCTTTAAGCTTATTCTCAAGTGCCCGCTCAGCGAGATCCTGCATGCCCACATCGATCGTTGTCACGATGTCGCTGCCGTTGATAGGCGGTGTGTCGGTGATGCTGAGGAACTTGCCGAGCACCTTCTGTCGGCTGACGATGCCATAAGAGCCTTTGAGCAATGAGTCGTAGCTCAGCTCCAGACCATAGCGGGCCGAACGTCCGTTCTCTTCGGTGAGCAGTACGTCGCCGATCGTTCGCTTAGCTAAGGAGCCGTAAGGATTCTCACGCGCATTGAGCTCCTCTGCATGAAAGCCACTCTTGAGCTTCGAAAGTCGGAAGACAGGGAGCTCGCACACCTGACTGTACGTGTTATAGTCGATGCGCTTGGGCCATATCTCATAGTTGCGCAGGCGTTCGCCTTTGTGCGGACCCGATGTGCGACGACTGTTGTAGCCTTTCACAAGTACAGCCTTAAACTTTGCAGCACTCTGCTCGGGGAAAATACGGTGCAGGCCCAGGCAGATACTGTCGAGCTTGACATGCCACAGAGAGTCAGTGCCGGCGTCGTGCAGCTGCTTGAAGTCCATATATATCTTGAACTCCGGGAGCGAGGAGGCGAGGAGCTGGCCGTCACAGGCAAGGATATTGCCACGCGTGGGCTGCGTCCTCACGCTGTCCTGACGCACGCGCTTAGCCACTGCCATCCAGTAGCCCTTCTTCGCTGTCATGATATAACCGGCGCGTGCGAGGACTAAAACGGCTACAAGCGTCAACAGAAAAGCGATGACACTGTAGCGCGGCATTATTTTATCGTAGTTGAACTTACTCATTAATGATCATTATAATCTTGCTCATTTATCCGGCACTGTGATGATGTAAGGCGGTTGCGTCGGCAGCTTCAGCGTACTGTCCTTGTTGTTCTTGAGCATGTCGAGGACATTGCTCTGTCGGCTCTCCTCCGTCAGTTTACTGTTGCTTGAGAGTGCCTTGTATTTTGCATCTTTCAGTTCCTTCTGCAAGGCATCGATCTCGATGATGTCCTGCTGGCAGGAGTATCGGTTGGCGATATACACCACGATAAAGAGGGCGATGAGCAGGAAGAGCCATATCTGTCGCCGCATGAAGGATGTGCTGAGGATGTCGCCACCGAGAATCTTTCTCAGAGAGAATGTCCTTGACTGGGGCGCCTCGTCTTCTGTGGCCTGCTCGCGGATGACCTCGGAGAGTGACTTGTCTATCTCTTCGGCTTCAGCCTTGATGTTGGACGCAATCTTCTTCTCCTTATCTTCGATCTTCTTCTCTTTATCTTTGATATCTTCTTTGATATTTTCCTTTTCTTTCTCTTCCATGGCTTTAGAGTTTTTCCGCGATCCTGAGCTTAGCGCTCCGGCTTCGTGGGTTACGTTCGATCTCTTCAGCTGAAGGGACAATCACTTTGTTGTTGACCAGCCGGTATGGACTGGGCTTGCGGCCATATACCGGATCTTCCTCTGCCTTGCCGTTCACGTTGCCCGTTTTCATGACGTTCTTCACCATGCGGTCTTCGAGGGAGTGGTAGGTGATGACGCTCAGGCGTCCGCCTTCGGCAAGCAGCCTCGTGGCTGAGGTAAGCATCTCCGAGAGTGCTGTCATCTCGTGGTTCACTTCGATGCGGAGCGCCTGGAAGAGACGTGCCATGTCTTTCTTCTCCTTCTCGCGGCGGAAGAGCGGATCTACCACTTGCAGAAAATCCTGTGTTGTGAGGATCGGTTTCTGCGTGCGCGCCTTGACGATGGTGGCAGCTATCTGTCGCGACTGCCTCAGTTCTCCGTAGAGATAGAAGATGTCGGCAAGCTGTTCCTGTGTGTCGTTGTTCACAATGTCGGCTGCCGTCTTTCCGCCTTCGCGGTTCATGCGCATGTCAAGCGGTGCATCGTAGCGGAAGGAAAAGCCGCGCTCTGCGTCATCGAAATGATGGCTCGATACGCCGAGGTCAGCGAGCAGCCCGTCGATATGCTCCACATCGTAGTAGCGCATCCAGTTGGCGAGCCAGCGGAAGTTGGAGTGAACAAACGTGAATCGGTCGTCGTCGACGATGTTCTTCTCTGCATCAGCATCCTGGTCGAAACTGAACAGATGGCCGTCGGGCCCCAGTCGCCTCAGTATCTCACGCGAATGGCCGCCTCCGCCAAACGTGACATCCACATAGATGCCGTCCGGCTTGATGGCGAGACCGTCGATGCTCTCATTGAGCAGTACGGGGACATGGTATGTTACGGCTGGCTCAGTCATCTTGCTCCTCCTTCATATTCTTCATATTCTTTTCCTCCTTCATGGCTTCATCCAATACTTGGCTGAAGTCCTCCTTGCTCATCGTCTCCATCGTGTCAGCGGGCCAGATCTCGATGGTGTCGCCCATACCCACGAAGCGGATGCTCTGGTTGATGCCGGCTGCCTCAAGGAAAGGACGGGGAATGAGAATACGGCCGCTGCCGTCGATACTGAGCTCTACGACACTGCTGACAAATGTACGGTAAGCCATCTGCTGACGACGGTCCCATCGTGATAGCTTCCGGCGCATCTCGTCCATGAGGTCATTCCAGACGCTCACGGGATAGAGCACCAACAGGTTCTCGAAGACATCCTGACGAAGCACAAGCGACTCCTCGCCAGATGCTGCAAGCACCTTGCGGAACTGTGCCGGAAGGAACGCCCGTCCCTTCGCGTCTGTCTTGGCCTCTATGTTACCTAAAAAGCGCATCAGAAAGCTTCTATACACATATTTATTGCAACGGTCTTCTATATCAGGGTTCAAAGTTACAAACTTTCCCCCACTTTGCGCCACTTTTCCCCACTTTTTTATCAAAATTGTATAGATTAGAAGAAAAGAAGCCCTTGTTGAAGTGATATACTGGTGCGATATCAGTGGAATGGTTTCATGATAACAGTTGAATGGTCTCACGATTAAAGTTGAATGGTCTCACGATTAAAGTTGAATGACTTCCCGATTACAGTTGAATGGCATTGCGATTTCGATTGAATCGTTGTTTGCTGTCGAACGTCGAACGATTGTTTGCCGAACGCCGAACGATTGTTTGTCGAACGCCGAACGATTGTTTGCCGAACGTCGAACGATTGTTTGTCGAACGTCGAACGATTGGCTGTCGAACGTCGAACGATTGTTCGTCGAACGCCGGAAAATTTGCGATCTGTACGGTTGAAACGAATGTTTGTTTAAGAAAGTGCCTCGGAGAGGCACGCTCTGCATAATCCCAGACTAAAGGAGCGATAGCGACTGCAGTCTGGGGATTTTTGACGGTGTGCGGATACTTGATTTCCAGCCTCGGAGAGGCTGACTGCGCCTTGGCGCGCTATGTTGACGATACAATCTATTAAAGACATAGCGCACTTCGTGCAGTCTGCCTCTCCGAGGCAGGTAGTCAGGTTCTCTCGCTCGATCCTAAACCCCAGTCTGCGTCGCTGCGCTCCTTAGACTGGGGTTATGAATAAGTGTGCCTCTCCGAGGCCCTTCGACCCATATGCAGCAGGAACTGTTTCATTCG
>DEKJ01000020.1 GCA_002353825.1 Prevotella sp. UBA2725 | reverse complement strand
TATAGTGTTGCGGAATTAAGGGAGAAGTTCTTGGTGCTGATAGGATGTGTGCTGAGGGCAAATTCTATACCATGGTTCTGGATGTCACCATAGTTGCCCCAAGGTGCAGCGAGAGCAGAAGAGGCGTTGCCGCTCGTACCCATGATAGACGGGAGGATGAGCTGCATAAGCATGTCCTTCGACTCCTTGTTGTAATAGTCGATGGTGAGGTTGACGCGGTTATTGAAGAATCCGAGGTCAAGACCAACGTTCCACTGTTGCTGTGTCTCCCATTTGATGTCGAGGTTCTTCAGGTTAGCGGGACGGTAGCTCATGCCGAGGCCTGTTTCCATAGCTGTAACAGCAGCTCCCCATTTGTAGCCACCGATAGCCGAGTTACCGGTCTGACCCCAACCGAGGCGGAGCTTACCGTTGGATAGCCATTTGCCAACAGCTTTCTGAATGAACTTCTCATTGGAAAAGCGCCAGGATGCAGCGAAAGAGTGGAAGCCTGCCCAACGCTTGTTAGGACCGAAGTTGGAACTACCATCGTAACGATAGGTATAGGTGGCGAGATAGCGGTCATCATAGTTGTAGGTCTCACGGGTGAAGAAGGAAGCCATGGCTGAGCTGCCCCATCCGGCGCCGATCTGTGCCGTGCCAGCACCTAAGGCAGGGTTATGCACCACATCACTCGGCAGATCGGTGTTGAAGATTTGTGTGTTATCGTAATTCGACTCCCATGCTTCTTGTCCGAGCATGGCAGTGATGCCGTGCTTGCCAAACTGCATGTTGTAAGTGACATAGTTGTTGAACGACCAGTAGTAGCTACTGCTTTTCGAGATGCGGCTTTGGTTCTGGTCACGTGTCCAGGTACCGAGGTCCACCTTTGGTTCGTAGGTCTCGCCGCGAGAAGAGTTGATGGAATATCCGAACTGGCTGTGCCAGGTGAGGTTTTTGATTGGTGTAACGTCGGCGTAGATGCTACCGTTGAGCGTCTGACGCTTGAGCAGGATGTCGTCCATCTCTGCCATGGCGATAGGGTTCGGGTTGGTGAATCCTTCCTTGGATACGCTGGAGTAGCTGCCGTCGACATTATAGATCTGGATGTCTGGCGGTGTGGTGAGGGAGTAGTTGATAAGACCCTCATCGGAGTCGGCGAGCTTCAGACTCTCGTGTGTGACGGCATAGGTGCCGTTGAAACCGAGCTTCAGCCATTTCTTCACCTGAGCGTCGAGGTTGACACGCGTATTGAAACGACGGAAGTTGGAGTCGATGATCGTACCTTGCTGGTTGTCGTAGCTACCACTTATATAATAATGTATCTTGTCGGTACCACCCTCAGCGCTGACCTGATGGGTATTCTGCCAGGCTGTCCGGAAGATGGCGTCCTGCCAGTTAGTACCGCGCCCGAGGATCGACGGGTCGCTGTACGACTTGTCTGCACTATTCGGGTTTATCTCGTACTGATCAACGAGGCTGTTGTAGAATTCTGCGAACTCGCGGAGGTTGAGGATGTCGAGGCGTTTGTTCTGACGGCTGACGGTCACGGAGCCGTTGTAGGAGAATTTAGCGTCTCCGCTCTTTCCTTTCTTCGTAGTGATGAGCACGACACCATTGGCACCCTGTGCACCGTAGATGGCTGTGGCGGAAGCATCCTTGAGCACCTCGATGCTCACAATGTCGGAAGGAGCAATGAGGGAGAGGGGAGAGACGGCAGAGTGGGCGCCGTTGCCGAGAGCATCTCCGAGACCGAGGCTGGAGCCGCTGTTGCCCTGTCCCTGGACGATGACACCATCAACGACATACAATGGGTCGCTACCGGCGTTGATGGTTGCAATACCACGTACTGATACTGCTGTGGCTGAACCCGGGGCACCGGAGGTCTGCACGGCGTTGACACCGGCGATACGACCCTGGAGCGCCTGGTCCACATTCGTGATCGGCGCGCTCTTCAGCGTCTTTTCATCGAGGGAGGCGGAAGCACCGGAAAGGTCACTCTTCTTCATCGTACCGTAACCGACAACGACAACCTCGTCGAGGTTGTTGTTGTCTTCGTCAAGCGAGATGTTGTAAGACGAAGCGTTTCCTACTTTGACCGTCTTGTCAATGTAGCCCACATAGGATATAAGAAGTGTCTGTCCCGGCTTGGCATTGATGGAATAATGACCATCAATGTCGGTCACAGTGGCTGTCGACGTGCCTTTGACACGAACCGTCGCACCGATGATGGGACCTTGGGAATCGCTGACCGTTCCCGTCACTTTCTTGCCTTGCTGCTGTACGATCGACATGCTGCCGATGGCGGCACGGGCCTGAGGCACAAAGCCTACACCCATGCAAGCGCAGAGGCCTGCAAGCAATAATGCTCGTTGAGAGGATGTTCTCTGATGTCCTGTTTTCATATAGAACTATATTTTGTTGTTGTTGTTTCCCATGTGTTTGGCGGTTATTCTCCCGTTTTTAGGATAACACGTGCAAAGTTAACGATTATTTCATATATATCTATAATACTATTTTGGCAGATGATGATACTATTTTACCAAAGTGAATAGAATGCAATATAATTGTTTAAATGCAAGTTAGTTAGCGTGTATTTAGTACAATCCTGGTGGGATGGGCCGTTGTACTACACGATAGAAGAAAAGTACGATACTATCTAATTATGATAACATAATGTAGTTTTTTTATAGATAAACTTGTTAACTTTGTACCAAAGTATCTCATTGATAAATGAAAAAAACAATCTTATCTAAAGCCATAATCCTTTTTGTGGGACTTGTCTGTTTCATCTTTTATAGTGGATGGTATCCGTATCATTTCTATTATCAGGAGCAGAATCAGTTGTTCCTCAACGACTGGCAGTATGTTGCCGGATACTTTTCCCAGCCGGCATGGCTGTCCTGTCTCTTGGGTGACTGGCTGACACAATTCTATTATTATCGGTTTGCCGGTCCGGCCATCCTTGCTATCTCACTCGTTCTTTTAGGCTTGTTGACCCGTCTGGCTTTGCATAAGATAGAGCTGCGACATTTCTCAACAATCATTGCTGTCGTGGCGATGTTGTTCTTTGCCGACTTCTCGCTCTTCTATGATTATCGTTTGGCATCCTTGCTGTCAACGCTTGGAGGTATTATCCTATTTATCCTTTGCAGTAGACGATGGTATATTACCCTTCTTGGTTTTGCCCTGACGTGGTGGCTGTTCGGCAATGGCATCATAGTTTACACGATATTACTGGTAGCCGGGTTATTTATCCATGCACCTTCGAAACGTCAATTCCGGCTTACTATCGCTGGTTTGCTGGTATTGTTTTGCCTTATTCCCCTCACACGCCATTATTATGTCCGTGATCTCTATGATCTGTACACCTATCCCGGTTTGGGTAAGTTATGCAAGCCGGAGATGGGCCTTGAGAAAGAGTTTGGCGCTGAGGCCGAGTACGGACTGGGCAACTGGAACCATGTAGTGGCGATGACGGAGAAGGAGAAGCAGCCCTCGCAAGGACAACTGTTCTTTTACAATCTTGTCATGGCCCAACGTGGCGCACTGCCTGATGTGTTGCTCAAATGGCCCGACAATTATCTCGGGACTTTCGAGACCATTGGTCCTAAGACGCCTATGCTGACGATCAAACGGATGAATGAGCTCTACTGGGCGCTTGGCGATATGACGTTTGCCGAGCGTGCAGCCATGCAAGGTCTCGTCTTCTCACCGATGAACCGAAATGTGAAGATGGTAAAGCGGTTGGCAGAGATCAACCTCACGACCGGCAACAAGGCAGCGGCTGAGAAATACCTGCGGTTGCTCGATCAGACGGCAGTCTACAGTCGTTGGGCAGCGAAGGTACGACAAAACGGTGACTTTTACAAACGCAAAGCATTGTTGACCAACCATAAGGATACGCTCCGCCTCTCTGACAACGCACATCTGATTATGATGGAGCTGCTCGACAGTAATCCTAACAACACTTTGGCACTTGACTATCTGCTTTGTTCTGATCTGCTGCAGAAAGACATCACCAATTTCAAGCGTGATTATGACCGATATTGCATGCCTTCAACGGGTGGAAAGCCGCGGATAAAACCATTGTATCAACAAGCCTTGATGATCTGGCTCGCTGGAACGAATGCGCCACAGCGGGAATGGCAACGATATATCAAGATGCCCGATGAGCTGCAACGTTTCCAGACCTACAGTCAGATGCGTGGCAACCCGGCATTCAAGGGCACGTACTGGTACTGGTTCGATACACATAAATAGGATGTTTATGGTTTGCGGAAGGAAAGAGTGCCTCGGAGAGGCACAATTTTCCATAACCCCAGACTAAGAGAGCGAAGCGACCGCAGTCTGGGGCTTGAGGCAGAGAGTGGATGGACTGACCTCCAGCCTCGGAGAGGCTGAATGCGCCTTGGCGCGCTATGTTAATGATACAGCCTATTAAAGACATTGCGCACTATCGTGCATTCTGCCTCTCCGAGGCAGGAAATCAGTCAAACCGGCCCCCACAACACCCCCCAGACTGCAGTCGCTAACGCTCCTTTAGTCTGGGGTTATGTAAAATTCAGCCTCTCCGAGGCTGCCTGCCGATATCGAACCGAAAACAGGAAGAAACATAAATAGGATTTAACGAAACAAACGAATAACAATAAATCATAACAATAGACGATAACAAAATAGACGATGAGACACATATTATATATACTATTATTATCTACACTGTTCGTAGCTTGTACGGACAAGGTAGAGGATGCTGTTGAGACGGGACAGACTGTGCCGATGTATCCTGACTATACTGACGTGACAATCCCTAAGAATATCGCACCGCTCAACTTCCTGCTTCGTGGCGACTATGAGGCTGTGGCGGTGGAAGCCGATGGTGAGATGCTCAAGACTCAGGACGGGAATAAGATGCAGTTTGACCTTGACGACTGGCACGACTATCTGAAAACCCATGCGGGAAAGACGGTCAAGGTCAGGGTGTATGGAAAGAAAGACGGGCTCTGGCTTGCCTACAAGTCTTTCACTTGGACCATTGCACGCGACACCATCGACCCGGTGCTGACCTACCGGCTCATTGAACCCGACTATGAGGTATGGAACCATTTGCAGATCCAAGAGCGGGACCTTACCTCTTTTGATACCAAACAGTTGGGCGACTGGCGGGTGCAGGAGAACCGTTGTATGAACTGCCATGCCTTTGCCAACCGCGATCCCCAGCTCTCTATGGAATATGTCCGTGGCAAGGGTGGTGGTGCTATCCTCAACGACCACGGCGTCCTGCGAAAACTGAACATCAAAGCCAAGAATGCCACCGACTCTATGGTCTCGAGCAGCGTCTATTATGGCTTCTCACCGTCGGGCCGTTATCTTACGTTCTCAACCAATGTCATTATCCCTGCATTCCATGCCCGTCCGTCGAAGCGCCTGGAGGTCTACGACACGAAGAGCGATGTGTATGTGGCGGACCTCAAGACACACAAGATCTTCCTTAGTAGGCTGCTCGCCGACTCGACGCAGCTCGAGACCTTTCCGACGTTCTCTCCCGATGGCCGGTACATCTATTATTGTACGGCGGACCGTCGTGCTCTCTATGGCAACGACCTCCGTAAACTGCAATACAGTCTTGTCAGGATACCTTTCAATGAGCGGACGGGCAGGATCGGCTCGAAGGTAGACACACTGGTCAATGCACGGTCGGGCATGCTTGGAGATAAGGCAACGAACAAACTTTCCGTGTGCCACCCGCGTATCTCTCCCGACTGCCGTTTCTTGGTCTTCACCGTGGCTTATTATGGCACCTTTCCGATATGGCATCCGGAAGCAGACCTGCGACTGATGGATCTGAAGACAGGAAAGGTCGACGACATGACGGCAGCGAACAGCGCGAAGAGCGACACTTACCACGCATGGTCGTCCAACAGCCGATGGCTCGTCTACGCTTCCAAGCGCGATGACGGACTTTATGGCAAGCCTTACTTCACTTATATCGACCGGACCGGCAAGGCCCATAAACCATTCGTGTTGCCACAGAAAAATCCGTCTTTCTATGACAACACGCTGAAGAGTTTCAATGTGCCGGAGCTTGGCAGCGGCTCGGTACCTTTCGATGCCGTGGACGTGGAGAAGGCGATGGAGCAGGAAGCCGAGAACTTCGAGCTGGTGAAGGCAAGATGATGCCTAACTCCTAACTATCTTCCACTCTTCTATGCATCGCTTCTTCAATGAGAAGTTGATGCCGACCTTGATGAGCTTGCGCGGATCGAGAGCAAAGGGTTTGGCATAACCTTTCTCATCAATCTGGCGCAGTGCGTCATCGGCGCTACCGTCAAGTTTAAACTCGAAGATATAGATGTAGTCCTTGGTTTTAATCGTCATGTCCATACGGCCGTTGCTCGTCTCCCGCTCCACTTCGGTGTAAAAGCCGAGCATGCGACTGATGAGGTAGAACGCATTCTGAAAGTAGAGTTCACTGTCGCCTACTATCTTGTAATCGGTGTCTGCAAGCATCGTCTCCATACGCTGCATAAAATCATCGACACGGCCTACACGTAAGTCACGTACGAAGTTGCCGATGAAGAATGCCGATTCACCTTGACGGATATTTGTATAGAAGGGTAACAGATAGTCGGTAAATCCTTCCTCCACCTCTTTGTTAGGGAAGCCCAGTGTATAGAAGCCAAACTCAGGGTCATAGTCTTTGATAGTGAGATACCCACTCTGATAGATAAGTGGGATAGGGTTCTTCGACATCGAATCGATGCTGTTGAGGAAGTCGCCCGTCACTTGTTCTTGTGTGAGGTCGGGCAAGGGATAACGATCCTGTTTCATTACATCGACAAGGTAAGATGGCGTACCCGTCTCAAACCAGTAACGACCGAACTTCTGCCGGCTGAGTGTGTTGAGAAGGCTAAAGGGGTTATACACTCCTATGCCGTGGTCTACAAAATGATACCCGTCATAGTCTCTTTCCAAACGCGCAAAAGTATCCTCGTAACTTATATTGTAGCTTTTGGCAAGTTCGTGGACTGATTCTTCAAAATAATGATGGATCTCGTCTTCCGTGATGCCGCAGATAGTCTGGTAGCGTTCATCCATCGACAGGTCGATGAGATTGTTGAGGTCAGAGAATACACTGACCTTCCCGAACTTCGTCACACCTGTGAGCAGTGCAAACTTGATATACTGATCATCTGTCTTCAGCACGGAATAGAACGCCTTTAGCGTGGCACGGAACTCATCCTGCAGAGCCTCGTCGTTCAAGGCTTGCAGCAATGGCTTGTCGTATTCGTCCACCAAGATGACGACGCGCTTGCCCGTTTTGATGGCGGCTCGCTCGATGATACCGGCAAAACGCAGGGAGAACGACTTCTCCTTGTCGTACCTGCCATACAGGTCTTCCCACTTAGAGAGATTAAGGTCAAGAATTTGGTTCAGGCTCTCCACGGAGTCGTAACGTTGGTTGTTCAAGTCGAGATGCAGGATAGGATATTGTGTCCAGTCCTTTTCCAACTGTTCAAGAGCAAGGCCCTTGAACAGTTCCCGCTTGCCGGAGAGATAGGCATCCAACGTAGAGATGAGCAGGCTCTTGCCGAAGCGGCGGGGACGGCTCAGAAAATAATAGCGTCCTTCATTGACTAACTTATAGATAAGATCGGTCTTGTCAACGTAGACATAACCGTCCATTCGTAAGCTCTCAAAGTTCTGTATGCCGATAGGATACTTCATCATTCTGTTTATTAAATCATCTGCATGCAAATTTAATAAAAAAGAATGATATCGTAGGCAAAGACATCGACATATTTACCTCAATTATCTCACCTTTGTTGCTACGCGTTTGTCCGATACGATGGCGGCGCCGGCATCACGCATGTCGAACTCTACTTTCTTAGACAGGAAGTCGGGGGTATTGTAAGAGTCGAGGAGCTTGTCATAATATGCAGCGGGATGGCGCTGTGGGAGGAGGAACGGCTTGCTGACGTTGCCCTTGTCGTCGATGGAGGCGAGATAGAGACGGGTGTAAAGGCCGTTGCCACGGCGCGAGGTGAAGACGAACCAGTGACTGTTGCTGTTCCAGTTGTGCCAGGAGTCGGTGTTGTTGCTGTTGGCAGCAGTCAGCGGATGCGCCTTGCCCGTCTTCAGATCCAGCAGCCAGTTGTCGGCTTCCTGGTGCCAGATGGGGAAGCAGCCATAGTCGCTCATCGTGAACATGATGTATTTGCCATCATAGGATGGGCGCGGATGTGTGGCACTCTTGCCGAGGACGCGGGCATTGAAGATCGTGTCGACCTTGTTGCCGAAGGTGCCGTTGTCGGGGTTGAAGGCGATCTTGCAGATGTTATATCTGATGTCCTTGTAGCGCGATGGGATAGGCTCAGCCGTGGAGGAACAGAAATAGAGCGTGCGGCCGTCGGGCGAGAACACGGGATAGGTCTCGTAGTGGCTCTTCGTCATGATGAGCGTGTCGAGGAGGAGCTGGTGTGTCTTCGGCTCATAGACGAACACGTCTGACGACTGGTCGAAGACCTCGATACGCTCAGAGCGCACGGCATGGAAACTCTGGTGAGTCTGGTTCGTCGAGTAGGCACAATACTTGCCCGATGGGTGCCAGTAGGGATAGACCATGGAGCCGTGGAGCGAGTCGTTCTTCGCCTTGAGCCACTCGTCCTGTCCGTCGTGGCGGATGAAGGTGGCGCCGTGGTCGCCGCGGACGTGGAACGTGACGTTGTCGGGGGTTGTGCGGTTCTGCGTGTGGCAGTTGACGCAGGCGCCCGGCGCTGCCTGGTTGTCGAAGATCGCGCTCTCGTCGAAGTTGCTGAGGTCGCGCTGGTAGATGCCCATGTGGCCATAGACCTCGTAGCCCGGGGCGATGCGACGGTAGGACAGTCCCCATTCGTCGAGGGCGTAGGGACTGACCGTCATCTTGAAGTCTTTGTATTGTGTCCAGCGTCCGTCGTTCTCCACACTTACGGTGAACGTCAGGTCGCCGCCTTTGTTCTGCTGGGTCAGTGCATGCCAGTCGTCGACATCGAAGTCGACATCATCGCCGTTGGCGTGCAGCTCACCGCCCTTGCTACCTTTGACAACGACGTCGATACAGTCGTAGGGGCCGCCGGTGAAGTCGAAGTCCATCGGTGCGATGCCTGCGGGGATCGTCACGCCGGCATAGTCGGGATAGATGGCTGGCAGTTTGTCCACCTTCGTCGCATCCTGTGGGGTGGAGGTGCAAGAGGCAAGGAGCAATGCCGTAACCACGAAAAACATGAGATTATATTGTCCACGAAGGACACGGAAGTCACGAAAGATGTTATACCAGAAGGACACAAAGATTCTGGTCACGAAGGTATGCGTCATCGGCGAAGCCGACTTTCGTGTCCTTCTTTTTATGCTATATTTCGTGTCCTCTGTGTTCTTCGTGGACATGTCCTTTATGTATTTTGTGGACAAGTTTTTTGTATGTTTCATGTACGATATCATTAGTGTCGTTAGTATATCGGTTGTGACTTTTCCTTTTTTTGTTGCTGTTGCTCCTTCACGAGCGCGTAGCTCCAGAAGGTGGTGCCAAGGGGAGGCTGGGAGAGCGCTGGGTCATGCTTGTCGCGCATGTAGATCTCAATGAACCTCCCCATAGCCTGCTGCCACTGCGGATCGATGCTGTAAGGCATGCCTTGGAAACTGTTGTGGCGTCGTGTCCAGTCGTAGAGCAGTCCCTGCTGGATGGCGTAAGGAATATGGTCGGTGTATCCGGCATACTGTCCGAGGGCATAGTACTGCATGAAGCGCGGCATGTCAATCTGCAAGAGCTCGTAAGCCATGAGATACTCGTAGGCGTTGCGGTTGGTATGGTCATGGGTATAGAGTAGTCCGAGCATCTGGTCCATCTCGCGGTCGCTGAAGAGGAAATCCTTCGTCACCTGCCACCGGCGAAGTTGTCCGTAGACGGGGTTGCTGTTGATGATCTCTTCTCGCTTCGGGCTGTCGAGCGTGGCCAGCATCTGCTTGGCCCAGGCTTTATAGAATAATGTGTGCTGGAGCTCGTGCAACAGTTTGCGGGCTACGACGTAATGGCCGTTGATAACCTCGCACTCGATGATGCGACGACTCAGTCGGCCACTTCGGCGGAAGTTAGGAATGGCCTGCTGGGCCTCGAACATGAAACGCTCGCAGTCGTTGACCATTCCTATGGAGTAGAACAGTTCTGCCGTGGAGACCGGAGAGAGCATGTCGCGTGTGAAATTGGGGAAGAGTCCCTGTCCTCCATTCTGATAGAACTCGAAGAGGCGGTCGCAGAGCTCACCTTTCTGGCTTAGGGCGAGGTTGATGCACGACACTTCAAGCGGCGTCATCTCCTCACCTGTTGCTGCGGCTTTCAAGCCTTTGTTGATGAGCTTGTCCCATGACTGCGTTCGCACGAGGAAGTCGTATTCTATGAGCTTGTTGGCCAAAGTGTCAAAGCTGACGTGAACCCATGCTGCACCGCCGAGGACGACGACAACCCATGTGGTGAGACCTACGAGCTTGGTGCGGAAGGACTGTTTAGATGAGGCATTGCTGAGGCCGTTGCCGAGCAACGGCCACAGGGGTATGAGGATCATCAGCACAATCTGCATCTTGGGGATGGCAGTGGGGTAGCGGAAATAGTTCAGTCCGCCGAGGATCCGATAGAGTGGGTAGGGAGTATTCTGAACTACTTCGTAGATCATTAATGCGATCAGGAAAACGACGCTGGCCGAGAATATTGTCTTGGTTGGCGTGTATTCGTCCTTTCTCGTCCATTCGTAGACGATGACATACAAGCCAAAGGAAAGGCTCACCGCTCCGAAGAAATCATAGGCGAAGATCAATGCGATGGTCAGGATAACTGCCCTTGTGCCTCGCTTCAGTCCTTGTACTTTGTCCCATCCCAGCATCAATCCTTCGAGGACGATGAGTGCGATGAGGAACGACGGCATGACATCTGCATTGCCCATATAGGCGAGGAGCAAGATGGCCGGGACGAAGGTCAGGGCATACCAGCGGTCGGCAAGACCATGGCGGGCACAGAGCCTGGCCGTGAGAATCTGCATGAGCATGAAGAGCAGACCGAGGATGACAGAGCCGGCAACATAATGATAGTTGAACTGTGTCAGAAACTCTGCTATCCAGTCGACGAGGCCACCGGGCGTGGTGAAGCGCTGCCAGAAATAGTCGGGCGTGAAGAGGAACATCTGGTACTGTTCCTGATAGTTGATCAGCTCCCTGGCTCCCAGCGCCCAAAACAGCGCCACGAGAACGCCGAAGAGCAGGGAGAGGAGTCCCTTCCAATGAGTAGCTATTATCTTCATAATCTTATTATTTGCGGATTGTGACCTTTTTGCGGTTGTCATCCATTGCCGAGCGTGCGAGCTTCATGGGATTGAGGGTGACACGCGAGCGGGTGAAGTCAGGAGTGTTGTAAGCCTTGAAGAGTGCATGATAGTAACGCCAGGGATCACGCTGAGGCAGGAGGAACGGCTTCGACACGCGTCCCTTGTCATCGACAGAAGCCAGATACAGGCGCGTGTGGACACCATCCTCGCGCTTCGACGAGAACACCACCCAGTGGCTGTCAGCGCTCCAGTTGTGATAGCTCTCCGTCTCCGGCGTGTTCAGTTCTGTCAGCGGGCGCGTCTGCCGTGTCCTGAGATCCATGAGCCAGAGGTCAGCGTCGCGCTGGGCGATGGAGAAGTTGCTGCGCGAGCAGACGGTGTACATCAGCCAGCGGCCGTCGTAGCTCGGACGGGCGAGGAGGTAAGAGCGGTTATCTCTGCGACCATTGAGCAGTGTGTCAGTGGCAGTGCCGAAAGTTCCTGTTTTGTCGTCAAAGGGTATGGAGACGATGGAGCATTTCACCTTCAGGTATTCTGCCGGCATGTTGCACTGCTTCGACGTGCTGTAGTAGAGTTTCTTGCCATCGGCAGAGAAGGCTGGGAAGATCTCCTGATAGTCGTCGCTGTTAAGCTGTGGGGCGAGGATGAGCTCGTTGGTCTTCGTGTCGAGGACCACGATATTACTGAAGAGATGATATACCTCCAGGTTGGCATCCTTGCCCGTAAAGAAACTCTGATGGACGGAGTTTGTGGCGTAAGCCACGTAGCGGCCGTCGGGGTGCCAGTAGGCGTAGCTGCCGGCCGCCTGGGTCTGTTCGGTCTTCGTATCGACCCACTCTATGCCGCCGTCCTTGCTTATCAGTGTGCCACCGTTCTCGCCACGTATCTGCAGCGTCAGCTGGCGTGGGTCGGTGCGGTTAGGCGTGTGGCAGTTCATGCACCGTCCTGGCACGCTCTTCTCGGTCAGGATAGGCTCCTCGACGAAGGAGCTGAGGTCGCGCTGATAGATGCCGATGTCGCCACCCACCTCGTAGCCCGGATCGATGAGGCGGTAGGTCAGTCCCCAGGCTTTGAGCGGATATGTGCTGACGTAGATGGTGAAAGGCTTATACTCTGTCCATCCCTTGTCGGTCTCGGCAGTGACGGTCACCTTCAGCTCGCCGCCCTGGTTCTGGCGTGTCAGCGCCTGCCAATCATCGATGTCGAAGTCAGTATAGTCGCCACGGACTGTCAGCTGGCCACCTTTCGACCCTTCCACTTTGACATAGAGGTCGCCCGTCAATCCCGACCCCTTGGCTATGCGCAGGGTGAAGTCGAGGGGCGCAATGCCGGCAGGGATCGTCACGTCACGGTAGTCGGGGTAGATATCCGGTTGCCTGTCGCTATGCTCTGTGGCGGTAGGGGCACCACAGGCGGCAAGCAGCAGCGCCATTAGAGTTATGATGATATTTTTCATTCGTTGTTTCTCCTCTGCTTGATATAGTTAAGATAAGGTGAGCCGGGCACGTTGCCATTGCTCTTCATGAGCTCGACGATGTCAGCATAACCGGCAGGTATCTGCTGATAACCACCGTAGCGCTGCACCCATCCCATATACTGCATAAACTGTGGCACCTCACCCTTGAGGAGCATCTGACCCATGAAATAGTCGAGAGCCATCTTGTTGGCAGTGTTATTGATGAAGAGCAGTCCCAGCATCTTGTCCATCTCCGGGTAGGAATAGAGGAAGTTGTCTATGTAACGTACCTGTCTTAGCCAGGCCCACTCGGGGTTGGCATTGACCTTAGCCTCATTGCCGAGACAAGCCTCAGCCTGCTTAGCCCAGGAACGATAGAAGAGCGACTGTTTCAGGATATCGAGATATTTCTGTGCCACCTTGTACTGCCCGTTTACTATCAGGCATTCGGCAATGCGCTTCATGCATCGTCCGCTACGTCTGGCGTTGAGGATAGACTCCTGCAGGTCGTAGGCATAACGCTTGGCGGAGTTCACCATACCTAAATGCCAGAAAGCCTCCGCCGTGGGCCAGTTGCTGAGGTTGTCACGTACCATCGGCATGATGAGGGCATCGTCACCGCTCTGGTAGAACGTGAACTGTCGCTCGGCAAGCTGACGCGTCATGGCCAGGGCCAGGTTGACGCAGTTGGAACTGAAGTTGCTCTTCACCTGATATCTCTCTGCACGGGCGATGATGTCCTGCCAGCGCTGTTCACGCACGAGCTTATCCTGCATGAAGAGCTCATATTCGTCCTTCGGGTATCCGAGATGCCAGGAGCCAAGGGCTGTTAGGATGACGAGGAGAGCGGCAGCGGCGACAAAAAGCGGACTTCCCTTCTTTTCAAGCATTCTTTTCGGACTCTTGCCAATCAAAGCCAGCACCACGATCGTCACAGGGACGATGAGCAGCCACCAGGGATTGACGAGTTTGAGGGGGATGCGGTAATAGTTGATGCCGAGCATGAAAGCCTTCAGAGGATATTCGAAGGTTGTAAGCCAGTAAAAAAATATCTGGAGGACAGGCAGCCAGAGTGCGGTCCACCACTCATGGCGCCAGTCGCGGACGATACGCAATGCGACATAGAGCCATGTCAAGGGACCAAAGAACCAATACAGAAAAAACACGTTGACGGCCTCATCGATATAGCGAACGACAGGGCGCGTGCCGGGTCGGCCGGTGCTCACGACAACGAAGAATAATCCGAAGACAGCTATCAGCGCCACGACATAGGACAGCAGCACGTTGACATCGCCCATGACGCCGATGAGGAGCACGGGCGGGAGGAGGGAGAGGAGGGTCGACATCCATCCTTTTGGTAACAGCCGTTCTGTAAGCCGTTGCACTGCAACGGCGAGAACACCGAGGATGAGCGCACCGAGCCACGGCAGATAGAAGAACTGCGTGAGGCATTCGCCTATCCAGTCGGCCAGGCCTCCGGGCAGAACCATCCGCTCGTGAAAATAGTCGAAGGACCAGAGAAACAGTTGGTTCTCCTCCTGGATGTTCAGAGCCTGTGGATAACAGAGCCACCAGAAGAGGGTGACGGCCAGGAAGAACAGTAGCGAGAACAGGTCCTTGATATGATTGCTGTGTATTGTCATTATTGTTCCCCCATAGTCTTTTTCAGGAAGTCCTTGAATATGCCGGCAGGCTGACGACTGTAGAAGGCATGGTTGAACGACTTAAACTCTGCTTGCATCTCCTTCATACGCGCGGCAGCACTGTCTGAGGGCTGGCGGTCGTTTTGCATCCGCAGGAGGTTGTAAGCCTTGTTGCGGCGGATGATATTATCTTTCCATACCTGCAGCGAGTCGTTCTGCGGCGTGCCACTGCAACGGCTGTCGGGACCAATGGCGACCTGCAGCTCGCCGGGCTCCGTGACGACAAGGAGCTCCTGCACATTGTCACGGTAATGGTAGTCGAGGCGGATGATCTTCATCTCGGCAGAGTCGCTGCGGAACTGGAACTTGCCGTCCTTGATGACCGTGGAGTCGACATGCTCAGCGTCTTGCTTGCCGAACATCGGAATGAGGAATATTTTCTTACCTTCCTTCGACGGATCGGGCACTGTGCCGTGGATGGTACAGATGCTCTCTGATGCTGTCTTGGAGCAGCCGGTGAGGGCGAGAGAGCCCAAGGCCAGGAGAGATATAATCAATAGGTTTCTCATCTTGATGATCATTTACTCACAAAATTACAACAAAAATAGGTGTTTACAAAAGGAAAAGGGGATAATCACACTCTTTCTTTCAGCCACAAATCAAGCAGAGGGTCAGAAACAGAATACATGTCATCGTGGCGTGTGATGAGATCGGCACGCAACAGTGCCTTCACAGCATTCTGTGTAGAGCTTGCTGACTTGAGATGATGCTTCTTTGTGAAAGCTCCTGATGTGATGGCTTTGATAGGCTCATCCTCGCAGATAGCATACAGCACAGCTTTCTGATTGTCAGAGACAAACTGTAGAATCTCACGTATACGCTTGTCGTTTTCTTGAACGAAATTATCGACCATCACCTCCACGGTTGGCCTGTCGCATTTTTCATTCTGAGGGGTCGCGGCAAAGGCATCATTCATAATCTGCTGATTGTAGAGCGTAACGCCTTTAAAGAGATCGTAGACATAAGCTATGGCCTCTGTCTCTATATCCTTTCCATTCTCACGAAACAGACGCTGGACAAAATTCATATAGACTTCCAAAGGTATAGCATCCATATCTATGCCTCGGGCGCTATTGTAGAATGGTCGTTTCTCTGAACCAAACATCTCACTCATTATCCGGCGCTGACTTCCTGCAAATACAAAATTGACATTGCGGGTCTGCTGCATATAAGTCCTGAGCGTAGCCTCTACATTCTTTTCAGGATAATTCGTGATCTGTTGAAACTCTTCGATGACAACAAGACATCGCTTATCGGCCTTGTCCAGATAATCGAATATTTCTTTCAAAGTATACACCGGCTGTGTGAGCTCTCCAAGTTTAATATCGAAAGTCGGAGTGTTTTGGATGGGATCGTAACCGAAAGAGGCTTGTATGGACTTCAGAGTCAAAGCAAATTGCTTAAGGAGCTTCGCACTCTTCCTGGCCACTCTGTCAAACACGGCATTGCCAAGGGAGAAGACAAACTCGCCAAGACTGTTAGTATCGAGGATGTCGATGGAAATAGTGATGTAATTGTCAGCTATTTCCGGTCTCTCAAAGACATGCTCTATAAGCTTACTTTTGCCCATACGTCTGACTGCAGACAGCACTACGTTCTGCTGATTGTTGAGGAAAGACAACAGCCGTTCTGATTCTTTCTCCCTGTCACAGAATAGGTTTTCAGGAATATGCCCATAAACTACAAATGGATTAAAATTGGCTACCATAGTCTCTTTTTTGAAGCAAAGTTAATGAATTATCGTCATTATTGAAAATAAATTATTGAAAATTAATAATCTTATTTCGATAAAACATCATCTCAATGTTGGCCCCTTCCGGATACCTTATCAATAACAGTAGAGCCATAAATTCCCGTGGAGCGGGAACACATTGCTATGTTCTTGCCCACGGGAACGAAAAGAAACCAATCTTTTATTTATTTGGCTTTGAAAGCCCACCATGTAGCCTCAGACCATGAGCCTGTGCCTGGAGCGGCATAGATAAGTTTCAGATGTTTGCCATCGAGCTGCATTATCTCGAAGGCCTCAGGCTTGAAGCCTTTGCCATTGATCTGGTACGGCCAGAGGATAGAACCGGCTGTAGTGGTCAGGGTACCCATCGACCAGTTGTTGCCATCACGCCCACCGTTGAACCATGTAGCCGCAGGAACATCGAATGAGCCTGACGCGATCTTCTCGCCACTCTCAGTATAAGATGTCACTGTACCGAGGTCATAGTTGAACGTCATGTAAGCACCGCCAGCATACTTAGGACCATTACCATCAGTAGCGTGCTGGAGCTGAGTGCTGATAGTCTCAGCGTCAGGCTTCATGCCCCACCAGATACCATTGCCTTCCTTAGCGAAGCTCTCGCCGGTGCCTGGGAGGTAACCGAGGTTACCCCACGAGCCGCCATCCTGCCGGAATGTGTCATCCCAAGTCCAGGACTTCTCACCGTAGTCGGTCAGTGCGCCCTTAGCATCAGATTCGCTCTTGAAAGCCCACCATGTAGCCTCCGACCAGCCACCTGTGCCTGGAGCGGCATAGATGAGTTTGAGGTGAGTGGCATCGAGCTGCATGAGTTCGAACTCCTCAGGCTTGAAGCCTTTGCCATTGATCTGATAAGGCCAGAGGATGGAACCGGCAGTAGTCTTGAAGGTACCGAGGCTCCACTCAGCCTGTGAGCCATCAGCAGAAGGATGACGCTTACCGTCATAACCCGTCACGCTGTAGGAGCCCTTAGCGATCAGCTCGCCTTCAGCTGTGTAAGAAGCAATACCGCCCTCATCGTCGAGCATCATGTAGGCAGCACCTGCATACTTAGGACCGTTGCCATCCGTAGCGTGCTGTAGCTGGCCGCTGATGGTCTCAGCGTCAGGCTTCATGCCCCACCAGATACCATTGCCCTCAGTAGCGAAGCTTTCACCAGAGCCTGGGAGGTATCCCATGTTACCCCAAGAGGCCTGATCGGCACGGAAGGTGTCATCCCAAACCCACTTCTTGCTTCCGTAGTCGTTGGAAGCGAGGAGACGCATCTCAGGTGTGAGCTCAGCAGCCACTTCCACTGTGACCTGCTTCTGAGCTGTCACGGTGTCGTTGTTGGCATCGACGTAGCGCACGTAAAGAGTCTGGTTAGGATCAGAGCCTCGTCCCGGGCGGAAGAAGAAAGAGCCGGAGGCATGACTGCCCGTGCCTGAGAGGATATTCTCAGAGCCATCCTTCTTCAGCGTATAGATCACAACATTCTGCGTCGGGTTGGTGGTATAGGTGAACCAGTTACCATCTTCCTGCGGCGTGACACTGTCAGTAGCAGAGAACTGCTTGAACTGCACCATGTCAGCGAGCTGCTCTGGCGTATAGCTGTCCATGCTGTAGTCTTTCTCGACCTGGACAGGATCGCAGGCAGTCAGCAGAGCGGCGGCAGCTAAACCGATAAAAAATATCTTTTTCATGTCTTTGTCTTCTTGAATGATTTATTGATAAACCGGTGAACCAGCGATGTTAGCCTCAGGCACGTTAGCGCCCCATCCTGGATTCTGCTTCAGGATTGTCTTATCGTTGACCTTTTCGATTTCTGCCGAAGGGATAGCGAGGAAACCATCAGTCTCGGCGTAGCGCTTAGACCATGATGATGTAGCGTGGCGCATAGTAGCCCAGTTGCCCGTGTAGTTGACGCGCTGGCCTTCCTTTGCCTTCTCTAAAGCCTGAGCAGCCTCGCAGTTCTCACCACCATTGATGCCTGACCAGCGACGGAGGTCATTGAAGCGCAGACCCTCGAAGGCTAGCTCATGCTGACGCTCAGCCTTTAGGTTAGCCCAAGTGTAAGTGATGGGATCGAGACCGGCACGGGCACGCACTTTGTTCATGTACTGAGCATCACCCGTGAGCTCCGTCTGCATAAGCAGCACGTCAGCGTAACGGATAAGCATCAGGTCGCCGAAGTGGTCACCCTGCATAGAGTTGCCATTGTTGTTGACGTAAGCGTCCTGGAGGCAAGCCCACCATGTGTAGCGGTTAGAGTGGTTATCCCAGTCGGTACCGGTAGCAGCAGTGCCGTCATAGCCCTTGAGCGCTGTGATAGGCTGCATCTTCTTGTTGTAGAAGCCGGCATCCTCGGAGCAGCTCGTGGTGAAGACGAAGCCCTTGAGCTCTTCAGGAGCATTGAGGATAGAAGCCTTTTTGCGAATATCTGAGTTAGGCCAGTTGTCCCAGGTGCTTACTGTGACAGTGCCCTGTCCCCATCCCTGACCGAAGGGGAAGGTCTCAGGACCACCGTTCTGGCGCTTCTGAGCATCAGCATCGCAGCGTAGAGCAGCGTAGAGCTCCATTTGGTTACAGTAACCCATGCCTGTGGTGCCGTTCCAGGAAGCAGCGTTCATGAACTGGATCTGGAAGATCTCCTCAGAGTTGCCGTTGCCGGCCCACATTAGCGGTTGACCATCAACGCCTTTGACGCCCTTCGTATAATCGTAATCGTCTACAGTGAGCTTGTTGGTGTACTGCCAGAGATCGCGGAAGTCTCCTACGAGCTTATAGCCACCTTTCTGGATGACGTCGTTAAGAGCATCGATGACATCCTGCTTAGAGAGCGAAGTCTTTGCCGTAGCACCTTTGTAAGTGTCAGCCGGGAGCTCCACTGCTTCTGGATTGGCCGTAGCCATCTCTCCCTGCTTCTTGTAGAAGCCCTGGTAGAAGAGATAGGCACGCGCCAGGAGAGCCTCTGCAGCATACTTAGTAGCGTGGCCGTCGCCCTGAACCTTCTTGCTCATGAGCTCAGAAGCACTCACGAGGTCGGCGAAGATATGAGGATAGATCACGTCCTGGGCACTGACCTGCGGACAAGGTGTAGGACGAGAAGCCTCCCAGTAAGCAGGTACGTCTCCGAACATCTGTGAAGCCCAGAGGTAATACTGAGCGCGGAGGAAGAGAGCCTCGCCGAGCAGCTGGTTGCGCTGTGACTGGTCAGCCCATTCAAAGTTGTCGATACCATAGATGACGGTGCTCGTACGTGCCACACCCTGATAAAGAGCAGCCCAGGCATGATCGAAGAGCGTGGCTTTGTTCGATGTGAGATGACCTATAGCATGGCTCTCAACGTCACCTGTGCCACCACCGCCGTTCTGCTCGTCTGACATGATATCCCAGACGAAATAAGGCATCTGGAGCGGATCCTGGCACATTGCGTTCAGCGTGGAGTAAGCGCCGTTCAGCTCCTTATTTACGTCACCGGTGGTAGCGGGGAAGTTTCCGGTGTTGGGTGACGTATAGTTTGTGACATCCAGCTTGTCATCGCACGCTGTGAAACTCAGCGCAAGAAGGGCAGCGGCTGCCATGGTCAATATCTTTTTCATATTTCTTTGTCTATTATTATTAAGGTATTAGAACTTGATGTTCACACCAACGAGGTAAGTACGGCTTGTAGGATACAGACCGACGTCTACACCAGAAGCCCAGGAGTCCTTGCCGCCAGATGAACCGATCTCAGGATCTACGCCAGTGTAGCTTGTGAAGGTGTAGAGGTTCTGAGCTTGGAAGTAGAGGCGGAGCTGCTGGAACGGGCTGTTCTTCCACAGTTTGTTGAAGTCATAACCGACTGTTATGTTCTGTACGCGGAAGAAGTCGGCGTTGTGCATGTAGCGAGTAGAAATCCACTGGTCGTTCTTAGAACCGACTCTCAGAGCAGGATACTTGTTGGAAGTGCCCTCACCGTGCCAACGCTGGAAGATGTCCTGGGTGTAGTTAGTGTATTGGTTAGCGAGCTGTGAAGTGCGATAGCTCTGCATGACCTGCATACCGAACTGTCCGGCGCCTGTGACGCTGAAGTCGAGCCCTTTCCAGTCGAAGCCGAGGCTCAGGCCCATGGTTACGTCAGGATGCGGGTTGCCGATGTCGTGACGGTCGCCATCGTAGCTGATAACGCCATCACCATCGTAGTCGTCCCAGATCAGGTCACCGGGCTGGGCGTCGGCATCCACAGCCTTACCGGCAGCGCGCGCAGCGTCAATATACACTCTTAAAAATTGAGTGTTAGTATGATTTAAGCGTACCGCCATTGCGACGCATATGGGGCGGTAATGTGACGCATATGCGTCGGAAACGCGTCACATATGCGTCGCGATTGCGACACGGACGAGACGCGATGAGGTCCGCTTGCACCTCGGAGAGGTGCTATATGGTTAGCCCCACGTGAGGCGTAGCCGAAACGTGGGGTTTAGGTCCGTTGTGGTTTCGTTGCAATACGGCCTCGAAGAGGGCGAACATGGTTGGAATTTTGGGGGTTTACTAACATTGCCCGGGGATATAACCATGTTCGCCCTCTTCGAGGCCGGTAATCAGGTCGTCGGTCTTCACCCAACCCCAGGTTGCGTCGCTGCGCTTCTTACCTGGGGCTAACCATGTGGCACCTCTCCGAGGTGCTGACGTGAGGCGCTAATCGTGTGGTACCTCTCTGAGGTGCGGGTGGCTACCTCCCCTCCTTGCGGGGGAGGGGCAAGGGGAGGGGCCTCAACATTTGTCCAAAAGTACAAGAATGTGCTAATATAGTATTATCGTTGTATCAATATTATCCCTAACTTTGCACCGAATTTTAAACCATTGCACTTAAAAACGATGAAAACACCGAAGAATATTATCTTTCAAGTACTCTTTTTGTCGTGCCTCTTGTTTGGCATCGATGCTTCGCTATGTGCGCAGATTCGCGGAAACAACATCAATGTTACCGTGACGCCTGATCATGCCGACTGGAATTATCGTACAGGTGAGACCGCTACGTTTACGGTTAATGTACTTAAGTCGGGTACATTATATAATAATGTGTCAATCGACTATGAGGCCGGTCCAGTGTTTTATCCGAACATTGAGAAGAAAGGGGTGACACTCAAGGATGGCACGCTGCGCCTCAAGGGCAGTCTCTCTGCCCCGGGCTTCTACCGCGTGAAGGTCACGGCACATGTCGGCGGCAAGGATTATACGGGCCTCTGCACCGCTGCCTTCTCGCCTGAGAAGGTACGGCCGATGTGCAAGGATGCCAAGGACTTCGATGCTTTCTGGAGCAAGGCTTTGAAAGAGGCGCGCTCCGTCGGACTCAACCCCACGCGTCGTATGCTTCCCGAGCGCTGTACGGAGAATGACAATGTGTATGAGGTCAGTTTCTGCAACGACTCTTATACCTCGCGTATCTACGGCATCCTCAGTGTGCCAGTGAAGGCCGGCTCTTATCCCGCCTTGCTGCGCGTGCCCGGTGCCGGTGTGCGTCCTTATTCGGGTGATACCTATACCGCTCCCGGTCAGTGCATCGTCCTGGAGATCGGCATCCATGGCATCCCCGTGACGATGGAGCAGAAAGTGTATGACAACCTCCTCGGGGGCGCGCTTAACAACTACTGGGATGTGAACATCGCTTCACCAGAGAAGAACTATTACAAGCGTGTGGTGACTGGAGCCGTGCGCGCTGTCGACTTTATCGCCTCGTTGCCCGAATGGAACGGCAAGACGCTCGGTGTCACGGGCGCCTCGCAGGGCGGTTTCCTCTCGCTCGCCGTTGCGGCCCTCGACAAGAGAGTGACTTTCTTAGCTGCTGTCCATGATGCCATGTGCGACTTCGAGGCAGAGTGCCACAATGTAGCCGGCGGATGGCCACATTATTTCTATAAGAAACCGTTCACGGAGAAGGACGTGGAAGGCTCCCGCTATTACGACGGTGTCAACTTTGCCCGCCGCTGCACCGTGCCGGCCTGGTTCTCTTTTGGTTACAACGATGAGGTGGTGCCGCCGACATCCTCTTATGGCCTCTACAATATCTATCCCGCCAAGAAGACGCTCAGCGTCTATCAGCAGACCGGACATTACTGGTATCAGGAGCAGTGGGATGAGTGGCAGGAGTTTATTACGCATGCGCTAAAAATTAAAGAATAAAGAAGAAAGGATACAGTATTACCCGTTAAATTCATCCATACTCACACGGATGTCTTCTCACACGGATCATAAAGATTCTAAAGATTGTTACGCCGCTTCGCAGCTACACATATCATAGCATCACAGCGTAGCGAAAAGCGTAGCCATCTTTAAGATCTTTATAATCCGTGTGAAAAAGATCTTCGGGAAGACATTGTAAATGTGACTAATACAAACGACAATGAAGAAAACAACAATATTGTCTCTGGCGATGTTGACCTTGAGCCTCACCGCTACAGCTTCCTCACCCGCCAAGAAGCTCATCAAGCGGATGGCGAAGATAGAGAATAAAGGTATCATGATTGGACACCAGGATGACCCGCTCTATGGTCACGACTGGAAATGGCAGTCGGGCCGGAGCGATGTGCTCGAGACCGTAGGTGACTGGCCGGCCGTTATGGGCTTTGAGCTCGGTCACCTCGAGCTCGGCCACGAGAAGAGTCTCGATAATGTGCCGTTCGACCTGCTACGTCAGGAGGCTGAGAAACAGCATGCGCGCGGTGGCATCGTGGAGATGAGTTGGCACCCCGACAACCCCGTCACCGACAAGAGTGCATGGGATCCGTCGGGCACACCGGTTAAGGCAATCCTTCCCGGAGGCAGTAAGAACAAACTGTTCCGTACATGGCTCGACCGCGTCGCCACCTTCTTGGGTTCTATTAAGGATTCTCAAGGCAAACGGATCCCTATCATCTTCCGTCCCTGGCACGAGATGGGTGGCGGCTGGTTCTGGTGGGGCGCTAAGAGTTGCACCCCGGAGGAGTATCAGCAGCTCTACCGTTACACCCATGATACCCTGACAAAGAAATATAAACTCAACAACCTCGTCTGGGCGTTCTCACCGAATGCCGGCGATTCCGACTTCCTCAAGTTCTATCCCGGCGACAAATATGTCGACCTCATGGGCTTCGACCTCTACGACTTCAACAACGACAAGGCTGCCTATCAGAAGAGTCTGCGCTTCGAGCTTGACCGACTGGTGAAAATCGCTGCAGAGCATAAGAAGCTGGCGGCGCTCACGGAGACCGGGGCTCAGCAACTTCCTGACAGTCTGTGGTTCACCCACACGCTCCTGCCGGTGCTGAAAAACTACCGCATCTCTTACGTTCTCTTCTGGCGCAATGCGTGGGACAACCCCAAGGAGCTCTATGTGCCGTATAAGGGTTCACCGGCAGCGGAGGACTTCAAGAGGTTTGCGGAGGAGCCAAATATATTAACATTAAAAAAGATATAACTGACGGCCCTACCTGCTGGCCCCACCTGACGGCCCCACCCCCACCCCTCCCCCATCCAGGGGAGGGGCAGATTACCACCGTAGGAATGGTTTTGATAGCAACATTTTTCATTCAGAGAACAACGACAAACAACAACGACAGATAACAAACAATAAACGACAATTCAATCTTTGGCTCATATTGGTCTTGGACTCCTTGAAGCATATCATCCCCTCCCCTGGATGGGGGAGGGGTGGGGGTGGGGCCGTTAGGGCTGTGCTAATTGTATTATTATGACCACATCATCATTTTCCTCCAAACTCCAGGCACTGCGTGAGCATCACGAGGCCTTGTTGACAAGAAAGAATGAACCCGAAGCCTGGGGCAACGGCATCTATACCCGTTACCAGTATCCTATCCTCACGGCAGAGCACACGCCCCTGGAGTGGCGTTACGACTTCTGCGAACAGGACAACCCGTTCCTCATGCAGCGTATCATGATGAACGCCACGCTCAACAGCGGCGCCATCAAATGGCATGGTAAGTACTGCCTCGTCGTGCGCGTTGAGGGTGCCGACCGCAAGAGCTTCTTTGCTGTGGCAGAGAGCCCCAACGGTATCGACAATTTCCGTTTCTGGCCCGAGCCTATCACGATGCCCGAGGACGTTATCCCCGCCACGAATATCTATGACATGCGTCTTACAGCCCATGAGGATGGCTGGATCTACGGCGTGTTCTGCGCTGAACGCCACGACGACTCACAGCCCGGTGATCTCTCGGCAGCTACCGCCACGGCAGGTATCGCCCGCACGAAAGACCTCATCCACTGGGACCGTCTGCCTGACCTCAAGTCGAAGAGCCAGCAGCGTAATGTCGTGCTCCATCCTGAGTTTGTCGATGGTAAGTACGCTTTTTATACCCGTCCGCAGGATGGCTTCATCGATGCCGGCAGTGGTGGCGGTATCGGCTGGGCACTCGTTGATGATATCACCCATGCCGAGGTCAAGGAAGAGAAGATCATCAACCTTCGTCATTACCATACCATCATGGAGGTGAAGAACGGTGAGGGCCCGCACCCCATCAAGACACCTAAGGGCTGGCTGCACCTCGCTCACGGCGTACGTGGCTGCGCCTCTGGTCTGCGTTATGTCCTTTATATGTATATGACGGCACTCGACGATCCTACGCGTGTCATCGCCCAGCCCGGTGGTTACTTCCTCGTGCCGCAGGGTGAGGAGTATATCGGTGACGTGATGAATGTCGTGTTCTCCAATGGCTGGATCGCTGATCCCGACGGCCGCGTCTTCATCTATTATGCTTCCTCCGACACGCGTATGCATGTGGCAACGAGCACTATCGACCGCCTCGTCGACTATTGCATGAACACGCCTGCCGACGGCTTCGCTACGGGCAAGAGCGTGGAGACGCTCAAAAAGCTCATCGCAAAGAACAAAGAGACGCTCCGCGCTTAGGCGCTGCGCTAAAGAAAGCTGAAGACATTGGTTTCGGTTTTGGGTTGATACTGCAGCCAACCTCGAAGAGGTTGTACATGGGTAGCCCCAGGTAAGGAGCGTAGCGACGCAACCTAGGGTTGGGGGCGGGCGATTTAACCTGACCTGTCGGCCTCGAAGAGGGCGAACATGGGCGGAATGCTGGTTATAGCGATGGGTGTTTATACCATGTTCGCCCTCTCCGAGGCCGGATTGCAACGAAACTACACCGGACCTAAACCCCACGTTTCGGCTGCGCCTCACGTGGGGCTAACCATGTTCAACCTCTTCGAGGTTGTGTTAACACATCAACCCGAAAAGCGAAGAACCGTCTTTATTCTTTAGCGAATGCGTAATAAGTTGCGCACTTTTGCGTTATCCTTTAAGAAAAGGAAACATACACTGTAAATTAAAACCATGAAAATCAAACTGTCTGAGAAGATTGGCTATGCCATGGGTGATGCCGCCGCCGGTGGCATCACGTGGAAGATCATGTCCATAGCCTTTCCGCTGTTCTTCACCAATGTCTTTGGCCTCTCGTTTGCCGATGCCGCCACGCTGATGCTGGTGGCACGTCTCTTCGATGTCGTCACCGACCCGCTTATGGGCTCCCTGGCTGACCGTACGCAGAGCCGTTGGGGTACGTACCGTCCTTGGATCATCTTTGGTGCCATCCCTTTCGGTCTGATCTTTGCCTTGCTGCTCTATACGCCGGACCTCGGACAGACGGGCAAGCGCATCTACGCTTACGGTATCTATCTGCTCATGATGGCGACCTATACCGCTGTCAACGTGCCTTACGGCTCGCTCCTCGGCGTGATGACCGATGACGACGATGAGAAGAACCAGTTCTCTTCTTACCGCATGGTAGGTGCCTACGCCATGGGTTTCATCACGCTCCTTTCCTTCCCTTATCTGCAGAAGGCGGTTGGTGGCACGCCCCAGCATCAGTATGCCGTGACGGGTATGTTCTTCGGACTTCTCGCCACGCTCATGACCCTTGGTTGCGGACTGCTGACACGTGAGCGCCTCAAACCTGTGCGCGCTGAGCATTATTCCGGCAAGCAGTTTGTCGACCTCGTGAAGAACAAGCCATGGATCTTCCTCACACTCATCGGTGTGAGCAGTAACTTTTTCAATGGTTTCCGTTATGCCGTGGCAGGATACATGCTTACCTACTGTCTTGGTGGCGAGATCACAGCGGGCAAGCTCATCATCAACTATACCGTCTTCATGACCTTTGGCGAGTTGACCTGTATGATCTTTGGTGGTGTGTCGCCATGGTTCACGCGTGTCGTAGGCTCTAAGAAACGGGCCTTCATGGCTGCGGCGCTCATCTGTGCCGTCACCTCTGTGGCGTTCTTCTTCATCCCGATGAAGGCTGAGTATATCTGGGTGATGATCACTGTGGTCATCCTCACGAGTGTCGGCATCGGTCTCTATTCACCATTGCTGTGGTCGATGTATTCGGATGTTGCCGACTATGCCACGAAGAAGAACGGTACCTCGTCGACAGGACTTATCTTCTCTTCCGGTACGATGGCACAGAAACTCGGCACGGCCGTCTCCGGTTCTCTCGTTGCACTGTTCCTGGGTATGGCAGGTGCCTCTATGACAACGGATAAGATGGGTAACAGTATCGTTGACCCGTCAAGCATCACGCAGAGCGTCCTCGACATGATCTGGTCGCTCTTCTCTCTCTTCCCCGCAGCTTTCGCCCTCATCATGGTCGGCCTGCTGCTGTTGTATCCGATAAAGAAATAACTGACGGCCCCACCCTGACGGCCCTGACGGCCCCACCCCCGCCCCTCCCCCACCCAGGGGAGGGGGTGATTACCACCGTAGGTACGGATCTTATATAAACATAGCTTCGCCCCTTGAAGCATATTTGCCCCTCCCCTGGATGGGGGAGGGGAGGGGGTAGGGCCAAGACTTACTACTATGAATACACTATCTTCCCAAGTGCAGCAATGCCTTGAAACAAATATTCTGCCTTATTGGATCAATAAGGTACAAGACCCTGACGGCGGCTTCTACGGCCGCGTCGACGGGCACGACAATGTTCATCCTGACGCTGAGCGCGGAGCCGTGCTCAATGCCCGTATTCTCTGGGCTTTCTCAGCCGCTTACCGCGTGCTGCACAAGCCGGAGTATCTCGCTGCTGCCGAGAACGCATACCGCTATGTGACGCGTCACTTCATCGACCCCGACTTCGGCGGTGTCTACTGGAGTGTCGACTGCCATGGCAAGGCGCTCGATCCGAAGAAGCAGACCTATGCCATCGGCTTCACGATCTATGGTCTCTCCGAGTATGCCCGCGCCACGGGCTCCAAGGAAAGTCTCGCCAAGGCTGCTCAGCTCTTCCGCGACATTGAGACTCATGCCTTCGACAAAAAACATAATGGTTACATCGAGGCGCTGACACGCGAATGGCAGCCTATCGCTGACATGCGACTCTCCGACAAAGATGAGAACGGCAGCCGCACGATGAACACCCATCTCCATATCCTTGAGCCATACACGAATTTGCTGCGGGCAGCACGTGAGCTCGGCGACGACAATCTGGCCCAGGAGGTGGCACCGCGCGTGCGTAATCTCATTGACATCTTCGTAGGGCCGCTGCTTAATTTCAATACCGCTCACCTTGACCTCTTCTTCGATGATGAGTGGAAAGGTAAACGGAATATTGAGAGCTTCGGTCATGACATTGAAGCGAGCTGGCTGCTCCATGAGGCGCTTCTCGTCCTCGACGACAAGGCGCTCACGAAGAAGCTTGAACCGGCTGTGCGGAATATCGCCCACGCTGCCGATGAAGGTTTGCAGCCCGACGGCTCGATGATTTACGAGCATTGGAAGGACACGGGGCGTTACGACCGGCAGCGTCAGTGGTGGGTAGAGTGCGAGTGTGTCATCGGGCATGTCAACCTCTATCAGCATTTCGGTGATAAGGAAGCCCTCCATATCGCGGAACGTTGCTGGGAGTATATCGACAAGAACCTCGTTGACCATGAGAATGGCGAGTGGCACTGGGCCGTCCTCCCCGACGGCACGCTGAACCTCGACGATGACAAGGCCGGCTTCTGGAAATGCCCGTATCACAACACGCGTATGTGCCTGGAGCTCATCGAGCGGCTCGGATGATACTGTTCCCTCACACATATCTTTTCCCACATGGATTTTTCTCACACGGATCTTAAAGATTTTAAAGATTATTACGCCGCTTTGCGTCTTAGAAAAACATTAATTTCCAATAATATCCGTTAATTGGACAATAATATTATTGATAATTAATTGGTCAACAATTTTGTTGTTAATTAATGGGTAATTGACGGAAATTAATGTTTAGATCCCTACCGCGTAGCGAATAGCGTAGCCATCTTTAAAATCTTTAAGATCCGTGTGAAAAAGATATTCGTGTGAAATAAAAATCTTTGGAGATGTCTGTATGGTAATATTCTGAAAAGGCAGAGAACTATGAGTGAATATCAGATCTTGCATGAGATCACGCCCTTGCAAGGTAAGGACGGAATCTACATTGTCGAACGTCATAAGAAAGAGTTCGACTATCCGGTACATCGTCATGAGTGTGCCGAGCTCAACTTTGTTGAGAATGCGGCAGGTGCACGGCGTATCGTCGGCGACAGCAATGAGGTGATAGGCGACTTCGACCTTGCTCTGATCACCAGCTTTGATCTGGAGCATGCCTGGGAGCAAGGCACGTGCCACAGCGATGATATCCGGGAGATAACGATCCAGTTCGATTTTGGTATGGGCGAGGGCAGTTTCTTCGACCACACTCCTTTCCGGTCGATCTACAACATGCTGCAACGGGCCAAGAAAGGTCTCGCCTTCCCGAAAAACGACATCGCCAAGGTATACGATAAGCTCGATACCATCGCCAAGTTGCAGGATCCTTTCCGGGCTACGATGCAGCTCATCGAGATTCTCCATTCTCTCTCGCTGAGTGAGAAAGCCTACACCCTCGCCACGACAAGCTATGCCAAGGTGAAAGTGCAGGATGACAGTAAGCGGGTGCTGAAAGTGAAAGAGTATATCAATAACAACTATCAGCACGAGATCAAACTCGAGGATGTGGCGGCCCTTGCCAACATGAGCCGTACGTCCTTCAGCCGGTTCTTCCGTCAGCACACCGGTCGTACACTTTCCGACTATATCACCGATATCCGCATGGGTTATGCCACGCGTATGCTCGTCGACACCGAGGAGAGCATCAGTGAGATCTGTTTCCTCTGTGGCTACAACAACATGAGTAACTTCAACCGTACCTTCCGAAGGCTGAAAGGCTGCACGCCGGGAGAGTACCGGGCGCAGTATAAGAAGATTAAGGTGCTGATATAGCCCGACCGTTCAACTCAATTGCTCCCATCCTAACCCCACGTTTCGGCTTCGCCTCACGTGGGGCTAATCTTGTTCGACCTCTCCGAGGTCGTATGTTATACCAAGCTGTATTAGCCAATTTATGTTAAAGTATTGCTATCTTTAACATTTTTATTTGTTCGTTTAAACGAAATGCCTTAATTTTGCAATCGTTGTAAGAAGATAATAAATTGATAGGTTTTTGAAGTTTTTTACGACAATTCGTTATCGTAGGAACAAGAGAGCTGAAGATGGTAAGTCGTAAAGGTGTAACGCTGTAAAGACTATTTAGGAATCATATAAGTATATTTTTAACTTAATAGAGAGAACATGGGTAAAAAACTAATCTTTTTGTTAGTATGCTTCTTCTCCTTTGTGGGAGTGGCATTCGCACAAACCACGGTTAGCGGTACCGTCACTTCGTCGGATGACGGAGAGCCGGTAGTGGGCGCTTCCGTAATGGTTAACGGTACAAAGACTGGTACCGTCACAGATGTGGACGGTAAGTTTACGCTGAATGTACCGGCTGGATCTAAACTGAAAATTTCCTACTTAGGTATGAAGCCGCAGACCGTCACGGCTACATCCAATATGAAGATTAAACTTGAGAGTGACAATCAGACGTTGAACGATGTCGTTGTTACAGCCCAGGGCCTGGCTCGTCAGAAGCGCTCTCTGGGATATGCCACCACACAGATCAAGGCTGAAGACCTTACTTCTGTCGGTGAGACAAACCTGAACAACGCCTTGGCCGGTAAGGTTGCCGGCGCACGTTTCATCGGTGGTTCCGGTGCTAAGTTTGATGAGGGTAGCATCATCCTTCGTGGTTCCACAACGCTGGCCAACGGTGCCGTAGGCAATGAGCCTATCTATGTTGTCGATGGTGTCATCACTCCTGCTGCTTCGGTCAACATGAATGATGTGTCGAGCGTCAATGTCCTGAAAGGTCCTGCTGCTACAGCCCTTTACGGTGTGCGCGGTGGCAACGGTGCCGTGATCATCGTGACCAAGAGCGGTAAGGCCGGTGAGGATCAGCAGCATGTATCTATCGGTCAGTCAGTGACTTGGACGAAGGCTTATGTCCATGCCAAGCTGCAGAAAGAATACGGCGGTGGCTATTACGGTGCTGACGGTGACCTGGATGTCTACCACTGGAAAGAGGGTGATCCGGAGAGCTACAAGCAGTTTGAAGGCCGTTACTATTACGACTATGCCGACGACTCTTCTTGGGGTCCTCGTTTCGACTCTTCCAAGAAATACATGACGGCTCTTTCTTGGGATGAGACAAGTCCTTATTTCGGCGTTGAGGACACATGGACCAATCACCTCGACATGAATGACCTCTTCGAGACCGGTGTGAGCAGCATGACGAACGCCTCGTTCGATAAGTCGGGCAAAGACTACTCTATGCATGTGGCCCTCGGTTCAACAAACATGGGCGGTGTGGACCCGAACAGTGGTGCTATGCGTCGCTATGCCGATGCTAAGTTCATGTTCAGCCCGATGAAGAACTTGAAGGTGACCTTCGACTATAAGTATACTTATAAGAAGAACCACAACGCTGCCACTGAGGGTTACAGCAACGATGCTGATGACCAGTACTCAGGTAGTAACCCTTATTCAGAGTTGCTGCAGTGGGGTAACACTAACGTCGACCTGAAGATGTACAAGGACTATACCCGTCCGGACGGATCATTCCGTACCTGGAACATCACGTCTCCAACCGACTTCACGCCGGCTTTCCACGACAGTCCTTACGCTATCTATAATGAGATCAACGACTACAACCGTCGTCAGTATCATGTCATCGCAGCCGACTTCGAGTATTCCCTGCCTTACAATATCAAGATTGGATGGAAGACGACAGCCGACATCCATACTTACCAGGAGGTGTACAACCGTCCTAACCTTACCGGTCTGACAGCCCTGCACACTCAGTTCCAGGAGCAGAGCCAGGATATCTACAACCAGGCACGTGCCACATGGAACGGTGCTTTCGTTCAGGGTCGTCTGACGATGGATGCAGCCCTCTTCCTTGAGAATCGTTATTATCATTTCGAGGGTGTCAACGCCTTCACACGTGACGGCTTCGTGATCCCCGGCCTTCTCAACACCGGTAACTCCAACGGTCTGGCAGGCGGCGATGATGCTGGCCTGAAGAACGATTTCTATGGCACGCTGACCGGTACGCAGAAAGAGAAGACACAGTCTATCTTCGGTACCTACAGTGCCGGATGGGATGAGACTTACTTCGTTGAGCTCTCGCTCCGTAACGACTGGAACTCTACGCTGCCTACCGACAAGAACAGCTACCTCTACGGTGGTGCATCTGTCTCTGCTATCGCCAGCAACTGGTTCAAGCATGGTGACTGGCTGAACTACTGGAAGCTGCGTGGCAGTTTCGCACAGGTCGGCTCTGCCCTCGATCCCTATAAGCTCTCAAGCATCTATTATCTCGGCACACGCTACGGTGCAACGACAACGATGTACAACAACCCTGTACAGATCGACCATAGCCTGAAACCTACTATCACCACTTCTTATGAGGTAGGTACAGAGTTCAGTCTCTTCAAGAACCGTTTGTGGGGTGATATTAACTTCTATAGCCGCGACACGAAGAACCAGATCATCGAGGTGACAACCTCTTCTGCTTCCGGCTACTCTTCTCGTCTGACCAATGCCGGTCTGATCCGCAACAGAGGTTATGAGATCTCGCTCGGTGGTAAGCCTATCAAGACTCGCGACTGGGAGTGGGAGGTCGATGCCAACATCGCACACAACAACAACAAACTCGTCAAGCTCGTCGACGGCATGAACCGTTACACCCTGAGCTATATGAGCTTCTATGCTCGTCTGAACAGCTACGCTGAGGTCGGCAAGCCGCTCGGCGCCCTGTATACATCCCGTAACTGGAACTATAACGAGGATGGCAAGATTATCCTCAAGGAGACCAGCGACGGTAGCTATGTTCCTACGATCGATAAGACGACAGAGCGTTACCTTGGTAACATCCAGCCTAAGTTTACCGGTGGTTTCTCTACCTCCCTGCGCTGGAAGGACCTCAGTGTTCGTGCTTCCTTCGACTACCGTATCGGCGGTAAGGTCGCTTCTGTGACAAACATGTGGCTCTCCGGTTCAGGTATGGCTAAGCGCACCGCAGGTACCAACGATAAGGGCGGCGAGCTCCGTGGAAGTGTTGCTGACGGCGGTGGTGTCCGTGTCGACGGTGTCGTGAAGAACGCTGACGGCTCTTGGAGCGACAAGACCATCTATATGGATGCTAATGAGTATTTCCAGAGCTATGAGTCAACCCTGTGGGAGCCTTATGTCTACAGTGCTTCTTATCTGAAGATGCGTGAGCTGTCGGTTACTTATAGCGTACCGGCAAGCTATCTGAGAGCCCTCCATATCGGTCTGACAGGTGCTACTTTCTCGCTCATTGCCAACGACCCGTTCCTGCTCTACAGCGGTGTGCCTAACATCGATCCTTCTGAGATCGGCACATCATCAGAGTTCGACTATGGTGCTATCGAGCGCGGTCAGGCAGTGTCGACCCGTTCCTTCGGTTTCTCCGTTAACTTAACATTCTAATCACTGCATCATTAATTTAATACTGCATCCATAATATTGCATCATATGAAAAAGATATTATATAAGGTAGCTGTCCTCTTGGCAGGTGTGCTCCTGTTGGGTAGTTGTGGTGACTTTGACAACATCAACACCGACCCGAACAACCCCTCTGAGGCTACTACGGAAGCATTGTTTGCTTTCTCTCTGCGCTATGTCCCTTACTTCGTCATGCAGCGCAGTTACAACCCGGAGTTCCTCCTCTTCCCCCGCTATATCGCTGAGCGTCAGAACGTACAGTACGGACGTTACAACGACACACAGTTCTCTTCAAAGAACTATTATCGTTACGTGCTGAAGAACCTGCAGACGATCATCAACATGAACGAGGGCAGCGAGAAGAGCACCTCCAATGTCGAGTCGTTCGGTTCCAACGCCAACCAGATCGCTACAGCCAGCACGCTGAAGGACTATTACTTCATGGGTCTGACGGATGCCCTCGGCATGATTCCTTATTCAGAGGCACTGAAGGGTGACAGCGGCAACTATGCCCCGAAGCTCGATGCCCAGAAGGATATCTATTATGGCTTGGAGGCTGACCTCGTAGCAGCTTATGCTAAGTTTGACGAGAGCGGCTCGCTCAACTCCAGCTACGATTATATGTACAAGGGTGACATCAGCAAGTGGAAGAAGCTCAACGCTACACTGCGTATGATGCTTGCCATCAAGCTCGCTGACGTTGATCCTGCTACCGGCAAGGCTTGGTTCCAGCAGGCTTACAAGGATGGTGCCATCGAGAGCAACGACGACAACTTCGTCTATACCTTCTATGGCAACTCCGACAATGAGAACCCGTTGTATACGAACGTCGTCACAGAGGGTCGTAAGGACTTCTGCCCCTCTACAGATATCGTAGACATCATGAACAAAGTAGAGGACCCGCGTCGTGCTGCTTACTTCACGAAGAACGCCAACGGCATATACAAAGGTATTCCTTTGGGTATCCTTCCTTCCGATGTGACCAACTACAACAAGGACAACTCCGACTTCAATCCAAACATGTATAAGCAGGGTTCTGCGTTCATCATCCTCTCTGCTGCCCGCACACGCCTCGTTGAGGCTGAGGCTGCTCTTCGTGGCTGGATCGATGCTGATGCCAAGACCCTTTATGAAGAAGGTATCCGCCTGTCTATCGCTGCTAAGTTCGACCTCGTGAGCGGTACGGCTCCGTCGGAGAGTGAGATCAGCGCTTATCTGGCTCAGAGTGGCGTGGCCTTCACGGGCACTGATGCCGAGAAGCTGAATCTCATCGCTACCCAGCGATATATCAACGGTTACTTCGAGGATGGCATTGAGGCATGGTCCGACTGGCGTCGTCTTGATGCTCCTGACCTGACAATCGGTCCAAGCAGTCTGTTGGAGCATATCCCGTATCGTTGCACTTATGATGACGGTGACCGCAGTGAGAACACCGCTGCTTATGCAGCTGCCGATCAGGCTCAGGGTGCCGATAACACCGACACACGTGTTTGGTGGGATGTGAAAGACAACGCTGCACAGCGCAAGCAGTAATCGATTCGAGAATATAAAATAGAGAATAATAGAATAAAGTCAGATGCTTATAGTTAGACTCAACTAAAGCAGAGGCTTTATCCTATTATTCTCTCTGTTCTGGGGGGCTGGCCTGTAAAAGGGCTGGTTCCCTTTTTCTATTCGTATCTTGCGTTCTTCTTTCTGAGCCAACGGGCAAAGAAGCGGTCGTAGACGATGTAAGTATTGTCTTGCTTGTAGACAAACTCGCGGTTGATAAGTGCCGTGAGGGCGATGCTGATACTGCTTGGGGCAGGTAGTCGGTATTTTGAAATAAACTCCATGGATGTGACCGAACTGACGCACTCTTCCTGTGCAATGGCAGAGAGTAGGGCTGCCTGATTGTTTGTCAACGACTCATAATAGCTGTTGAATGCCACATCCTGTTCATCAACCAATTCTTCTATTGTACTGTCTATCGCCTCAGTAGTGATTGCTTCCTTCATCTCATACAACCGGTTAAGGACAACCTGCAGATACCAGGTCTGCCCATCAAGACTCGTATAGAGATGGTGGAAGACCTCTTTACTCATCATTTGGCCATTAGGCAGAAACAGTCTATTGGCGAATTCCAGGTATTTGCTTTCGTCAATCAACGGCAGATTCATGATCTGTGCACTCTGATAGAACGGACGCTTGGCGGACAGGAACATGTCCGACATGATATGCTGTTTACTGCCAGCAAAGATGAAGTAAACGTTTGGCAGAAACTGAATATATGATCTCAATAAGGCTTCCGTCCCTTTCTCCGGGTATTCAGCTACTTGTTGAAACTCATCAATGGCAATATAAATCCTTTTCTCCGAGAGTTTGAGATAGTCGAAGATCTTCTCTAAAGTGTCAACTTTCCCGATAACTGTTTTTGCGAAGTAATGGATAAACTCGGTCAAGTTGCGTGTAGCATTGACATCCATATAGAAACAACGGATGTCGTTGTCTGTTCGAGCTATCTCAGCAAAAGCATGATGAATGAGGCCTGTCTTCCCAATGCGTCTGGGGGATATCAGAACGATGTTGCGCTCATTGTGCAGGGCGCGAAGCAGCGTCTTGGTCTCTTGTTCGCGATCGCAGAAATATTCCCGCCCTTTATAGCCATAGATGACGAAAGGATTATTCAACTTTTTCATATTTCCCGTTTCATGTTTTATGAAATGTCTGTTGCAAAGATAGACAATTAATCGCAGACGACAAACAATGAGACAAGAAAAAATCCGGCTCCTTGGAATGAAGAAGTCGGATTGTTCAATGGTTAAAATATCTCTCGATATTAATTTCTGTATGGCCAAGCCTTGATGCGAGCTGTCACTTTGATAACGTTCTTGGGCTCGTTCTCATCGGTAAGGATGAGGTAAGTCGGATGCTTCGGGTCATCAGTCGTGATCTTGAAGCGGCGGGCTGTGGTCCATGCGAACGGATAAACGATATTTGCATAACCGTAATACTTCACATAATAGTTACCGTTCAACACATTGTTTGCAGCATTGTATGTGAGCTCCACCTCGTCGTTTCCGATGAGCTTGTAGTCCATAGCCAGTGTGCCCCACCATGATGCGCTGCCATCGAAGCTTGCGAACGACAGACCGAAGTTCTTACCGTAGTTTGCACTGAACTCGTAGGTACCAAGGATGGCATAACGCGTCTCTTCACCATACTTATCCTGATAATTTGTCTTCGAGTCGTTCCAGTAAGCTTGTCCGAATGCGCTCAGTCCGCTAAGGCTTACACCCCATGCACCAAGCACGAACTGCTGGTTGATAGGTGGAATAATTGGCATGAGCGCTACACTCTTGTCGGCCGGGTTGAGCCATTTGCCGTCTGTAGAGTACGTGAAGCCTGTGATGGTCTTGCCGCGGAACGTTACGGGCTTGTAGAGCTCATATCCGCTTGGCGTAAGGGTGAATGGCATGTCTGTGTCTTCACCGGTAGCCTTGTCGGTCACCGTGATCACATTATAGTTGAGCGATGCGTTCAACGTGTCGTTGTCAACGACGACAGCATAGTTGTTATAGCTTTCCATCGAGTCGGCAACAGCTTGTATCTGCTTGTAATAGTCGGACCATGATGACTGTGCAGGTACCATGACGATGCGGTCACCATGTTTCTTTCCCTGGAGGATGACCGAGTCTTTTGTGGCAGAGAGCACACGGAACTCCAGGTCGCCATTAAAGCCTTTGCCCAGCGTACCGTAGTCGCTGTTGCTCGGGTCGGAGTAATAATGGAAGACGGGATTGTACTCGTCGAACGAAAGCACTGTACCGGAGCTCTGCTCGAGCTTGAAATGTGAGGTGAACGTACTGTCCGGACCGTATGCCTCGCTGCCAACGGTCACGTTGGTGTTGTCGAACTTGCACCAGATGTTCTGCCCACCATAAGTCAGGTTACCGTAATAGTGCATAATCCAGCCGCCTGTCTGGCTGGTGAGCACCTCGCGTGTGGTGCTCTGAGATTTCGCGGCACGGTTGGCAGAAGAGTCGTCAAAGACATCGTCTACCGTAGGCGTGCAGGCTGCAAAAAGCAGGGCGACAACCGCGAAGAGTCCTAAACTGATTATTTTTTTCATACGAATAGTCTATTTAATTTCCGATTGAATAGCCTTTTACTTCAAATGGCGCAAGTCGAGCGTTGACACTTCCTCAGAGCGTCTCAGCACGATGGTGCGCAGTTTGTCGAGGTCGATGCCCCATTCGTTCTTGAAATACTCCTTCACGAGATTGAGCTTGCTGACAATAGCCTCATACCCCGTGGTGTCGTAGGTGGGAACGAGCTCTTTCGTCTTTTTATCAACCGTGTATACGGTGTCTCCGTTCTCATCGAGCTTCACTTTTATGCTCTTTTCAAGAATGCCATCCCACGCATCCTGTGTATGTGTGACATAGGTTGAATAGATCTCAGCGAAGTCTTCATTATACTCCTTAGAGGCATAACCGCTGACAAAACCCATGGCTGGTGCGTCAGCATCCTTGACGTTAATCCAGTTGGATGTCTGGTATTTGCCGGTAGAGATTGTCTGGAACTCCGTGCTGTAGTCTTTCTTCTGCGTAAGGATATGGCAGAACTCGTGGTGCATGGTATGGAAGAACCAGTAGTTGAGGTCGATAGGTACAGCTCCGGTGTTAGGTTGCGGGCTGTCGACATCGATGACGGGATGGTCAATATCGATGTTGTTCACACGGAACAATGTGACCTTCACGCCGCCTTCTGCCACGCCGAGCACGATGCTTCCGTTGGAGTCGTATTCAGGCGAGCCGATGAGCTGATAGATGCGAGGACTGTTCGTCTTGAGGAAATCAGTTCCCAACAGCTCACTGTAAGCATCCATCCACACATGTTTGACCATGATGGCGAGAGCCACTGATTTGTTGTAGTCGGCTGGGATGACGTTGTAGTAGTTGTCTGTCTCTTTATCGTTGTAGCGATAATAGAACCGGATGTTGTATACATCGGTAAAGTTGGTCTTTGTCCAGCGGTCGAGCTCCGTGCTGTCTGCTGCCGTCGTGTTGTTGTCGAAGATGCTCTGACTGCTGAGGTCATCGTCGGAGCACGCCGCCAACATCGACGTTGCCGCCAAGGCCAATATGATAATTTTATTAAACTTCATAACTGTTGATTCGATAATGATTAAACATGTTCTTACGCCTTACCTTGGGTTGGCCTCCAGTCCAGCGTTGATAACATCCGATGGCAGCTGGATAGCGCCCCGCTTGTCAGCGGCATGGAAGATGATAGGATCTTCACTGTCGACGAAATGCGTGAACTCGATGCCATAACGCTTGATGTCGATGAAGCGTAGTCCTTCGCCCCAAGTCTCGAGACGACGCATCTGCAGGATGAGCTGGATAAGATTCTCCTGGGTTCCTTCTTCAACAGTGAATCCTTGCGGATGGAGCACTTTCTTGATGGTACGCTGAGAGTTGGCGGTAGGAGTGACTTCTGAATATTTCACGCCATCCATATACGTGTTGACACTTGCTTCAGTGAGTGTGGGGCGCTTAGCAGAGCCCTTGGCGGTCTGGCAATGTGCTACAATCCAGGTATTCATGTCAGCCAATGCGTTAGCATAGTCCTTCTTCAGAGCATAAGCTTCTGCACGAACAAGCAATGTCTCCTCTGTGGTGAAAGCCATGTCAATGATGTGCGGGTAACCGGTATCGTTCACCTTGTCGGTCACTTCGAAGTGCTCTCTGACTTTTGGGAAATAGATCTGCTGAGTGCTACCATAGAGCATAGTGGCATAATAGAGCGTATTGTTTGTAGATCCGGTTCCCCATGGTGCCGGTGCCCAGAATGTTTCGCGCGATGTCATGGTCTGGTTGTGCGCAAAGCGGCGATAGGAGGTTGAGCCTTGGAAGGCACGTCCTGCAGAAGAATAGGCCGGAAGGATGAGCAGATTGGCATTCTCCTCCGACTTGATATAAGCGTTGCCCAGGTCATTAGCGCCTAAGGTTGTGTATGCGGAATAGTCGCGCAACCTATTGGCTGGGTTTGTCCCCAGCACTTTCGTGGCGTACTCAATGGCCTTATCGTAGTTGTGATACATCAGGTTGAAACGGGCAGCAAAAGCAAAGGCGGCGTTCTGATTGAAGTGGTACTTCGGTGTCGTCATGTAGCTGTCGTTTACTCTGGGCAGGGCGGCCTCGATGTCACGGTTGATGCTGGCATACAGTTCTTTCAGCGTGCCACGCTTATACTTCGTGTTGACACTCTGCTCCGGTTCCGTAGGATAAGGCAATCCTAGATAGACATCGGCAGAGTCGGGGTTGTAGTCCATGCAGAAAATATTAGCCAGTTCATACATGTTGAAAGCACGGCAAAGCAGGGCTTCGGCATACTCAGCAGGGTAGGCAGCCGTATCACCGATCTCTTTCAGGTCAGCGAGCGCCTCGTTGGCTGTACCCACTTTCTCGTAGAAGTTGTTCCACAACGAGTAGGGATCATCATTGCCTTGTGTGTCAACATCCTTGAAGCGGTACATCTCTTCCTGGCTGATACCTGTATAATACTGGGAGCCGTTGTCGGTGACATTGTCGGAACTCATCTCGAAGATGAAGTTGGGCAGATGGGTAGGATAGGCATCGACAAGCAGCTTCTCCACTTTCTCGCCTGTATTGACCTGCGCACGGTCATCGGGCAGCTTGTCGAGATAGTCGTTGCAGGCAGTCAGGGCAAAGAGTGACAGCAGACCTGCAAATGTATATAGTTTCGATTTAATATTCATAATATAGTCTGTTATTAATTTGACCTTATGCGATTAGAGTCCAAGCTTCAGCGTGAAAGTGAACTGACGTGCCATAGGCACAGCTACACCACCGGCGTTGAAGAACTCAGGATCCTGTCCGTTGAGCTTTTTGTCAGCATAGAGCAGGAAGAGGTTTGTGGCCTGGAGCTTCATGCTAGCGTTAGAGAGACGGACAGCGTTTACCCATTTCTTCGGGAAGTCGTAGGCAAGCGAGATCTCCTTCATGCGGATGAAGTCACCTTTTGCTACACGTGCCGTAGAGAGGTTGTAAGCGTTGTATGCACGGCTAAGCTTACTGTCGCTGCTGTAGACACGTAGGTCGGCAATGACGGGGATGTCGGTGTATTTCTCATCACCGGCTGTTGTCCAGCGGTTCTTAAATTCCTTCGGCATAGCGTCGAGGTCGGAGTAGTAAGAACTGAAGACACGGTCGAGACGGATCTTGTTGCCGAAGCTGTAAGTAGCAAAGATGATGAGGTGCCAGTTCTTATAAGAGAAGGTGTTGCCGAGCGAACCGGTTGTGGTAGGCTCTGTAGGACCTTCATAAACGAGGTAGTCTTTCACCTTTGACTGGAAGTCGATATCAGAGGTGGTCAGCTCACCGTTCTGGTTGATGAACGTTGGCAGACCTTTCTCGTTCAGACCCTTGAAGTCGATACTGAAGAGTGCACGGTGTGGATAGCCCACCATCGTGAAGCCGTTGCCGGTAATGAGGTCGATGATTCGGGTGTCGGTATCGAGGTTGGTCACCTCTGTCTTATAGTGCGAGAAGATGAAGTCGGTTGTCCACTGGAAGTTCTTCGTCTGGATGTTCTTACTGGTGATAGAGAGCTCTTCACCGTTTGACTTCATGTCGGCGACATTGGCATATTTGAGGATAGAGCCGCCGACACCCGTCGTCTGCTTCGGGCCGATAAGGTCGAAGTTTTTACGGGTCCAGTAGTCGAACGTCACGTTGATACGGTTGTTAAGGAAACCAGCATCGAGACCGATGTTGAACTCATGTTTCTTCTCATAGGTCAGGTCGGGGTTGGCAAAGTTGTAAACATACAGGCCCGACTCCTTATCGTTAGCAAACGGACGGTAGGGGTTGTAGCTCTGGATGATGGACGAAGCGTTTGTCGTGGCAGGATCCTGACCGGTCAGTGAGTAGGAAGCGCGGATGGTAAGGTTGGACAATACGCCTTTGAAGGTCTTGTCAAACCAAGGCTCCTCGTGCGCGTTCCAAGATCCGGAGACGTTCCACGTAGGCAGCCAACGCGCTGACGTGCTCTTACCCAGACGGTTACTGCCCTCGTAGCGCTCGGTGAAGTTGAGGTTGTAACGGCGCTTGTACGAGTAGTTGATGTAGCCGTAGAACGAGGCCTTGCGCTCATAGGTGTTACCGAGATTATAGTAGACGCTGTTCTGTTCGGCTGCCTGCTTGAAGTAGCGGTAGTCGTAACTGCCGAGGAGTCCCATCTCATACTGGGTGCCTACACCGTTGAAATAGCTGCTGAAACGGTCGGCATTGTTAACCTCCATACCATAGAAGACGTTGACGATATGCTCTTTCTGGGCACCGAAGGCATCGTTATAGTTGGCGGTGAAACGAGCGTCCCAGCCATTCATCTTATATTTCTGCTCACTGTAGAAGCCACCATTAGGCAGCACGGTGATAGGCAGGGAGTTGGCAACGTCAGGATCGGTATAGAGCCATGGGTTGCTGTCGCGGATGGTGGCTGTGCTCATGGCGCGGTACGACTGTGCCATGTTACTGTTCTCTGTCACCTTCGTAGCGTTGACGGTTTGTGCGAACTTATAGTCGATAAGTGCCTGCAGTTGAACCTGCGTGATAGGCTTATACGTAAGTTGTGCCTGATATTTGAGGTCAATGACATCAAGATCCATGTAGTTGTTGTTGAGCTCGTTCTTGATGTTGAACGGAGCATAGTTGCGCGTGTAATACGTGTTTGGATCGAGGGCACGCGAGGTGTTGATGGCGTAAGAGTACGGGTTGATGTCGAAATAGCGGCTCACGGCACCCGTCACGGCATCCACGCTCTGGTTAGTCGTGCCCGGAGCACGCTGTTTACGGTAAGAAGCGTTGCCGATCATGTTCAGTGAGAGCTTCTTGCTGAGGTTGTAGTTGGCATTGATGTTGGCGGTGTAACGCTTCACCTTGCTCTGCAGCGTCCAGCCCGGATCGCTCATGTAAGAGAAAGAGACGTAGTACTGTGCCCTGTCGGTACCAGTGCTCATGCTGATAGAGTGATTGCGGCTGATGCTGTTGGAGAAGAGCTCGTCGAACCAGTTGGTGTTGCGGTATTCAGCCTCACGCAGGTATGCGTTCATGGCAGCGTCGGTGTTGGCGAGGGCAAACTTACCGGTTGTAGCGTCGTAGGTGTTCATGAGTTGATACATCTTGCCGTAGACGCCACTGTTCGAAGCGTTGAGCAGACTGCTGAACGAGAGCCAGCCGTCGTTGTAGAGCTCTTTGTAGATGCCCATCTGCTCCTGCGAGTTCATGATGTTGAACTGGCTGTAGCTGGGCTTCAGACGCATGGTATACTCACCGGTGTAGCTGATGTGGTTCTGACCGGCATGACCTTTTTTCGTGGTCACGACGATCACACCTGACATGGCGCGTGCACCGTAAATAGAGGTAGCTGAACCATCCTTCAGGATCTGGAAGCTCTCGATATCGTCGGAGTTGAGGCCGGCAATAGCGGAGGAGATAAGGGTCTTGGCATCACCGGAGCTCAGGGCGTCGGCGTCGACATCTGTCACATCTTCCATGATGACACCATCGACAACCCACAGCGGCTTAGAGCTACCGTAGATAGACGTAGCACCACGTACGCGGATCTTAGGTGCTGTACCGAATGTACCACTGACGTTCTGCACACTCACACCTGCTACGCGGCCTTCAAGCGAGCGGGAGATATCGGCGATACCGTCGAGCTTAGCCTTGTCGGCATCAATCTTCGTGGCAGCACCGGTAAACGTGCGCTTATCCATCTGCTGCACACCTGTGACGACGACCTCACCAAGCGTCTTATTGTCTGGTGTGAGCACGACACGCATGCCTTGCTTGGCTGCTACGGTCTGCTTTTGCATGCCAATGTACGTGAATACAAGGCTCTTGCCTTTGGGCACTTGCAGGGTGAAGTGTCCTTGAGCGTCGGTCACTGTTCCGGTTTTCGTGCCTTCCACCATAACGGACGCGCCTATGATAGGCTCGTTATCGTCTTGGGAGACAACGGTTCCGGAGATGTCGGTTTGGGCATATACCCCTCCTAAAATAAGGAAAAGACATGCCATAAGAGCGAATAGTCTTTTTTGCATACTTCTCTCCGTTATTAATAATTAAACAAATAAATTCTCCTTTTTATAATCCTTAAATGAAAATGCTTACAATTTGATACCTTATTAGCTTCGCAGTCATAAAATTGATATCTATTTGCAAAGTTAATAAATTATCGCTAACAAACAAATAAAAAAGAGCAAAAAATATCAAATTGTGTATATTTTGCTGCTTTAATATTACAAAAAGTGTCTTTTTAAAGTGGTTTTTAGTTGGATAACAAACATGCATTCCTGCGTAATCATTATGGTTTGACTACGCAGGAATATTAGGTCGATTTGTCGTTTACAGATATATACCGAATGACAGTGTGTGGAAGCGTAAGCCCCAGCCGTCTTTGACAAGATGCGCGGGACTATACTTGAAATAATAGTCGAGGAAAGGTGTCCTAACGGTAGCCAGGAAGTCAACCGTTACGGGGTTGATATGGATACCTTTGCGTGACTCCTTGACCGTGCGCCCGTCCTCTTTCCACTTAGACAGTACGCTGGCATGCGTGTTGAGGTTGATGACGGGTCCGAGGGAGAATCCGAACTTCCCGCCCCTGTACACATACTGCACGGGGAATGTGAGGCTAAACACTTTGATGCGTGAGAACTTGGGGCGCATACCGTCGTCGTAGCCCGTCAGTCCCAAATGCTCATCGCCGTCGAGCACGAACTGCACATCGTCGCGGGTGCGATAGTTGCGCCAGTCTACACCGAAGCCTGCCGAGAACCCGTGGTGGCGCGTCAAATAGTCATATTGTGCGATAACCCACCACAGTTCCCACGAGCGGAACGAGTTGATGTCTACTGAGTTCGGCATACCCGGTGCCCCGTTGAATCCTGCATAGAAATGCATGCTGATTTGTCTTTTTGGATAGGTCTCCTTACATTTCTTATTGCGCAAAGGTCCGATGGAGAAGTTGAAGTCGTTATCAATGCCGCTTGTGCTGACATAGTTGCTGTCGACGAGTTGCAACGTGTTCCGGTAGTTGTATTGTGGGTTGCCGTCTCTGCCTTCGATGTGGATTGTCTGCATGGAGTCGGTGGTGATGACCGTCACGCGGTTGGGCTTGTTGACGACGAGTGTGTCGGGCGGTGTGAGCGAAGCAGCCTTTGTCGTAGCCACAGAGCTTGCTGTGAGTATAGCGACAAAAAAGAGAATTGTTTTCTTCATATTATTACTTATTTTTGTTCGTTGTATGATTGTATTAGTTCATTGTATCAGTTTCCTAAGTTCATCGATGCTAGCCACTTTCCCTTCCATATAAACAAGGGTAATGGCATTCTTGTTCCCATGCCCACCGGAGACATAACAGAGGTAGCGGTGCGTTTGTCCTTCCGGAGGCAGACTGAGGATGAGTGATCGGCGTCCACTTTGCTTTCTCGTCTCCGTAGAGACAGCCTGTCGGGCATCGCGCTCAATGAGATTGTCTATGGATGCTTTCTGCTGGGCAGTGGCATTGAATCGCACGCTGTGATAGAAAGTCAGGCGGTAGCGGCTCAGTGTTCGCCCTTTGACCTTCACTTCCACCATGCTGCTTTGCGGCACAACTTGGCCTTTGAAGATGGCGTCGCTGTGAAGTCCTGTTTGAGCTGAGGCTGTGAGAGGCAACAGAGCCGCCATAAGAATGAGCACTATCAGTTTCTTCATATTATTATCAGTATTATATTATCTGTTTTATAGTGTCTAATCTTGTCCTAACAACACGTCGTCCAATTGCGCCTTGACGCTGTTCTGAGGTTGCATGTCGAGCTGCTGCATAGTGGATGCCATCTCGTGATGGAGCAGGGTAGGGCTGTCGGTCTTATGACCATAGACGATGATCTCACTGTAGTTCTGTGACCGATAGACTGCTATGCCACCTAAGAAGAGCAAGAGCATGACGGCTGCCACAGACGTCCAGCGGAGGACCAGACGGACAATGCGGGCGTGTCTGCCTTGGGTTCGTTCCGTTGTTTTGGGCTCCTTTGCATCTTGGGTTTCCTTAGCATCGTACATCGACGGAAGAGCAGCGAGTCCTGTGAACAGCGGCCGTAGCGGCAGAAGATCTTCGGCAATGTCGTTGCTGGAGAAATAGCGGTAGAGCTTCCGCTCTTCGGTGAGGGAAGTCTCTCCCTGCATGAACTTGTCTACGAGACGGTGTATATCCTTGTTGTTATTCATAGTTCTTGTCTTCTAAATATCAAGTTTCTCAATGCCAGACGGGCTCGACTGAGATTCTTTCTAACCGTTGCTTCTTTCATATCTAATAAAGCAGCTATCTGGGCAAACGATTTGTTGTCGATATGCCGGAGCTTGATGATGGTCTGTTGCAAAGGTGGCAACTGGTTGATGAGTTGGATCAGTTGACCGACCGGGTCGTTCTCTTCTTCCTCCTCTGCGCTGTCATGACCTTCCAATGTTGTCGTTGGCACCTGTTGTCGGAGAACATCCACGCAGTGATGACGCAACAAGACAATAGCCAGACTGTCCATGGGCTTGCGGACATTGGCCACCATCTGCCACAGTCGTTCCAGCACCGTCTGCACAGCGTCTTCGCTGTCGGCGACGTTATGTAGATAGCCTTCTGCTGTGCGGAGCAGCATGGGGCGGAGCCTTATGGCTTCTTGTTGGAACTCTTTTTCTGTCATCAGATGAACTCTTCTTTTCTGTTGTACATTTATAATACGGAGAAAAAGGCTGTTTGTGACATGAAAGACAAAGAAAATTCTTCTACTATTAAAAAACTCTAAATCGCACTGACAAAGCGTCACTTTTATTTTGTCTTTCCCGTTAAAGGCATTACTTTTGCAAGTGCCTAAGCACAGGCAATTATGATAAGAATATTTTTGTTTTAAACATAAATCATTTACACAATGAAGATTTCAAAGATTCACGCACGTGAGATTCTGGATTCCCGTGGCAATCCTACAGTAGAGGTTGAAGTAACACTGGAGAACGGCGTTATGGGCCGTGCCAGCGTTCCGTCTGGTGCCAGCACCGGTGAGAACGAGGCTCTTGAGCTTCGTGATGGCGACAAGAAGCGCTTCGGTGGCAAGGGTGTCCTGAAGGCTGTAGCTAATGTCAACGATGTCATCGCTCCTGCCCTCCAGGGTTGGGATGTGTTCGATCAGCGCGGTCTCGACTATAAGATGCTCGAGCTCGACGGCACTCCTACAAAGAGCAAGCTCGGTGCCAACGCTATCCTGGGCGTGTCTCTCGCTGCTGCTCACACAGCTGCTGAGGCTCTGCACATGCCTCTGTACCGTTACATCGGCGGCTGCAACAGCTATACTCTGCCTATCCCAATGATGAACATCATCAACGGTGGTGCTCACTCTTCTGCTCCTATCGCTTTCCAGGAGTTCATGATCCAGCCGCGTTCTGCAAAGAGCGAGAAGGAAGCTATCCGCTGCGGCGCTGAGGTCTTCCACGCTCTGGGCAAGCTGCTGAAGAACCGTGGCCTCTCTACCGCTGTAGGTGACGAGGGTGGTTATGCTCCTGCACTCAACGGCATCGACGACGCTCTCGAGAGCATCTGCCAGGCTGTCAAGGACGCTGGCTACGAGCCGGGTAAGGATGTCACCATCGCTATGGACTGCGCTTCTTCTGAGTTCGCTTATCAGAAGGACGGCAAGTGGTTCTACAACTACAAGCAGCTCAACAACGGCATGCCTAAGGATCCTAACGGCAAGGAGCTCGACGACGAGGGCCAGATCGCTTACCTCGAGGAGCTCTGCAACAAGTATCCTATCGCTTCTATCGAGGACGGTCTCGATGAGAACGACTGGGAGGGCTGGCAGAAGCTGACCGCTAAGCTCGGCAGCAAGGTGCAGCTCGTCGGTGACGACCTCTTCGTTACCAACACGAAGTTCCTGGAGAAGGGTATCAAGATGCACGTTGCTAACGCTATCCTGATCAAGGTTAACCAGATCGGTTCTCTGACTGAGACTCTCGAGGCTATCGAGATGGCTCACCGTCACGGTTACAACACCGTTACTTCTCACCGTTCTGGTGAGACAGAGGATACCACAATCGCTGATATCGCTGTCGCTACGAACAGTGGCCAGATCAAGACCGGTTCTATGAGCCGCACAGACCGTATGGCTAAGTACAACCAGCTTATCCGCATCGAGGAGGAGCTTGGCTCTGAGGCTCGTTACGGCTATCCTCGTCTGGATCGCAGCCTTTAATAGGTACGCATCTATACATTAATAGATAACATATCATCCCGTGGCGGCTTCCGTCACGGGATTTTTATTTAGTAGTCACATTTTTTAAGCCTTACATCAGCGAATATATTATTCTTTTCTTTAACTTTGCAATTATAAAAAATATAGATATGCCAGAAATTAGTCGATTCTTAGGAATAATCATTGCAATGTTTGCAGACGACCACAATCCTCCTCATTTGCATGTTCGTTATGGTGATTACGAAGCTATCATAACATTAAAAGATGGGATAGTAAAAGGAGAATTACCAAGAAAGGTCCTTAAGGCAGTATTTAAATGGATGGATATGCACCGTGAAGAATTGGACGACAATTGGCATAGACTGCAGGCAGGCAAAGAAGCTAAAAGAATATCACCCTTAAAATAATATTACAATGGACAATTTAGATTTAATTAGAGTCGTAGATGTAGACTACATAAAGGATTATACGATGGATCTTACGTTCAGTAACGGTGAAAAGCGTCGTATTGATTTCTTGCCGTTACTAAAGGGAGGAAAAAGAGAAGAGTTGAGAGATAAAGACAACTTTATCCAGTTCGGTCTCAACCATTGGACGTTGGAGTGGTATAATGGTATTGATTTTGCACCTGACTTCTTGTATCGTCAGGGCGAAAAGGTAGCTTGAAAAAATTGAAAATATTATAATGAAGTACTTTATCATTGTCAACGATGCGCAGCAAGGTCCTTATACAGTGGACGAACTGCGTCAGCGCAACATCTCTTCCGAGACCCTCGTATGGGCGGAAGGCATGCAGCAATGGACACCGGCCTGGCAGGTCGAGGAACTGAAACCGCTGTTCTATGATACAACAAACACGCAGCAGACAACATCTGCGCAGGCTGGTTCTGCACAGACTGGTTTTGCACAGCAGTCTGCAACAGGTTCCGTTCCACCCCCACCACCAGTGAACAATATGGGTAACCCGGCTGGTACCATGGTGCCGCCTGTTAACCAGCCAAACAAGAATAATAAGAAGAAGGCCTGGACCTATGTCGGCATCGCAGTGGCTATTCTCTTGTTGTTGATGGCCATCCTCAACCCTTCGAAGGATGAGCACAAGCAGGTCATCAAAGACCGCATCACCAACGGCCTGACAAAGGGCCTTTCTGACAGCGGCGATTCCGACGATCCCTTTGCAACCTTTGGCTCTGCCATAGTCCGTTCGTTAGCCACACCGGTGCTCGGGCAGATTGTGGACAACATGATCCAGTATCACAATTATCTCTTCTGGTCCACGACGACGCTTGCCCTTCCCGACTCCAGTGAGGTTCGTACCTCGTTCGGTATCTTTGGCAAAGTGTTCACCTCCGACGAGACTGCCATTGCTGAAGCAGTGTCGAAGACGCTGAAGAGCGAAGGGGATGAATCGACCCACACTTCCGTTGTCAGGGACAGCGGTACGGATGAGGACGGCAATCCTTACAGTGGCGTGACGCAGACTGTCACCGACTCTGTCGTCTCCGTAGGTAGCAAGGTAGGTAAGACGCTTGTTAAGCATGTTAGTAGTGAGGTAGGGCGTGAGCTCAAGAAAGAGCTCAATCAGAGTGCCGACAGTGCAACGGCGAGCGGTCTTGGTAAGATCATCGACGACATCGAGAGCTTCCTCAAGGGGTTGTAATCCCCTTTTATGGTGATACCCACCATCCCCATTTGTGGGTATCATCGATGTATTGCAGGGGTGAAGGGGGCAAAGGAGTGCAGTTAGCACCTCGGAGAGATGCCACATGGTTAGCCCCACGTGAGGCGTAGCCGAAACGTGGGGTAGAATGGAAGAGTATGACTTGAATACCGGCCTCGAAGAGGGCGAACATGGTTATTGCCAACATATTTTGCCCTGACCGTATTTACCTGCACCCCGACCATGTTCGCCCTCTTCGAGGCCGGATCGCAACAGAATTGCACTGGATCTAAACCCCAGGTTGCGTCGCTGCGCTCCTTACCTGGGGCTAACCATATTGGCCCCCTTCGGGGACCTTACATTTACTTGGGGCTAACCATGTTCAACCACTCCGAGGTTGTCTCCCATCCCCATAAATGATGATTTAACGAATCTATCAATTTACTAATTTTTGAGTATTGCCACAACTTTTGTTTCTTTTTAATTTTGCACTTAGAATTTTAAGGAACAAAAACAATGGACAGACTTCTCTTCGGGCTCTTCTCAGCAGCCCTTGCCCTTGGCAGTATTCAGGGTGCTCAAGCACAAGTTAATGCAGCCGACTCCGTGATGAGTCATGCAGGCGGTCATCGCCTCAGTGTCGGCGGTTACGGTGAAGTAGCTTACAGCCGTAACTTTTATTCTGACAACGTCTATCGCTACTCCGAACCTTCTAAATACAAGAACGACAAGAGTTATGGTCGTTTCGACATTCCCCATGCAGTGATTTATCTGAGCTACGACTTCGGCAAAGGCTGGAAGATGGGCTCGGAGATTGAGTTTGAACACGGTGGCACCGGCTCCGCCTACGAGCGCGAATACGAGGAAGGCGGCGAGTGGGAGACCGAGACAGAGAAAGGCGGCGAGGTAGAGCTCGAGCAGTTCTGGTTGCAGAAGACTTTCTGCCGTGCCTTGAACCTGCGCTTCGGTCATATCGTCGTGCCTGTCGGTCTGAACAACTCCCACCACGAGCCGCTCAACTTCTTTACGGTCTATCGTCCCGAGGGTGAGAACACTATCCTTCCTTCTACCTGGCATCAGACAGGTGTGAGCCTCTGGGGTTATCTTGGTAAGTTCAAATATGAGTTGCAGTTCCTTGAGGGTCTCGACGCCATGCACTTCGACCGTGATGGCTGGATCCACAACGGCACACACTCCGCCTTCGAGTTCGATCCCGCCAGCAAATATGCTGCAGCGGCCCGTCTCGACTGGTTCGCTACCCAGGGCGTACGCTTCGGCCTGAGCGGTTACTACGGTCACAGTATCAACAACACCTATATCAACGACTCTAATGATAAACTTAAAGGAGCCGTCTCCATTGGCTCTTTCGATTTCACTATCAACCGTTGGAACTGGATCGTCCGCGGTCAGGCTACCTATGGCCATCTCGGCGATGCTTATCAGGTGAAATATCTCTCCGGCCGTAGTACAAAGACTTCTCCTTATAGCAGTTCAGAGGTCGGCAAGAATGCCGTCTCCATTGGCGTGGAGGCAGGTTATGACGTGTTCTCTCAGATTGAGAAACTGCGTGCCGACAATCAGAAACTCTATGTCTTCGGCCGTTACGACTATTACAATTCCTATGTCCGCGACAGTCGCCAGGCTGAGTATCCTTACGAGGCCAAGAACGTCATGAGCTTCGGTCTCAACTATTATCCTATCTCTCAGATCGTTCTGAAGTTCGACTATACCAAGCGTTTCCTCAAGAGCTTGTACAACGACGAGCCCGCTATCAACTTCGGCATCGCCTACGAAGGGTTCTTCCTGTAGGCGATACCTGACGGCCCCACCCCCGCCCCTCCCCCACCCAGGGGAGGGGGATGATTACCAATGCTGAAAAGAAGCAAAAGAATGCACACTTAGATTGTGTTGCGTAGGCAGTCACATAGTGACTGCGACCTGCAGTTTGGTAAACATCCTTGGTCCGCCCCAACAAAAGAAAATACCAATAACAAAATACGTGTTTATGAATAAGATTTTCAAATCGGCGCTGTTCCTCATGGCAGCAGCCACGATGACTATGGGCATGGCGTCCTGTAGTAGCGACAACGATGACAACGATTCTACCGTCAAGGTAGGAGACCTCACGGAAGAGGAATATCTCTCTAAGACCCTCAATGAGGTTGTCGACAACACCATCGATCCTACCTATTCGGAGATGGCTACCAACGCCACCAACTTCTACAACCAGATGAAGACGCTGCGCGATGCTGTCAAGAATGGCAATGCTACACAGACGATGGTCGACAACGCCTGCACAAGTTGGAAAGCAGCCCGTGCCTGCTATGAGAAGAGTGAGGCTTTCCTCCTCGGTGCCGCCAGCGACTACGACATCGACCCGCATATCGATACATGGCCGCTCGACCTCTCCGCTCTGCATACCCAGTTGCTGAAGAGTGCACAGCTCGCTCGTTACACGACAGATGACGAGGATGCAAACATCGACAACATCCACGGCGACCTCAACCAGAACCTTCTCGGTTTCCACTCTGTAGAGTTCGTCGTCTTCCGTGATGGTGAGCCCCGTAAGGTCTCTTCTTTCAACAGCACTTATGATGATTATAACGACCGTGCCGACTTCACGGACATCAAGCCTATCGATGAGCTGAACTTCGCTGTTGCCGTTGCCGGTGACCTGATGGGTTCAATCTATGAGCTTGAGGTCTGCTGGTCTGGTAAGACCGCTGATCACAAGACATGGCTTGAGAACCACGAGTGGCATACAAGCATGCCGAGCAGTGACATCACTTATGGCGAGAACATGAAGAATGCAGGTAAGAGCGGAAGTATCTACACTTCAGTCAAGAGCGCCGTCTCAGCACTGCTCGTCGGCGACCAGGGTTGCGGTGGTATCTGCGACGAGGTCGGTCAGACAAAGATGGGTAAGCCTTACGGTCTGAACACCAACTCGGAGAACGCCGAGAGCGATCCTAACTATATCGAGTCACCGTTCAGCCACAACTCCCTCACTGACTTCTGGGACAATATCCAGAGCATCAAGAACATCTGGTTCGGTGGTTACAGCACAGACAACACGAAGACTGGCACATATTCTTTCCACAACTATTTTGCTAAGCTCAACCCGACACTGGGTGCTGAGGTAGAGGCTGCTATCGACGATGCTCAGGCTAAGATCAAGGCTTGTCCTGCACCTTTTGTCAACAACTACAAGAATGCTCAGGTCAAGACTGCTATCGATGCCTGCACAACCCTGTCCAATGAGTTGACAAAGGCCAACGACTATATTCAGAGTCAGACGAAGTAATTTCCTTTTCGGGTTGGTAAGGTCCCCGAAGGGGGCCAACATGGTTAGCCCCAGGTGAGGAGCGCAGCGACGTAACCTGGGGTTTAAATCCGGTGCGGTTCGATTGCAATCCGGCCTCGAAGAGGGCGAACATGGTCGGGGGTGAATGGTATAGGGCGATAACCATGTTCGCCCTCTTCGAGGCCGGTATTCAGGCCATCCGCTCCTGTCTTCCACCCCAGGTTACGTCGCTGCGCTCCTCACCTGGGGCTAACCGTGTGGCACCTCTCCGAGGTGCGGGCGCCCCCCCCTAACTCTACCCAAAATATGAATTTTCTCGATATTAATCACAAATCATTATGAATAAGACATTTTTTGCATGTATGGGTCTCGCCGCACTGGCACTCGCATCTTGTAAGGACAATCCCGATGTGGATCCTGACAACGGTGGCGGTACCACGTCGGAGACGACCTGGCCGAAAGACTCTCTCGCTACATTCGCCGATGCCGAGTGGCTCCCGGGCGGCGAGAAAGGTACGACCTCCAATGAGCAGGGTTGCTATTCCAACCAGAGCCCGCAGATCGATAACGAAGGCCTCTACACCACCTTCAAGCATGGTGAGAACTTCTTTGAGCACGATGCTAACTATTTCACGAAACCTTTCTGGGGCTTAGGCCCGGCATGGGTGCGCTCAGGTTGTGAGTACTGTCACCCAAGCTACGGTCACGGTAAGCGCCAGACCGAATACAAGGCCAACCAGATGGGCAACGGCTATCTGCTCGTCATCTACCATCCCACTGCCGGCACTGATGCTAACGGCAAGTCTTATGCAGCCAACAGTTACATCTCTGAGGTCACGGGTATGCCGCAGACCAAAGCCATGGAACCGTTCAAGGCTCCTATCGATGAGAGCGGTATCCATATCACCTGGAAGGATGTAACATCCATGCCATCGGGTCTGCCGATGAAGTTCCCCGACGGTGAGAGCTATAGCCTGATCTATCCGGAGGTGACCATCGGCGCTTCTGCTTTCAACACCGATCCTAAGCCGACCAACTACGAGGTCCGCCTCGAGTCGACCATCGGTATGTATGGTACCGGTCTGCTCGATGCTATCTCTCAGGACTCTATGCTCGTACAGTATCAGAAAGAGGCCAAGCACGCTACGCTGAACCCGGGCATGTGGGATGCAGCAGCCAACACATGGGCTTCTTCAGCCTGGTATCCCTTGGCTGACGGCACGAAGCGTGTGAAGAAGTTCACCTACGCCATGACACGTGCCACTCTGCTCGACGGCCCTGGCGGCAACGCTATCTGGAACATCACAAACGTGACACGTTCCGATCGTCACTATCTCTATACCACGAAAGCTTGGGCAAAGGCTATGAGTGAGGACGATGATGTCATCTCTTACATCCAGGAGCAAGGCAAGAGCCTTACATCGCTGCTCCATCCTTACTATGGTGACGGAACGAAAGACAACATCAAAACGCTCGTCAACAAACTGCTCGGTCTGAATAGCAAGAGCGACTCAGCTACTTATCGCAAATATTTCGTTGACGCTGCTCCCTGGAACGGTCAAGAAGAGATGACTGACGAGAGCTTCTATGAGTTCGGCATCTGGCATCGTGGTCTGGGTGTTCCTAAGGCCCGTAACCTCGACAGCGAGGAGGTACAACGTGGTAAGAAACTCTTCTATCAGATGGGTTGCACATCCTGCCACCGTCCGTCCTGGACCATCGTGAAGGATAATGTCTGGATCGATCCCGCCAGCAAGGCTTACATGGCTCAGACGGGTGCCAAGATGGTCACCTACGATAACTCCGTCATCTGGCCTTACACCGACCTCGTACAGCATAAGCTCCACATGGCCAACGATATCCGTACCGGCTGGTGCCGCACAACACCGCTCTGGGGACGTGGCTTGAGCCAGCAGGAGACAGGTAAGAGCGACCGTTTGCACGATTGCCGTGCGCGCAACGTCATCGAAGCCATCATGTGGCACGCTTACAGCAAAGAGAGCGATGCTTACTGGTCTGCGAAAAAGTTCTATTATCTGAGCAAGAAAGACCGCGACGCTGTCGTTGCCTTCATCAATGCGATCTAAGGCCTCTCCCCAACCCCTCCCCCGTAGGGAGGGGCTTCTGCAATACCGATTATGAAATTACGAAGAGTCTTGATAGTATTTTACGTGCTCTTGATTGTTGTCATGGCCGCAGCGACGATCATTGAAAACATCAAGGGCACGCCTTTCGTAAAACAAAGCATCTACGGCTCATGGTGGTTCTCACTCTTGTGGGCGTTGCTTGTGGCACTTGCAATTGCTTATCTTCTTAAGCGTCATGTGCGGCGGTGGAATATCCTGCTCCTCCACGCTGCCATGGCCGTGATGCTTTTTGGTGCTTTACTCACTCACCTTACGGCTTATCAGGGCATCGTCCATCTGCGGGGCGACCAGCCGTCGAACGAGGTGGAGGAGATGACGTCGATGACGGAGACCACGCGCCGCACCCTGCCTTTTTATATCCGTCTTGATAAGTTTGAGAAACTCAACCATGCTGGCACCGATGCGGCAGCCGATTATGTCACACATTTCGTCATCATGGACGGACCGCGCTCTGTCCACGCCCAGGTTTCGATGAACAAAATCTACCACTACCGTGGCATCCGGTTCTATCAGGCCAGTTACGACACAGATAACCAAGGCTCTTACCTGAGCGTGAACAGTGACCCTTGGGGCATCCCGGTGACCTATACAGGATATGCCCTGTTCTTCCTTGCCCTGTTGTGGCTACTTGTGGATCCCAAGGGCACTTTTCGCAGGCTCTGTCGGCAGCTCGCGGCTTCTGACAGCTTCGGCAACGCGTTAGGTATCATCCTGCTGCTCGGTCTCTCACTCTCGACAAAGGCGCAGACAACGGTGCCTGAGGAAACGGCCGGCCGCTTCGGTCATCTGCTCATCAACTACAACGAGCGTATCTGCCCCGTGCAGACCTTCGCCATAGACTTTACCGAGAAACTTAATGGCCATCGCTCCTACAAGGGCTTCAAAGCCGAGCAGGTGCTCCTCTCCTGGATCTTCTATCCGCAGGAGTGGAACAATGAGCCGTTCATCAAAGTCAAGAACAAACAGATGCGGAAGCAGTTCGGCTTGCCCGACTACGCTTCTGTCAACGCTTTCTTCCGCGACGGTGGTTATATCCTTGGCCCGACACTTGTCGAATACAGTCAGGGTAATCACGATGCTTTCCATAAGGCGTGCGCCGACATCGATGGCAAGCTCGCGCTCGTGATGCAGCTGCGTCAGGGTGAGCCGCTGGCACTTTTCCCTTACACCTTCAAGAACGGCACGACACAGTGGTTCTCGCCGTTCGAGAAATATCCGCACCGGTTGCCCCACGAGCAGATTCTCTTCTTCAAGAATGTCTTTCCGCTTCTCTACGGTCAGCTCATGCAGGGTAACACTGGCGCAGTGGACGAGATACTGACGAAGATAGGCGAATATCAGCAGAAAGAGGGCGGCAACAGTCTGCCGTCAGCAGTGGCTTACAAGGCGGAGCTTATCTATAATGCCTGTCCACTTGCTACCATTCTCTTCATGGTCAATCTCACGCTCGGCATCCTCGGTATCATTCTCGTGTTCTGGAACCGTTTCTCATTCCTCCCGCTGAAGATCTTGTTGGGACTGTCTTTCGCAGCCTTGACGTTTCTCCTTGCTTTGCGCTGGATCATTACGGGCAACATCCCGATGGGTAACGGTTACGAGACGATGCTCTCCGTGGCGTGGATGACACAGCTCGCCACGCTCATTTATATTATATGTACTCGGAAGGGCAGTGGGCTGATGACGGCTTTCGCCTTTCTGCTCTCCGGCTTCTTCCTCTTGGTGAGCCATCTGTCGATGATGGATCCCGCCATGGGACCGCTTGTGCCGGTGCTGAACTCTCCGCTCCTGAGCATCCATGTCAGTTTCATGATGATGAGTTATGCGCTCCTCGCCCTGACGTTCCTCTGTGGCGTCATGGGCCTTGTGTCGAAGCGGCGTGCTGAGCCCTTGCAGCTCCTCAGCCGCATCTTTCTCTATCCCGCCATCGTGACCCTCGGCATCGGCATCTTTCTCGGAGCCGTGTGGGCGAATGTCAGTTGGGGCAACTATTGGAGCTGGGACCCGAAGGAGACGTGGGCGCTCATCACGTTCATGATCTATGCTGTGGCGCTCCATACCCAGAGCCTCCCGGCTTTGAAACGTCCCCGCAACTACCATCTCCTCATGACCCTCGCCTTCCTGAGCATCGTCATGACCTACTTTGGTGTCAACTATTTCCTCTCGGGAATGCATAGCTATGCGTAGAAGAGAAAAAATAAGGCTATAGCCTTGCAGAATGTTATAAAATGCTTACCTTTGCATTGCTTTATCATATATTAATCATTTTATAAAACCAACAATGAAAAAAATGTTTTCCTTCGTGCTGCTCCTCGCAGCCGTATTGACAACAACTGTCCTTGCCTCTTGCGGTGACGACGACAACAACGACAAGACCACGGTAGCCGGAACCTATGTAGGTACTGATACTTTGAATTTCACCATGGGTCAGGCTTACAAGACCACTGCAGAAAACGTACAGTTCGTAGTGGTTGAGAACAGCGATGGCTCTATCAATGTCACGATCCCAAAGGAAACCTTCGACTTCTCCGCTACCGTTCCTATGGTTGGCAAGATTGTTCAGGGCAGCTATACTATCAAGAATATCCCTTACGATAGTGCAAAGAAGGCATACTATCTCGACTATACAGACAAGGCAACTGCTGATGTAACGGTCTTTGGTAACACAAAGAACTATACCGTCACCAAGGGTATTGTTACCGTCACCTTTACTGGCAGCACGGTGACTGTCGAGAACGAGCATAAGTTTGGTTCCATGCCAATGGAACTTTATGCTACTTTCGTAGGAAAGAAATAGGCATCATCCGATTTTCGAATTGATATAGTGGAACACCCTATCATATAAATGGTGATAATGTAGGATCCGCAGGGTGAACCAGGGCCGCCCGCACCTCGGAGAGGTGCCACATGGTTAGCCCCACGTGAGGCGAAGCCGAAACGTGGGGTTGGAATAGTGCGAACGAACTGAAAACCGGCCTCGAAGAGGGCGAACATGGTTTATACACCATCATCTATAAACTGTATCCCACCCATGTTCGCCCTCTTCGAGGCCGACAGGTCAGGTTAAACCGCCTGATGTTAAACCCCAGGTTACGTCGCTGCGCTCCTTACCTGGGGTTAACCATGTGGCACCTCTTCGAGGTGCGGGCGGGAGGAAAAACACTGACGGGGAATGGCCTTATCGGCTGTTCCTCGTTTCTTTTTTTCTTTCACGTCATCGTTTGGCACGTGTCAGCCAATTGTTCGGCACGTGTCAGCCAATTGTTCGGCACGTGCCAGCCAATTGTTCGGCACGTGCCAGCCAATTGTTCGGCACGTGCCAGCCGATAGCGCTTCAATAACAATGGCATCACCGGTATTCCCGTAGGGGCGCCCCTACGGGCAAACGCTTGATCTAAATCAATTATCTAACATTTTTGAAAAATAATCGCGGAAATATTTGGAGGGTATTGAAAAAGTCTATACCTTTGCACTCGCTTTCCGGAAATACGCCGGTTGGCAACAAAAAATAGAGTTCTTTGAAAAGGTTTACATAAACAGAGAAGTAGTACAAGAAGCGAGCCGTACACATTATTATATATAGCAATATAGATGATAGGTGAGCGGCTTGGGTAGAGAAACGAACCGATCAATTTTGATTAGTTACTTCCAACTTCAATAAAGGATAAGCGTCCTGAACAGAGTATTAAAATTGAAAGATTGAAAAAATGAAAAATGAAATCGTTAGGGTTACGTTCGCGTTGCTTTTAATTTTTCAATGTTTCATTATTTCAATATTTCAATATTCCATATTTTACAATGGAGAGTTTGATCCTGGCTCAGGATGAACGCTAGCTACAGGCTTAACACATGCAAGTCGAGGGGAAACGATTAGAGGTGCTTGCACCACTAAGGCGTCGACCGGCGCACGGGTGAGTAACGCGTATCCAACCTGCCCCATGGTAAGGAATAATCCGTAGAAATGCGGCCTAATACCTTATGTGTTCCGAAGAGGACATCTGATTTGGAATAAAGATTTATCGCCATGGGATGGGGATGCGTCTGATTA
>DEKJ01000059.1 GCA_002353825.1 Prevotella sp. UBA2725 | reverse complement strand
TCGGTTCGTTTCTCTACCCAAGTCATACTCACTATCTCTATATTGCTATATATAATAATGTGTACGACTCGCTTCTTGTACTACTTCTCTGTTTATGTAAATCTTTTCAAAGAACTCTAATAAGTTTGGCTGCGTCTCAGCAATTGAAGCAAGCTTCATTGCATTCGACTTGCACAAACTTTCTTTATGTTGCTTGCCGGTGTATTTCCGAAAAGCGAGTGCAAAGGTATAGACTTTTTCGATACCCTCCAAATATTTTCGCGATTATTTTTCAAAAATGTTTCATTATTGATCTATATCAAGCGAAAAAAGCGGTTGCAGTCACTATGTGACTGCCTACACAACACTAGAGAACAACAGAGCCAAAGCAAGCCGGAAGTACAAAAGCATTATGGCACCGCCATTACGGCGTAATCGGCATGCGATTTCACAGTAATGGTGGTGCCATTATTATTAAAAGGACATCGTGCGGCGTTCGACAAACGATTGTGCGGCGTTCGACAAACGATTGTTTGGCGTTCGACAAACGATTGTTCGACGTTCGACAAACAATCGGCTGGCGTTCGACAAACAATCGGCTGACACATGACGAAGGATACTTAAAAAGTTGGAAAAGGAAGGGATAAAACAAGATTTCATTTGCCTGTTCGGCTGAAATGCTTTAACTTTGCATTCCAAATAAATAAAGAATGAGCAAACGACTGTCAACGATACTGGCATTTCTCTCCAGCTACAAGTATATTATTACTATTGTAGTTGGCGTTCTGTTTGTTGGCTTCTTAGATGAGAACAGCTTTCTTCAGCGCATGAAGTACGACATACAGATAAGCAGTTTAAAAGGAGAGATCCAAAAATACAAGGCTCTCAACGATTCAGCCAATGAAGAGATAGAGAACTTGCGTCGCAATCCGAACTATATAGAGAAGATCGCGCGTGAACGTTATTTGATGAAAGCAGATGACGAGGATATCTTTGTGTTCAGTACCGATAAGATTAACGATGACCTTGATAAACAACCCACAGAATGAAACAACTCAATAAAATCCAAAGCGCTATTTTCTTAACAGGCGGCATATTGATGGTCGCAGGTGTTGCATGCTGCGTATTCACCGTAATACCAACCATCATGTGCTGGGTCTATATTCTCGGTGCTGTAATGTTCGCGACGATGCAGGTCTCACAGATTTATGAAGGCAAAGAGCTTGTTGTTCGCCGTCTGAAGAAGCTGCAGAATCTGAGCGACCTGCTCTTTGTCCTGGCAGGCGTTCTGCTCGCCGATACAGTTTATGCAGGTACGGGACACAGCTTTTTCAAACAGATGTTCAGCAATCAAGAGGCATATATCACCTATTTATATAATAAATGGGTCATACTTCTTCTTGTAGCAGCTATTTTGGAAGTCTATACCTCCCATCGTATAGACCATGAACTTTCGAAAAAAAATATAAAAGAGTAGTCGTTACTTTTAAATAGGATAAAAATAATAGATTTCTTCATTTATAGGTTGTATCTTTGCTATAAGAAGAACAAGATAGGTTTATGAATAAAGTATTATACACAATAGTCAGCATCCTTGCACTGACGTCCTGTGCCAACAGTTTCCATATCACAGGTACGACGAGCGTCAGTGTCCTTGATGGGCAAAAACTATACCTTAAGGTGCTGAAAGACACGACGTTGAAGAACATCGACTCTTGCGATGTTGTCCACGGACAGTTCCAGTTTGGTGGTACTACTGACTCAGTGCGTGTAGCCAACATCATCCTTGATGATGGCAACAGTCTGCCTGTGGTGCTTGAGGACGGTGACATACAAGTGAAGATTGACAATACGCAGGAGACCGTTACGGGTACTCCTCTGAACGACAAGCTTACCAAGTTTCGTCAGCAGTTCACCCGTTTGATGAACGAGAGCAATGACCTCGTCCATCAGCATGACCAAGCTATCATGAATGGCCGCAATATGGATGTGGTCAATTCACGCCTTGCTGCGAAAGATGCAGATATCAACCGGAGGATGGACAAGCTCGTTACCAATTTTGTCACAGACAACATGGACAATGTGCTCGGACCTTATATCTTCATCACAGTCTGCATGAACAAGTATAATGTTCCGATGCTTGATGCTTGGGTAGAGGATATCATGAGCCGTGCTACAGACAAGTTCAAGAATAATCCTCAGGTGAAGGAGTATTATGAGGCTGCCCAGGAGAATCAGAATATCATGAACGGAACGAAGGTCCCAGACACGCAGCCTCAACAAGCACCACCACCACCAGCAGAGGGTCCAACACCGAACGAAATGGCACAATAATAAATATACTACACATTATTATAATATGAGGACAATCATTGAGCATGGTACGATTGTCAATGAGGGAAAGACCTTTAAGGGAAGTCTCATTCTTGACAGCGACCATATAGAAAACGTGATTGTCGGCGAGACTACACCCTGTGGCTCCTACGACCATCACGTAGATGCCACGGGGTGTCTTGTTCTTCCCGGCATCATTGATGAGCACGTTCACTTCCGTGAGCCCGGGCTGACAGACAAGGCTGACATCGAGAGTGAATCGCGCGCGGCAGCCTGGGGCGGTGTGACGACCTTCTTCGACATGCCAAACACAAAGCCGGCCACGACTTCGAAAGAGACATGGGAAGGAAAGATGACACTAGGCAAGACCAAGAGCCACGTCAACTATGCTTTTTTCTGTGGGGCTACGAACAACAATGCTGACTCTTTCAAGGACCTCGATGCCACACATATTCCCGGCATAAAGCTCTTTATGGGCGCCTCAACCGGCAACATGCTTGTTGACAGGAAAGACGCATTGGAAAAGATCTATGCTGAATGTGCCCGCTTGGGATTGCCACTGATGACCCACTGTGAGGACACAAACCTCATCAACCACAACATGGCAGAGGCAAAGGCAAAATATGGTGAAGATCCAGACATCAGTCTTCATCCGTTTATCCGCTCGGAGGAAGCTTGCTATAACAGTTCCTCTTTAGCCGTGAGCCTTGCAAAAACTTACGGTACCCGTCTGCATATCGCCCATATCTCTACAGCCAAAGAACTCGGCTTGCTGCCAGTGAATGACAATGCATTCCGTGAAGGGCCTTTCCCAAAGATTACAGGAGAAGCCGTCCTCGCGCATCTGCTTTTCACCAACAACGACTATGTCACACGCAAGGCGCTCATCAAGTGCAATCCTGCTGTGAAGACCACAACAGACCGCGAAGCCTTGCGGCTCGCTCTCTCCAAGGGCCTCATCACCTGCATTGGCACTGACCATGCGCCTCACCGACTCAGCGACAAGCAAGGCGGCTGCGCCAAGGCTGCTTCGGGAATGCCAATGCTCCAGTTCTCCCTTGTGTCTATGTTGAGACTTGTGGACGAAGGCATTCTGACTATTGAGCAGATGGTCTGGCTCATGTGCCACAACCCTGCCCGACTGTTTTCTGTCAAAGATCGTGGATTTCTTCGTCCAGGTTATAAGGCAGACATCACGCTCGTCAAGAGAGGTGCTCCATGGACACTTACGGAGAATCTTATCCAAAGCAAATGTGGCTGGAGCCCGCTTACGGGCGAACAGTTCCGCTGGCGAGTAATGAGGACCATCTGCAATGGTCATACCGTCTATGACAAAGGTAAAATGGATGAGGACTATCGTGGAGAAGCTGTACAGTTTGAACGATAACCCCTCCCTCTGTATACTTTATTCTTTATACTTTATTCTTTAGCAAATGCGCATCGATTACGATATTAACGACATACGACCGTTCATCAACTGGATCTATTTCGACTATGCCTGGAGCATGAATGGAAAGAATGGAGCGGAGCGCGACAAGCTCCACGCCGATGCCAATGCTATGCTTGACCGATGGCAAGGCACGTACCACACGCATGCGGTATTTGAACTTGTGGAAGCTAACAGTGATGGTGATGGTGATGATATTGTCACGGCAAAGGTGCGATTGCCGATGCTCCGGCAGCAGAAAGCGACCTCACCCGGTCAACCCAATCTCTGCCTGGCCGACTTCCTCAGACCAGCCTCACAAGGCAAGCCTGATAAGCTCGGCGTTTTTGCCACTACTGTCGACTATGACCTCACCTGTGGATACGACGATGATGTCTACGGCAAGATGCTCTCTCAGGTTCTGGCAGACCGACTGGCAGAAGGCACGGCAGAGCTCATGCATCTCCAGGTGAGGCGCAAATACTGGGGCTATGCTCCCGACGAAGATCTCTCCATGAACGATATCCATGCCGAGCGATACCAAGGTATCCGGCCCGCAGTGGGCTATCCTTCCATGCCCGATACGAGCATGAACTTCCTTCTTGCTCGCATCGTCGACATGAAGAGCATCGGCATCCGACTCACAGAGAGCGGCATGATGCAGCCACACGCCTCCGTATCGGGACTGATGTTCGCTCACCCGAAAGCACAGTATTTTGAACTCGGAAAGATAGGAGAAGACCAGCTGCGCGACTATGCTCACCGACGCAGACTACCCGTGGAGATGATGCGGAAATATCTACAGTCGAGCATGCTGAAAAAATAATTATTAAGGTCTATGGTACATAGGATTTGGGGCTTACTTATTGCGCTGATTATTGTGCCGGACGTTTATATCTGGCTACACTATTATCGCACGCGCTATCTCCACAACCGCATAATACGGCGGGTGTGGTGGATTCCGTGTGCGGTCATGACCGTTTATACCATAGGCCTCTCAACTATTCGCAACTTTGCACCGACTGACCTCACGTGGCTCAACACCTATCTCTTCCTCTTCGGCATTTTCATTGGGCCGAAGGCATTGTTTGCTTTCTGCTCGTGGATAGGCTCCGCCTTGCGCGCACTGTTCCACATGCGCTACAATTATGGGCACCGCGTAGGACTGGCTGTCGGTGCATTAGGGGTTGTGGCGTATATCTATGGATTGACCTTTGGCGTCGGCAAGATTGTGGTCAGAAATGTAGACATCGCGTTCAAAGATTTGCCGGAAGAGTTTGACGGATACCGCATTCTTCAAATTTCTGATATTCACACGGGAACCTTCGACGGATGGCGCCGAAAGATCCTGCATGCAGAGATAGACAGCATCCGTAAGCAGAGAGACATCGACCTTGTCTGTTTCACGGGAGACGTGCAGAACATGCGGCCGGAGGAGGTTGAGAAGATGATGCCGGAACTACGTCGGCTTCCTTACATGTACTCTGTGTTAGGAAATCACGACTATGCCCAGTATGTGAAGTCCACGCCCCAACTGGAAGAGAGCATGCGCAGGAAACTCATTGGACTGGAGAACCAGTTAGGCCATGTATTGCTCAATGCCAACATACCACTACACCGGAAGATGAAAGACGGCAGACGCTCCAAGGCTACCATCTGGCTCGCAGGTGAGGAAAACGATGCCCGTCCGCCCTATCCCGACCGTGCCAATCTCAAAAAGACACTACGAGGCATCCCCGACTCTGCCTTCGTCATTATCTTACAGCATGACCCTTCGGCCTGGCAACGAGACATATTGCCTCACTCTAACGTGCAGTTGACGCTTTCTGGGCACACCCATGGCGGACAGATGCAGATTCTCGGTTTCCGTGTCACTGAACTGACGCAAGATGAAGACCTCGGATTATACGAGAAACAGGGACGCTATCTCTATGTCAATGCGGGCCTGGGAGGGCTTGTACCTTTCAGGCTGAACATGCCCAACGAGATAACAGTCATCACACTCCATAAAGCAACAAACATTAACAACTCACACAGCAGCAATCAGTCATGAAGTATCTCTACCGCATCTATGAACTTTGTATAGTCATCCCCATCTTCCTCGTCTATACCATCCTTTTAGGTGTAGCCACCATCATTGGTTGCGCCATTGGCAGTGGTAACTTCTGGGGCTACTGGCCCGGTCACCTGTGGGCATGGCTCACGTGTAAACTTTTGCTGTTGCCCGTCAAGGTAGAAGGTAGGGAGAACCTTAAAGTGGGGCAGAGTTACGTCTTTGTTGCCAATCACCAAGGGACTTTCGACATTTTCCTCATCTATGGTTTCTTGAACCGCAACTTCAAATGGATGATGAAACGAGGGCTCATCTCTATTCCTGTTGTTGGACCAGCCTGCAAGGCCTCGCATCAGATCATCGTTGACAAGCGCGGCCCTTCAAAAATCAGGAAGACATACGACGAGGCGCGTGAGATTCTGAAAGAAGGCATGTCGGTCGTTGTCTTCCCGGAAGGCGCACGTACGTTCACCGGACATATGGGCTTCTTCCGCCGTGGTCCTTTCATGTTGGCCGATGAGCTCGACCTCCCCGTCTGTCCTCTGACCATCAACGGCTCATTCGACATCATGCCACGCATGAAAGACTGGCACTGGGTCAACTGGCACCCTTTGAAGCTCACTATCCACAAGCCTATCTACCCTATCGGCAAGGGACGGGAGAACATAGAGAATCTGAAAGAAAAAAGCTACGAAGCCGTCATGTCTGGCCTCGTAGCTGAATATCAAGGATACGTCGAGAACGACGACCAATAGTTACACCTCAGCAACGCACTCAATCTCTACGCGTGCGTTCTTCGGCAGCGTCTTAATGGCTACAGCAGAGCGGGCGGGGAAAGGAGCCTCGAAGAACTGAGCATAGACCTCGTTCATATCGGCAAAGTCGGCCATGTCTGCAAGAAAGACGGTTGTCTTCACCACATGAGCCATATCTGTTCCTGCCTCCTCAAGGATATGCTGTACATTGAGCAGGCTCTGACGGGTCAACTCCTTGATACCGCCCTCTGCGAAGTTACCAGTGGTAGGATCAACAGGCAGCTGACCACTGACGAAGATAAGATTACCAGTGCGAATAGCCTGACTGTAAGGACCTATTGCTCCTGGTGCCTTGGATGTACTAATTGCTTTCATCATGATTCGTTTTTAATAATTCGTTTATTATAAGAGTTTATTATAAGAGTTTATTATAAGAGTTATATTGCAAAAGTAACTGAATTATGCCATTCTACCAACGTTTCTACAATAATTATTACTAACTTTGCATAAGAATAAGATAGAATAAGGTAAAAAGAATGATTTCAGTAGACAACCTCACCGTTGAGTTTGGCACGCGCCCATTGTTTCATGATATCAGTTATGTTATCAACGATCATGACCGTATTGCCCTCGTGGGCAAGAACGGCGCCGGCAAATCAACGATGCTCAAGATAATCTGCGGTCTGCAGAAACCTACATCAGGTACCATCGGGATACCGAACAACTGCGAGATAGGCTATCTGCCACAGGTGATGAAACTCTCCGACGACACCACGGTCCTCGAAGAGACCCGCAAGGCCTTTGCCGGCCGGACGAAGATGCAGGCGGAACTGAAGAAGATGGAGCAGGAGATGGCGGACCGCACCGACTATGAGAGCGACTCGTATATGCAGCTTGTCGAGCGTTTCACCCAGGAGCATGAGCGCTATCAGCTCATGGGTGGCGACAATTATGAGGCTGACATCGAGCGCACTCTCACCGGCTTAGGCTTTGAGCGCTCCGATTTCGACCGCCCCACGCGCGAGTTCTCCGGTGGCTGGCGTATGCGTATTGAGCTAGCAAAGATTCTGCTTCGCAAACCCGACGTGCTGCTTCTCGATGAGCCGACGAACCATCTCGACATCGAGTCCATTCAATGGCTGGAGCAGTTTATCATGAACTCACCGGCTGCTTTGCTGCTTGTGAGCCATGACCGTGCGTTCATCAACAATGTGACCAACCGCACGCTGGAGATCACCTGTGGACACGTGGAAGACTACAAGGTGAAATACAACGAATATCTCGTGCTACGCAAGGAGCGCCGCGAACAACAGATCAGAGCCTGGCAGAACCAGCAGAAAGAGATTGCCGATGCCAAGGCTTTCATTGAGCGATTCCGCTATCAGGCTACCAAGGCCGTTCAGGTACAGCAGAAGATACGACAGTTGGAAAAAATCGTCCCAATAGAAGTCGACGAAGTTGACAATAAAGTGATGCATCTGAAGTTTCCACCATGCCTACGCTCCGGTGATTACCCTGTCATCTGCGATGAAGTGAGCAAAGCCTATGGTGACCATGTCATCTTCTCACATGTGAACATGACCATCAAACGTGGCGAAAAGGTTGCCTTCGTCGGAAAGAACGGTGAGGGTAAGTCGACGCTTGTCAAATGTATCATGGGTGAGATTCCGTTTACCGGCAAACTGAAAATCGGCCACAATGTGGAGATTGGCTATTTCGCACAGAACCAGGCTCAGATGCTCGACGAGAATTTGTCCATCTACGACACGATAGACGAGGTGGCTACAGGCGACATGCGTCTGAAAATCAACGACCTCCTCGGTGCCTTCATGTTCGGTGGTGAGATATCCGAGAAAAAGGTCAAGGTGCTCAGTGGCGGCGAACGCTCCCGCCTGGCAATGATCCGACTGTTGCTTGAGCCCGTCAACCTGCTTATCCTTGATGAGCCGACCAACCATCTTGACATGCCTTCAAAAGATGTGCTGAAAGAGGCTATCAAGGCTTTCGACGGCACCGCTATCATCGTCTCCCACGACCGTGACTTCCTCGACGGACTGGTCTCCAAGGTCTTCGAGTTTGGCGGTGGCAAGGTAAAAGAGCATCTCGGCGGCGTGTACGACTGGATTAGGAGTCAGAATGCGCAGCAAGCACAAGAGCAACAAGTGCAGCAGGCTCAACAGACCGTTGAACAGCCTCAGCCGAAGCCTGTGGCCGATACCACTCCAAAGCAGCCCGAACACGTAGAATCTTATGCCGAACACAAGGAACGGCAGAAGAAGATCAACAAGGCGAAAAAGGCTGTGGCAGAATCGGAGAAAAAGATCGCATCCATGGAGGCAAGACTAAAGGAACTCGACGCCTTGCTCATGGACCCGAAGAATGCCAGCGACATGAAGCTCGTCACTGAATACACAACGACCAAAGACGCGCTCGACAAGGAGAACGACCGATGGATGGAACTATCGGAAGCACTTGAAAGTTTAGAATAAGACTTTTATTAAATCAAATAATATGAGAATAACACATTATTTACCAATGCTTATGATGGCTGTAGCACCCGTTATCAGTGCCGGCGCCAAGAGTGGCATTTCAAAGTCGGGACTTGACCTGTCAAACCTCGACCGCAGCGTGAAGCCCACGGAAGACTTTTATAAGTTTGCTACCGGTGGATGGCAGAAACTCCATCCGCTGCCTGCTGCCTACAGTCGGTTCGGCTCCTTCGACATGCTGCAGGAGAACGTGAACAAGCAGGTCAGCAGCATCCTTACTACACTTACGAAGAAGAAATATGCTGAAGGAACGACCGACCGCAAACTCAGCGACTTCTATAAGCTCGCCCTCGACTCTGCCCGTCGTAACCGTGAGGGCCTGGCTCCCGTAAAGCCGTACATGAACGAGATTGAAGCAGCCAAGAATCTTCAGGATATTCAGGCTCTGCAGCTCAAATACGCGAAGATCGGCCTCGGACAGCCTTTCGGTTCTTACTTCGCTGCCGATGATAAGAACGTGAAGAACAATATCTTCCAACTCTCTCAGGGTGGTCTGACGCTCGGTCAGAAAGACTGGTATGTCAACAACGACGAGGCTACACGCAAGATCCGTGAGGCTTACAAGAAGCATATCGTCAGAATGTTCAAGCTCTACGGATTCAACGAGGCTGATGCCGAGAAGAAAGCCGCTGACGTGTTCCGATTTGAGACAGAACTGGCGCTCATCTCAAAGAGCAACACAGAGCTCCGTGACCCGCAGGCTAACTACAACAAGATGTCGCTCAAAGACTTTGAGAGCAACTATCCTAGCATTCCTCTGCGTAAGCTCGCTAACGCTGAGGGCATCAACGACACTTACATCCAGGAGATGAACGTCGGTCAGCCTTCATTCTTCAACGGCCTTGACAAGTTAGCTTCAGTCATGACTGCCGATGAGTGGAAAGCTATCATGGAGTGGGATCTCATCAACGCTTCAGCTAGCGCACTCTCCGACAACATCCGCGAAGCTAACTTCGACTTCTTCGGCCGTACGATGTCAGGTCGCAAAGAGGATTATCCTCTTTGGAAGCGTGCCACAAATGCTGTCAACGGCGCTATGGGAGAGGCTCTCGGTAAGATGTACTGCGAGAAGTACTTCCCCGAGTCGTCAAAACGTATGATGGAAGCTCTCATCAAGAACTTGCAGAAGAGCCTTGGTGAGCGTATTGAGGCACAGACATGGATGAGCGACTCTACAAAGAAAAACGCTCTTATCAAGCTTTCCAAGTTCTATGTGAAGGTCGGCTATCCTAACAAATGGACTAACTATTCCAAGCTGACCATCGACCCAAAGAAGAGCTACTTTGAGAATCTTCTCGCTACGCGTGTCTTCGCCAACGACAAGATGATTGCAGACAAGGCTGGTAAGCCTGTCGACAAGGACGAGTGGTTCATGACCCCACAGACTGTCAACGCTTATTATAACCCGACAACTAATGAAATCTGTTTCCCTGCCGGCATCCTTCAGCGCCCGTTCTTTGATCCTAAGGCAGATGCAGCCTTCAACTATGGCGCCATTGGTGTGGTTATCGGTCACGAGATGACTCACGGATTCGACGATCAGGGCCGCCAATATGATGCTGACGGAAACCTCCACGACTGGTGGACGGCTCAGGATGCCAAGAACTTCGACAAGCGCGCTAAGCTCTATGCCGACTACTTCGATTCTATAGAGGTGCTGCCGGGCCTGCACAGCAACGGTAAGTTCACGCTCGGTGAGAACCTTGCCGACCACGGAGGTCTAATGGTGGCTTTCAACGCCTTCAAGGATGCTACGAAGAACCATCCTCTCAAGACGGAAGACGGCTTCACGCCCGAGCAGCGCTTCTTTATTGCCTATGCCGGCGTTTGGGGACAGAACATCACTGACCAGGAGATCCGCAACCGCGTGAAGCGTGACCCGCATGCACTCGGAGAGTGGCGTGTCAATGGCGCCCTGCCGCACATCCAGGCTTTCTATGATGCTTTCGGTGTGAAGAAAGGTGACAAGATGTACTTGCCCGAGAACGAGCGCCTGCAGCTCTGGTAATCTACGCAAGAGCTCAGCTCCAAGTTCTGGTCAAGTTTTGTGCTCTGCCGCCCTCGGCAGAGCCTTCCGCTTATACAGCGCGGAATCGTAAATAAACATTTATTTGCGATTTCGCGCTTTTTGTTTTGTGTTAAGAGAAGAAATCACTAACTTTGCGATAAAATATGCGCATACATGAAAGACGTAAAAAAGATAGTACTTACGGGTGGGCCTTGTGCTGGCAAGACCACAGCCTTGGTGAGAATAATGGATTATTTCTCAAGCCGGGGCTTTAAGGTCTTTACAATCCCAGAGGTTCCGACCATCTTTCTTCAAGCAGGAATGGACTATCTGACAAAGAACCAAGACTGGTTCTACGAAGGTGAGAAAGATACGCTCAAGACGCAGCTCGCTCTTGAAGATTACTTCATGGCGATGGCACAGACTATTGATAAGCCCGTGGTCATCGTCTGTGACCGGGGTGCCCTTGATATCTCAACCTATCTTCCCAAAGAGATGTGGGAGAAGATTACGTCTCTCTGCAATGTCACAAACCAGCAGCTCCTCGACCGTTATGATGCTGTGCTACACCTTGTCTCAGCTGCTGATGGTGCCGAGCAATATTATAACACGACCACCAACGAAGTGCGTACTGAGGGTCTGGACAAAGCCCGTCAGCTCGACCGAAAAATAGTAAGGGCATGGGCTGGGCATCCTCATCTACGCGTTATCAATAACCACGACAACTTCGATACCAAGATCAACCGTGTACTGAAAGAGATTAGTAGTGTGCTCGGTATTCCTCAGGTTATCACCGAGGAAAGAAAATACATCGTCAAGGTCACAGGCGGTACAATCCCCAACCCTGTAGAGAGCGAGATTTGGCAGACATATCTTGTCTCTGACCCTGGGACAGAAGTGAGACTCCGCAGACGCGAATGGGAGAAGGGAAAGTTCATCAACATCCATACGACTAAACGTCGTGTCAACGGGAATGAAGAAATAGAGACCGAAAGACAAGTGAGCAATGCCCTCGCAGAGTCACTGCTGACACAGTCGGACCCCTACCGCCATACCATACATAAGAAGCGAACGAGCTTCATCTACGAAGGACAGTATTTTGAGCTTGACCAGTATCTAGATCGGCTCGACGGACTTGTCATCCTTGAGACGAAAGGTATCACGGAAGGCGAAGAAGTAAAGTTGCCGGAAAATATCCAGATAGTAAAAGACATCACCGGCGACAAGGAATATTATAACTATAATCTCAGTCTGAAATAATGCATATCGTCATAGCAGGTAACATAGGCAGCGGAAAGACAACGCTCACGAAGATGCTGGCAAAGCATTACGGCTGGGATATACGACTGGAGAGTGTCACCTATAATCCTTATCTCGAAGATTACTATAAGGATATGAACCGGTGGGCACTCAACTTAGAGGTATACTTCCTCAAGGAACGGTTCCGCGATCTGCTGGAGATACGAAAAACGACCAAGCCCGTCATCCAGGACCGCTCTATCTATGAAGGTGTATACATCTTTACGGCAAATAACCACGACATGGGCAATATGTCGGACCGCGACTTTGAGACTTACATGGGGCTCTTCAAGTCGATGATGATGGTCGTAGAAGAACCAGACCTCATGGTTTACTTGAAAGCATCAGTACCCCATCTCGTAGACAACATTCATAAACGCGGACGAGGCTATGAGCAAAACATGCGGCTTGATTATCTCAAGAACCTCAACGACCGGTACGATAAGTTCTTTCAAAGACAATATAAAGGTAAGAAAATAACGATTGACGTAGAAAGCCTTGACTTCTTGCATAACAAAGAAGACTTTGCATATATCACGTCAGCCATCAATAAGAAAATAGACTTGAATAACAGAAGTCTGTTCGCATAAAACACATTTCAGAAGACAACAATGCATATCGCTATAGCAGGAAATATAGGCAGCGGAAAAACAACGCTCACTAAGCTTCTCGCCAACCGCTACGGATGGACGCCGCGATTCGAACCCGTGGATAACAATCCTTATCTTGAGGACTTTTACCACGATATGAGTCGTTGGGCTTTCAATCTCCAGATTTACTTCCTCAACAAACGCTTCAAGGAAGTGGTAGAGATTTCTCAAAGCAGCGACACCATCATTCAGGACCGCACCATCTATGAAGATGCCTGCATCTTCGCACCGAACCTCCATGACCAGGGTTACATGTCAGATCGGGACTTCGAGACGTACACTGACCTCTTCAACCTGATGATGTCACTCGTCAAGAAGCCACAGTTGATGATTTATATCCGCTCATCTATCCCTACTCTTGTCAGACACATTGAGAAACGAGGACGTGACTACGAGAAATCAATTCGCATCGATTATCTCACAGGTTTGCAGAAACGCTACGACAACTGGATGTCATCCTACGATGGTGAAGTCATCACCATTGATGGAGACAAGATCCACTTCGAAGAGAACAAAGAGGACTTCCGGAAAATCACCGATATGATTGATGCCAGCCTCTATGGCCTCTTCCCTATCGGATCAATGAATAAATAATTAAATAACGAACATATAAAACCTCAAGAATATGGAATTCAATACTTCAAGCATTAACCTAATCACCATCGAGAAGGATGGTGGCAAGGACGTTCTGATGATTGGCCTTAAAGAGGCCTACAGAGCAAAGCCCAACTACCAGCGCTATATGCGCCAGGAGTATGAACGCGGAAAAGATTTGGACAACAACGACATATTCAAGTATATCGCACTCAAGGACGATCCCGACAAGGGCCCTATCGTAGAAACAGAATGGGAGGACAGCCGTTCGCTCGCTGAGTGGCTGAAAGAGGGCCATAGTGATGACGAGAAGCGGCGCGTCTTCAGACAGGTGACCAATGCCATAAGCTACATGCACTCCAAGGGAATGGTTCACGGAGGTCTGAACGCAAGCAATGTCTTCATCACGAAGAAGGGCGAAGAGGTCAAACTGCTCACGTTCAAACTGCGCTATACGGACATCATGAAACAACCGCAGGAGACGCTGAAGTACGTTGCTCCTGAGGCTAAAGATGGTACCGTAGGACTGGATGTGCGTGCCGATATCTATTCGCTGGGCATGATGCTCAAAGACATGGGCTTCAACGCTGAATATCACAATGTCATTGAAAAATGTTGTCGATTCGGTCGTAACGAGCGCTTTGAGGACGTAGACCAGCTCATGGATGCTGTTGATAAGCATCGTTTCAACCGTCCTGCAGACGAGCTGACGGATGCACAGCCCAGCGTCTCCAGCAACAAAAAGATGGCCATCATCATCGCTATCATCGTGGTACTCGTGTGTGTGGCCGTAGCGCTGCTCGTCGCACAAAATGGTAGCAGCGACAATCAGCAGGAGCCGCAACAGACTGAACAGAACGACTCCATCACAACGCGAGACACCAGTGATCAGGACAGCACTGACAGTGAACAACCACAAAGCGCACAGCCTTCAGACACCACACAGAATCAGCAAGCTGACCAGGCTCAAGGAGACAATGCTTTCCTCAATGATCTCGTACCGCAGATGCACACTGATCTTGACAAGATCTACAACTCTGGTGCCGATCCTGCAACGATCCACGCTAAAGTGGGTGCTTACTACAAGGGTCTGCGCCGTGTACTGAAGAAACAAGGCAAGACAAGCACTCAGCTTGATGCCTTCGACAAGGCCTTCGCTGAATACACCCAACAGAAGAATCAATGAAGCACATCCTTGCATTCTTATTGATGCTGTGGCTCCCAATGGGAGCCATGGCACAAAATAATCCTCTCCGTGACAGTCTGAAGGCTGCCACGGAGAGGTTGTCTTTTCATCCTGACTCAATCGACCTGCGCCTCAAAAAAGCGGGATGGAATATGCAACTCGAGGAATGGCAGAACGCAAAAATAGAATATGATATTGTGCTCCGGCATGAGCCGAACAATATTGCTGCACTCTATTATCGAGCTTACTGCAATGACCGTCTCGGACGCTACAACTTTGCACGCCTCGACTACCAAAACGTCCTCACGCTTGTCCCCGGAAATTTTGAGGCTCGTCTCGGTCTTGCCTTGCTCAATGAGAAAGACCAGCATTATACGGAAGCACTTGACGGCATCAACCAACTTGTCACGGCTCACCCCGACTCTGCGGTGGCTTGGGCAGCAAGAGCAGGTATAGAAAGCGAGAGGGGTATGAACGAACTCGCCGAATATGACTACGGAAAGGCACTGCAACATGATCCAAACAACAAAGACTACCTGCTCTCACGTGCCGACCTCCGCATCAAACTACGTAATTACACGGATGCTCAACAAGATCTCGATAAGCTTGTACAGTTAGGTACGCCGCGTGCAGCTTTGAAAGAATGGTACGATAAGATCCGCAAAAACAGGAAGTAAACGGAAGCAGCCGAATAAACTTTTAATCTTTCGAATTATTTTTTGTCTTTTTCTTGTGGGAACGAAAAAAAAGTATTACCTTTGCACTCGCAATTCAGAAATGAAGGCAAAACAAATGATGGCGGGATAGCTCAGCTGGTTAGAGCGTCGGATTCATAATCCGGAGGTCGTGGGATCGTGGCCCACCCCCGCTACACTGAAAATCAAGGAGTTACGTTCAAAACGCAGCTCCTTAATTTTTTATACGGGAAAACAATGGGAACCGAAGGTCGCTGTTCGCGTAGCGAGGTAAAGCAAAACACCGCCCGTTTGAAAACGCCATGATACGCCGTTTCGTATCACCACTTTTCCTCCGTCCTTCACGATTACGATATCATAATACGCCATTTAACATGCCATTTAATGTGCCATCAGTGCCATTTACAGTGCCATTTACAGTGCCATTTAATCCGCCACTCTTGGACAACGGGGCATTGAAGCGAATAGTCAGGTTGACAAATGGCTCTGCAACCTCGAAGGTAGGCTCTGGCAGTCCCGCTGTTTTACATCCATCAATGATGAGCGTAATGCCACGCCCCTACGTCTCCATGAGTCCACGACGATAGAATACATCGACGGTCTTTAAGCCTTCCTATATTTCTGATTCCTGTCATTGGGCTTCTCAGGATTAGACATCAAAAGAAGACCCGAATCGACAAGACTTGTGATATAGCGCTTAATATTCTTAGAATGATAGACTATGCCTAAATGGTCAAGTATGTCTCTACTGGTTCTTGGAACAGAGCAGTAGTTCAAGACCTCTTGCTGTTTATCTGTTAGAGGAATTACATCTCTGGTACTTTTGTTGCCTTCTCTGACACTATCTCTGACACCACACCCTTCTTCTCTATTACTTTCTCTATTACTTTTTTTGTCTTCTCTGTTACTTTTATTATCTACTCTGACACTTTTTGCGCCTTCTCTAACACTATTTCCCTCTTGACTATTACTTTCGGCAGTGTCAGAGTTAGTGCGCCTCTATCCCACAAATTATTCATCAGTATGCCCAATGAGGTTTACTACCACTTTCACCATCGTATCCTTTTCTTCGGGGCGACTCTCTGCAATGAGAAGAGTGAGAGCGACAAGTGTGGCATCGTCGATGCGCTTATTATGGCTCTCATCGTAGAGGATGCCGTTCTCATTCATGAACCACAGGAAGAGCGTGGCGGCAATTCGCTTGTTGCCATCACTGAAGCTGTGATTCTTCGTAACGAGGTATAGAAGCATGGCGGCCTTCTCCTCAACCGATGGATAGAGCTCTTGTCCACCGAAGGTCTGATAGATCTGGCCTATACTGCTCTTGAAGCTGCCGTCCTTCTCGTTGGCAAACAGGCCGCTTCCGCCAAACTTTTCTCTGAGTTCGGCGAGGACCCTCATGGCTCCGTCATATGTGGCATGGAATTTCTCCTCTGTATCACTTTCTGGGATCGTCAGCCGCTGATAGTCGTAGTCATCAAGACGGTCGAGGGCAAAAGTATAGTCGACAACGACATCGAGCAAAGCATTCTGAACTTCTTTGCTGAGGTCTTGAAGCTTCACTGTGCGGGCCATAGAGCGGACAAGCTGTACCATCTGCCGGTAGTTCTCCTCACGGATACGCTGGTTGATAGCATAGCCTTTGATGAGGTAATCCTTCAAGACGCTGTTTGCCCAACGACGGAATTCTACACCACGTTTACTCTTAACACGGTATCCCACAGATATAATCATGTCGAGATTATAATATTCTATCTGTCGAGTTACCTCACGATTGCCTTCATTTTGAACTGTCGCAAATTTTGCGACAGTTGCCGGCCCATCACTCAATTCTTCCTTTAGTGCGTTAGCTATGTGCTTGCCGATTGTTTTAATATCACGATCGAACAAAGTGGCAAGTTGCTGTCTATTTAGCCAAACAGTTTCTCCCTCAAGTTTTACGTCCAATTGAGTTTTGCCATCCTTGGATTGATAGATGACTATCTTGTTCTCAAGTTCCTTATTTTCCATTGCTTTTTTACTTTCAAAGGTGGCCAATAGCCACCTTTAGATGTATTTCAAACGTAGAATTATTGATTTGCACTCTCACAAAGTTACAGTTCATTTACCCACTTCCAATAAGGAAGGACTTTGATAGTCCCCTTGTCGGTTTCTATCTCGTCTTCCTCATCATAGGTGATGATCAGTCTTTGGCGGCAGTCCAATGCCGCAGGGAGTTTCTTCAGAGCCTCGACCTCCCGATCCCAAGTCTCCGTGCTCTTGCTGATATCATACGACACCTGAATGGCCAGACCATCCTCAGGAATATAGAAGTCGACCTCCACACCTGAATTGTAATAGAACACACGCTCATTGTCAGGAGCGTTACCGTATTTTCTGAATAGGGTATCGGCAACGAGATTCTCCAACAAGGATGTATCAGAATCAATCAAGAAGAGATTGAGCAGACCGTTATCTATGAAATAGAACTTCGAAATGGTCTCTTTCTCCGAGAACGAGGATGCAATGTTGTGAACTCTCAAGAGCAGCCATGCTTCTTCACACGATTGCACATAAGTGCGAACCGTAGGCACACTGATCTTTCCGCCCACAGACGAGAGTATCCGAGCCAACCGATTATAGGACAACGGCTGTTTGATGCTCTCCGCAATCTTCTTGATCATCAATCGGAGTAAACCAGGATTACTGATACCGTTGCGCGCGCAGATATCGCCGAGGTATATCTTTTGAAACACGCTGCTGATATAGTTTCGCTTGACAGGCAAGCCGATGCCCTCTGGCAGACCACCCCAATGAAGATAGTCGTTGTAAGCCCGCATGAACTTCGCTCGCGTCAGCGTGCCAAGCATTGTCTTCTCATCATGAGGCTGACCACTATAGTCGAGAGTCTCAGTCAGACTGAAAGGATAGACCTCTATCGTGAGATACCTGCCGCCTAATTCTGACATGAACTGGCTCGATAGCATCTTTGCGTTACTTCCGGTAATGCACACCTTATATTTCTCATCAGCAAGACGACGGGCAAATTTCTGCCAGCCATCGATATTCTGTATCTCATCCAAGAAAAGCATAGGTCGCTTGTCCGACAGCTCCGCGTGACACTCTAAGATTAGATTGAAGTCAGCTGCAGTGAATCCATCAAGTCGGTCGTCCTCAAAATTGAGATAAAGCATCTCATCCCACGTATGACCCTCATGGAGGAGCTGCTGCATACGCTGATACAACAGGAACGATTTCCCCGCACGACGCAACCCTACCAGTACGATGCACGGAAAGCATGAAAGGTCAATCTTGCGAGGGAAGACTTGATACCTCTCAACCTCTGCCCTATTGTCTAATAATATCTGTTTGAGAACGTTTCTGTTCATGAACTATAAATATCGATTCTGTTTTCTTCGCAAATTTATAAAAACAATTTTAATAATCCAAGAGAAAAGAGGAAAATATTATCTTCAATTCGATATTTTTATGAGAGGAGCAAGGAAGAGATAAAAATATATAAAGTCTATCTCTATTTTTCTATATATCCTTCCTGGTCATACCCTTTACGCTCATGCCGAATAAGTTCTATCAGACTTTGAAGTTCCTTATTATCAGTAGAGAGTTCTTTCAACTGATCGTCATAGCGCTTGGCGGACCCAACCTTCAAGCGATCTGCGATGTCATCAGGGATGAGGAAGGACGAGCGTGAAGGACCCAAATACTTATAGAACGCCGTAAGGAAGATGTTGATGCCAGCCAAATCGAAGTCGCCGAAATGCAGATAGTGATTGGGAATGGTGCAAAGCCACTTCCGGAGATCCGACGACTGTGGATAACGTGATACAAAGAGCGCCTTCAAAGGCAGTTCATGCTTCAGAAGATAATGCTCTAAGAAAGTGCGCTGCTGACGGATCTTCCTGAAGTTTTCCATGTTTTCAATGCCTATCACTGTAACATCCTCAGGAATAGAAAAACGCTCCCAGTCGGTAATGAACACAAAACTACCTTTGGGCGGAAAGACAACAAACGGTTTGTCACTCAGCCGACAATCTATCGGTTCATAACTGTTGACTGGAAATCCCGGGCACGAGCGTACCATGACAAGCTTGGAGTTGCCGGTTTCTGAAGCCATTGAAGCGCGAGTGTCGGAAGCGTTTACATCCATGATGCGGTATCGCTCGTCCTTATCGATAAGGTATCGCTTCAATGCAGCCACATCACGAGCCCGGTATGACTTTTTGGAGCCATGGCGGATTACCTGCAACAGTCCTTCCTTCAATAGCTCCATAGTTAATCGACCGCTAAGCTTTGAACCGGCAACGTCTTCTCCCGACAACAATGTCTGTAATGATGTGCTTATTACCATAACATTCTGTTAGTCTATCCGTTTCAACAATAGTTCCACTTTCGTCTTGACACCTTGCTTGGTCAGCAGATAGGTGTAACGATAATCGTAAGGATTGTAAGATGTTGGAGAACTATTGATCAGATAGATATTACGTGAATTGGCAAACTGCAAGATTCCCTTGATATTGTTTGGATGCAATCGGCCTATCTCGTCCATCATACAATGCACGATGAAATCTCCGCTCTTACGGGCAGCTTTCTTCTTGAACACATTGATGAGCATAATGTTTACCATTGCCTTCACGAGGATATCGGTGCCATCAGACCCTACATTATTGATACGCTCCACCCAGCCAGTATCGTTGTCGTTTTCCTTCACTCTAAACTGCAACCGGAAAGTATCGCTTAACGACACTGTTGTGCGACCCGCCTCGTCTTGCAGCTGATGCGAAAGACTCTTCAGATATTCGACGACTTTCAGGTTTACATCATCGCGATTGCCGCTCGAAAAGAGGTTGAGTTCACCGATATCGTGTGCATTCTCCACTGTAAAGTTATGAATCGATACCAGCAGTTGCATGAGTCTGTCAGAGGATTCGTCGGCTTTAAGGGCAATACTCTTGATAACCCCCACAAAATTCTTCTCTATGAAGTCGTGGTTAATATCGTTGATGACTCTGTCTACATCTGACCGCCGGTTCATCAGCGCTCCTATCTCCGAAGAGATACGCCCCAGGATGTCTTTGTAATGCTCACTCGTCCGCTTGCGGAAGACCTCTATTTTATTGTTGTCCATGAAGTCCTGCAAGTCTGCGGCAATCTGCAGATAGTCACTATCAGTGACCGGCATGGTATTGAAATGAAAGGCATTCTGCGGCTTGAAATTGCGGTTGAAGTCAACGACCTTTGACTTCAGTGTCTCTAAAGCTTCCCGTTTCAGATTGACATTGCCCCTGAGCTGACTCAAGAGTTCCTGGCTGTCAAGATTCGACTTCACACTGTCATTATCGGAGAGGAAAGTATCGGGCACAAGATGCTCATTATCCACTACCTGATGGTATTGCTTCAGTCCATCCCGCTTGTGTTCAAGGTCTTTCAACACGCCCCTGAGACGGCTTTCCAGATCCTGAAGTTTTTTCTCTATGCGGGCTCGTTTGTCTTCATATCGCTGACGGAGCATCTCAAGCTGCTGTTGAATGTCTTTGATACTTTTTCTGATCTCCGGCTCGCGCTTGAAAAGATTCTCCTCGGCATCATGATATCTCAAGACAATCGGTCTGTTCGCCTCTATCAACTTCAGTTGCGCCTCAAGACTCTTCAGCTCGTAGCTGAGCTTCTCCAGCATTTTTACGTCAACGCCCTTTCCAGCGAGTTCTGCATTTTTCTGCTGCTGAAGTTGGGCTATCTGATCATCAAAATCTTTATTTCGAGTTGCTGCCTCCGCCACTTGCGACTCTCTGAAAGCACGCAATTCCTCGTCTAACGCATGGATTGACTTTTTGAATACCGAATCGAGATCTTTGAGATCCTTCTTGTTTGTCTCATTTTTCTTCTCTCGTGCTTCCTGTTCTGAATGGACAGCGAGAATGGCTGCATCATAACTATGTTCACGAGCCTCTTTTTCATGTGCTATCAGTGCAGCCTCTTCCATCTCCAACTTATGCTGTTCGTTCTGCAGATTCTGCCTTTTGACCGGCATCTGCTCTTCCTCAACGCGCAAGAGGGTGGCACGCTCACGAAGAGGATTGATCTTTGCGGCGTATTTCCGCTTGAGTTTATCGATGTCCTCCTGTAGCTTTGCGGACAATTGACTGAGTTGGTGGTTGAGCGATTGAATGTCATCCTCCAACCTCTTCTTTTCCGACCTATATTCATCCGGCGAGCGATGGACATAGCCGACATTGTCAAGATTGAGCTTCACACCGAACAAGGAGTCAGAGGCGGTTTCCAGCTCTGGATCGAGTCCCTGTGCATAGAGAATATGATCTTCGTCTACCACCTTTCCAATGGTGTTTTCCCATCCTTCCGCGTTCTTGCACAACCACTGATAGAGGGACCCATCCAAGTGCGAGAGTTTCTCATCAATCTCGGCAACAGCACTGCGGCATTTTGTCCGCTCAGCTTCCAAACGTTCTTGCTCACGGGCAGACGCACGCTTCAGTTCAGCTTCCTTCATCTCATACTCAGTACTGAGCTGGGCAATATTACTCTTCACTGTAGTCTGATTGGCTATATTTTCCTTTGCTTCAGCCTCTAACTGCTGCAACTGATCCTTCACGATCTTCAGTTCATCGGCCTTCGGATGCCAATGCTGGAGATCCTTCAGAGCGTTCTCACAGTTGTTCTCAGCCTTCTGCAGTCTTAACAATCGCTCGTCAGATTCGCTCAGCCAACTACTGTATGCCTCCATCACCTGGTTTCTGTTCTTCGTACGCTCCTCGTCAAGGCGTGTACGCTCCTCTTGCTGAGAAGCCTGCTTCTGATAATAAGCGTCCTTCTGGGCATTCTCGAAAGCCTGGCGTGAATTCTCCAGTTTGCCTTCAGCGATCTTGTATTTCTCCTCTATCGAAGAATAGGTCTTAAGCAGATTGTCACGCAACATCTGCTTTTCAGCCCTCTCCTGCTTGATAGACGGCTCACGGGCAGCAAGGGCAAGTTTCTCTTCAATATTCTTGGCCTCAAAGTCTTTCCTTGACTGAGCGATCTCTTTGAGCTTGCTCTTTTTGGCACCTAAATCCTGATTAAGAGAGTTGTTTTCTTTTCCATAATCAGAAGCAAGTTCCTTCTCCCTCTCCTGCTCTTTATCGATATTGCTTTTTACAGCAGCAGCCTCAACCTCCAAGAGCGGTATCTTTCGCTCGTCCTCGGCTACGACATAATTCAACATGTGCCACAAATCAAGCGACTTGCGACCAAGAGCGATAATGACCCGTCCTTGCTCCGCTATCTTTGTTGCCAAATTGCGCACAGGGTAGCTCCCTTCTCTATTTTGCCGGAACCAACAATCAATCTCATCGTATTCCCGCTCAAAATTGGTTACCAACCGCCTGTAAGGCTGCAACTCAATAGGCAGATCCTCATCGGACATCGACTGGATGATGGTGTTTTTCACAAAGTCGGCATCGAGTTTGGTATTTAGGAAGACATTCTGAATACTTCGCGGTATATTCTGATAATGAGAACTACGCACAAGTGCATAGCGCGTATACTTATGATCATTGGTATTGCCAAAGATAATATCCTTGAACAGCACACCGGAGTCGATACGTGCAGACACAACGACGTTATGGTCGATGCGTTCCCGTATCTTTATCCAATCACTAAGCACATGCCCATCGTCTTCTACAAACCATTCTTTCTCATAAGGAGCATCGATAAAACGCCACGTGGCATGCCCCTGATAACGGCTTACCAACACGGTGTAGGCACCATTGTCGCGCATCACCTCATAGAGAATATAAGAATTGGACTGGCGGAAATAGAACTCATCGAAGGGCTTCTGTCCTTGCTTGATGCCAAGATGGTGCTTGTCGGCATTATAGAAGAACAACAAGGCTCGCAGCACGGTGCTCTTACCCACACCCTGGGTGCCGGTAAAATGCACATTACCATTAACCGCAATCTCTTCATAGGGGATATTAGCGCTGTTGATAAATATGATTTTATTCAGGTAGTTCATCTTCGTTGGCTATTTGTATCATGTCTACCAATTCTTCAGCATAGCGGAACGCCGAAGTCACTTTATAGGTCTCATCCTGCTCGTTGACACATTCGGCAAAGCCCATACTTTGCATTTCCTGTATCAACTTGTCCACGATCTCAATATAGGAGCCGACGCCATATTTCCGAAAGAGATGGCCCGCCTTCTCTTTCAGTTCCACGTCGATGCTGACCTGCTCAATCATATGGCTCTTTCGGAACTGGAAGCCGGCCGTAAACGACTGATTGTAGCACTTGAGGAAGTCGAGATAGTCGAGCCACTTGGCAAAACTCTCTAACTTCTGCTCAATAGCCTGCTTCCCCTCGCCTATCCTTGAGAAATAGAAATAGCCGTTGCCAGATTCAAGCCTTATGCCTATCTCCTTGAAATAGTCGGCATAATCGTCCATATTCTCTTCTAAGTCCTCATAGAGATGACGGACGACAGGGTCGATGCTGTCCTCTGAGAGAAATTCTCCACGGCTCAGCCGTTCATAGATTCGTTGTGTGTTATTTCGCATAGACAATAGGGTATTCAATGTTTTGGTAAGTAGCCATCTCACCTGTCATCCGACAGTCATCAGAATGCAGGATAACGAGCTGGCAGAACAGAGCTGCATGGTCTTCGATGCTTCGCTCTGTTTGATAGTCGTACCGCAAGATGAAGTCGAAGAGATTATAGTTGGAAGCTGCGAAAGCATTCCATACTTCCTCGGGATCGACAGCTTTCAGTTGTCTCACATGCTCCTGCAAGTCTTCTGCCGTCAGGGGTTCAGCCTCCGTTCTTGCTGCTTTCTGAATACCATTGCGCTCTGCTATGCGCCGCATGATATCCACTATCTGATCGTTTCCTCTAAGCATCTCGACCGACAAGCGTATCTTGTTGTATTGCCGCGGCTCCATCCACAATGGATTTCTTTCCTGAAGGACCTGCAAGATATTCGTGTCAGTCTTGATCAACAACTGATCCTGCAAGTATTTCAGCCTGCGGATTTTCTTATAGAGCCTGTTCTGCTTGTCTATCTGATTGATGTAGATGATGATCTGCCGGTCGATCTCCATCAGCGCATGATAAGATTCCACAAACTCGTGCCTCACATCGCTGCATGTCCTTGCCATATGAGGATCATTGGCCATGATGAAGAAAGCCTGTTCATTGTCCATCAGCTTCTCACATTCTTTGATCATAGAACGGATACTGTGACTTTTCTCGTCAAGATTCTTCAACTTGTCTTTCTTTATGGCATAGTTGGGCTCCTGTTTATACGTCTCATCCATCTTACGCTTCAGGTCCACGACGTTTTTCAGGGTTCTGAAGCCGGTCTTCCTGAGGATCAGCCGCACGCTGTTTTGATAACCAGCCTTCCTTACCGCATTGGTTTCCTTGAGATAATAGCCGATATATTCCTTCAACGTATTGATGCATTCCTGAACGCTCAATACACTGATTTCTTCGTTCACATCCAACACTTCCTCAAAGAAGTTCAGATAATCGCTCTCTATCTCAACAGCATTGCCGGTTTCAACAAGCACGCCATAGTCGATAAGTTTTCGCAAACGAGCCTCATTACCGCCAGTTAAATCAATAGCCAGCGCTGTAGGAAACTTGATCAGCTTCCGCTTCTCGAACATCTCGCTCAGCAGTCTATTTTCCCGAGAGAGTGTCCTTGTCAGTTCCTCTATGGTTCTGAAATGTGTTAGTATATCCATTTGAAAACTGGAAGAAAACTATTTCAGAAAAGTGATAACGCGCAGCAGAGGAATACCGAAGTTGAAGTTGTCGCTGCCTCTACTGCCAGCGAAGTTGACGGCGACAAGGCGCCCCTGGGCATCAATCACGGGAGAGCCACTGGAGCCCTGCATGGAAGGAATGCTGTAAACGACACGAGTGCCATCGGGGGTCTGCGATACTGTACCCGTAGTGAACTGCACCCGAATGCCGTTGTCTGTCTGCGCAAGATTGATACCCTGGTTGTAGCCAATCATATACAGAGGATCGGTAATCTTCAAGTCTGCCTGGTCGGCATCATACTGCGTATAGTCGAAAATATATTTATCCGTGGGTGTCGTTTTCGAGTTGAGCTGAAGGAGTGCCAGATCTGAATTGGAGTCAGGAGACACTTTAAGCAGTGTGCAGCCGTTCTTCATAAAGTCGTCCCAGGAGCGGACATTACTCCCATCATAGGCGATGCCGAACTGTGAGTGGAGCTGGATCGAGAAATTGTAGCCGAGGATATTGCTGCGCACACTCTCCTTGACGTTCTCTGCCTGAGCATACTGCTGCTTGAGGCTCTCCACTTCCTCGTTGAGCTGGTCATATTCATCCTGTGTCATGTTGAGTTGCGTGTCACCATACTCGTCCTCATAGAGCTGCGACTGTGCATATTCCTGAATGGCCTGATAACGAGCGTTCATCGAGTCCTGAAGCAACTGTATATACTGGGCATAGCCCTCAATGATATTGTTCATATTCTTCCGCACCATCTCCTTATTTATCTCCGGAGCGACGACATGGCGGTTCGTGAGGATCCGTCCCGTGTTGTCGATGAAGAAGCCCGTACCGTTGAGGACAGACGGATTCTTTTTGATCTCGTTGAGATCCGACGTCAACCCTTGAAGGCTGCCGTCGTCATCGATACCCGTAAAATAGAGATGCTCGCCATCTGCAAGGGCCACGTCATAGTAGAACTCATTGCAGATGAGCACCACACCCGATTTCTCTTCATTGAAGATCTCCTGAGGGTCTTTCTTGCAACCAGCGAGGGCGAGGAGCAAGAGGGCAAGTAGAAGGATATGACAATGTCTCATATAATAGAATGTGTATAATAGGAAGTGTGTTTCCGACTGCAAATATATGAATTTTATTTTATGTAGAAAAGAAATGTGATATAAATTTATTTGTAGTAACAAATAAATTCATCAAATGGACAATGCTGCAATTGGCCTTCTATAAATTGAAATGGTCAAATTGAGCTGTTGCCCTTTTTTGCCCCAGTTCTTTACCCTTTTTTGCCCCACTATTTTTCGGCATGCTAACCTGCATATTCCATACTAACTTTACGACCCAACTTTGGTATTGAAAATATGTCATTAGCTTGTCTTGGTAATATTTATTTACATTACAGGTTCTGTTTTATTAGTATGCGTAGATGTTAGACTACGTGTTATGCGCAAATTTCCGGCTTTGACCAGGCTCCATATCTACCCAAGAGCCATTTGTGCTATGCTTATGAATATATAAGGCACACGGCATCTGGCAGAGTTTCGCCCTGCCTTAGTAATTTGTAGTCGTGAATGTATTTGGTCAAGCTGTTTTTCGATAGAATAATAATGCGTGCCTTAGTTCATCGGCCATTGGATTATACATGGCGAAGTCAAGAATGACTTTGGTCTTGAAAACCTTGACGCATACTGCCGTCAAAAGGATTCTCTCACGTATGGTGAGCAACGTGGCTTTTTCCAAAGAGGTGCCCTCGAAGGCTCTTTCTCTTAGGGAATGCATAAGCACATATGCAGCGGCATGCATAAAAGTGCGCAAGCTATTTGCCTTGAAGGCGTGACAGGAAAGACGGTCTCCGTTTACAGCTTCCTTGAATTCCCGTATGTAGAGTTCGTCTTTTCCTCTGGCGCAATATCGTTTCTCGTATAGATACATTGGAGCCGACCACGGCAGCCCATAGACATCCGTTCTTACATTGAAGTTGGTCACGATGTATCTTGTGTTGAGTCCTCCGGAATTTGTAATCTCGGCTTTGACTATGACACGTTGTTCGTTGTTCCATGTCCCGGCTTTGTAACGCAGCTCTCCATAGTATTTTTTCGGCAGCCCCGTACGTTTATAATGATCTATGGCTTTTTGTTGGAGCCTTTTTACCTCAGGATTCCTGTCAAGTACGCTGTTTGAAGAAAGGCCTGTGATAAACCTGATGCGTTTGTCCTTACCTTCGGTCACCCAGTCCATGAATTCATGGGAGCAGAAATGGCTGTCACCCCTTACTGTAATAAATGTATTTGGCCACGCTGCACGAAGCATAGCTATTAGCCATTGTAGAGTATCATTGATATTGGCTGTCTTGTTGCGTCTTCCCGGACGAAGCAGGGGCTGTATAAGTTTTCCGCTATGCCCCTCAAAGATCAATAGTGGCATGTAGCAGTACTCCATGTAGTAGTTATTGAACAGTGTCTGTTCCTGTGCGCCATAACAGTCTACGTTGGTATCATCACAGTCCAAAATAATGTCCTTGGGCTCTTCGCCTTTATAGGAAAGGATAAATATGGTGACAAACATTTCTTGAAGAGAAAGCAGATCGTCATCTGTAACCATGTTCTCAAACCGGCACATTGTGGCTGACGAGCAGATATCCTTGTCATAGCCATCACCTACCATAAGACGCATCATCGGTTCCTTGCGATTGAGGTCGCAGTCATTCACATCTTCATAGCCAAGGCATAACTGAAAGAGACGCGTTCTTATAATTTCCTCCAACGAATGTTGTACAAGGTACTGTTTGCGGGAGTCAGTGATGCATGATGCCAATCTCTCAGATAAAGACAGGGTTCGTTCCTCCTCACGAAGAAGTGGAAGACCACCAAAGCCAGACAGGGAAACGCTGTCAAGATTTGCTTCTAATGATCTTTTATTTACATCTCTAAGAATTATGCATTCTTTTTTCTGCCTGTTTTCTTTGCTGATTGAAGAAATATTATTAATTTTGCCCATGTAGGATTATTCGACCTGTACGGTTGAAAATCCC
>DEKJ01000036.1:75859-91057 GCA_002353825.1 Prevotella sp. UBA2725 | reverse complement strand
GTTATTTTTTGAAGATCACTTAACGAAGCAGAAATGTCAGATCATTGCTGATTATGATAATGCGACGTTTTATAATGACAAGGTCATGAAATATATCTTTGAGATATTTAGAGATACTAATACGATTCTTGTTTACTTGTCCGATCACGGAGAGGAAGTTTATGACTATCGTGACTCTCGGGGTCGTGTAGCAAGTAGGATAAATGCGAATCTGTTAAAATACCAGTACAGTATTCCTTTTATGATATGGTATTCAGATAAATATAAAAAGACTCATAAGAGAAAGGTCGGTTTGATTAATGAATCAAAGAGTCTGCCATTTATTAGTGATCTTTTACCAAATGTTATGTTTGGTATTGGAAACGTGAAAACGAAGTATTACCATATTAAACATGACCTTACAAGTGGTTATTATGTTCCTTGCAAGCGAATTGTGAATGATGGCTATGATTATGATTCTTTCTTTCGTACAAATATTAATAGAAAATAATAGTAAAGATGTCTAAACCAAGACTAATATCATTTTATTTACCCCAGTATTATCCTACCGATTTCAATGACAAATGGTGGGAACCTGGATTCACAGAGTGGACCAATGTGGCAAAAGCTAAACCGCTTTTTCCTGGTCATTATCAACCGAAACTTCCCGGAGAGCTTGGATTCTATGATCTACGGGTGCCTGAAACCCGTGAAAAGCAAGCTGAGCTCGCTAAGTTAGCTGGCATTGAGAGTTTTATGTATTGGCACTATTGGACTAATGGCACTCATCTTCTTAGTGAGGTCTTCGAAGAAGTGGTTAAAAGCGGCAAACCTGATTTTGGCTTCTCGCTTTGTTGGGCCAATCATACGTGGGCGAAGACTGCTTGGAATGGGTTCAAGAAAACACATATTTTGCTTGAGCAGGTCTATCCCGGCAAGGAAGACGATATTGCGCATTTCAACTATCTGCTGCCTGCATTCAAAGATAAGAGATATACAAAAGTAAACGGGAAACTGCTTTTCTCTGTTTTCTCTCCTACAGCAAGTGAGAGAGCAACAAATTTCATCAAGCTATGGAATGAGCTTGCTAAGGAGGCTGGATTGGGAGGCTTTTATTTTGTTGCTTTCTGCCAGAGACCGGAGATTTCTCAAGATCTTATTGATGCAGGTTATGACGCAGTCATTCAGGACTTCGTCGGCGAATTTCATGATCATCATTATACCTACATGAATATTTTCTTCCGTGCTTTGAGAAAATGTGGGGTTCCAGTAGGCAATGATTATAAGTCCTATTGCAACTATGTCATTGAGCACTTCAACTCAAAAGAAGGCATTTATCCATGTATATATCCTAACTTTGACCATTCACCGCGTACAGGAAGAGCAGCTACTATCTTCAGAAATGCAGATCCAAAGGTGTGGGGAGAATTCTGTAAAACGATGTTTGATAAATGTAGAGATATACCTTCAGAAGAGAACCTTGTGTTTGTAAAAGCATGGAATGAGTGGGGGGAAGGCAACTACATGGAGCCGGACCGCAAATATGGACGGGGCTATATCAATGAGTTAAGAAAAGCCTTTGATGAGGTATAACATTTCAGTTTCCATAATATGCTAAGCCTGTTTCGTAGGATAAAGGAAAAAATAATTTTTGAGTTTACAAAACTTTACTCCTTCGTTTTCTGTGTTAGATATTTGTCCTTCAAGGAGGCTAAACTATGTCCTATTCTTATTTCTCCTAAAGTAAGGATAGGACATATTCCCCGTGGTTCCATAAAGATCAGGCAACCGTTAAGGAAATATATGATTCAAATCGGACTTCATTCTGGGAGTGAGGGCCTTCCCTGCCATTCAAATGGTTTCTTATCCATAGGTGTGGGGGGGTAGTGGCCTTCGGCGGTTCTGCTATTATTTCTGAAGGATGCGGCATAAGAGTCGATAGCGGGGTATTGACAATAGGCAGCCAATTCTATTGTAATAAAAATTGTTTTATTAGGATTACTTGTAATGCAAACATCGGTAATGACTGTATGTTTGGCTGGAATGTTAAGCTTAATACAACTGATGGGCATCCAGTAATCTTTAATGGTAAAGAAAAGCAATCGGAAGGTTCAATTACAATCGGAAATCATGTTTGGATTGGCTCTGATACAGCTGTAACCAAAAATGCACAAATACCGGATGATAGTCTGATTTGCCAAAATTCCTTGGTCAATAAGAAGTTTACGTGTAAGAATAGTCTAATAGGAGGTATTCCTGCCAAGATTATAGCAGATGGTTATAATTGGGTCAGGTAGTAGATAGACCTTTTTATGGGAAAAAATGTTCGTATCCAATATCTTGATGTGGCCAAAGGCATTTTGATAATGCTGCTTTTGGTCAGTCATTTCGGAATCGCTTTAGAGTGGGGGGGGCAGAATGATACTGCATGCTTTGTGGTGCCTCTTGGTTTCTGCCCTCTATTTATTAAGTTCTTTATGCAGGCCTTCTTTTTCATATCAGGCTATTGCACATCGTTCGACAGGACGGCAGGAGACTTTGCCTATCGGCAATTTAAGGAGTTGGTGGTGCCATTGCTATTCTTTAGTGTGGTAGAGTGGCTTCTTGTAAGATATGAGCATTATCCGTCCGGAGACTCCGATATTTTTGATCGTTTATGGTTTATAGATGCGTTGCTTGTGGCAAAGCTGTTAGTTTGGGCCTTCAATAGGGCACATGTGAATATTCCGGTTACTTTATTCCTGTCATTGGTTTGTCTTGCTGCCGGTGTTGGTCTTAATGAGTGGGAAATTGGAGATAATGTGTTCTGTTATTGGCATGGTTTGACGGCAGTCCCTTTTGTGGCTTTAGGGCTTATAAGTAAAAAGAAGCAGATTCTAAATCATTCAAAGGTTTTTGTTATAGGGGCCATTGTTTACGTTATGCTGATAGTCTTGTCTGTCTTTTCTGGTAGATATTGGTCTATGCCAGGAGTTGATGCACATATTGCTGTGTTGTTGGTTCAGATTCCCTTGTTCTTAATTTTTTCGGTTTCAGGAATATTTTTCTTTCTTGGTATCTGTAAATTAATAAAGCATAATAGTTGGACGGAGTATTTTGGCAGGCAGACATTGCTTATCTATTGTACGCATATGTGGTTCTATTACAGAATTGTCGGAGACATGCTTAGTATCTATACTCCCCAAGACAGGATTGGAGGCTTCTTGTTCTTCTGTCTTGCTTTTGCTATAGAGTTGTTTGTTATGTTCATTTTAAGTAAGCTCTTTGAGCTTCGTCCGTTGAAATACATCCTTGGTAAATGGTAAACATCACTTTTGTATACGACGTGATCAGCAGTCTTGATGATCTCTATTTTGAACAAGCTTGGGCATCGGCTTGGACTTTGCGACACTACAATTCAGACGCAACGATCATGCTGGTGACAGATCAGGCAACTGCTGATTCTTTGCAAAGCGAACAGAGAAGGAACGCTTTATCACTTTTCAATAGAATTCTAGTTGCTGATATACCTAAAGAATATTCAAACAAGGAGAAGAGTCGGTGGGTAAAAACTAACCTTCGGAATTTGATAAAGGGAGACTTCCTTTTCATCGATGCTGATACTATAATATGTGATTCTCTTGGTGGTCTTAATGATATAGATTGTGCCGTAGGTGCTGTGTTAGACTATCATTGTCATGCTCGTGAGATTTGTCAATACGACATCTTTAATGCAATGACGCGTAAGCCATTAAAGGACATCTTCTGTTTGGAATACGATCCTTCAACGGATGTTTACAACAGTGGATTGCTTTTAGTCCGCGATACTCCTGAAGCTTACAAGCTCTTTGATGCTTGGCATGCTAATTGGGAGTTGAGCCGGAGTAAGGGAGAATGCCGTGATCAACTATCCTTGACGGCAACGAATCAGCAGAATCCTGGCTTGATAACAGAGATTGGTGGCATATACAATTGTCAGCTTCGGTACAGTATGCAATATTTCCATGCTGCCAAGATCCTTCATACATTCGCTTCTCAAGGAGATAACAGCCTTTCTGTTCTCTTCTGTCATAAGATATACCAGTTTATTAGGGAGAATAGGATGATATCTAAGGAGACTCAGGACTTGCTGTTGAATGCCAAGAATATGATTAACTCCCCATCTATCATGGTTGATAAAGAACATATTGGACTAAGTTTCACACCTGCATTTTTGCTCCTTCGTCAGACTTTCGAGAGCAATGACAAATATGAAGGCTTGGCATTTAGAATAATGAATTTCATAGCCCGTGTTTTGTCACATGGGTTGAGAAGTAGACAGCATAATAAATAGTTACCAGTTTGATTAAGCAACAATATGGATTTTATTAATCAGAGTCGTAAGGCAAATATAACGAAGGCAGTGGGGGGGGTATTCGTATTTCTCCTTATGTGTATCATTTTGAAAGATCGCGTTTATTATGATTCACTGTTCAATTCTGCCCAATATTCTGAGTGGGGTGTGAGTGAATGGATGATAAATTATGAAGGTGGCTTTGTTAGGCGAGGACTGATGGGGCAAGTTATATGGTTCATGTCTAATATTTCATCTTCGAGCCCTATAACTCTTATAAAAACTATTTCATTTACATCAGCGTTTATCTTTCTGCTTGTTGTATTTAGAATTTTTTCACGTGAGCGTTGGTCATTATTTATTCTGCCTTTAGGGTGTTGCTTATACTTTACATTGTTTAGTTTATGGGCCCGTAAAGATTTCATAGTATTACTTTTGTGCTTGTCTGTATTCGGTAGTTGCAAGAAGTATTTGGTTACAAAATCAACCTTATGGCTTTTGCTTTTCTGGCTTTGTTCAGCTATAATGTTACTCACGCATGAAGCAAGTTTCTTCTACACCTATCCTATTATTTTGCTTTATGTATATTATTATTATCACACAGGTAAGATAAATATCAAGATCAGAGACTTATTATTAACAGCGTTACCTATTATTATTCTAATGTCTACTGTTTGCTTCTATAAGGGTAATTCTCTGATAGCAAAAGATATATGGCAATCCTGGCAAGGTTGTTTTAATTTATTCCCAGATGTACATGGTACTTCTTTTGATAGTTGCCATGTTGGAACGGGGGTTAACGCTCTGACTTGGTCGACAATATCGACGATCCAATTTCATTTATCAAAGAATTATCCGAATCCTTGTGTCTTCTTTCTTGCATGTTGGATGTTTATTGCTTATTTTTATATAGTTTCTAATCTTAATTCAATTGATTTATCGTTCAACTCATGCAAGTGCGATAACCAAAGTCTTCGAATTAGTAATACGCTTTTGCCTCAGGCTATTTTTATGATTCCGCTATTCACTATTCTAAGCTGTGACATCGGTAGGACCTTATCTTGGTGGATTTTTTCATCATTATTCGCTGTTTATGTCTTTGGAGATTTAAATCTAGCTCCTATTGTACGATGCTCTAATTGCCTTCAAAAAATTTACCAAAAGGTATCTAGAATTTGTCCTTATATATATGTCTTGTTGGTACTAACAGTCCCCTTTGCGATGGTGAATGGACCAACATTAGATAATATTTGGATGTATCGTATCATCAAATCAATTATATTGCATCTGTAAAATTTTAAAACTATGCTCTCTTTATCTATCATTATTCCGATGTATAATGCATCATCGTATATAACGAGATGTGTTGAAAGTTGCTATTGTCAGGGTCTTGATGAAACTGATTTTGAGATTATTGTTATAGATGACGGATCTTCGGACAATTCTTTTGAAGTTGCAAAAAAGATAAGTGACGACCATTCTAATATAAAAATTTTTCATCAAGAGAATAATGGACAAGGCTCTGCAAGAAATTTGGGCTTAGCCAATGCTTCGGGTAATTTTATAATGTTTGTTGATTCGGATGATTTCCTTCTTCCCAATAGTCTTAGTCCTGTATTACGGAGGACACAGATGTTTAACTGTGATATATCTTTCTATAAGATGGAAGCAGAGAAATCAAACGGAGACGTAGTAGTAAATCATTTTAAGCAGGCTGATTATCATAAAAAGTACACAGGAGAGTATATTCTCCTTCATAATATTGTTATTGTGGGTAGTGTTTGTAGTGCTTTATATTCAAGAGTCTTCCTTTCTAAGCACTCTTTTAGGTTCTTCACCGATATTAAGCATGAAGATGTGGCGTTTAGCTATGAGGTACTTGGAAAAGCAGAACGAATAGTTTTTAATGATAACTGTGTTTATCATTATTGTTGGTATCCTAACTCAACTGATCATACAAAGAATCCCCAAAAGAGGAAACTGCTTATTTACAGCGATTTACGAATATCTTGTCTTCTAAAAAATCTATCTAAGAGTAACGACTTTTCGTTGCCTCTCAAGAAATTCTATGTTAGTGTTTCTAACTCTTTGCTTTTATCATCAGTTTTGAGCCTGTTAAGACATAATACAAATTTTTATTCCAAAAAGGATTTTTTCCTGGATGTATATCACTTAGGGCTTTTACCTGTTCTTGGTAGAGCACGGTCTCATAAATCTACTTTATTACTTCCCTTCATTAATTTCCTAGCTCTATTTTATCTACTCAGTAAGAAATGAAGACTATATATATTAAAGACAAGGTGCGTCGCAAGGAGGAATTTCAGTTCTTTATGCACGACTTTATAGACTGTTGTAAAGTTGCGGGAATTACATCCAAGCCCGATCTGTTCCCATCATACAAGTGGCACATTAGGGCGGTATGCAGAGAAATATTGTTGAAAGTATATAGATTTGTTCATTACGTCTTTCCATTCCTCATTCAAAGGAAAAAGGCATTGATGGTATGTGCGAATGGTGTAAATATTAAGGATAATCTGTTCCCCTATTATTTCGGTTATGAGATTGTTCCTATGTTGTGGGATGTCTGGCCATCAACTTGGGAACGAATGTATGATGCTTTCAGGCTCTTTGATGTCAAGACTGTCTTCGTTACTGCCAGCCAGGTGGCTGACATGATCAACAAGGAAACAACTGTAAAGGCTTATTGGGTGCCTGAGGGAATAGATGTTTCTCATTACCATAAAGGGAGGCCTTTGTCAGAGCGAGATAAAGATGTCTTTGAGATGGGAAGGCAGATGAAAAAATATCATGAAGTTCTTCTTAAGTGTTATAATGCAGGAGGGCTTCATGGCTATCAAACCAGTAATATTAATGCAGACGGAACGCTCAACGATAAGCATGTCGCTTTCTCCAATAAAGAACTATACGCGATGATGCCGCAGTATAAGGTCATGGTCTGCTTTCCACAGTGTGACACTAATCCGGCCCGTGGTGGAAACATAGAGACCCTTACTCAACGCTATTGGGAAGCGATGCTCTCCGGATGTATTATGATAGGCCGGGCCCCCAAGGAATTAGTAGACTTGATAGGCTATAATCCTGTGGTAGACGTCGACTGGGCTAATCCTGAGGATCAGCTTATTGATATCTTAAGAGAAAGTTCTGCTTATCAAGGCTTAGCTGATAAGAACTATCGGGCAGCACAGCAATTTGCTTCATGGCAATCGAGAATGCCAATGATTAAGAAATACTTACAAGAAAGCGGGTATTTAGTATTATGATACGATTAATGTCTTTCTCTCAGTGCGTCGATTATATTCGCAGTGATTATTATCGCATTACGGGTCGTAGGGGTGATAGCTTGCTGAGGATGTTTTTTGCGGGTATTCTTGACGTGGGTTTCCGCTTCCTCTTTTGGTGGAGGTTATCGAAATGTACGAATCCTCTGGTGGGGGGGGTGAGTAGATTAATGTATAGATTAGTAGGGCAAATGGCCCATATAGATATTCAGAGAGATACGGAAATGGGTTACGGAATCTTGATTGCTCATGGTGGACCAGTAGTCATTAACTCATCAGCTGTGATTGGGGACAATGTAGACATATTCCAAAATGCTACCATCGGTTCTTCTTTTTTTCATGCTGCCCATATAGGTAATAATGTCTATATCGGTCCAAACGTCTGTATTGTAGAGGACGTAAAGATAGGTGATGGAGTTACGATAGGTGCCGGGGCTGTGGTAGTGAAAGATGTGGAGGCTGGGATGACGGTGGCCGGCAACCCTGCACGAGTCATCTCTCACAAAGAGCCGGGACGTCTGGTATGGAGAAGGTGGAATAAAGAATGGAATAAACATAAATAAGGTCATAAGACTATTTCCCAGCGTAATAAAACGCATTAAAAATTTGTTCGTTCTGAATATAAATATTATATTTGCAGAAAAATGTGAAGGTACGATGAAGACAAAAATACATATAAAAAGACACGGTAATTTTATCACTGTTGTTGATGATAGTGGACGGGTGTTATACTCTTCTATTCTTCATCCAGTTGCTAAGTGGGATCATCACCCTTATATATCGGGTTTTTCGAAAATAGCTGACTTGGGCGAAGATTACTCAGAGATGTTGAGTAAGGTTCGCTCGGAAACGACTTCTGACAGAATCAGAAGTTATTGGGAAAATGTAGGTCACTATATGTTGGATATTGCTACAAGATAATACGATCTAAAAAATGAAGGAAGAAAAGACTTCACAGCATCTTGATAGTCAACATCAAGAAGACAAAACTTCATCTCAATTCCCAGAGGATCTTAAGGAAATCCTCAAAGATCTTCCTAAGGAGGAGCAAGTTAGATTAAGTCAAATAATCTATAGCCAGCATTTGACTACTTTTGCAGGTCCTCTTCCCCCTCCTTCTATTCTCAGGGAGTATCAAGATGTTATACCCAATTCTCCTGAACGGTTCCTTGAGTTGGTAGAGAAGGAACAAGCTCATAAGCAGTCGTGTGAGAAGAAGATCATTACCAACCAAATTCTTCAGAATTGGGTGGGGTTGATTATTGGCGCAGGATTGGTGATATTCTTATGTCTGATAGCTTATGATTTGGCTCTAAAAGGTTATGAGATTATCGCACGAATAATTTTCTCTATGACGCTGATTTCCGTTGCCGCTATTTTTGTGCTTAGAAAACTACCATTTAAATCATCAAAGGGGTCAGAGAAGGAAAATAAGTAGGATTTATGGAAACACAACCTAAGATATCTGTTATCGTTCCGGTATATAAGGGCGAGAAATATTTAGCAGCATGTTTGGACAGTATTCTTGCCCAGACATTCAAGGATTTCGAACTGATCTTGTTAGATGATGGTAGTCCTGACAAAAGCGGAGAGATATGTGATGAATATGCTCAGCGGGATGCTCGTATACGAGTGATTCATAAGGAGAATGAAGGAATCAACAAGACGAGGATGGGGGGGTGACTCTTGCAAAGGCTCCTTGGGTGACGTTCTCTGATGATGACGACACGATGGAACCTGATGCCTTGGAGCAGCTCTATGCGCTTCGTGAGGGTACGGACATTGTTGTAGGTTTTACGGTGTTACCCGAGCAACGCATGGCGCCAGATGCTACAATAGACGACTGTCGACGTGCGCAGATCTCCGGGAAAGGCATACCGCCGATGCCTTGGGCCAAACTTTACCGAAGGAGTCTGATGACTCCCGATATCTTTGACTTCCCGCGTGAGATTGATGGTGAGGAAGATATGATCATGAATATCCGATTGATCTTCAAGACCCAGTTGCCTCCTCATTTCGTGTACCGTTGCATCTATCATTTCCGTCGAAACACGGCGAGTGTGTCGCACACCAAGAAGAGTTCTATCCGGCATGAGGAAGCTTTTTATCGTGCCTTGACTGCTTCGATCCCCAAGGATGTCCTGCCGCATTACCTTCCGCAGATTGTTGGTCTGAAACTCAATGGACTCTTTCCTATTGCTTACTCCAATTCGGGATCTGTAGCCGATAAAGATCAGCCATATATGAGGACTCTTAGAGATGAGGCTAAGGCGTGTGGGTATAAACTGAGCATGAAAGAACGGGTCGTGTTGAAGAGCCGATGCAAGCTATTGCTGAAAGTAACTGGCTTTGGCGAACTGCTCCGCCGTTTTATCAACTATAGGCTTAGCTCGCTACGCTAACGCAATCGAAGACAACAAAAACAAGATAGTTCTCCAACAACAGGGACAACATAAACAACGAGGACAACATTAAAAACATATTGTCAAATATTGTCGTCTATTGTCCGAGGTTGTCGTTAGGAGATAATTTATGAAGACAATCTGATACAAATCTCGAAAATGAGAGATAAAAAGATGTGTAGTAAAAGTTGTGTGGGGTGTTATTTTTAACCACAGATTAAAGGATTTTGAGGATTATTCTGTGAAATCGGAGAAATCTGTGGTTATGGAAGCAACTGAATGTACGGTCAATATTAGTTTTTCTTACCACCTACACCCTGCCTACACCCTGCCTACAACCCACCTACACCGAGAGAATGTGCTACGATATTGCACAGAGTTGATAATCAGTAAGTTAAATAGAAAGTTTAGACTTTGTGAGGGCTTATCCTTGCAAGTAGTGGAAATATTTACTATCTTTGCACCCGAAAACTTCATTAATCCTAAATTCTATTACTATGCAAGAAAAAAACAATTCTACTGTGCCTAATGTAGCGACCCCTCAACCAACAGTTGCTTCGGCGGTTAACGATGATCTCCTTCAGATTGAGGAGTACCTCTCTCAGCACTACCTCTTCCGCAACAATGTTCTCAGTGGTAAGTACGAGGTTGCCAAGCTCACTAACCCTCAGGGTGAAAAAACGGAGGAGACATCTCCTTTTTTGCCTCTCACTTCCGAGCGTTGGAACACGATCATTTGGGACATGCAGATGGCACTGCCCGATGTGAAGTCTGTTGCCAAGAGCGCTGAGACCTTCGTTCACTCCGACCACACCCCGACTTTCGACCCTGTCGCCGACTACATCAACAAGTTGCCGCAGTGGGATGGAAAAGACCATGTCGGACAACTCATTGGTTGTATCCCCGGACTCAACGGTTATCAGCAGGAGTGGATCCGCACGTGGCTTCGTTCCATGGTCGCTCACTGGATGAAGATGGATAGCGAGTTTGGCAACGACGTCGTGCTCCTTCTCATCGGAGCTCAGGGCTGCGGTAAGTCGACATTCTGTCAGCGCCTTATCCCCAAGTCCCTCCGTGAGTATTATCTTGACCACCTGAATCTCGCCAATAAGTTTGATAAGGAGATGGCACTTGCCCGCAACCTTCTCGTTAACATTGACGAGTTCGACCAGGTCAAGGACTCTCAGCAGGCAGAGCTCAAGCACACTATCTCGAAGACTACGGTCAACGGCCGTCGCATCTATGCCAGCGTCCAGACCGACCAGCACCGATACGCGTCCTTTGTGGCAACGACCAACAGTCGTCATCCGCTCAAGGATCCGACGGGTTCACGTCGTTACCTCTGCGTAGAGATTCCTGCTCGTCAGATCATTGACAACAGCCAGGACATTGACTACGAGCAGTTGTATGCACAGATATATGCCGAGTTGAAAGATGGCAAGCGGTGCTACTTCACTCGTGAGGAGACAATCCTTATGCAGCAAGCCAATGAACCCTATCAGCAGAACTTTGACTTTACCACCATGGCTCTACAATGCTTTCGCAAGCCCCGTAAGGGTGAGGCCGTCCCGGCCTTGCAAGTCTCCGACATGATGATGGAGGTCTACAGCCGCTATCCACAGTTGACTTGCTCACCACGCAACAACGTCAACCTCGGTGTCGCGCTTAGGGCACAGGGTTACCAGTGGAAACGTACTAAGCATGGTGCGGCTTACTATGCCGTGATACGTAGCGGACAGGCTGCGTGAAAGAAGGGTGTAGGTGGGGTGTAGGCAGGTGTAGGCAGGGTGTAGGTGATTTTTGGATTAAAAACACTGATAATCAGATGACTATAAAGAAAAAGGTGTAGGTGGTAGGAAAGAACATTCAACTTTTATCGCATCGCGATTTCACTGCAATCAATGTGCGATTGCAGTGAAATCAGCATGCGGTTTAGGTTAAACAACAAAAGTATGGTAGTTCTCCGACAACTCAGACAACAAAAACAAAAATATTGTCAAGTATTGTCGCTTATTGTCGAAATTTGTCGTTAAATTTTACGAAGACAATCTAAGACAATTCTCGACAATGAGAGACAAATAGGTGGTTTGAAGACAATCTAAGACAATTCTCGACAATGAGAGACAAATAGATGTTTGAAGACAATGTAAAACAATTCACGACAATGAAAGACAAAAACATATTGTCAAATATTGTCGTCTATTGTCCGAGGTTGTCGTTAAGGTTAGCTTGCTTTACTTATAAGTTATTGTATATGTTTGACACAACTCGTCCTAAAAGACATATTTACGATGTTGTAGGAGCATTGTGGGAGGTTCATTCAGAACTTGGTCCAGGCCTTTCTGAGGATTTGTATAAGGAGGGCTTCGAGATAGAATTAACAGAGCTTGGAATTCCATTTATACGAGAAGCTTTGTTAAGACCAACATTCCATGGTAAGCCAATGAAGAAATACTATAAGATGGATTTTCTTTGTAAAGACGATATTGTAGTAGAATGCAAGGGAGTGGAAGCTCTATCGGCAGAACATAGAGCACAACTATTCAACTACATGCGCATTAAAAAGGCTATCGCCGGGATACTTGTCAATTTCACCCCAAAAGAAATAGAGCTGGAACGATACTTCTATGATATCAGAAATATGGATATCGTGAATGTGTACGGTGAAGTCATCAAGTCAACAATAAGAGTATAGAAGAAAACAATCTAAAACAATTCACGACAATGAAAGACAAAAACATATTGTCAAATATTGTCGTCTATTGTCCAAATTTGTCGTTAAGAGATATTTAAAGGATACTGTGAAATCGTTGAGATCTGTGGTTGGGAAAACTCCTATCTCTTAACTTTAAACTGTTTTTATCCTATTTAGGATTATCCTATTTAGGATTATCCTGTTTAGGATAAAAGTTGTAACTTTGCAGAAATATGATTGAGAATCCATTTGTAACTAAAGGCTATGCGGGGCCGGAATATTTCTGCGACCGCGTGAAGGAAACGCATGATATCTTGCAGTTGGTCACCAACGGCAATAATATTGCTCTGATCTCTCCCCGAAGAATAGGTAAGACTGATCTTATCACGCATTGCTTCAGTCAACGTGAGATATCTGACCATTATTATGCCTTTCATATTGACATCTATGCCACGACTTCTCTTCGCGATTTTGTCAATGTCTTTGGCATGGCTATCCTCGAGACATTGAAGCCATTAGGTAGGAAGATTTGGGAGAAGTTTGTGAGCGTGTTAAAGTCTCTGCAGGCGGAACTGAGCTATGATATCAATAACAATCCCAGTTGGAGCCTGGGTTTGGGGGATATCCATAACCCTTTGGTGACGTTGGATGAGATATTTCAGTATCTTCAGAATGCTGACCGACCTTGTATAGTTGCCATTGATGAATTTCAGCAGATAATAAAATATAAGGACGAGAAGAGTGCGGAAGCATTGCTTCGAACTTACATACAACGTTGTCCGAATGCCACTTTTATCTTTGCAGGAAGTAAGCGGCATCTGATGACCGAGATGTTCACTTCTCCGGCAAGACCTTTCTATCAGTCGGTTATACCTATGGGGCTGAAGAGAATATCTATAGAGAGTTATACAGAGTTTGCTGTTGGCTGTTTCGAAGAATATGGCAAAACTGTAGATCCAGCCGTTGTTGAGAATGTCTACCGCAAGTTTGACGGGATCACAGCCAGCGTGCAGCGGATGATGAACGTTCTGTTCTTCCTGACGCCGGCCAATGGTCATTGTACCATTGACATGGTCGATAAGGCTTTGCAATACATTCTTGACTTGTTCGATGACAACTATGCAACATTGCTTGAGAGTCTTCCGGAGAAGCAACGTGAAGTTTTCCGGGCCATTGCTGCAGAGGGTAAGGCAAAAGGCGTGACAGGCAGTAAGTTCATTCGGAAGTATCATCTGCAAACGGCGAGCGTAGTGAATGCCGCTTTGCGTGGATTGATGGACAAGGATCTCGTTACGGTAGATAACGGTGAATATTCTGTGTACGACCCATTCCTGGCACGGTGGATGGAAGGTGCCGGCGCGCCAAACAACTAAGACAACATCAATAAAAATAATATTGTCGAGTATTGTCTATTGTCCAAATTTGTCGTTAAGAGATATTTTAAGAAGACAATCTAAGACAAATCTCGACAATGAGAGACAAAAATCTCCTAACTCCCATCGTTCTGTGAAATCAGAGAAATCTGTGGCTGGAGATCTATTGTGAGATTCGAAAATATGGCTTTGAAATTTGGCAATAAAGTGAAATATGCTTATTTTTGCAAAGAAATCAAATAAAAAGGAGGATGTTATGTGCTCATATAATATCATTTTAAATGATCAATTGATCAATGAGGTCAAGCCTTCTTTTCCCAATGAGAAGGCATTTACTTCTTGGCTTCAGAAACAGGTCGAATCAATTTTGCTTAAGTTCAAGACGGATCATCGCCAGATTGTGTTGGACGATGCACGAAAGGCTATTGCGGAAATGAGACGGCAGAGTATGCAAAATGGTAATTCTGAGTTATCAATGGACGACATTGATGAAGAAATTCGTCTGTCCAGATTAGAAAGAAAGGCAGAATGAAGAAAACTTACTATGCAGTATACGATACGAATATTCTCGTTTCTGCATTGTTGACGAGTAGAAAAGACTCTCCCACGGCTTTATTGCTTGATATGGTTCTGGAGGGTCGTGTCATTCTTCTTTATAACCAGGATCACTAGTGTCCACTAAACTTCNNAATATTTAAGTGGACACAAGTGAACCAGGATATTATTGCGGAATACAAGGATGTCTTGAGTCGTAAGAAATTCTCATTTTCTCAATATGATGTTGAAAATGTACTTAACCTTGTTAAATTGGGGAAGGAACTTGATCCTACTATAAGTCATGAGGTCTTTCCCGATCCTGATGATGCTGTCTTTTATGAAGTAGCCTTATCTAAGGATGGCGCATATGTTGTTACCGGTAACATGAAACATTTTCCAAAGAATCATATTGTTGTGTCTCCTGCAGAGATGATAGAAATTATTACCAATAATCGGTAATGGTTAATTCTGCCAAATCGTTCAGACTGCTGGCATGGGATATGCTTTCGCCTCACACGGATCCTAAGGATTTTAAAGATGGTTACGCTTCGCTGCGCGGAGAAGGTTTTATTGTTCTCCAACAACAGGGACAACATAAACA
>DEKJ01000036.1:65928-75767 GCA_002353825.1 Prevotella sp. UBA2725 | reverse complement strand
GTCGATATATTTTTTTCAACAACGGGGGCAACTTAAACAACTAAGACAACATCAATAAAAATAATATTGTCAAGAATTGTCGTCTATTGTCTGGGGTTGTCGTTAAGAGATATTTTATGAAGACAATATAGGACAATTCTCGACAATGAGAGACAAAAAATATGTGTAGTAAAAGTTGTGTGGGTTGTTATTGTTGTTGGTTCTAACCACAGATTAAAGGATTTTAGAGGATTATTCTGTGAAATCAGAGAAATCTGTGGTTAGGAAAGAAACCGGATGTATGGTCAATGAATAAATAAAAAAATGACAAGAATAGCACTGATAAGTCTTTCGACTCCGACCTTTAATAATGTACGGGCAGCATCTGCGTTGCCTTATCACCTGATGCTTGGTGCAGAAGAGAACGGGAATACGGAGTTTGAGGTATGGAGCTTCAACATCAATGATGTTAATGAAAAAGAAGTAAGAAAGACAGAAGAAAACCTTAAAGTCAAGGTACATCTGCTTGGTAAGCCATGGTGGTATCGGTGGATGTTCCGTTTGCATCTTGTCTTTCTTCGTATACTGCTTCACTATCCTATCCTTTCTTATTTTCGTCTGTCTGAACAATCCGTGAAGGACATTAATGATTACCATCCGGATATTGTTTGGATCTATGGTGAGGAGTTGTTTGGATTAGCTAGATTTTTTAAGAACTCTCGAATTGTCGCTTTGGGGCCAGACTGTGAATCGATGTACTATCACCGTTGTCTGACAAAGAATTGGATGACGGATCGACTGTCGAAAGTGATGCGATACGCTTTTGCTTACTGGCAGTATCGCGGAATGGAAAGGGATTACTGTCAAAGAGATGTTTTATATCACTTCGTAGGACAGAAGGATGCTGAATTCTTTAAGGGCATCAATCCTGAGGCAGATGTGAGGTTCATTCGTCATCCTCATTATGCGTGGCGACCAAAGACCATCAAGTTCCATTCGCCTAAGATCAGTCTTCTGTTTGCTGGAAGGCACGATTTTTATTGCCAACATGGAACGGATGATTTGCTGGAGTCTCTTGACGATACGCTGCGAGAATCCTTTGAGATTACATTCTTAGGGAAAGGTTGGGAGCCATGGAGTGAGCGACTGAAGTGTAGAGGTTGGTCTGTGAATGTTATCAATTTTGCTCCTGACTATATCGAGGAGTTGCAGAAGCATGATATACAAGTGAATGCTATCGATATTGGTACAGGAACGAAGGGAAAGGTCCTTGATGCTATCAGTAATGGGTTGCTTGAGCTTGGCTCTCCATATGCGTTGGAAAATATTGCAGTCGAGAATGGAAAGTCTTGCCTCGTATTCAAAACTCCTTCCGAAGCTATAGCGCTTTTACAGGATGTTGCTGCCAATCCTGCTAAATATGAAGAGATCGCAGAAGGGGGAAGAAAACGTGTGTTGCAAGAGCATGCACGGAAGAAAGTTGCAGCAGAAATTTTAGATTTATTTTAGTAAACAAATTAATACCACTTTAATAATCCTATGTGGCTATATCTTATTATATTTTTTATCCCAGTTTTTTTATTCCAGTTTAGTGAACGTCTTGCCAAGGATGTGCCTATCATGGCTATGATGTTAGGTGCCCTAGCATTGTTTGTCGGTATGGGAGACATGCTTGGTGGTTATGACCGCTATATCTATGGAGAAATCTTTGACTCTATCGCCAACACTACTACGGCAGGCCGAAGTTATCTATTGGATAGAGCTTTTGACTTCTTCCCTAAAGAACCGGGTTTTATTTGGTATAACATTATCGTGTCTTGGTTCACGGAGAACCGTTATATCTTTATTCTGATACTCACTTTTACGGTATATTGTCTGCTCTTTGTGAGTCTGAGGCGGTATGCGGAGAACTACCCTTTTGCCATCATCGTCTTTTTAGGCTTGTGGTTCTTCTTCACATTCACATATCTTCGTCAGGTTCTTGGTGCAACTGTTGCGTGGCTAAGTATCCCTTATATCATTAAGCGCAAGCCTATCAAGTTCTTCATTGTGGCACTTATTGCCATGTCTATTCATAAATCGGCTGTAGTCTTTATGCCAGTCTATTTTATCGCACATATACAGTGGTCAAAAAAGATGGTAGAAAGAACAATGATCGTTGCATTGCTTCTAGGCATATCATCAATACCTAATGCTCTTTTCTCTGCATATGGTGATATGTCACAAGTAGAAATGCAGTCGGACTATAGTGCGTCAGGTGGTTTCCGTATTGCCTATCTCTTGGAAGCCGTGTTCTTCTTGTGGATTATTTGGGATAATTACGACGAACTCGAAGACTGTGATATGAAGACGCGTGTCTTGCTCAATATGGCGCTCATCTTTTGTGCTATGTTGCTCTTCTTCATTCGTTCTGAGAATGGCGGTCGATTGTCCTGGTACTATATGATCGGTGTCATCTGCACGCTTACAACAATTTGCATGAGAGGTAATAATGTTCATTCGTTAGCTCCTGCGATGATTGTCGTTATGCTGTTTCTTTTCATACGAATCTTCAATGCTTGGCAGGGCCAAAATAATTACCTTCTTAACTTATACCCCTACAAAACATTCCTGTCCCCAGGCTTCCGACCGGGCGATTATTCGTATGAACACTATGAGTACGACCATAAGTACGACGATAATAAACTCTATCGCAAGGCATTCCGATTCAAGATTAATGCAAAGAGGTAATATGTCAAAGTTGAAAATGCGTCAATCCAACATAGAGCTGCTCCGGATAATAGCCATTCTATTTGTCTTGCTTGATCATGCCAGTGGCATGATAATAGGCTTGCCATCGAAGGCTGATTTTGATGGCTCGTTGTCTTCATCTGTGACAAAGATTTTCTTCGACTCTTTGGCTGTTGGTGGCGTGGATATCTTTGTCCTGATTTCCGGTTGGTTTGGTATCCATACCACTGTAAAAGGTGTGGCAAGGTATTTGTTTCAAGTTGCCTTTCTGCTCCTGCTCCTATTATTTTGTTTCTGCATCTATGATTCTGGTTATCTCACTTTTGACAACATTAAGGCTACTCTCTGTCTGTATAATGGTTACTGGTTTATTATAGCATATTTGGGGCTGTACCTGTTATCACCGGTCTTAAACGCATTTGCCGAGACAGCTTCAAAACAGCAATTTCAGACGCTGCTTGTATCATTATACATCTTTCAGTGTTACTTCACATGGCTAACCGGGTACATCGACTATTATGGCGGTTACAGTATTACATTTTTCTGCCTGCTCTATCTCTCTGCCAGATACTTCCGTCTATATCCGATAAAGATAATAAACAATAATGTTTTTACTATCTTTTGTGGCATTACATTGTTTATAATTGTTCTCGTTTGTGTGTCGTTATATTTCACCGGCACAGCTGCTCGCATGTTGCGTTATGACAATCCTTTGGTCATCCTATCGTCTCTCTGTCTCCTAACTACTTTCTCGAAAATCCGGATTCAGAGTACTATCATAAACCGATTGGCTACGGCATGCTTCGCTGTATACATCATACATTTTAACCCTTTGGTGTTTCCTTTCTTCAGCCGTGCCGTCAGACAGCTATATAACAACAATAATGGTGTGATGGTTCTGCTCACGATTGGTGCATTCCTCATACTGGTGTTTTTAATATGCTTTCTTATTGATACCCTTAGATTGATAATTTGGAAATTCTTAGCACATGAAAGATAAATGTTTAATTGGTTTTAGTTTTGACGACGGCCGCATAGATAATTATACCATTGTGCGTCCTATCCTCAAAGAGTTTAAGTTGCCTGCTACTTTTAATGTTACTACTGGGTACATTAGAGGTGATAAGACCAATCGTCCAACAGATGTGGCTCCGATGAATGAGAATATGATAAAGGAGCTCTATAATGACGGTTTATTTGAAATCGCAGGACATGGCTATCACCATGAAAACAGCATTGATGATATTCTTAAGGGAATATCAGAACTCAAAAAGATTCAAGGTACTACTTCATTAACCAAATACGGAAATGGCTTCGCAAGTCCGGGAACAGGACTTGCGAGACCTGTTTGGAATGAGCTTAGGAGCCATAATATTGTGTATGCAAGATTGTCTTTGACCTATAAGCGACATGCAATGTTCAAAGCATATTGTAGAAAGGCTTCCAGAATTTTGCATTTACCGCTGCTTTATCGGTTAGCTTATGAAGATACTCTTATGTCAGAAACACAAGATGGTATTTTGTATTCTATACCGGTCTTGTCTTCTATAAAGTTAAGGGAACTCAGAGCAATCATAAAATATGCTGTAAAGAAAAGACAGTGTTTAGTATTAATGTTTCATAGTATTGTTCCTGATATGGGGGGGGTACATGACAACTGGGATTTCGAAGTTTCTAAATTCAGGGAGCTCTGCAATTATCTCTGTACTTTACAAGAGAAAGGTGTCCTTGCTGTCAAAACATCAATGGATATATACAACTATCTAAAGGACAAGAATAATGTTTGAATTCATTTATAGTAAGGCCCGTATCAAGCACTTATGTAAAGTTATCAAGGGAGAGTATTCAACCCAGAAAGCTGTAATACCTCTCTTTTGGTCAGAACATTGCGTTGAATGTGCTGCACCATCCTGTTATGCCACATGTGACCGGTATAAGAAACGCGCCGATGGAGACTGTGTCAGAATAGTTGATGGCATAACCCCTGTTTTGACAGAAGATGGAATCGGCGCTAAATGCGAATTCCGTACTTGGGCTAAAATTGAGTCACAACTAAAAATTAAGCCGGTTTCAGGGAAGACTTACGCGCGTTCTTACATAGCCGTTACTGTTCTTGGATACTTCTTTCGCAAGCTCGCCTCTTTAAGCCCATTCAAGAGACTCCAGCAGATATTTGATTGGGGATGGTTCAGCTATCGTCAGAAACTTATCAATCTTCTCATCAGAAAGAATAAATCTGTTTATGCTCTGGATTTACATGGAAAAGTGTCTGGGTTAGAGAGCATGACCACTCTCCTTGTAGATATAAAAAGTGCAACTAAACACCTGTTCAGACAAGCCGTTGAAGTAAGTAAAGACAATCGGGAGTTTGATGTTTTCATTCCTCCATTTGAGAGTAAGGATGAACTGTTTTTTATTAACATACACCCGGCAAATGCTGAACAACACATAAGTGTTACTTTTAACCAGTTAGAGCTTATTCCGCGAGACATAACTAAAGGTAAAAAAGTGAAGCTTGTGATATGGGATTTGGATAACACGCTCTGGTCTGGGACTCTTATTGAAAATAAAGATGTCACACCGGATTTAAAACTCATTTCGCTAATAAGACATTTAGATGAGTGTGGAGTCGTTAACAGCATAGCATCGAAGAATGATAATGAACAGGCCACTCAGAAATTAAAGGAACTCAATATAGACGAATATTTCGTTTTCAAAAAAATAAATTGGGAGCCTAAAAGCGTAAATGTCTTAAGGACTATTAAACAAATGAATATTAATCCTGACACGGTGATATTTGTTGATGATAATCCTTATGAGAGAAATGAGGTGCTCATTCATTGTCCGGCTGTGACTTGCGTTGATCCTTCAGAGATTATTGATCTTGTCAAATGTCAGAGATTCAAGATGATCGTAACAGAGGATTCCAAGAAACGCAGGTCGACTTACAAAATGATTGAGAATTTGAAGACAGAAGAGGAAAACTGGACTGGTGATATTGATGAATTCCTCCGTAGCTGTGACATAAAGTTGTCATTGTTAGCTACCAATGAGGATAATATTCCCCGCTGCTATGAACTTCTTCAGCGTACCAATCAATTAAACTCTTCTGGTAGAAGACTTTCAATGGAAGAAGTCAGAAACATTGTAGATGATGATAAATGCGATTGTTATGTTCTGCAAAGCAGTGATAAGTTCGGAGACTACGGAATCGTTGGCTTCCTTATTGTTGATAAGCATAATGATGATGTCGTGACAGATTTTGTAATAAGCTGTCGCGTTGCCAATAAGAAGATTGAGCCGTCTCTTATCAATTGGCTTGCAAAGAACTATGGCGGAAGTATATTGTTTGATTATCGTAAGACGCTTAGAAATGGTCCCATGTTCAGTATAATAAAAGAACTAAATATGGAGAAGGTGTCTTCAAAAGAGAAATTAGATGTTTATAAATGCACCTTTAATCCTCACTATCCTGATATTGTGAAGATTACTGATGATAGGCGGATGTAGATTGCTCTGATGAAAAATAAAGGTTTTTTCTTGTCCGTGTAATTGGAAAAGATTACTTTTGCAAGTAGAACTTTAATAATATTATGTTGAACAATACTATAATCGCAAGTTTGCAGAAATATTTTTCTTCTCAACCGGTCAAAAAAGTCTGGCTGTTTGGTTCTTACTCCCGAGGTGAGGAAACACCAAGTAGTGATGTTGATCTATTGGTCTCGTTCGATCCTTCGGCTGGTGTTACATTATTTACGATGGGCGGTATGTATATGGATCTTTGTAATCTTTTAGGTAAAAAAGTCGATTTGATAGAGGATGGAACGTTAGAAGATTATGCCAAGAAGACAGCCTACAATGATAGAACTTTGATTTATGAGAGAACCGTCTAGAGATAAAGGGCGTTTGTTGCATATCGTAAAGTATGCAACAAATGTTGAGGAAATGACAGAGGGCTTTACATTCGAACAGTTTGCAAAAGACAAGATTCGATATTTTGCTGTAATGAAGAATGTAGAGGTGGTCGGTGAGGCTGCTTATATGCTGACCAAGGAGTTTATAGCTTCACATCCAGAATTGCCTTGGAAGCAGATTATCGGTATGCGGCATATTCTTGTACATGGATATGCAACTGTTAGTGTCAAGACCCTTTGGAACACTGCGATAAATGATATTCCTCCTCTCAAGCGACAAGTTGAGAAGTATTTGGAGAGCATGGAAGGATAATACGTGTGCATAAAGATTACTGATGATAGACAGAAGTAAAATGCTGATATCTGTTATTACCCCCTCATATAATCGTGCTGCTTTACTCCCACGTCTGTATAAGTCGCTATGTGATCAGACGTGCCAGGATTTTGAATGGATTGTCGTGGATGATGGCTCTACTGACAACACAAAAAATGTGATGGCATCGCTGACATCCGATAATAGTATGGCATTCCCTATTCGTTATATTCGAAAGGAGAATGGTGGAAAGCATACGGCGGTGAACAGAGGCGTAAAGGAGGCAAAAGGCCAGCTTGTAATGATAGCCGATGATGATGACTTGCTGCCTTCTGTAGCAATTGATATTATTAAGAAGTCTTGGGCAGATGTAGATCCTCAGCCTTCTGTGGGAGGCATAGCTGGTCTTGATATCAACAAACGAACCGGAGGTATTATTGGGAGTGGATTGCCCGAGGAGCATATTCTCTGTAATGCTATCGATATTCGTTATAAATATCACGTTACAGGAGATCTTAAGGAAGTGTTCCGCACGGATGTGTTGCGTGAGTTCCCATTCCCAGAGATTAATGGTGAGAAGTTTTGCCCTGAGCAGTTAGTTTGGTTCCGTATCGCACAGAAATATTCATTGTTTTATATTAACAAGCCAATATATATTGCTGAATACCAAATTGATGGTCTCACAGCGAGTATTACACGAGCACGGATGCGCAGTCCTCGTGCCTCGATGCTGACATATGCGGAGCTCACCACTTACCGCGTACCGTTTATGGTCAAGGTGAAAGCAGCTATCAACTACTGGCGCTTCTGGTACTGCCGTCGACCGGATACCGTTATACCGCCGATAAGACATCGATGGTACTGGCTTAAACCATTGGGGTGGGGGATGCATCGGAGAGACATTTAATCCTATCATCTTGTTGAAAAATAAATGATTTTTCTTGTCCATATGAGTGGAAAAGATTACTTTTGCAAGTAGAACAGTATTAATTAACGGAGATATGAGAAATACATCGATAAAGTTTAATCAGGCACAAAGAGATGTACTCAATATTGTGTCTTCGCTTCATAATGAAGAAGATATTCTTGCATTACGTCGTGTTCTAATAAAATTTATGAATGACCGTATGCAAAAAGAACTGGATCGGTTATGGGATTCAGGCGATCTTAGTGATGCGAAGTTGAAAGCGATGGGGCAGGAACATCTTCGTACACCTTATATTGAGTAGTCGTAATGGAACGGTTAGTGGTCTTAGATACGAACTGTCTCTTGCGGATAATATCAAGGCATAGTAAAAGATATTATATTTGGGAAAGTTTCCTTGATGGTGATTATGAAATCGCCGTAACAAATGATATTCTTGAGGAGTACGAGGAGATATTGTCGCATAAAGCAAATCCGGTGATCTCTCGTATGGCATTGGAAATTATACGTCAGGCTCCTAATACAAGATTGATAGATGCTCGTTATCATTGGCATTTAATAGAAGCAGATGTAGATGATAATAAATTTTCGGATTGTGCAGTAGTGTGTAATGCCGATTTTATTGTTACTGAAGATAAACCCTTTTCAATTTTGGCTGATATTCCGTTTCCTCATATCAACGTTTTAGGTTTAGATGAGTTCGGCAATATGGTGCGGAACTTTCGTTCTGGTGAAGGGCACTAATTAATGTTTGCGGATTCTTAATTCTCTGTATTTCGTGCGTATTTTACAAGTCATTACATCCCTGCTTACGGGTGGGGCAGAGCATATTGTCGTGCAGCTCGCTGAGCGCTTGACGCTCAAGCCCGGGGTGCACTGCGACATCTGTGTCTTCGATGGCGAGGAGACCCCGTTCTGCCGGGAGATAGAACAGTGGAACGAGGCGCATGCAGGCGGGGACATCCAGCCGATACGGATCATCCGGCTGGGTAAAGGGGTCTATAGTGTCAGGTATATCTGGCAGCTCGCCCGCCTGATGCGTCACTACGACATCGTACATACCCACAACTCATCGCCGCAGCTCTTTGTGGCGTGTGCCAAAGTGTTGTGCACGCTCGTGCATGGGCGTGTGCCGATGCTGTGCACGACCGAGCATACCACGTCCAACCGCAAGCGCAGCTGGAAGTGGTATGCACCGATAGAGAGTTGGATGTACTCGCGATACAGTCGTGTCGTCTGCATCTCGAAGATCGCGGAGGACAAGTTGCGCGAATATATGGGCGGCAAATGGTTGGAGGTCAACGCTCCTTGCTATCACCGTATCTCCACGATCAATAATGGTGTGGATGTCGACAGGATCTTCACGGCTCAGCCGGACGTTGATCTATTGCGTCTGAAAGGTCCTCGCCGTGCCATCGTCATGGTCGCCGGGTTCCGCGAGGCTAAGGACCAGGACACGCTGGTGCGGGCGATGACCCATCTTGACAAGCAGTGCTATGAGCTGTGGCTCGTGGGCATCGGCACTCGGCAGCCGGAGGTCGAGGCATTGGCCCGACAGTCGGGGGTCAGTGACCGTGTCCGTTTCTTGGGTCTGCGTATGGATGTGCCGAACGTGCTGCGTGCCGCCGACATCGTTGTCATGTCGTCCCACTGGGAGGGGTTGTCGCTGTCCAACGTGGAAGGGATGTCAGCGGGTAAGCCGTTCCTCGCCTCGCGGGTCAATGGGCTCAGAGAGGTGACGGAAGGCTATGGCATCATGTTCAGTGAGGGCAATGATGCAGAGGTGGCGAAGATCGTCACCAGGCTCTGTGAGAATCCCCCCCTATATGAATTTGTAGCCGCACGGTGCCACCGACGAGCAATGCAGTATGACATCGGGAAAATGGTGGAAGGGTATTATAAGGTTTATCAATAAAATAAAAAAGGCAGCAATCGAAAGATTACTGCCTTTTTTGTTGTGACTCCGCTGGGATTCAAA
>DEKJ01000036.1:0-65843 GCA_002353825.1 Prevotella sp. UBA2725 | reverse complement strand
CTATTCAGTTGAGCTACGGAGCCGTTCTTTTTGTAAGCGTGTGCAAAGGTACTGCTATTTTTTGGAATGACCAAATATTTTGGGGAAAAATTTTAATGGAACCTGTCGGCCCCAGCCTTTATCCCTCCCCCACCCAGGGGAGGGAATGATTACCACCGTAGGAGTCGATTCGCAATGGGTGCGCTTTCTCCCTCCCTACGGGGGAGGGCCGGGGAGAGGCTTTTACTTCTTCGCTTTGCCCTTATATGCCTTGTTCAGACCGGCGACGACCTCTGCCGTGATGTCGTAAGCCTTGTCGGCATAGAGCAGGTTGTCGCCCTGCTTGGCGAAGATCATGCCATATTTGTGATCTTTGTTGTAGATGGCGAGGTAGTGCTGGATGGAGTCGTGCAATGCCTTGTTGTACTTGTCGGTCTCTGCTTGGAACTCACTGCTCAGACGCTGGTTCAGTGCCTGGAGGTCACCGCTCTGCTTCTGCAGTCCTGCCTGAATAGCCTCTGCCTGCTCACGGGTGTAAGCGTTCTGCTGCACCTTCTGCTGGAAGTTGGCTGCAGCGCCCTGGAGCTGCTGCTGACGGCTGGCGAGGGTTTTCTGGATGTTGTTACCTTTAGCGTTGAGAATCTTCGTATAATCTTTGCAGAACTGATACTGCGTCATGATGGAGTCGACCTCCACATAAGCGATCTTTGTGCTCGGAGCTTTCTGCTCAACGGGCTCCGTCTTGTCGTCCATCTTAGGAGCACTCTTGTTGCAAGAGGTGAAGCCAAAAGTCGTGGCAGCAGCAATAGCTACCGCGAAGAGAATGTTGTTCTTCATATTTTTGTTTTTTATTCTTATTATCGGGTGATAAAGTTAATCGGAGTAATGTTTATCTGAAACGTCCGGCGGCGCGCATCTCGCGGTCCTCGTCAATGACACAGTGGATGCCACGATCTTTCATGGCCTGAGAGTCGTGAATATGCATCGACGAGAACTTGCCATTCTTCGTCAGCAGCACTTTCACGCTTAGGAGCGCCATGGCTATAGCAATAATTAACACCGTAAGGAGTAACGTTTCTATCATTATTTATTAAATTTGCACTGCAATTATACTTAAACGCTTGCAAAGATAACGTTAAAAGTACAAACTGCAAAGAGATAACGCAACAATTTAGATTTTATTCTATAAATTGCGTATATTAAATTACAGGCAATATAAAATATAAACATTAAAATACATACTATTATGGCAGAATTGAAACCCGCCCGCGTGTTCGAACAGTTTGCGGCTATTAACAAGATTCCGCGCCCGTCGAAGCATGAGGAGAAGATGATTGAATATCTTAAGAATTTTGGTGAGCGTCACGGCCTGGAGACAAAGGTCGACGAGACCGGCAACGTGCTCATCCGCAAGCCCGCCACGAAGGGCTATGAGGACCGTGCTACAACGATTCTGCAGAGCCATATGGATATGGTCTGCGATAAGCTTGTGGACGTAGACTTCGACTTCTCCAAGGACGCTATCCAGACTTATGTCGACGGTGACTGGATGCACGCCAAAGGGACGACGCTCGGTGCCGACGACGGTATCGGTGACGCTATTGAACTGGCAATCCTCGACTCTGATGATATTGAGCACGGTCCTATCGAGTGTGTCTTCACACGCGATGAGGAGACACAGCTCACGGGTGCCATCGGCATGAAGCCCGGATTCATGACAGGCGACTATCTCATCAACCTCGACTCTGAGAACGAGGGTGAGATCTTTATCTCTTGCGCCGGTGGCCGTAGTACCATCGCTACGTTCCGTTTCCAGCGTGAGGATGCTCCGAAAGGATATTTCTTCATGCAGGGCTCGCTGAAAGGTCTCAATGGTGGTCACTCTGGTGACGATATCGAGAAGAAGCGCGCTAATGCCATCAAGGTCCTCGCCCGCTTCCTCTATATGGAGCAGGGTAAGATGCCGTTGCGTCTGGCTCAGTGGAACTCGGGTAAGATGCACAATGCTATCCCCCGTGACGGTAAGATCATCTTCGCCGTACCAGAGGATAAGAAGGAAGAGGTGAAGGCCGACTGGAATGTCTTCGCTGCGCAGGTTGAGGACGAGTATCATGTCACTGACACGCACATGGAATGGAACCTCGAGAGCTGCGACGCTCAGAAAGTCATGCCGGAAGATGTCAGCCGTCGTCTCATCAGTGCGCTGCAGGCTGTCGACAATGGTGTCTTCGCTATGTGTCAGGACAAGGAGCTCGAATGGATGGTTGAGACATCGAGCAATGTGGCCAGCGTTCAGAGTGAGGATGACAAGGTTGTCATTGTGAGCTCGCAGCGCTCTAACGTCACGTCAAACCTGAATAACATCTGCAATACCGTCAAAGCTACCTATGAGCTTGCTGGTGCCGATGTGGAGCAGACCGACGGTTATCCCGCCTGGCAGCCGAAACACGGCTCGGAGTTGCAGCGTATCGCCAAGGAGGCTTACCGCAAGCTCTTCGGTAAGGATCCTGTCGTGCGTGGTATCCACGCCGGTCTGGAGTGCGGTCTGTTCTCAGAGAAATATCCTAACCTCGACATGGTAAGCTTCGGCCCGACGTTGCACAATGTGCATACGCCTGACGAGTGCCTCTATATCCCGACGGTGCAGATGGTATGGGATCATCTCCTTGAGATCTTGAAGAATATTCCGAAGAAATGAGGATGAGTGGTTCATCCGTTAAATGCATTCATACTCACATGGATTTCTCTCACACGGATATTAAAGATTTTAAAGATTGTTACGCCGCTTTGCGGCTACACATACCCCATAGGGGTACACCTGATGGGTGTTCTCTACCGCGTAGCGAAAAGCGTAGCCATCTTTAAGATCTTTAAAATCCGTGTGAAAAAAATATCTTCAGGAGGATTCGTATGCGTGGAGTCATTTATCGGAAGAATCTTAAAGTTTTTAAGTTTATAAGTTTATAAGTTTGGAAGTTAATAAGTTTTTAAGTTCTGGAGTTCGGAAGTCCGGTCGCATGCTTAGTGCTGGCCTTGGCTTCGTGATGATTCTTGGTGTTCTTTCGTCCTGTGGCAACAGCTACACGGCGAAAGGACATGTCAAGGACTTTATGGCGGAGAAGATGGCGCTGGAAGATGTCGACTATGTCGCGTGGTCGGATGTCGACTCTACGCTCCATCTCACCGACTCGATGCTGGAAGCCATGCACAACAGAGCTATGACGTCGCGGCTGGTAAAGGGCAAAGTCGATTACCAGCCCCGTACGGCAAAGCTCAATATGATCACGTTGAAATATGCTGTCAAGAAAGACACGTCCATGGCGACGTTCTATCTTGACGATAAGTTTACAGGCATCGTAGGCGTGAAGGCGAGTGCCGCGATGCGGTAGACATATTCGAATTATCCGTAATATGAATCCATATTCACATGGATATTTTTTTCACACGGATCTTAAAGATTTTAAAGATTGTTACGCCGCTTTGCGGCTACACATACCCCGTAGAGACACCCCTGGTGGGCGCCCTCTTACCGCGTAGCGAATAGCGTAGCCATCTTTAAAATCTTTAAGATCCGTGTGAAATAATAGGTTAGCCACGTGAGGCGTAGCCGAAACGTGGGGTCGGGTTGAGCCTCATTACCTGATTCCCGGCCTCGAAGAGGGCGAACATGGTTATCATTGTCAATTGCCCATGACCATGTTCGCCCTCTTCGAGGCCGGATTGCAGAGTACCATCACCCATCCTACCCCAGGTCGCGTCGCTGCGCTCCTTACCTGGGGCTAACCATGTAGCACCTCTTCGAGGTGCTATGCTCTATTCCTAATTTCTGATTCTTGCCATCCGCTTCACCTCTTCTTTCACCACTTTCAGTGTGCTCTTATCTTTTGCGAAGACACTGTTGAGACCTTGAGCTTCCTGGCTCGGATCGCCACAGTAGTCGTCGCCGGGCTGCCAGTGCTCGTGGCGGGGCTGAGCAAATCCGCCCCATGCCCAGAAGTTACAACCGGCAAACTTACCGCCTTTCGAGGCATTGTCGGCAACGAGGGAGAACACATATTTATAATAGGTATCACGCGCTATCACGGGTGATCCCGGTGTGTAGCTCATGCCATCGCGCGGGAAGCCGAACTCCTCCATGACGAGCGGTTTATTGATACGCTCGCAGACGGCGAGGTGCTGGTCGATATAGTCTTTCGTGTTTTTCTCCGACCGTTCGAGATCTTCTGAGAGATGGTCTTTGCGTGCCCAGCCCCAGTTGTATGGCCAGAGGTGCACGTTGCAATAATCTACATTTTTGTCGGAGCAGATACGTTCCCAGCACGAGATGTCGCCTTCGCAGCCCCATAGGCCTTCCGAACCGATGGAGATGAGATGGTTCGGGTCGAGGGAACGGATGAGCGCTGAAGCCTCACTGAGCCATTTCTCAAACTGCGGCAGCAGCTCTTTCTTGAAGGCACGCGGTTCGTTGCCTATCTGCCACGACATGATCGCCGGATCATCTTTGTAAGCCTTTCCCGTGTAACGGTTCGTACGCGAGAGAATGAAGCGCACATAGTTGTAGAACAATTGATGCGCTTTTTCGTTGGTAGCGAACTGTGAAACGAAATTCATGTATTTGGGATAGCCGTCGACATCCGTCTGTGGGGCTTTGCCGGCACCGGCGTGCTCGAGGTAGAAGCCGTAGCCGCCGCTCCATTCCCAGGAGTTGTTGAGATAGAGCACGGCTACCATCTTACGCTTGCCCATCTCCATGAGGAGGTAGTCGAGACCAGCGAGGATCGTGTCGTTGTATACGCCCGGTGCCTTCTGCAGTGTCGGTTCGACCTTTGTCCTGACGCCTTCCTCACCATCGGAGCCGACGAGGATACGGAGGTTGTCGATGCCGTTCTTCTTCAGAAAGTCGAGCTCACGGCAGAGCCGTTTGCGGTTACCGCCGCGGCCCTCACTGCCGAGGATGGCACCGTACCACATGTTTGTGCCGACATAATAGTAAGGTTTGCCATTGCGGACGAAATGTCCATTGCTGACCTGCACGAAGGGCGAGGCAGCAGAGGCAAAGGTCGTTGCCATGAGGGAGAGTATAAAGAAAAGAAGTTTGCGCATGAATGTAAGTTGAATGGGTTCCCCGTTTATATGATTACACGCCAATGGATTTTCTTAACGATTTATATTTCACACGGATTATAAGGATCTTAAAGATGGCTACGCTATTCGCTACGCGNNGCGGCGTAACAATCTTTAAAATCTTTAAGATCCGTGTGAGAAAAAATCCATGTGAGTATGGATAAGTTGTCGATTATTGCTTCAGCAGGTTGAGGCTGACGTTGAGCGGCAGGGCATCGGAGGTCTTCTCCGTGTACTCGCTGAGCTTCAGTGTCGTCTTTTGTGTCGTATGCTCCACATTGTCGCCTGCGAGGAATGTGTAGGTGCCGGCATCAGCGAGCCACTGACTGTCCTTACTGTCGAAGGAAGCAAGGTCGCGCACGGGGATCGTCATCGTCAGCGTCTCACTCTCTCCAGGCTTGAGCAGACGGGTCTTGGCAAAAGCCTTCAGCTCCTTGGCGGGCTTCTCCAAGTTACCTTTCGGTGCAGCGACATACACCTGTGCCACCTGCTTGCCGGCTACCTTACCGGTGTTCTTTACGTTGACGGTCACAACAACGTTGTTGCCCGACTTTTTTGCTGAGAGCTTGCTGAAGTCGAACGAAGTGTAGCTCAGACCATAGCCGAAGGGATAGGCGGGCTTGCGGCCGAAGGTGTCGTAGTAACGGTAACCTACATAGATGTCCTCCTCGTGGTTACTGTAGTTGACTCCTTTCAGATAGCCGCCGGCAAACTTATCCGTGAAGTTATAATAGACAGGAGACTGCGGGAAGTTGTCCGTCGACGGATCGTCGCTGATTGATACAGGCCATGTTGCTGTGAGGTGACCGCTCGGGTTGACCTTTCCCGTGAGCACGTCTGCGACACTGTTGCCGCCCTCCTCACCGGGCTCCCATGCCACGAGGATGGCATCGACACGGTCGCGCCACGACGCTGTCTCAATGGATGAGCCACTGTTGATGATGACAATGACTGGCTTGTTAGTTTTGTGGAATCGGTCACTGACGCGGTTGATCATGTCGCGCTCTTTGTCGGAGAGGTTGAAATCCTCCTGACCACGGTCCATGCCCTCACCTGCCTGACGGGCTATCGTGATGATGGCGGCATCGGCCTGCGGCTCCTCATGAGCGATAAGGCGGTCGGTGATCTCTATCTCTTCGAGCTTCGGCTGTCCCTGGTTGAGGAACCACATCTCTGGGTTCTTGTCAGCCTGAAGCTTAGCTGAGGCGTAGTCGACATATTTACGGTAGATGTCGGTAAGGGTCGGGGTTGTTGCCACACCGGCGTTCTTCAATCCCTGTACCATGTCGACGACATAAGGCACGTTGACGCAGCCGGAACCGAGACCGCCACTGAAGAAGTCGTAACTGTTCACACCGAAGAGTGCGATATTCTTCAGCTTCTTCATCGGCAGTACCCCGTTGTTCTTCAACAGCACCATTCCCTCAGCCGATGCCTGGCGCGTGATGGTCGCGTCAGCTTTGAGGTCGGGCTTGTTGGAATACTGATAGTTGCGGAACTTCGGTGACTTGACGATATATTCGAGCATCTCGCGTAGGTTACGATCCACATCTTCCATCTTGATCGTCCCGTTCTTCACGCCGTCGACGATGTCCTTCACCTGGTCGGGATAGCCCGGCATGAGCAGGTTGTCACCGGCATGCACCTCCTGAGCTGTCGGCAGGTCGGAGCGTTTGCCGATCCAGTCGGTCATGACGATGCCTTTGAAGCCCCAGTCGTTGCGCAGCACCTTCGTCAGCAGGTCATAGTTATCCTGCGAGTAGGTACCGTTCACCTTATTATAAGAAGCCATGATGGTCCAGGGCTGACCCTCGCGTACGGCACGTTCGAAGCCACGCAGGTAGATCTCGCGCAGGGCACGTTGTGACACGCGCTCGTCGACACGCGTGCGGTCGCCCTCCTGTGAGTTCACGGCAAAGTGTTTGGGACTCGTGCCCACGCCCTGACTCTGGATACCACGGATCATCGCTGCTCCGATGATGCCGGTGACGAGCGGGTCCTCACTGTAATACTCGAAGTTACGTCCGCCGAGTGGGTTACGCTGGATGTTCAGACCCGGGCCGAGGATGACGTCACATCCGTATTCGAGCGTCTCCTTACCCATGGCTTGCCCCACATTGTAGACAAGCTGTGGGTTCCAGGTTGAGGCGAGACAGGTACCGACGGGGAAGCCTGTGGCATAGAACGTCGCTGTCGTACCCTCACGTTTCGGGTCGATGTGCACGCCGGCAGGACCGTCGGTGAGCACCGTGGCGGGGATGCCGAGGCGCTCAATGGCAACTGTCTGGCCGGCAGCACCCGCCACGAGACGTGACTGATGACCGAGCATGGCGCCTGAGCCTACGAAGCCAGCGTTGCCGTCGCCCACGAGGAGTTGTGCTTTCTCCTCTAAGGTCATGGCACGGAGCACTTCGTCGATGTTATCTGCACGCAGCTTGGGAGCTGTCTGAGCCGATGCCGCTGCAGCAAGTGTGAAAGCAGCGCATAAGAGTTTAATACGATGACTGTGTAGCATATTGTTTCTATTTTGTTTTGATTGTTCGTTTTCATTATTGTGGGCACATATGGGTGGGTGATGTAACCAGTTCGTGCTGTTATGTAAGTACCTCGAAGAGGGCGAACATGGTCTAGCGTAAATGGTATGGGATTATAACCATGTTCGCCCTCTTCGAGGCCGGAGATCAGGTCATCTGCACTATTCCAACCCCACGTTTCGGCTACGCCTCACGTGGGGCTAACCTAGTGGCACCTCTCCGAGGTGCAGGGCCACCCCTGCACTGACACTTTTGTCCTATGATAGGCACTCATCACCGCATTGTCTTATACTTGCAAAATTAGGAAAAAGAAATGAGACCAACGGCGGATGTAACATTTTTAGTACGAGAATGATACAATAGTATCATTTTATGGTAACATCTGCAAAGTCGATTTCAAAGAAAAACACTTAACTTTGCATACAGAAAACATAACTTTATTTTGATAATGAAACAACAACGTTACGGTCACTTCGATGACGCCCATCGCGAGTATGTCATCACCGACCCTAAGACACCCTGGCCTTGGATCAACTACCTTGGCAACGAAGACTTCTTCTCTCTTATCAGCAACACCGCAGGCGGCTATTCTTTCTATAAGGATGCTAAGTTCCGTCGCATCACACGTTACCGTTACAACAACGTGCCGATGGACAACGATGGCCGCTATTTCTATATCAAGGACGGTGGGTCAGTCTGGAACCCCGGATGGAAACCGTGCCGCACGAAGCTCGACAGTTATGAGTGCCGTCATGGCATGAACTATACGCGAATCACCGGCAGCAAGAATGGCGTTGAGGCTTCGGTCCTCTTCTTTGTGCCGCTCCATGCCCACTGTGAGGTGCAGCGCATGACACTTACGAACAACAGTAAGGAGCAGAAACATCTGACCGTCTTCTCTTTCGAGGAGTGGTGCCTGTGGAATGCGGCCACGGACATGGAGAACTTCCAGCGCAACTTCTCTACCGGTGAGGTGGAGATTGAAGGCTCGACGATCTATCACAAGACCGAATACCGTGAGCGCCGAAACCATTATGCCTTCTATCATGTCAACAGTCCGATCAACGGCTTCGACACGGACCGTGAGACCTTCGTCGGTCTCTATTCGGAGAAGAGTATGCCCGACGCCGTGGCTGAAGGTCACTGCCGCAACTCCGTGGCTCATGGCTGGAGCCCTATCGCTGCCCATGAGATAGACGTCACGCTGGCTCCGGGCGAGCATCGTGACCTCATCTTCATCCTTGGCTATGTCGAGGAGCAGCAGGATCGCAAATGGATCGACAAGGACGGTAACTACTGTGCGGAAGACGGTCTCGACCACGTCATAAATAAAGAGAAAGCACACGCCATCATCGATGCCTACGACACCGTAGAGAAGGTAGATAAGGCTTTTGCTGAACTCAATAGTTATTGGACAAACCTTCTGGGTATCTTCCGTGCAGAGACGGGCAACGACAAGCTCGACCGTATGGTGAACATCTGGAACCAGTACCAGTGCATGGTGACGTTCTGCATGAGTCGTTCGGCTTCGTTCTTCGAGAGTGGCATCGGCCGTGGCATGGGCTTCCGCGACTCCAACCAGGATCTCGTCGGTTTCGTCCATCTCATCCCCGAGCGTGCCCGTCAGCGTATCATCGACATCGCCTCGACACAGTTCCCCGACGGTGGTTGCTACCATCAGTATCAGCCGTTGACGAAACGTGGCAACAACGATATCGGTGGTGGGTTCAACGACGACCCATGCTGGCTCATCTTCGGAACGGTTGCTTATATCAAGGAGACAGGCGACTACTCCATCCTCGACGAGATGGTGCCGTTCGATAATCAGAAAGGTTCAGAGAAGACGCTCTTCGAACATCTCACCATCTCTCTCGACCATGTGCTTAATAACCTTGGCCCGCATCGGTTGCCGCTCATTGGACGTGCTGACTGGAACGACTGCCTGAACCTCAACTGCTTCTCCTGGGATCCGAACGAGAGCTTCCAGACCACAGAGAACAACAGTAAAGGCTCGAAGGCAGAAAGCCTGATGATTGCCGGTCTGTTCGTCGTCACGGGCCGCGACTATGCTGCCCTCTGCCGTCATCTCGGCAAGACCGCAGAGGCTGAACGCATGGACAAAGCTGTCAACGACATGTGCGAGGCTGTGAAGAAATTCGGTTGGGACGGCAACTGGTTCCTGCGTGCCTATGACTTCTATGGTAACAAGATCGGCAGTCATGAGAACAAGGAAGGACAGATCTTCATTGAGAGTCAAGGCTGGTGCACGATGGCAGGCATCGGCTTGAAGGAAGGGCTGTGCGACAAAGCCCTCGACTCCGTGAAGGAACGTATGGAGTGCGAGCATGGCATCGTGCTCAACAACCCCGCCTTTACGCATTACTATGTAGAATATGGCGAGATAAGCTCTTATCCGGAGGGTTACAAGGAGAATGCCGGCATCTTCTGCCACAACAACCCGTGGGTTATCATCGGTGAGACCGTCGACGGCCGCGGCAATGATGCGTGGGAACATTATAAGAAGATTCTGCCGTCGTATGTGGAGGAGAAATACCAGATGTTGCATAAGGTTGAGCCGTATGTCAACTGTCAGATGGTCGCCGGCAAGGATGCCTTCCGCCCGGGTGAGGGTAAGAACTCCTGGCTCACAGGCACGGCAGCTTGGATGTGGTACACCATCTCTGAGTTCATCCTTGGCATCCAGCCCGACTTCGATGGTCTGCGCATCGACCCGTGCCTGCCTGCAACGGCTCGCGAATACCGCGTGCATCGTGTTTTCCGCGGTGGCAGTTACGACATCCACGTCAGCAACCCCGACGGCAAGCAGAAAGGCGTGCGTGAGATCACGGTCGACGGCAACCGCATCGACGGCAACGTCATCCCTGCCACGAAGGGTGCACATGTCGTCGAGGTGGTGATGTAATGCGAAGGAAGACCATCTGATAGGTCTTCCAAACTCACATAGAATTTTATTCACACGGATCTTAAAGATTTTAAAGATGGTTACGCTGCTTCGCAGCTACACATACCATAGCATACCATATTGCGGTTGCACGCACTTCTGTATTATCGCGTAATCGGCGAAGCCGAAAATCTTTAAAATCTTTAAGATCCGTGTGAAATAAAGATTTTCTGAGATATTCATAAGCTTGTACTCAAGGAATGTGTATCATCTAATTTAGGAATTTGAAAGATTAGATTAGATCTGAATGATTCTTGGCTAAGCCAATAAAATTTTCGAAGCATTGCTTGCTCCGTACGTTTTTTTTGCTTATTTTTGCGAAATAAACCATAAATGGAGAAGCCGATGAACGCTCGAAAGCTTTCACTGTATCTTTTTTTGTTAAGCATAGGCACTGCTCATGCACAGAATATCAAACCGCTCAACCCCGACAGCCTTGACATCAAGGGCATCGGCGTTGAGACGGGATCCGTAGATGTCATCAGTCAGGACCGCATGAACAAAGGTCTTGTTACCAACCCGTTATCAGCCCTCAACGGTCAGGCGGCCGGTGTGAACATCTCCAATGGTGAGGACCGCATGGCACAGCTCTCGTCGGTGCGTGTGCGTGGTACAACGTCGCTCACAGGCGGCAACGACCCGCTGATCATCATCGATGGCGTCTACTCTGACCTCGCCACACTCTCGACTATCTATCCTGCCGACATCGAGAGCTTCGCTATCCTTCGTAATGCTGCCGAGACGGCACAATACGGTTCGCGTGGTGCCTCCGGTGTCATCGAGGTGACGACGAAGAAAGGCACGGGCGCCGCGTTCCATATCTCCTACGACGGCTCGTGGGGTATGGAATCGATCTATAAGAATATCGAGATGCTCTCTGCTTCCGAGTATATCGCCACGGCAGAGAGCATGGGTTTGGCTTATAAGAACGACGGCTACGACACCAACTTCCCCGATGCCATCACGCGCACGGGTTTCGTACAGAACCACCACGTGGCGTTCAGTGGCGGCGGTCCGACATCGAGCTACCGAGCTTCTTTGGCTTATTCGAAGAACACGACGGTGCTTGACATGAAAGGCATGAACAATCTCGTGGCAAAGCTCGACATCACGCAGAAGGCTTTCGACGATTTCCTCGATATCAATTATGGTGTCTTCGGCTCGTCGCAGAAGGTCAATGGCATCTTCGACGAGCAGATGCTTTTCTATTCCGCTGCCGCGCAGAACCCGACGATCGCACGCGATGCTATCACAAAAAACGGAGCAGCGTCGGAGATCAATCCGCCTCGGACGATCCTCTCCGAGAAGAACGACACGAAGTATCTCACGTTCAGTACGCACCTCGACATGACGGCGCATCTCATGCAGGGTCTGAACCTGACATTGCGTGGCTCCTATGGTTTCAACTCTACCGAGAATGGACAGTACTGCCCTACATGGGTCTGGGCACAGGGCCAGGCTTATCGCGGAGAGCATAAGAGTGAGAGTTGGCTCGCCAATGCCACGCTCGACTGGAGTCACAGCTGGGGTGTGAACGATCTCTCCGCCTCTCTCCTTGGCGAGTATCAGAAAGAGCGGCGCACGGGATTCTGGACCACCGTCAAGGGCTTCACGACGAACGATTTTACTTATAACAACCTCGCAGCCGGCTCCATCCGGCCCTATGGTGGTACAGGCTCCGACTATGCTGACCCGTCGTTGGCCTCCGGTATGATCACGGCAACCTATACACTACTGAAACGTTATAGTATCTCCGGCACGCTGCGTGCCGATGGTTCATCGATGGTCGGAAAGGATAACCGGTGGGGTGTGTTTCCGTCCATCTCCGCCAACTGGAACGTCATGGACGAGGCGTTCATGCAACGTCTCAAGCCCATCGTGTCAATGCTTAAGCTCCGCACGGGCTATGGCTTGACGGGTAACCTCGGGGCTATCACTTCTTATACGACCCTCAACACCGTTGCCCCGGCAGGCATCGTCCCGGTCAATGGCTCGCCGACCGTCACACTGACCTCTTTGCGCAACGCCAATCCCGATCTCGAATGGGAGAAGAAGTCGACGTTTAATATTGGTGCCGACATGGGTTTCTGGCGCAACCGCATCCTGTTCACCATCGAATATTATTATTCGAAGACGACGGATATGCTCTACAACTATGACGTACCCGTGCCGCCTTTCACCTATAGTAGTCTTCTTGCCAATATCGGCTCGATGGAGAATAGTGGTGTGGAGATAGGCCTTGGCATCACACCGATACAGCGTCGCGACATGGAACTGAATATCAATGTCAACATGTCGTTCCAGCGCAACAAACTGCTCTCGTTGTCGGGTGACTACAACGGTTATCATCTCTCGGCCTCCGACGTCACGGCCATCGGTGCACTCAATGGTGCAGGACAGCATGGCGGCAATGCCAATGTGCTCTATCAGATTGTAGGACAACCTCTCGGCGTGTTCTATCTCCCTCATTGCAAAGGCATCGTGGATCGTGGCAACGGATATAAGATGTACGATATTGAAGACCTGAACAACGACGGAAAGGTTGACCTCAGCGACAATGGAGGTGACCGTTATGTTGCCGGACAGGCTACGCCGAAGATGACGCTCGGCTCGAATATCAGTTTCCGCTACAAAGACTTTGATGTGTCCTTGCAGATGAATGGTGCCTTCGGTCATAAGATCTTCAACGGTACCTCTCTGTCTTATCTTAACATGTCGAGTTTCCCTGATTACAATGTCATGAAAGGTGCACCCGAGCGGAAGATCGTTGACCAGAACGTCTCTGACTATTGGCTCGAGAGTGGTGATTATCTCAACTTCGACTATCTCACGGTGGGTTGGAACGTGCCTGTCAAGAGTCGTTACATCTCTGCCCTTCGTCTCTCTGTGTCGGTCAACAACCTTGCGACTATCACAAGCTATAGTGGCTTGACTCCAATGATCAACAACTATATCGTCTCCAACACCTTAGGTATCGATGACAAGCGCTCCTATCCTGTGTACAGGACATGGTCCATGGGAGTGTCGATACAATTCTAGGCCCCCTATAGTCCCCCCGTGGGGGGACGTTGATTATACAAAGAGCAATAAATAGCAGTATTATGAAAACAGTCATTTTCAAGATAAAGACTATAATAAAAGATTCGTTGGGACTTGTGTTTTTGGCTCTTCTCACCTCCTGCCTCTCCGAGTCCCCTCGCGATCAGATAGACCAGGAACAGGCGTATTCCTCAGCCGCAACACTCTACGACAATACGGTGGCAACGCTCTACAACTATATGGGAGGCACGCAGCAGTCGCAGGGACTGCAGGGAACTTATCGCGGCGTGTACGACTACAACTCGCTCACGACCGACGAGTGCATCATCCCTATCCGTGGCGGCGACTGGTACGATGGAGGGTTCTGGCAAGACCTCTACCTCCATTCGTGGACAGCGTCGGACCAGTCGCTCGAAGACACGTGGAACTATCTCTATCGCGTCATCAACCTCTCCAATAAAGCGATAGAAGACCTCAACAGTCATAAGTCGCTTCTCACGGATGCGCAGCTGTCAGCTTACACCGCCGAGGCACGCGCCGTGCGTGCGATGTTTTATTGGTATGCGATGGATATGTGGGGTAACATTCCGCTTATCACATCCTCTTCTCAGACACTTGAGAGTACCACACAGAGCAAGCGGTCGGAGATGTATAAGTTTATTTGGGATGAGCTGCAGGCAGTCGAGCCGCTGCTGCCCAATGAGAAGAGTAACCTGCAAGGCGACTATTACGGTCGGATGACACGGCCCGTCGTCGACTTCCTCCTTGCCAAGCTCGCCCTTAACTATGAGGTCTATGCCGATGACGACTGGACGGATGGCGTGCGGCCATCGGGTTCTAATGCTACATTCACGGTCAATGGCCAGACAATGAATGCCTGGCAGACCTGTATCTATTATTGCGATAAGCTGTCGGCCGATGGCTATATGCTCATGGCAGACCGCACGGCCAACTTCAGTGTTCACAACGAGAACTCCACGGAGAATATCTTTGTCATCCCGATGGACAAGACACTCTATACCCAACAGTTCCAGTACCTCTTCCGCTCGCGTCACTATGCCCATGGCGGCGCCTACGGTACTGCTTCTGAGAATGGTACCTGTGCCACACTTGCCACGGTGCATGAGTACGGTTATGGCACGGACAGCGTCGACAATCGGTGGGATCAGGACTTCTATAGCGACACGGTCTATGTGGATGGTAAGACCATTGCCCTTGACGGTGGTGGTGTGCTCGTCTATTATCCCTTAGAGGTGACTTCGACGAACCTCACCTATTCTAAATATATCCGTACTGCCGGTGCACGCATGAAGAAATATGAGGTGGACCGTACGGCGTACAACGATGGTAAGAACTGCGACAACGATATCGTTCTCTTCCGTTATGCCGATGCCGTGCTCATGCGGGCTGAGGCCCATGTGCGCAATGGCGAGAGTGGCCAGGCTGACCTTGATGCTATCCGTAGTAGGGTAGGCATGCCGTCACGGAAAGCCACCCTTGACAATATCCTCCGGGAGCGTCGTATGGAACTCATGTGGGAGGGTTGGCGCCGCAACGATCTCATCCGTTACGGCTTGTTCAATAAGGCTTACGATATCCGGCCGCAGCTCGATGGTGAGGCATCGGGTTTCACCACTGTCTTCCCCATTCCTGCACGGGTGCTGGACCTCAACGGGAACCTCAAGCAGAATATAGGGTATTAACCGTAGGGGCGGCCCTGGTGGCCGCCCTAAAATGTATCAAATTGCTTTCAAAAAATCCCAATAAAGGATGATTTTCTGCTATTATCCTAATGTTTTGGCCAAAATAGTTGCTAATTATTAGAAAAGGTTGTAACTTTGCACCACTATAAAAGAAATAAGATTACATGGCAAGGCAAGTTATTGATGCATTAGACAGAAAAATCCTTCAGCTTATTCAAGGTGACGCTCGTATCCCCTTCCTCGAGGTAGCAAGGTCATGCAACGTCAGTGGTGCAGCTATTCATCAGCGCATTCAGAAGTTAACATCTATGGGAATCATCAAGGGCTCCCAGTTTATCATCGATCCTGAGAAGATCGGTTATGAGACCTGCGCTTATGTGGGCTTGTATCTGAAAGACCCGGAGAAGTTTGATGAGGTTGTGGAGAAGTTGCGTCAGATCCCAGAGGTCACAGAATGTCACTACACGACTGGTGGTTACGACATGTTCATCAAGATCTATGCGCACAACAATCACGACTTGTTGAATATTATCCACGACAAGCTTCAGCCTTTAGGGCTCTCCCGTTCAGAGACCATCGTGAGCTTCAACAACGTCATCGACCGTCAGTTGCCTATTGAGTACGCTGCTCAGCCCACAGACGAGGACAACCAAAACTTGTAAGCTGCATGCCAAAAGCGTGACAAGGGCCTGCCAAAGACAACCTCTGAAGGGAACTCTTTGGCAAAATGCAGGTTGCGCCAAGTCTCAAGCTTATATTGTTTCCATCGGGACAATCCTTCGAAATGGTAGCGGGCATCGTGAAAACCAAAGTTGCCCGCAGAGAGTAGTTCGTGGAGGAAAAGTTGACCAATCTCCTTATTTGGTGAACAGAGGAGATGTTCACGCGGCATGCCCAACACATCGTGAAGGACAAACATCACCGCTGCAGTGAACTTGCTCATATTCAACCATTTCACAGTTTTCATGATACTTCCGTCATCTTTAGGCATGGCAGAGAGCAGATAATAGAAATCTATTACTTGTCGGAATCCAATGCCTTCGAAGAAGAAATGATGCATCATGTGAGAAAGCTGAAAGACACAGTCGAATGGGGGTTCAAGGATCCCTATCTCGCCCAGACCGTCAGGCAATATTGCTTTATTGCCGAACTGTCTGGGCTTTTCTTTTTTGAACCAGCGACGCATGCGCCACTCGTAGAAGAGATTGCCCATGAACGACGGGACATAATGAAGCTCGACGGGCGTGGGGAGGACATCCAGGTCTACATGATGGTATTCGATGCTTCCTTTGGGGTCGTGGCTGTGTGCCCACCGGATGAGTTGCTTTGTCGTAGCTGTCGTCCACAGGTCGATATCTCCTGATTCACGCATGTATGGGTCAGGATAACGCAAGGCGTTGGCTTGGCCTTTCATCACGACACTGTCACAGCCTGTCTCTTCGTGGAAACGCTGTGTGAGGGTCACGGCATCGCGGTAGGTCTGTATATTAGCTGTTTTGATGGCAATGCTCTGTTGCAGCCATCGCTTCAGTTGGGGAAAAGAAGGGTGGGGCGCAGAGCTTGGCAGTTTTTGTATGCCATGAAGCAACACTCCACGGATACTCTGCCGCTTGCCAAAGTCGAGCAGGGCATCCCAGTCGATGTCTTTTGTTGTCTCAGGCACCGCTGCGTCGTCGTGGAGACAATAGCGGAGAAAGTCGAGAGTTGCTTTGTTGGAGGTTATATCGTTCATAGTTTATTGTATTTTACCATAGGGATTATCACTGTATGGGCGGCCATCATTTTCGATTCTTCCGTTATCGGAAGACTGGAAAGGTGATCGACCGCACCTCGAAGAGGTGCTACATGGTTAGCCCCAGGTAAGGAGCGCAGCGACGCAACCTGGGGTCGGTTCCCGTGTGATTTTTTGCGATCCGGCCTCGAAGAGGGCGAACATGGTCTAGTGTGAGTTTTATTGGGCGATAACCATGTTCGCCCTCTTCGAGGCCGGTATTCAGGCTGCCTGCTTTCTTCCACCCCCACGTTTCGGCTGTGCCTCACGTGGGGCTAACCATGTGGCACCTCTTCGAGGTGCGTACCCACTCCGTGAAGGTGAACCCTTTGTGTTGCTCATGCTTCACCTCTTGCCATTCGTCCTCATTAAACACTGGAAAGAACGTGTCAACATCTTGAGGCTCCTGTTCTACTAAAGTGATGTAAAGATGCGAGGCCAAGGGTAGCGCAGTGCGGTAGACCGATGCCCCTCCCATGACAAATACTTGTTCGTCTGCACCACAATGTTGCAGAGCCTCTTCGAAAGAGGTATAGACCTCACAGCCGGGTAGGCTCTTGGTGCTCTGGCTTAGCACTATGTTTCTGCGGCCGGGCAAGGCTCCGTGAGGCAGCGACTCATAGGTCCTTCGTCCCATAAGCACTGTATGGCCCCATGTGAGTTTCTTGAAGTGGTCAAGATCTTCCTTGATGTGCCAAGGCAAGGTGCCGTGAGAGCCTATGGCACGATGGGGTGACATGGCAACGATGAGGCTGAGGTGGGAATATGTGAGCTTTTGATCTTCCATTCTTGTGGGTAGAGGTTATTGGCGCGATTGCCGATATTTTTCACGAAGCCGAGCGGCTGGTGCTGGTAGGTGACGAGCGTGAAGCCACGAGGCACACCGAGCGGAAGTGTCACGGCTTCTTTCCTCAGGTAGCGGATAGCGTCGTCGTAGCTGAGCTCTGCCTGTGGGAAGACAGACCGGTTGAGCGCTGTGCTGAGCGCCAGCGACACATCGGGAACAAGGTCCTTGCCTTTTACAGTGCCTATTTCTATGCCGGCATGGATGATATGCAGGCTTTTCTTCACATTATTATATATTGCTGACCATCGTGCGGGGATGGCTCGGATGATGCCTTTCTCCTCAACTTCTGTGAACTCTCCATAGTTAGGATTGAACCATTTCGGATGATCACTCCCAGTCTTTTTCGTCTTGGTAGAATTTGCTGAAGAATTCCATGTTTTGTCGTCACTCGCTTTGTCATGTTTCCGGAGCACGGCCATGAAGAGGCCTTCACCGCGGGTGCGTCCGGGGATGAAACGGTAGCAAGGCTGAGATCCGATGAGCGCGCCCGTGATATTCCATTCCGGTAGTGTCTTTAAGGAGATGAAATCAGCTCCGAGGTTATCGGCTATCCATTGCACGTTCTCCTCGTCTTCGTGGGCATTGAAGGTACAGGTTGAATAGATGAGCACGCCGCCCGGTTTGAGATTGGGCCATATATCCTCGACTATGGAACGCTGCAGTTGCCAGCATTTCTCTACATTCTGTACGCTCCATTCGTCTACGGCTCCCGGATCCTTTCGGAACATCCCTTCGCCAGAGCACGGCACATCGGTGAGGATGAGGTCGAACGATAGTCCTGTCTTCCGATAATCCCGCGGATAATTGTTTGTCACGATGATGTCGGGGTGTCCAAACTTGACGATGTTCTCCTTTAGGATGCTCGCCCTTTGCTTCATCGGCTCATTGCTGAATAGCAGACTGCCTTTGGGCAAGGCTGAGCACAGGGCCGTGGTCTTTCCTCCCGGAGCGGCACACATATCGGCGGCGAGGAGTGGACTTTTAGATACCAGCCCTTTCTCCAGACATTGCCGTACAGCCTCACAGACAAACATCGAGGATGCCTCCTGGACGTAATAGAGGCCAGCGTGGAGCAGTGGATCGAAAGTGAAAGCGGGTCGGTCCGCAAGCCAAAAGCCCCATGGACACCAAGGTACCTGCTCTCCACCCTCCAGTCCACCTTCTGTCTTGAAAGGGTTGAGGCGAACGCTCACGGGAGTCTCCTCTTGCAGTCCCTTTTCGAGGATTGCATAGAGCTCCCTGCCCATGAGTTGTTGTGTATAGTCTGCAAATTCCGATGGTAAAGTCATGGCTTCATATTTACGTGTCTGCAAATTTAACCTTTTTCTTTGGCTTATGCAAATTATTACAAACAAAAAGAGGATGCACCACTTTCATGATGCATCCTCTTTATGTTAAATCCTCTCTGTTCTAAAAGGTTTCAGAACATGTCCGCGGCTTACTTCACCTTCTCAACGATGGCCTTGAAAGCCTCTTCGTTGTTCACGGCGAGGTCAGCGAGTACCTTGCGGTTGATCTCGATACCAGCCTTGTGAAGAGCGCCCATGAGCTGAGAGTAGCTCATCTCGTACTGGCGGGCAGCAGCGTTGATACGCTGGATCCACAGAGCGCGGAAGTTGCGCTTCTTCGTACGACGATCGCGGTAAGCGTAGGTAAGACCCTTCTCGTAGGTATTCTTAGCTACGGTCCACACGTTCTTACGGGCACCGTAGTAACCCTTGGTCTTCTTCAGCAGTCTTGTTCTCTTAGCTTTAGAAGCTACATGATTTACTGATCTTGGCATAATTTTTCTTCTTTAATTCGTTTGACTAAGTTGTTCAATTAACACGCCTGTTAAGTTAACGGAGGTTCAGCAAGTCGCGCACCTGCTTGAGGTTTGTGCGATCCACGATAGCCTGGTGATCCAGATTACGCTTCTGCTTCTTCGTCTTCTTAGTCAAGATGTGACTGTGATAAGCGTGATGACGCTTGATCTTACCTGTTCCGGTGAATGTGAATCTCTTCTTTGCGCCGGAGTTTGTCTTTACTTTTGGCATTTTTGTTATTGTTTATTTGTTATTAATGAAAGGTGGCAACGCATATACCAGGCGGGGCCACACAGTAATTTTCTTATTCTTTAGCGCCAGCGTTGAGCTTCAGCAGTGCCTCTGCACCCTTGGCGTTTCCGAGCAGACCTTTCTTCTTAGCCTCTTCTTCAGCCTGAATCTTCTTCTGCTCCTTCTCAACAGCTTCCTTGGCGAGACGGTCACGCTTCTGCTGACTCTGCTTAGCCACGCCTGCTTTCTTAGGAGCGAGGAAGAGAAACATCTTTTTGCCTTCGAGCTTCGGCATCTGCTCTACTTTTGCCACTTCCTCAAGGTCGTTGGCGAAACGGAGCAAGAGCACCTCACCCTGATCCTTGAAGAGGATGCTGCGGCCGCGGAAGAAGACGTAAGCACGCACCTTGTTGCCTTCTTCGAGGAACTCACGGGCATGCTTGAGCTTAAACTGGTAGTCGTGGTCGTCAGTCTGAGGTCCGAAACGAATCTCCTTCACCTCCACCTTGACCTGTTTCTGCTTCATCTCCTTCTGGCGCTTCTTCTGCTGATAGAGGAACTTGCTATAGTCGATGATACGGCAGACTGGTGGCTGTGCATTTGGTGAAATCTCGACGAGGTCGAGCTCTTGCTGACGGGCCAGATCCAACGCCTTGCGCGTAGGCATCACCTCGGAGCCGCCGTCACTTACCACACGTACTTCCCGCACACGGATCTGTCCATTGATACGGTACTGGTCTTTCAAATTGTCTTTCTTCATCCAACTATTATAAAGTTCATATTTAGCGTCAGGGTACAATGTCTCCCAAACAGCGTGCAAAGTTACGCATTTTTAGCCAATTAGCAAATGTTTTAGCCACTTTTTTCTTTTTTTCTTCGTAATAGCAGCATGGGTATCGGTTGCGGTGGCCGTGCCAGAGTGCCAATCAGTAATGAGTTAGATACTTGATATATATCAATCTTTGTGATAATAATGTTAAGTTGTGACATGTTTTCTTGATAGTTTCATAATTTTGATATAATTTTGTAAAAAGTGAGAGATGTAAGAAAGATAAAGTGTTCAGTCTTATTTTGTTTCAGATGTTTTGATTTGTGATATAACATATATCAAATTCAAATTATATCTGTTCCGTTGTAAGACGAAGACAAACGACTGAGAGATTAAAACATCTATACATTATTATTCTATACATTATACTTGCATATTATGATATCGATTAATATCAAGAGATAAACGAAAGAAAAAAGCCGGTCCGTCCTGGACCGGTGTAAATTCTCTCTTGTTCGCGGAACCCGGCTCGTGTGAGTAGGGTTCCGTTTTTGTTCATCGTCATTGTTTGTCGAACGTCGAACGATTGTTTGTCGAACGTCGAACGATTGTTTGTCGAACGTCGAACGATTGTTTGCCGAACGTCGAACGATTGTTTGTCGAACGTCAGCCGAATCCGGCAATGTAAGATTCGAGTGTTTGTTAACCGCATTCATTTGATAATTCTTCTTAAAAGTTGATAGGAAAATATTTTCGTGTCAATATATTTTGTAACTTTACCGCATAAATATTGAAATGACTTTGTAACTTGAGATCTTTATAAATTTACTGCTATGCAAGAAACCTGTCTTCATTCGCGCCACGTGGCTATGGGCGCACTCATGCAGCCGTTTGCGGGCTTCGACATGCCGATACAGTACTCATCAATCATTGATGAGCACAATGCCGTGCGTCATCATTGTGGCGTCTTCGATGTCTCCCACATGGGTGAGGTCATCGTCACGGGACCTGATGCCGCCCGTTTTGTCAATCATATCTTTACGAATGATGTCAATGCCGTTCAGCCTGGAAAGGTGCTTTACGGCATGATGTGCTATCCCGATGGCGGTACCGTGGACGACACATGTATCTGCAAACTTGCTGAGGACAAGTTCTTCCTCACAATCAACGCTGCTAACATTGACAAAGATGACGAATGGATCGGTAAGAATGCTGATGGCTTCGATGTGAAGATCGACTATGCCAGTGACCGTTACGGTCAGCTTGCTATCCAAGGCCCTGAGAGCGAGAAAGTCGTGGAGACTGTGCTCGGCATCCCTTGTCATGAACTGAACTTCTATGAGGTGAAGACCGTCGGCGACATTCTTATCTCCCGCACGGGCTATACGGGTGAGGACGGTTTTGAGGTCTATGGCTCTCACGAGTGGATCATCTCTTGCTGGGATAAGCTTATGGAGGCGAAGGTAACACCTTGTGGTCTCGGCTGTCGCGATACGCTCCGTTTCGAGGTCGGCTTGCCACTCTATGGTGATGAACTGTCGAAGGATATCTCCCCTGTTATGGCAGGACTGAGCATCTTCGTGAAATTTGACAAGCCTGAGTTCATTGGCAAGGAAGCGCTGCTCAAGCAGAAGACCGAAGGTGTAGCAAAACGTCTGCGCGGTATCGAACTTGATGCCCATGCCGTGCCGCGTCATGGTTATCCTGTGTTGAAGGACGGACAGCAGGTCGGCGAGGTGACGACGGGTTATAGGCTCATCTCCGTCGACAAGAGTTGTGCCGTAGCCCTGGTAGACAGTTCGCTGAAGCTCGGCGACCGTGTGGAGATACAGATCCGCAAGAAGACGTTCCCCGGCACTGTCGTCAAAAAGAAGTTCTACGACAAGCATTACAAGAAATAACAAATAACCCTATAAAAACCGATTTGAATATGTCAGAAGTGAAGCAAGGACTCTATTACACAGAGTCACATGAGTATGTACGCGTAGAAGGAGATTGTGGCTACGTAGGTATCACCGATTATGCCCAGCAGCAGCTTGGTAACATTGTCTATGTCGATATGCCGGAGGTAGACGATGAGGTGACGGCCGGTGAGGAGTTCGGCGCCGTGGAGAGCGTCAAGGCCGCTTCCGACCTCAACTCTCCTGTCACGGGAACTGTGGAAGAAGTGAATGAGGCGCTGGAGGATCATCCGGAGCTCATCAACAAGGATGCTTTCGGTAACTGGATCATGAAAGTGAAACTCGCCGACAAATCGGAGCTGGATAGCCTCATGAACGCCGACGCTTACGATAAATATTGCCAGGGCCTATGAACTTTAAGTATTTTCCCCATACGCCCGACGACATCGCTACGATGCTTGCCCGTTGCGGTGTAAAGGATCTGGATGAGCTTTATTCAGACGTACCTGAGGAGGTACGGCTGAAGGGCGACTACGACCTTCCGGAGGCGATGAGCGAGGTTGAGCTGCGGGCACACTTCGCCGAACTCGGCAAGAAGAACACGCCTTTGACCTGCTTTGCCGGTGCCGGCGTCTACGATCATTATATTCCTTCTGTGGTTCCGTCTATCTGCGCCCGTTCCGAGTATCTGACGAGCTATACGCCTTATCAGGCCGAGGTGTCGCAGGGAACGCTCCATTATATCTTCGAATATCAGACGATGATGGCGGAACTGACGGGCATGGAGGTGAGCAACGCCTCGATGTACGACGGTACGACAGCCACGGCTGAGGCTGCGATGATGGCTATGGCGGCTTCGCACAAAGCTACGCGCGTGCTCATCTCTGCCACCGTGGACAAGAAAACGCTCGCCGTCGTGAAGACTTATGCCCACGTGCATGGCTTCGAGCTTGGTATTGTCGCTGAGGACAAAGGCGTGACGAGCGCTGACGACCTCAAGGAAATGGTGTCGCAGGGTGGTGTGGCTGGTGTCATCGTTCAGCAGCCTAACCGCTATGGCATTGTGGAGGACTTCACGGGCTTTGCTGATGCCTGTCACGACCAGAAGGCGCTCTTCATTATTAATAGTGTCGCTGCCGACCTGGCTTTGCTCAAGACTCCGGGCGAGTGGGGCGCTGATGTCGCCGTGGGTGAGGCGCAGAGCCTCGGCATCCCGATGTCGTTTGGCGGGCCTTACCTTGGCTACATGTGCACAACGGATAAGCTCGTGCGCAAGATGCCGGGACGCGTTGTCGGCCAGACGGTCGATACCAAAGGCCGCCGTGCCTTCGTGCTGACGCTCCAGGCCCGCGAGCAGCATATCCGTCGCCAGAAAGCCACATCTAATATCTGTTCCAATGAGTCGCTCCTTGCCCTCTGGGTAACAATCTACATGAGCATCATGGGTAAGGAAGGTGTGAAGGAGGCTGCACAGATCTCCTACGACGGCGCCCACCACCTGCACGATGCGCTCCTCGCTACAGGGAAGTTCACGAAGGTCTTCGACCGCCCGTTCTTCAATGAGTTCTGCCTCAAATACAGTGGTGACGTGCCGCAGCTGCTGCAGAAGTTAGCCGACAACGGTATCCTCGGCGGCGTCGACATGGGTAATAACATCCTTATGATTGCTGTTACCGAGCAGCGTACCTTGGAAGAGGTAGAGAAATATGTTAGTCTGGTGTAAAATAAGGAAGATATGAACAATAAACTATACGGCAACCTCATCTTTGAACTCTCGAAGCCCGGTCGTCGCGCTTATTCGCTGCCTAAGGACCGCTTCGGCCACTATGATGTGCCGGAGGAGGAACGGCGTGCAGAAGACGCTGCCTTGCCTGAGTGCGATGAGATGACGGTCGTGCGCCATTATACCAATCATAGCGGAAACAATTTCGGTGTGCTCAACGGCTTTTATCCGTTGGGATCCTGCACGATGAAATATAACCCGCCTGTCAATGAGGAGATAGCGGCTATGCCAGCTTTCTCTACGCTCCATCCTTTGCAGCCCGATGCTTCGGCCCAGGGCGCCATGGAGGCTGAATGGGAACTGCGCCATGCCCTCTCTGCTCTCACAGGCATGTCCGACTTCACGCTCAACCCGTGTGCCGGTGCTCACGGTGAGCTGACGGGTCTGATGATTATCCGCGCCTATCATGAGGATAGGGATGATATGGCCCGTAAGAAGGTCATTGTGCCTGACTCGGCCCATGGCACGAACCCCGCCTCTGCCGCCGTCTGCGGCCTGGAGGTTGTCGAGGTGAAGAGTACGGCTGACGGTCGTGTCGATGTCGAGGACCTCAAGCCGCTCCTCGGCCCCGATGTGGCAGCAATGATGATGACGAACCCGAACACCCTCGGTCTCTTTGAGAATGAGATCCCTGAGATCGCCAAGCTCGTACACGACTGTGGGGCACTGATGTACTACGATGGTGCGAACCTCAATCCGCTCCTCGGCATCTGCCGTCCGGGTGACATGGGCTTCGACGTTATGCATGTCAACCTCCACAAGACATTCTCGACACCTCATGGTGGCGGTGGCCCGGGCTCCGGTCCTGTCGGCGTGCGCAAAGGCTTGGAGAAATACTTGCCATATCCGCGTGTGGAGCGCGACGGTGACAAGTTCGTGCTCAACCACGGTCACGATGCTGCTTCGTCGTCACCCACAGCCCACGAAATTCACGTCGGTGCTTTCACCGGTAACTTCGCCATCCAGCTTCGTGCCCTCGCCTACATCCTTTCTTTAGGCAAGGAGAACATCAAATGGGTAGGACCGCTCGCCACGCTCAATGCCAACTACGTGAAAGAGAGCCTGAAGGACGCTTACGAGCTGCCTATCTCCGGACCGTGCAAGCATGAGTTTGTGTTCAATGGACTGAAGGATAAGTCGACAGGTGTCACGACACTTGATGTCGCCAAGCGGTTGCTCGACTACGGCTATCATGCACCGACGATCTACTTCCCGCTGCTCTTCCATGAGGCTATGATGATTGAACCGACGGAGAACGAGAGCCTAGAGACCCTCAATGAGTTTATCGATGTGATGCACAAGATCGCCAAGGAAGCTGTTGAGGAACCCGACACCGTGAAAGGTGCACCGCACAACACACCTATCACGCGTGTCGATGACGTGCTTGCGGCACGACACCCGGTGCTGCGCTACACTAAAGAATAACGCTATGTCTAAATCTCTTATTATCATCGGCTGTGGGCCCGGTGGGTATGCCACAGCCGAATATGCAGCCAAGGCAGGCATGACCGTCACTGTCTTCGAGAAAGCGGAGGCAGGTGGCACATGCCTGAACCGAGGCTGTATCCCGACGAAGGTCTATTGCCATGCAGCTATGCTCGTCCTCGACAATGCCAAGGCCGGGGAGTGGGGACTGTGGCAGTCGGCTCAGCCGGCCATCGACTTTGCCAAGCTTCATGCACATAAGGATGCTGTCGTGGGGCAGTTGCGCGAAGGGGTAGAGACACTCATGCGTCAGCCAGGTATCACGCTCGTCCGTGGGGCGGCGCGACTGAAAGACGCCCACACCGTGACCTGCGACGGACAGGATTATACTGCTGACAATATCCTCATCGCCACTGGCTCCCATCCCGTCATGCCGCGAGTGGAGGGTATCGACCATTCCAAGGTCGTCGACTCTACGGGTTTGTTAGCGCTCGACAAACTTCCCAAGCATCTCATTATTATTGGTGCCGGCGTCATCGGCATGGAGATGGCTTCGGCCTTCAATGCTTTCGGCACGGAAGTGACGGTGGTGGAGTTTCTCAAGGAGTGTCTGCCGATGGCGGACAGTGACCTCGCCAAGCGTTTAAGAAAAAGTTTGGAGAAACGTGGCGTGAAGTTCTATATGCAGTCGGCTGCTAAGAGCGTGAGCGACAAAAATGTGACTTCTCCGGATGCTGTTGCGCTTACTTTTACGCAGAAAGGTAAGGATATTACGGTGGAAGGTGATCTTATCCTCGCAGCTACGGGACGTGGCCCTAACACAGAAGGTCTGGGACTGGAGGAGTTAGGAATAGAATATGACCGTCATGGTATCAAGGTAGATGACAACTTTGAGACAAGTGTCAAAGGAGTCTATGCCATCGGTGATGTCAATGGTCGTATGCAACTTGCCCATGCCGCAGAGGCACAGGGACGGCGGGTCGTCGATATTCTTTTAGGGTGTGAGAAACCTGTGGATGTGAAGCTGGTGCCTTGGGCTGTCTTCACTGTACCGGAACTGGCGGGTACGGGAGCCACGTTAGATGCGTTGAAGGCTGACGAGTCGTTGACAGAGAAACCTGTTGAGACAAAATCGTTCTATCGCGCCAACGGCAAAGCCGTGACTATGGATGCCACGGATGGTCTCGTGAAGGTCGTGTCGACACCGGAAGGTAAGCTTGCCGGTTGTCATGTCCTTGGCGCACACGCTGCCGACCTCGTGCAGGAGGTGAGTGCGATGATCAGCGTAGGAGCATCGGTGGATGATCTCAAGCGTGTCATCCATATCCATCCGACGTTGCAAGAGTTGCTTTAGCCCTACCCCTACCCCTCCCCCATCCAGGGGAGGGGCTGATATGTTTCAAGGGTCGTTTGCATGTAGTTCTGTGCGTCGCCGTTTACGGCGACGTTCTTTGTTTATGCGAGCTCTTTTGCCATCTTCTTTGCAAGCTGCTGTGCCTCGTCCATCGTCTTGGCTTCTGAATAGACGCGGATGATGGGCTCTGTGTTCGACTTGCGCATGTGCACCCAGCAGTCGGGGAAGTCGAGCTTCACACCGTCGATGTCCGTGACTTTGACGTCGCGTACACCCTCATATTTTCGCTTCACGCGGTCGAGCAAGCCATCGACATCCGTACCCGGCTCAAGGTCGATGCGGTCCTTCGCCATGAAATAGTTGGGGAAGGAAGCGCGGAGCTCCGAGGCCTTGCAGCCTTTCTGAGCAAGCGAACTGAGGAAGAGGGCGATGCCCACGAGCGCGTCGCGGCCATAATGGCTCTCCGGATAGATCACGCCGCCATTGCCTTCGCCGCCGATGACGGCATTCACCTCCTTCATCTTGGTCGTGACATTGACCTCGCCTACGGCTGAAGCGTAGTATTGGCAGCCGTGCTTCTCCGTGACGTCGCGCAGGGCACGCGTCGAGGAGAGGTTGCTGACGGTAGCGCCTTTGACATGGTCGAGGATATAGTCGGCCACGGTGACGAGCGTGTATTCCTCACCATACATCTTACCATTCTCCTCGATGAACGCCAGGCGGTCCACATCCGGGTCGACGACGATCCCGAGGTCGTAGTCGCCTTCTTTCACCTCTTCCATGATGCCTCCGAGGTTCTTCTCCAAAGGCTCCGGGTTATGGGCGAAGTTGCCGTCGGGGGTACCGTTGAGGAACTTATGCTCTACGCCCAGCGCATCCAAGAGCTGAGGCAGGATGATACCACCGACAGAGTTGATGGAATCGACGCAGACATGAAAATGAGCGTTGCGGATAGCATCGGTGTCGACGAGGCGCAAGTTGAGCACTGAGTCGATATGACGTTGGTTGTAAGTGTTGTCTTCCGTATAGTGGCCGAGGTGGTCTACATCGGCATATTCAAAGTCTTCTTTCTCAGCGATGGCGAGAATCTCGTTACCGTCCGTCTTCGTGAGGAACTCACCCTCTTCGTTGAGGAGTTTCAGTGCGTTCCAGTGGCGGGGGTTGTGGCTGGCGGTGATGATGATGCCGCCTGCCGAATGGCTCATGCGTACGGCGAGCTCTGTGGTAGGCGTGGTCGCCAGACCGATGTTGATGACATCGTAGCCCATGCCCATGAGGGTACCGCATACTACATTCTTCACCATCTCTCCGGAGATGCGGGCATCGCGTCCGACAACGATCGAGTTGCTCTCCGAGTGTTTGCTGCGGCGGATGAAGGTAGCGTATGCAGATGTGAACTTCACAATGTCAAGTGGGTTCAGCGTATCACCTGTGTGGCCGCCGATAGTGCCGCGAATACCTGAAATAGATTTGATTAGTGTCATCTTATTATGGTATTATAAATAGTAATCTAAAATTATCTTCCTCTTTCGAACGTGATGTCATAGAGACAAGGATAGACACCTGATGAGGCGTAGCTCTGTCCGAGGTCGTGAGGCACGATGAGGCGCACCTTCGCTATCTGAGATTCATCAGTAACATAGCGTGCAAAGTTGAGATAGGGTAGGGCTGCGAGCCAGCCGCTGGGGATTGCCGTGCTGCTGTAGAAGAGGTACATCAGGCTGTTCTCCTTCTTGAAACTGCCGGAGAACGTACCGGAGTTGTTGTACACGTTCATTACCTCAACGTAACGGTAATAATAAGGAGAGATGGTGTTAGAGACCTGGATGGAGTCGGTGAGGAGGTTGCGCTCGGTGTAACGGCACAGGATACGTGCCGACTCACCGGAGGCAATAGGCTCACCGGAGCCTTTGCGGATGATCTGCATATAAAGACCGCTCGATTCGAAAAGCACAAACTGGTTCTTCGCTGTGTCTGTTGTGTAGTTCTGGTCGCGGAAGGTCGACTCAGAGATGACGTTGACGCCGGAGTCGGCGATATATGCGCTGATAGCGGAACGTTCGCGCTTCACCTGGTCAGCATAAGTCTCATCGTCACTGCATGCCGTGAACGCGGTAGCTGAGAGGAGAAGCAAGAAAAGGAACAACAGTCCCTTGCTCATAGGATCGATATGTCTTGTCGTCATTTGATGTTGTATATGCATATTTGATTGCAAAGTTAGTGATTTAATTCCTAATAGCATTACTATTTTATTGATTGTTGACATTCCACCCCGACATTTTATCGTCATTTTGGTTGCTAATTCAAGAGTATTATTCCTTCGTGTTGATTTTCCACCTATTCTGAACGATTTTAGACCTATGCCTGCCTTAACATTCACTAACTTTGCCGTGTTCATATATCGAATGTAGTCTAACGACAATAAACAAATCTAAACTAAAAATAAAACGTATGAAGCAAACAATGAAAAGATGTTGTCTGGCTATGACGCTCTCGACGTTATGGCTAGCAGGATTTGCTCAAAAAGCAGTCACGGGAAAGGTAACCGATGCCTCGGGCGAGCCTCTGATCGGTGTAAGCGTAGTCGTGAAAGGTACGACACAAGGAGGAGTAACAGACTTGGATGGTAATTTCACAATTCCTAATGCTTCCCCATCTACAACCTTACAATTCTCTTATGTAGGATACAAGACAAAAGATTTAAAGGTGGGTAACAACGGTACGCTCACTGTCGTGCTCGATGAGGACAACCAGGCCCTTGATGAGGTTGTCGTCGTGGGTTACGGTACGATGAAGAAGAGCGACTTGACGGGTTCTGTTGCCAGTGTCAGTTCTGAGAAGGTTGCTGCCCGTGGTACAACGAGTGTCGCCGAGTCTCTTCAGGGTTCCGTCCCCGGTGTGAACATCACTCAGTCGAGCAGCCGTGCCGGCGGTGGCATCAGCATGCAGATCCGTGGTCAGAGCTCTATCAATAAGCAAGCCTCTCCATTGTATGTTATCGATGGTGTCGTTTGTTCATCGATGGACTTCCTGAACCCTGACGATATCGACCGTATCGATGTCCTGAAGGATGCTTCTTCAACAGCTATCTATGGTAGTCGTGCTTCTGCCGGTGTGGTCATCATCACCACGAAAGGCAGTAAGGGAGCCAAGAAGGGATTCAAGCCCCAGATTTCCTATGACGGTTATGTAGGTTGGAAGTCGACAGCCCGTATGCCGGACTTCATGGATCCTACCCAGTTTATCGACTATCGTTTTGCACGTTATACCGTCCTTGACGGCAAGAGCTACGACGGTTCATCGCGTAAGGGTGTCGATGCCGATGGTCATCCACATTATATTATTAAGGATGCCGACCTGGCTTCTGCTTTTCTCATGCGTAAGGGTGGTACGAGCTATAAGGACTCGAAGCTCTACGAAGAGATGATGGATCCTGATTTCAGTGGTTATGACTGGAAGGACTATGTCACACGCACGGCCATCCAGCAGAACCACTATCTGAGTGTAGCCGGATCGTCTGAGACCGTCAACTATCGCTTGGGTGTTGGTTACCAGGATGAAGGCAATGTCTTTAAGGAGAACGACTATAGCCGTTACAACATCAAGGGCGCCTTCGATGCCCGCCTGTCAAAGATCTTCGAAGCTGGCCTGTCATTCAACATGGCTTATAGCGTTACGGAGGATTTCTGTACGGATGCAAGCTTCTCTCCGTATGTCAATGCCTTCTATTTCAATCCTTTCGTCTCTCCGTATGACGAGGACGGTAAGCTCTATCCGAACCCGGGTGCCAAAGGCCCCTTCGAGTCGAACTCTCAGTTCACGTCTACGGTCAACCCGCTTGTCGACCTCTATGACAAGAATGACAAGAACCAGCAGCGCGATTTTAATGTCCTGGGTAACATCTATCTTCGTGCTCATATCCTTCCGACGCTGCAGTTTACGACAACGTTCTCGCCGAACCTCTATCATGGCCGCAATGGTATCTTCTATGCTGCCGGTGTGACGGAGGATAACCCACAAGGCTCAATGTATTATCAGAAAAACCATACCAACTACGGCGAGATTGATACCAAGACCCGCTTCGACTGGACCTGGGATAACCAGATCGACTATAACGTCGCTTTGGGAAAGGAGAAAGAGCATAGCATCAGTGCCATGGGCCTCTTCTCTCTTTACAAGAGCAACACCGAGACAGCCCTCACTGCCGGTAAGGGTATCTCCGATGACCGTCTGAGCTATAACGCTCTTGGCAAAGCCAGTGGCGATAAGAGCATCGGTTCTTCTTATACCGAGAACTCGCTCGTCTCTTTCGCTGCCCGTTTGAACTATGCGTATAAAGGCAAATATATGGCTACGGCAACACTCCGTACTGATGGCAGCTCACGCTTCGCCGAAGGTCACCGTTGGGGCTGGTTCCCATCCATGGCTGTAGCTTGGAGAATGAGCGAGGAGAGTTTGCTGAAGAGTCAGAAGTGGCTTGACAACCTCAAGCTCCGTCTCTCTTATGGTGTTACAGGTAACAACAATGTAGGCGATTACGTGACGATGAACACCGCTGCTGGTCCAAGCTATGTTGTCCTTGACGGCACTGAGGTGCAGGGCTATTATCCGAATGGTATCGTTAATACCGGCCTTATCTGGGAGAAAGTGAAGGAGTTTGACTTGGGTATCGACTTCGCTGCCCTGAACCACATCAACCTGACAATGGATTTCTACAACCGCCTCTCTGATGGTCAGATTATGGCAAAGACCATTCCTTATGAGACCGGTGAGAGTACGATGACCTGCAATATCGGTAGTGTGCGAAACAGAGGTATTGAGATTGGTGCCAACTTCAACATTTTCCGTAAGAAGGATTTCACATGGGATGTGAATGTTAACTTTGCCCGCAACTGGAATAAGATTAAGGAACTGTCACGTGGCAAGGTCGATGAGGTGGCTAACAACTGGTTCATCGGCGAGCCGCTGAACGTGCTGCGCGACTACACTCATACTGATGTTATCACTGACAAGGGTGTCACGATGCATACAATGAATGGTGATAAGCACTACACGCTGAAGGAGTTCTATGAGAAGTACGGCGCTAAGTATAAATGGTATGAAGGTCAGGTTGCTGTCAACGACTGGAACGATGATGGCAAGATCGACGACAACGATAAACGGATTTACGGTTGCACCGATCCACGTTGGACTGGAAGTCTGAGCACGACGGTTGTCTATAAGAACTGGGACTTCTCCGTGATGCTCTATACGAAGAGTGGTCAGTGGTCGCGTAGCTATTTCCACGAGAAATATGCTAAGTATGGTGACCGTGGTAATGCCCACATGGTCATGAACTTCTATATTCCGGCCGGAGCTCCTGTCATTGACCATACAACAGGCGACATCATTGCCAATCCTACAACGGTCTATGGCGAGTATCCTTACCCGAACAACAGTGATGCTTCTGCCGGTGGCTATTTCGGTGACAAGGGTAGCGCAAAGGGTGAGAACTGGCAATATCAGAAGACTTCATTCACGAAGGTTAAGAACATTACGCTTGGTTACACCTTCGATCGTAATCTCATCCGTCATATCGGCCTGCAGCAGCTGCGTTTGTACTTCAATGTGCTCAATCCTTTCTGCTTCACCAATTATAAGGGCTTTGATCCAGAGTGGGCCAGTGCAAACCTGCAGAATGGCGGTCCGTCGTCTGTCACCTATCAGTTTGGTGTGAACCTCAAATTCTAAACAACTTAAAAACGAATCTTATGAACAAGATCAAAATAGCGACATTTTTCATGTCGACTGCTTTCATGACTTCCGCCTTCCTGCTCAGCGGATGTAGTGACTTCCTGACACCGGAAAACAGATCGAGTGTCTCCGACGAAGAGCAGTTTGGTACAAAGAGTGGCTTCGAGTCACTTGTCAACGATGCCTACAGCAAGATGCGCGACATCTATGCAAGCTCCGACTACAATGTGTGGTTTAATGCCGGGACCGACATGTATGCTACGGCACGTAACAAGATTGAGGACAGCTATCAGCTCTATGAGACGCTGAACCCTGAGAACAGTTACAATGCCACGCTTTATAAGACTTGCTATGCAGGTATCCGTGCTGCCAATGCAGTTCGTGCTTATGCAGCGAAGGCAACGGGCGTCGATGAGGCACTTCGTAACAAGCGCACCGATGAGGCTCGTGTCATCGCTTGTAACTTCTATTACATCCTTGTCAACGATTATGGAGGTGTGCCTATCATCAAGGATTTCCTCACGAGTGCTGACGACGGTTATGCCAAGAGCTCAGCAGAGGATGTGTATAGCTATATCATCTCTGAACTGGAGGATGTTATCAAGAATAACTATCTTGAGGCTTCTACAGCAACCAAGGGTGGTGGCCGTGTGAGTATGGAGGCTGCCAAAGGCCTGCTCGCCAAGACTTATCTCGCTGCTGCATGGGACCTCGGGAAGAAGGACTATTTCACGAAGGCTGCTCAGTATGCTGATGAGGTCATTGCCGGCCGCAAGCTGACAACGCCGTTTGCCAAACTGTGGAAGGCTGACGGCAGTGGTGATGACAATGCCGAGTTCCTCTGGGATGTGGAGTATGACCTTGCATCGGCTACGAACACCACGACAGGTGGTCATAGTTGGAGTTCTTATTTCTGTAACTATCTCGGCGGTGCTGAGGATCCTATCAAGGCCACGACCTCTTCGTATGTGCCGACGATCTACGCCCTCCACTGCTTTGAGAAAGGTGACGTCCGCTATGACGTGACCTTCATGAAGGAACTGCCTGATGTGGCCAAGGGTAACAAGGCTGGTACTGGTTATTGGACCTGGTACAAGAATGGTGAGAGCCTGAAGGGCTATCCTGTACAGCGCTACTACCGCGCTTGGTATGAGACGGACGCCGATGTAGCTGCTTGGCGTGCTCAGGATCCGGAGAACCGCAAGAACACCTATGTTATCCCGATGGATGAGAACACGGTGGAGCCGCAGGAGATGAACGGCAAGGCTATGGACTACTGGGATGCCATCACTTCCGTCTTCGGCAGCAACTGTTGCAAGAAGTTTGATGACTCTCAGACAGCTTCCAATCAGTCAAGCACCGACTATCGTGACATCCATGTCATCACCCTTCCGGAGATGTACCTCGTGGCTGCTGAGGCTTATCTTGAGGCTGGCAACACATCCGAGGCTCTCAACCGTCTCAATGTCGTCCGTGAGCGTGCTGGCCTGGCAGATGCCACAACGATCGATATCGATGCCATCCTGAAGGAGCGTGCTTGTGAGCTCTTCGGCAACAGTCCGCGCTGGATAGACCTTCGCCGTACAAAGACATTGGTGTCGCATAACAACCTCTATAACCATGACCTGGAAGGTACAGCGGCAAAGGCTATCGGCGATAAGCTTCTCCGTCCGATTCCTCAAGCTGCATTTGATGCCAACAGTGCATTGGATGAATCGAAGGATCAGAATCCTGGATATTAATTAATCTCAACCCAAAAAAGGGCGGCCCTAGGGCCGCCCTTTTTTGGGTTGTTCTATTAGTGAAACAATATGAAGGGACTATTGTTACACTTTTAGAACAATGTACCCCTTGCTACTGCATAGCTCACCTTACATCGGTCGAAGATATCAGTGAGCGAAGCTCCACCTGAACGCAAACTGTAGAAGGCTGACTCACCGATAAGCACATACTCTCACTCACGCCCCATCCGCTCTATAGCAGGCAAGGTATTGAGCTTCCTCACCCACTCCGTCGCAGCAAACTGTTTCTGTCGCACATTGTCATCGTCGACCTTATCCTCACCTTTCGTCTCGATGAGATAGATCTTCGAGACTGTAGCAACCAGGAAATCGGGAAGGTAGGTAGCCATCAGACCATCCGTTCATGTAGTACCTCTGGCTTCTGAGTGGCGTAACCAACACGCTCTTTTGCTACTGGATTTATCACAGAGATATCCCAAACATCTGGCATTGGAACTCCTTTTGTCGGTTCATCAGTCATAATAGAGTGCCTAACGCCTTTATCATCAATCACACTCTTTCATGATTTGCCTTGAGCGCTCGATTTTTAGGACTTAGGGATATAAAGTTGATTATACACTCCAATGCGTTTATAGAACGCGACGCATATGAGGCGTGATGGCACAAAAAAAATGTGCTAAAAGGTAGACAGTGTATACCTTTAAAACGAAAAACTTGCAAGCTACAAGATCAAACATAGAAAATAGCATTTGTTATTTTAATTTATTGATAAATTTCTTTCCGTCTCTGATAATGATACCATGAGAGGAGAAGTTTATCCTTTGTCCCAAGAGATTATAGCACCTCGAATCATGCCTGTTCTCAGCAAAGACAGCATGAACCCCTGTTCCTCTATCCGCCTCATAGTAGGCTTTATACCACTCCCATGCTGCTTTGTCACAGGCTTCGTCAGTCCCAGAGAAAGGACGGGTGATAGTCCTTTCACTCAGATACTTGTCGATGTCAATATATTCTCCGGTACCTCCCAATGTCATTGAAATATTGCCGCACCGGTCCATGACATATTTCCATGGATTGCCAAAGTGGGTGGTTGTCTCCGTACCCCATGTACCATAGTTGGCCGGAACCCATTGGTTGAACTCGTTGTAGTGGCCTGCTCCCGGCTTTTCCGGGCTCCAATCGATTTCTGTCACGATGATAGGGTTCGTCTTTTGTACAGGCACCTGATTGAGAAACTGCTGATAGAATGCCTCTTTTGTGAAACTGGTATTGTAGGTCCCATACCATCCCGGATAGACATGCACGGCATAGCCGATATTGTCGCCCGTAATAGGATTGACTGAATAAGGACCATACTGTGACTGATAGCCATAGCCCGGCACCCAGATGACTCCTGTATATCCTTTCTTGCGAATAAGGTCGACAATGGGCTGGAAGAAATCGTGGAGAGAGACATTGCTGTTCTCTACCCCCTGGGCATCCTTGACGGTGACAGGTTCGTTGGCCAGTTCAAACATGATCTGTCCCTGATGAGCCATGACAACGGCATTGTTGGTCACGGAATCCCATACCTGAAGGAGGTATTTCTGATAGTCGTCACCGACCTGTATGGTCTTGGGGCATACACCCGGTGGTCTGACGACGACATAGAGACCATGACTTAATGCCTTCACCATGATAGGTGCATATAGGCGGTTGAGATAGATACGCAGGCGGTTGGGCGAGAACTTGGAGATGTCGTTCTCACCCGTTGCCGTACCGTTGTTGGTCCAACATGGGTCGAGATGGAGGCGGAAAACCGTGCAGTAGGTTCCTTTGCTATGATCAGTGATTGCAGTAAAGAGCTTGTCAAAGTAGTTGATGCAAGCTGTCGCCGTACTCACCTCACATTTATTTCCCCATCGGTAACCGTTGAAATAAGGATTCGGCGTATCCATCACACCATGGAGGGTCACATTGTGACCTTCCGCGTCTTGCAGTTGATTGCCACTGACATGAAGAGCCGGGAGGCTGATGCTTTCAGCTAAGCCTCCCATGATGCTCATGCCAGTGATGATAAGAGAAAGAAATAAACGATGTATTGTCATGATTCTTTTTTACTCAAGCAGTCCTTATTTACCCGCCAGTCCGTCGGCAAATCCGGCGTAGGCAGGCTTACGGACATAGGAGGTTGTCCAAAGACCTACCGGCTGATCAGGAAGCCATCCCGTGTTCTCTTTAGGACTGTCGGTGACTCCCCAGACGGTGATGCCGTACTGCTGTGCTGCGGGAATAATCTCGAGGTAGTTCTTTACGATGAAGTGATAGTATTCAGCCATCTTCTTCTTCATCTCGTCGGTCACGTCAGCCGTATGGAGCGTTTTGCCATTCGCATCGGTGATGCCCATGTCCAATTCGGAGATACGTACGAGCTTGCCCGATTTAGCGAGCAGATGCAGCATATTGATGTAAGCCTCCTCGTTGGCTTTCTGGACCGCTGGGTTGAGGCTGTAGGCAACGTGCATCTGTGAGCCGATACCGTCGATCTTCGTCACGCCGTCGCTCTCCCACTGTTGTATCCAGTGGATGAGGCTCTCACATTTCTTGTTATGGTCGTAAGCCGCTTCGAGGTTATAGTCGTTGATGAAGAGCTTCTCGTCTTCAGGTCCGTACTTGCGAGCCAGGCGAACGGCGGTGCGTACGTATTCGAGGTCACCGAGATGGTCCTGCCAGTAGAAGTTGGTCTTGGCACTTGCCGGATCGACGGTGCCCCGTGTGGCCGACTGCAGATCATAGTATCCGTCGCCGTCGAGATCTCTTCCAGAGATAGGCTCGTTGACGACATCCCAGGCTTTCACCTTTCCGTCACAGGCCTTCATGATACCGGAGATGAACTTGTCGAGTGCCCATGTCAGCGTATCCTTCTTTGTCTGCTCGCTCATGCCGCCGCCTGCACTACCTTGGTCAGGGTCGGTGACAATATTGAATGAGTAGTTGTGCCATGAGGGCTTTGACCATCCGTCTGTGGTCCCATTCTCAAAGTCGCCTTCTGCAATGAGGTTCTTACCGTCGGGGTCTAACAGTTCGACATTGTCCATCCATAGATCGCCGCCAAACTTACCCAGTTCGAAACGAAGTTGGTTCAGGTCCTGTTTGGCTTCGAAGGAGGCAGTGATATTCGTCCACTCGGTTGTCGTCTTGAACGAAGGTGTCGGCCAGTACTGCGTGCTTGCGCCTTGAGGCCAGACGGTGATGTCAAAGTTTTGAGAAGCTTTGACCCGCATCTTCAACGTGTAGGTCTTGCCTGTGACCATTGGCTCGGTGGGATTGAGGTACAGTTCCCAGTCCCAGAGGTTGTTTTTTGCTTCCGGTATGCTGACATGCAGCACGTGTTTGGCCGCATTAGGATCGGTGATGAGACTGTTGAGATAAGCTGGCTGCTGTTGCGAATGCCAGCAGAGCGTGTGTCCATAGATGGTCAGTCCTGCTGCTGTAGCGTTCTTTACGAAGGCCGCCACTCTGGAGAAGTCCATGGCACCTGTAGAGGACACACACGAGGCATACTTGAAAGCGTTGCCCGTGACGACCTCGTCAAAGTTGGACTTACAGAGGGCGTAGACTTGTCCTAACTGGTTGAAATTATCTGCCGATGTGGCGCCGCCAAGGATGAAGTTAGGATATTTGTTGTGGTCGACGTAACTTTTCAACGGGCCATAGGCATTCAGGCTGTCCTGCGCCATCTGTGCTGCCGTCTCGTCAGCGCTGAAGCCCGGCACGTTGTCGTCGGCACAAGCCGTCAGCAGCAAGGCTGCTGCGGCAAGTGAAAGCATTGTTTGTATCTTTTTCATTCTGATTCGTTATTTGGTCGTGAAGATCTGGAGCTTGTTGTCCCTTGAAATGAGAACAAGTGTCTTTTGGATGTGAGAGGTTGCAGTCTTTGTCACGCCGTTGTCATCATAGGTGTAGGTGACAGTATAGTCGAGCGTGAGCAGGTCACGTTCTTTGTCGCCCCACGACTTAGAACCGTCTACCTTTGAACCGTGTGCCGTGTAGTTACCGCTACCCGTCACGGTGGCGCCGGCTGTCTTTGTAGAGAACGACAGCTTGCCGTCGCTGCCGACCGTGATATCCACTGTAGCGTTCAAGGTACGACTTCCGCTTACGCTGAGGCTGTTGTTGACGGAGAAGGTGTTCAGGTCAACGGTGTTGAGGGTCACCTTCGTCGTGCCGTCGGCAGTGTCGAGCCACATACCGGCATAAGGGTTCTTGTAAGTGATGGCATAGAGCGTATAGTCTTTTCCACTGAGGATAGAGTCGTCGGCCTGTACGATCTTTACAGGAAGGACGTAAGTCACCTCTGCCGACTTCGGGTCAGCGAAGAACGCATCAGTGAGGTCCACGGTTGCCTTGCCACGTACCTGTCCAGAGGGGATTGTGATATCCGTGTTCTCAATCTTATAATAGTTGTCAGGCATTGCTACGACCGGACGACCGGTGTTGGCGAAGGCAGCGCCGTTGATGAGATCATAGGTCAGACCATTGACGAGGCTGTTGTCAACGGCTATCTTGACATGGCGGTTGCTGCGGTTCTTCCATACGCCACCCACGACTACCTGCAGTTCGCACTTGTGTTGCTGGTCGAGCTCATTGGGGAACTCCTGATCTTCGCCGAGCGTGATCGTGCGCACCGGTGTCTGCTGGGCGAAATAGACGGTCTGATAGTCGAAATCGTCGTATTCCTTGTCGCCATTCTCACAGGAAGTAGCGAGAATGAGCGAGAGGAAAGCCAATGTATATAATATTGATTTTTTCATTGTTCACACTGTTATTTATTTGTTTTACCAGCCTTTGTTCTGCTTTAGATTACTGAATTTCAACACCTCACTGTATGGAATAGGACCATAGATCATGTAGTCTTTGTAGGAGCGCTCTTCCACGTCGACGGGGGAGTAGGTCGTGTTGCCGTCGGCATCTGTCTTTATCTCCATACCTTTGGCAGTCTCTGTGATCGGGTCTTGCCACCGTCTGAGATCCCAGAAGCGGAAACCTTCGAAGCAGAGCTCGAGGCGTCGCTCGTTGTGGATGAGCTCGCGCATCTTGTCCTTACTCTGTGCACACTCGTCGAGGTATCCATTGTCGGTGATGCCGGCCCGCTGGCGGATAGCCTTGATGACATCGTAGGCGGAGTAGGCATGACCTCCTTTGCCCTTCGGCCCCCAGGCTTCGTTGGCAGCCTCAGCATAGTTGAGGAAAATCTCGGTATAACGGATGACGGGCGTGTAATGGTACTTCTTACTCTCCGACTTCGGGTCGAGGTTGACGTCCATACGCAGCAGTTTGCGCAGATAGTAACCGGTGCGGGTTGAGGAGCCGGCAATGTTGTTGATACCGTCTTTCTCTGATCCTACCTCAGTGTTGATCTTTGTGTCGTTGACACCGACCTTGCCTCCGTCGAAGACGATAGCCTGTGCCAGACGTGGATCACGGTTGTCGTAAGGATGCTGGGGATCATAGTTGCTGCGTGCATCCGTGATAGGATAGCCATTGGCAGCAGGGAAGGCATCCACGAGGTTCTGTGTAGGGTTGATGCGTCCCTTGCCATAGAGCGACGGCGGGAAGTTGTCTTTCTCTAAGCTGTTGCTCTCCGACTTCTCGCCACGCCACATCACCTCTTTCGGATTAGCACCATTGGCCAGTGACTCTATCTCCTGCGTGTTGGAGAACCATGTGACACCTGTCGGATCCATGCCTGCCAGTCCACCGTTGGCATCGAGGACCTGTGCGGCATCGTTGGCAGCCTGCTCCCATGTCGTGCCGCTCTGAGCATTGAACGCTGGGCTGGCTGCCAAGAGAGCAGCCTTGCTACGATAAGCCTTGACGATGGAAGCATCCATACGGCCGTTGAACTTAGAGCCGAATACGCGGTTCCAGTGTTCTACGTCTGTAGCGGCCTTGCGGAATTTCTCGGGGATGTCGGCTTCTGAGCTGGCATCCTTATAATGGTCGGGCAGCAGAGCCAGCGCTCTGTCGCAATCGGCATAGAGAGAGTCCATACACTCCTTGAAAGTGTTGCGGGGGAGGTTGAACTGCGAGTTGACATCCTCCGGTGTCGTCACGATAGGCACGCCGAGCAGGTTGCCTTGGTCGTCGTATCCACCGTGAGCCTGGAGAAGGTGGAACATGAAGAGGGCGCGCAGGCCGTAAGCCTCTCCTTTCTCACGCTGGGCATAGAGTTTGCTTGCCACGGCGTCATCAGCCCAGTGGACCTGGTCGACATGGCTGAGGAAGAGGTTGATGTACATGATGGCAGCACGGCAGTCGCGCCACCGTTCAGCTGATTTGTTGTCGGAAGTCCAGGCACCAGTAGCCATCTTGCGCCAGCTGTTGGTGTTGTCATTGCTCACGGCATCATCTGTTGCCACCTCGTTGAGAGGAAATCCGCCTCTGATGGGGATACGTGTGTAGGCATTGCCCAACACTCCTTCAGCATAGGATGCATTATTGTCCATGTAGTTCACGCCAAGGTTATTCTCTATGGCTGGCGTGAAGAGATCGTCACAGGATGTCATGAGCACTCCGGCAACTGCGACGAGAAGGATATTCTTAATATATTTCTTGTTCATTGCTTTTGGCTTAGAAGTTAACTTTCATGCCGAGGTTATAGCAGCGCATCTGTGGTGCTGACCCTACATTGGTCTCCATGTACTTGCGCTCCTTGGCGATAGTGAGCAGGCTGTTGCCACTGAGATAGACGCTCAAGCCCTTGACCCACTTGTTACGGAAAAGATTCTCCGGCAGGTCGTAGGTAAGCTGTACCTTGTTCAGGCGAACGGCATTGGTCTTGTAGGTCCAGAAGTCGGACGTGACGAAGTTCAGCTCGCCGCCTTCTGTTGTCAGACGAGGATAAGTAGCTGTGGCTGCCGTCTCCGGGGTCCAGCGACCGAGAACGACGTCGGAGTATTTGCCACTTCCATACACCCACTCGTAACTGTTGTTCTTGATAGCCATTCCTCCGAAGTTGCCGGTCCAGTTCATGAAGAACGTGAATCCTTTATACTTTGCAGAGAAATGGAAACCTAAATAGAGGTCTGGGGTCCAATGACCGAGCACTACCTGGTCACGGCTGTCGATGATGCCATCGCCGTTCATGTCCTCGTATTTCAGGTCACCGGGCTTGGTGTTGTTGTTGATGACACCTACACCGTCGGCATAGCCGGTGATCTTGCCATTGGCATCGCGCACGACATCATTCTCGGTGACAAAGCCCAGACAACGATAGCCTCTGAGGGCGTCGACACGCTGACCTTCCGACTTCTGCCACGGATACTCTACATTCTCGCTCACTTTCGTGTTCTTTGATGTATAAGTCATTCCGGTCAGTCCTGCCAAGAGGTCGACCTCTCCCACTTTCTTATGGAAGTCGATGGTGAAGTCGAAGCCGCTACGGTTCTGTGCGTTGTAGTTGATATACGGAATGAACGTAGAAACGGGCCAGTAGGTATGGAAGTAGCTTGGATAAAGCACGTCGGGCGACACAATGAGTCCGTCGTACTTCACGTGGAAATAGTTGGCGTTGACAGCTATCAATCCTTTTCCGAAGCTCGCATCGAGGCCCAGCCGGTACTCTTTGCGTTTTACGAACCCGAGGTCTTTGTTACCACCGCGCTGTGAGTCGGAGGTCTGCATGGCGTTGGCACTCTCGCTCCATCCCCACCATGTGCCTGTAGCGGTGAAGATCTCATCATACATATAATATTTTTCAATGTCGAGATCCTCATTGATGACGCCGCACGAAGCGTTCAGCTTCAGGTCGTCGAGCCATGAAGAGGCACCCTTCATCCAGCTCTCTTTGCTCAGGCGCCAGCCGAGGGTGAAGACGGGTGACAAAGCCTCGCGATGGCCTTCTGCTAATTTAGCAGAGTGGATGGCAGCCAAGGCAACGTTGGCATAGTAACGACGGTCATAGTTGTAGTCGACGTTCAGGCCGAGGTTGGCATTGCTCGTACGGTGATACTCACCGTCCTTGGAGATCTGATAGCCCTGTGCGACAAGTGTGGCATCGAGGGCATGACGACCAAAGGAGCGGTCGTAATCGAACTGACCGGAGAAGAAGATGGTCTGTCTGTCGTGAGAGTCGCTGACCTGCTGGATACCCGTGTGCTTATCCGTGGAGTATTTAGTCAGGCTGATGATCTCGTCTTTTCCGTCCTGGTTTGTCCAGACAGGAAGATAAGTAGAATAGGTGTTTGACATTCCACTATTATAAGATGTGGAATAGTCTACGGCTACCTGGCTCTTGAAGCTGAGTCCTTTCAGTAATCTGCTGAGGTCGAACTTTACACCGGCGTCGAACTGCATCTGTCGGCTTGTATACGTGTTGTATCCTGCAGCATACATGTCGGCAAAGGGGTTTGTCTGCTGGCTCTGTGTGCCACCGAGCATGTATTTGCCATCAATGACATAGTTGCTGTTGGCGATCATCTTCTGCATGTCAGCAACATCGGGGTTAATCATGCTGATAGGGATGAGCGGGGTCAGCGGTTCCTGCGATGTGGGGCGCAATGTAGCGCTCTGGCCCCAGAAATTGCTGCGGTCGCCGCGTACGTCATAGAACGAAGCATTGGCATCCACCCAGCCACTGATCCAATCGTTGAGCCGGAGATCGATATTGCCGCGTACGTTCAGTCGGTTGGTGTGATTCTTTTTACCTTCACCGAAGTTCATCAGATCACCGACATGATAGAAGCCTACGTTGGCATAGAAGTGTGCGAACCGGCCACCGCCTTCAAACTCGGCGTTGGCATCATAGCGTGTGTAGGCTTTCTTCAGATAGTCCTTGGAGAAGAAGTCGATGCTTGGAAAACGATAAGGATCCTTGCCCGAAGCATAGTTGTAGATGTCTGCATCGCTGTATGCAGGGTCTTTGCCGTCGTTCTGCAATGCCTCATTGTACAGGCTCATATACTGGGCAGAACCGAGGTAGGTGGGGTAACGCTTGGGTGTGAAGAGGCTCACATCGCCTCGTGCGCTTACCTGCAGTCCGTCGACCTTGCCACGTTTGGTGGTGATAAGGACTGCTCCTTTTGCAGCACGGCTGCCATAGAGAGCAACAGCACTTGCCGACTTGAGGAACGTTATCTGGCTGATTTCAGTAGGGAGCACGTTGTTGGCATCACGTGGCACACCGTCTACTAAGACGAGCACGTCGCCCATGTTCCACAATTGTCCCGTATAGCCGCCGACATAGGCATCGAGAGCGTCGAGACTGTATGTATTGTAGTTTTTCTTGGTGAGGTCCTCCATGTCGATGGCAGAGACACCACCCAACAGTTCAGACTTGACCTTTGTACCGAAGGCCACATTCACGCGTGCAGTGTCGGCGACGACCTGTGCGTCGGCCATACCTGCCGTGAACATCAATCCTAAGGTCAGGACAGTCTTGATATGTTTGTTTGGTTTATTCATTGATATAGGAATTTATTGATGATGGAAAGACAAGTCATTACCAGCCTGGATTTTGCTTGAAATCGGCATAGATACTCACGTCGCTCTTCTTCAGCGGGAACCAGTAGTGCTTCTCGGTGAAGTTACGGGTGAGGATTGTCTTCTCGGTGAATCCGGAGACCTCATTGTTTTGTGGGTTCTTCAAGTCGCATTTCACACGCTTGAACTCTTGTGAGGTCTTAATGTTGTAAGGATACTTGTCGAGGAGGAGCCATCGTCTGAGATCGTTGAAACGATGTCCTTCGTAAGCCAGCTCAACGGCACGCTCACGACGGAGCTCACTCATGAATCCGTCGAGGGTGGCACTGTATTTCTCAGCTACAGGTGCTACACCTGCACGTGCTCTAACCTTGTTGACAGCCTCTAAGGCGGTGAGCGGACACTGGCCTACCTTGGCCTGTGCTGTTCCCTCAGCCTCAGCGGCAGCCTCGGCATACATCAGATAGACGTCGCTCAGACGCATCCAGGGAAGATGGATAAGGAAATGGTGTGCCCAGCCGTAGCCATCGTCCAATTTGTTGCAACTGTTGTCAATGAACTTGTAGAGCAGATATCCAGTGCGGCTGCCGGTAGCAGTATTGCGGTAGGTGCCGTCGGTCTGCAGGTTGGCATAACGCAGCGACAGCGACGGGTCCTTCTCCGTCTCGCCATTCTTGTAGATGGTGGCATCGGTCTTCTTGATGTCATCGCTTGTGAAGATCTTCTCACCATCGAAACGAATATCATTGTAGAAACGCGGGTCACGTCCTTTCCAGGGATGGGTCTTGTCGAAACCCGACTGCGGGTCATTCAGAGGAAGACCGTTTGCCATGCCATAGTAGTTGACATAGTTGGCTGTAGGAAGAGACAGCACACCGGTATTGTCGAGTGCACTGTTGACCGCACAGAACTGCTTGGACAGTCCCCAGTTGGTAACATTCCAGTCGCCATTATAGAGTGGGCCACGGAAGATAGCCTCGGTGATGGATCCGTCGGAGCTCTGTCCGGGCATCTTGCCATTGTTGTCGATAGAATAGAAATTGTTGTGATATTCTTTCCAAGGAAGAAGTCCGAACTGTGTGTGTCCGCTTTCCACAAGAGCCAAGAGCTCGCCGAAAGCTTCAGCAGCTCGCTTGCAGAAATCTTTGTTATAGCCAGTGTCACCGGTGCTGACCTTGTTCATCAAGGGTGATCCGGCCCACAGAAGGTCTTTGCCGAGATAGCCCAGCGCCGCAATCTTTGTGATGCGCAGCTGGTTGTTGCCGAGCGTTGCTTTACCGGCAGTAGTATTATCCCAGTCGACAGGCAACAGATCAGCAGCCTTACGCAGGTCCTCAGCCGCTTTCTCTGCACACTCCTGATAGCTCAGACGAGGCTCACGGAGGGGCTGGTCAGCAGGAAGAACTTTGTCGATGTAAGGCAGGCCGCCGAAATACTGCATCAGTTGGAAGTGGAACCAGCCGCGGAAGAAATAAAGCTGTCCGAGGATAAGATTCTTCTCCTCCTCTGTTCCAACGAACTTATCGATGTTCTCCAGTCCGATATTAGCTTTTCTGATGCCGTACCAGCAACCCGGCACGAGCGAATGGGCAAAACGGTCGCCACCGGGGTTGAAGCCGCGACGGTCCATCCAGCCACTCTGCCAGCCGTCATACTCACTCTGCCAGCCCCAGAAGTCGCCTTGGTCGATTTTATAAACCATGTGGTAGTTGATGCCCACATTCTGTATCTCATCCTCGCCCCAGTTCCAGGAGTTTGTCCAATAGCCCTTATCGAATTCCGGAATGCAGTTGTAGAGCTCTTCCGTAAATCCCTGGAAGTTTTGGAAATCCTTAAAGGCATCCGTTGATGACACGTCACTGTCAGGAGCCTTGTCAAGGTAATCGGTGCAGCTTGTCGTGCCACCGGCGAGTGCCAGCACCCCACACGCGATAAATATATATTGTTTGATTGTTTTCATTGTTACAAGATGTTACATATGTTACATGATTCACTGTTACATGATTCACTGTTACATGATTACAAGTTGATTTTCAACCCGACATTCACACGTTTCACGGTTGGATAGGCGCCTTGTGAGGCCAGTCCTGTTCCGGCATAGTTGCTCTCGCGGTCATCCGGCATGCGGCTCCATACCCATAGGTTGTTGCCGTTGACATAGACCTGCAGGCTTGTCAGTCCGATATTCTTGACCCACGGTTGTGTGAAGGTATAGCTTATCTCCGCATTCTTCAGACGGATGAAACTGCCGTCGTAATGGAACCGGGTACCCTCATAATAAGAAGGGGTGGAGTTGATACGTGGCATAGGCGCATCGGCAGCCTGACTGGTCTTTGTCCAGAATGTGCCTTCGTCGAAGACAGTGTCGAGGTTCTTGCTCAGCGAACTGAAACCTACATAGCGGTCAACGTTTGTCACACCATAGAACTGTACCATGACAGAGAATCCTTTCCAGTCCCAACCGATGGTAGCGTTGTAGGTGTTCTCGGGGTTACCTGTGTATCCATAGGGAGCAGAGTCGTTGCTGTCGATGACACCATCGCCGTTGTAGTCGATGACGTCATACATTCCCGGCAGTTTCTGGTTGTCATTGGTGTTGTACGGTGTGATGCCGATGACATCGTCCCAGGTGTTAGCGAATCCGGATGTGAGATTGGCATGATCCTGTCCGATGGAGAAGCCGGTGCTCTTCTGATAGGCAGGCAGAAGCTGAGGATCATCGTATCTTAGAATCTTGTTGGTCGCATGAGTCATAGAGAAGTTGCCCCAGACGTGATGTCCTAAGAAGGTCTTGCTCAGTCGTAGCTCCAGCTCGTAACCTTTTGTACGGACTTTGCCATAGTTGGCTGCAGGGGCTGTAGCACCGAAATAGGACGGGACAGAGCGGTTGCCGCCTGCGATAAGCACATCGTGGCGATTATCGACGAAGAAGTCGATGTTACCGGTGATGAGGCCACCGAGGAATCCGTAGTCGATACCTATGTTCTGCTTCGTTGACTTCTCCCAATGGAGGTTGGGGTTACCAATGGTGTTCTCGCGGTACCAGGTATAAGGACTGTCACTGTAGGTCAGACCCTGTCGGTTCATGTTGCCGTTAGCAGTCATATTGGTGTTGTAAGCCCACTGTGTGGCATAGAGCCAGCGACCGAGATTGGCACCGTCGTCACCAACCTCACCGATAGAGTAGCGGAACTTCAGTAAGTCGACATATTTGCGCAAGGGCTTGAAGAATTTCTCTTCACTGATGGTATAGCCGACAGCACCCGACTGGAAGAAGTCGAAACGATAGTGAGGACCGAACTGCTCCGATCCATTATAAGCTCCGTTGTATTCGACGAAGTAGCGACCGTCATAGTTGTATGTTGTACGGAAAGCCCAGTCCTCACGGTAGTGAGGGAACTGACTGCCATAAGCGTTCTCCGTGCGGTTGAAAACTCCCATGGCGGTAACGTCATGCTTGCCGAACTTGCGGGCGTAGTTGAGTTGCGCCTGATAGAAGAGGTTGCGGACGGTGGCACCGTTGTTTACACTACCGCCGGCAACGGACCATAAGATACCCTCCTGGAAGTCGAAGTTGGTATTGCCCTGACGGGGCTGCAGATAGGTGGCAACACCTGTTGCAGGATCAATCCATTTCTCCTGTGCGTTGTGATAGAGGTCGTTGATACCTCTTCCGTCTTCCTGGAACACGTTATCCCATGCCACGCGTGCGCTGGCGCTCAGACCCTTCGTGATGAAGTCGAGGTTCTGCTCAAGAGAGAAGTCGGTGTTGATTCGTGTTGTGGTGTGCTTCTCTGAACCGGAGAGAGCCAAGTTCAGCACAGAGTTGGGTGCACCCTGACTGTCGGCAGGATAATAGCCCCATGTGCCGTCGCTGTAACGTGGGATGAAGGCATCGCGAGGCGCACTGTAGGCAGCTTGCCAGAGTTGTGACTCACCAAACGACCCAGTGGCTGTTCCCCAAGGGCCTTTGCGGATACCGTGACTGCCGAAAAGGTTCACTTTGAAGGTCGTGGTATGTGTGATGGCAAAGTCGAGGTTGCTGCGCACGTTGACACGGTCGTAGCCATAACCCGTCTTATAGCCGCGGTTGTTGTCCCACTGCCGGAAGAGGTCTCCCTCGTGCAGGAAGTCGACAACAGCGAAATACTTCACATATCTGGTACCACCGCTGACGTTGATATGAGGGTTGTAGGCCATAGCGTGGTTCTTGAACACCTCTTTCTGCCAGTCTACGTCGGGGTAGCGCTCCGCCTCTTCAATGTTGGCGGGGTTACGGTACTTGTCAATGATGTCGAGAGGCAGCACTTTGTTCCAAGAGTCGGGTGTCAAGCTCAGCTCCTGCTCAGCGGCCTGGTTACGGATGGTGAGAGCATCAGCACTGTGGAGAGAGCCTGGGAGCTTACTGACGAACTTCAGTGTTGCGTTCATGCCCATCTCTATCTTTGCCTTACCTTCTTGTCCACGTTTGGTCGTAATCAGGATGACACCGTTTGCACCACGCACACCATAGACGGCTGTAGCGGAGGCATCTTTCAGTACAGACACCGACTGTACCGAGCTGATGTCAATACTGTTCATCGGGCGCTCGATACCATCAACGAGGATCAGCGGGTCGCTGTTGTTCCAGCTGCTTACGCCACGGATGATGATTTTCGGGTCTTCCTCACCCGGCATACCCGTGGAGCTCATTGTTACCACGCCCGGAAGGTTACCCGTCAGTGCAGCACCGAGGCTGCTTACACCACCGGCACGCTCCAGCACCTTGCCTGTCGTCTGGGTGATAGAACCCACGACACTGGCTTTCTTCTGCTGGCCGTAACCCACGACGACGACCTCTTGCAGCACTTTCTGGTCGTCGGAGAGCGTGATGCTCATGTTTTTGGCAGCCTTGACCGTCTGGGCGGTCATGCCTACATAACTGATGACAAGCTGTTCGCCCGGCTTGACACCATTCAGGACGAAGTTGCCGTCGAGGTCTGAGACCGTTCCCGTAGCAGTACGTCCTTTGACAACAATAGTGGCACCAATGACAGGGTCACCGTTCTTGTCCTTCACATTGCCATTGGCTGTGATGGTCTGTGCCAAGGAAGCCAGACTTCCCAAGACAAACAACAACACAACCATAGACAGTCTACGCAATTTAAATAATTCTTGTTTCATACGTAAATCATAGATCTATATTGGTTTTGAGATGTATATAGACTTGCTTAAACTTTTTCACGCTGCAAAATTAGGCAATATAGGCGTGGGGTGCCTTTTCATTTGTATCCGTTGCATTTCAATTTGTATCATCACGTTATTTTCCTCCCTTTAATATCGGTTAGATATCTTCTTTTTGTGTACTTTTGTAGTCAAATGCAAGAATCTTATGCAACGAATAAAAACGAAAAGCCTTAGATTGGTCTTCTTGCTTAGTTTACTCTCGGTACTTCTTCTAAAGGCCGACAATGGTTTTCTGATACCCGGCGATCAGTTGCCTAGCAGCTTGATCAACTGTATCACACAGGATCGCTATGGGCTGATTTGGGTAGGCACCGACTATGGCCTGAGCCGTTATGACGGGTATCACTTCACCAATTATTTCCATAACGACAAGGATACCACTTCTATTAATAGTAATACCATCACGTCGTTTCTTGTCGCCCGTGATGGAACCTTGTGGATAGGCTCCGCTTTGGGATTGATGAGCTACGACTACGAGCACAACCGTTTCGTTCAATATCATTTCCCCGGTATCAAAGCTGCTCCACGTGTCTTTTCTATCATAGAAAACCGTCAGGGCGATATCGTGATTGGCACAGCTGGCTATGGGCTTTATAAAATCGACAGGGGACAGAAGGCCATGAGACAACTCAAAGGCTTTGTTCAAAGCAACTATGATGACTTCTTCACGAATATCTATTCTGATAACAGAGGCTATCACTGGAAGGGAAACCACCTGGAGATTGTCGTGCGCTATATATATAAAGGTGGAAAATACTATGCAAAGACCTTCCGCTCGCCTTGTGGGCCTCCTATCGCCTTCTTGCCCGACGGCAAGAACAGCTTACTTGTTGTCTGCATGAAAGGCATTGCGCGGTACGACTACCGCACAGGCAGACTTACGGATGCCGGTTACGACTTTGGCTCGTTTAGCACCGAATTGACCATCAATACGGCTATTCGCTCTTATAAAGGTGACATTTTCCTGGGTACTACAGAGCACGGCATACTTATCATCAAACACGGGAGCCGCGCAGTGACCCAGTATATGGGCTCGACCTCGCCGGTCTTCGACATTAAGACAGCCGATGTCACCTGTCTCTATGAAGACAAAGACCATAATATCTGGGCAGGCTGTCGTAGCAAGGGACTGTATCTTATCAACAATATCCATTATGCCTTTCATAACTGGAGCCTTGCCTGGCAGGGCTTCCCTACAGGCAACAGTGTCTCATCCTTAGCGCGAGGTACCGCTAGTGATGTCTGGTGCACGGTACAGAATAATGGCGTCTATCATTTCGACGAGAACGGAATGATCATCGGTCACCCTTCTGCACCTTCGGGGGCACGCCTTATCTTCCGCGATCGTACAGGACAATACTGGCTCGGAACAAACAGTGCCGTGTACCGCTATAACCCCGTGACGGGAGCAGCAAGCCCTTGTGTGCACTTCGATAGTTTTGGTGTGAATGGCATGGAGGAAGACAGTGACGGAAGACTCTATATCTCTGCCTACAGCAAAGGCCTATATGTCTATGACCCTCACACCAACAAGACGGAAAACTACAACATGCGTTTGCAGTCACCCCGTGGCTTCCTATGCAACGACTGGATACGCTGCCTAAAGCTCGACCATCAAGGATTGTTATGGATAGCAACCTCCAGCGGAGTGTGCTGCTTCGACCCGAAGACGAAGAATTTTAAGCCTTGTGGGTGGGATGTCATCCTGCGAGGTATAGTCACCAATGCATTGGAAGAGGACGGAAAAGGCAACATCGTCATTGGAACAGAAAACGGACTCTTCCTGTACAACTCTGGCAAGCGTAAGGTGACGCGCTTCCCACACAGTGGTCAGCTTGTCGGGAAACAAGTGTGCGCTATCGTGAAAGACCACGACGGTAACTTGTGGGTCAGCACATCCATGGGTCTGTGGCAGTATGACCGTTCAAAGCGAACTTTCGTTGGCTATTTCCGTGGCTATGGCTTGTCGGCTCACGAGTATGTACCGGGCTGCAGTCTGCGTACCACTGATGGACGTGTGGCCTTTGGCACGAGCGATGGTGTCACAGTATTCCATCCGCAGGAGGTCAACGCCAGTGTGATGAAGGTCGGACAGCCGCACCTCACCGCCTTTATCGTGGATGGACGACAGGAAGACTTCCGTAAGACCAACTTCTCCGTGCCTTATAGTGAGAACTCTTTCACACTGGAGTTTTCACAGCTCGACTATAAGTACGCCAAAGAGACAGCTTATCGTTATCGCATCAATGGAGGCCGATGGCAGACGAACGAAGAAGGTGATAACAGCATCCTCTTCTCTCACATGGAGCCTGGCGACTATCGTATAGAAGTTGTTGCCGATTATAATGGCGTAGAGTCCAAACAACCGGTGATGATCCATGTTGTGGTCAATAACCCTTGGTACTCATCGTGGTGGGCATGGCTCATCTATCTGGCTATCATTGTCTTAGGCATATACTATTGGTACCGTGCTTCAGAGCGCAAGCGTAAAGTGGAGGATGACGAGCAGAAGATGCGGTTCCTCATCGATGCCACCCACGATATCCGCTCCCCGCTGACGCTTATCCTCGGTCCGTTGAAGAAGTTGCAGCAGCGTATCACAAACGAGGAAGACCGCAATGAGCTTGATGCTATCGACCATAACGCACAGCGGCTTCTGGTCCTTGTCAATCAGATCCTTGATGAGCGAAAGATTGACAAGGGACAGATGATGCTCCATTGTGAAGAGACCGACCTCGTGGATTTCGCTGCCCAGTCGATGCGCCTCTTCCAGTATGGTGCTAGGGAGCGCAACATCACGCTCACGCTCACGGAAGGAGACGGCAAGCCTGTCGATATCCATCATAAACCCGTGAAGGTGTGGATCGACCGGGTCAACTTCGACAAAGTTATCGCAAATCTTCTTTCCAATGCCTTGAAATATACGTTCGACGGAGGAGCAATCACCTTGAACGTCTCAGAGAACGATGATGCTGTCGTCCTGCGCGTCACCGACACGGGGCCGGGCTTCAAAGGAGAGGATACCGACAGGCTCTTTGAACGGTTCTACCAGAGCCGCGCCACGAACATCCTGCACATTCAGGGTACGGGTATCGGGCTCAACCTCTGCCGTAACATCGTGCTGATGCACGGAGGTGCCATCAAGGCATATAACCGTACCGATGGACAGCACGGCGCCTGCTTTGAGGTAACCCTCCGTAAAGGCAACAATCATCTGAAGCCTGAACAGATTGTGACAGAGAAGGAAGAGAAGGCTCTTCTTCCTGAGAGCACGCGTGGCAATTGCCATATCCTTGTGGCTGATGACGACTTCGAGATCCCGGCATATATCGCCCGCGAACTGGGACAGAACTATCGGGTCGACTCCGCTCAGAACGGAAAGGTGGCCTTGGAGAAAGTGTTGTCGGGCAACTACAACCTTGTCATCTCCGACATCATGATGCCAGAGATGGACGGTATAGCCTTGCTCAAAGCCATCAAGTCGAACCCGCGAACGAGCGATATCCCCGTCATCCTCCTCACCTCGCAGAGTGAGGTGGGACATAGACTCGAAGGATTGAAGAAGGGTGCTGATGCATTTCTCGCCAAGCCGTTCGATATTGACGAGATGCGCATTGTCATCAATAACCTGCTTGAGAATGTCCGGCGCCTCCGCGGCAAGTTCTCCGGGGCCCTCGAGCAGAAGGATAAGATGGAGGACGTAAAGGTACGCGGCAATGATGATGCGCTGATGGACCGTGTCATGAAATGTATCAATGAGCACATCACCGAACAGGACTTCAATGTGGAGCGTCTCGCCGAGGAGGTCGGTATCAGCCGGGCGCAGCTGCACCGTAAGATGAAAGAAATTACAGGTGTGACGACAAGCGATTTCATCCGTAACCTGCGTCTCGAGCAGGGGGCCAAGCTGTTGCGTGAAGGCAACATCAATGTCACTCAAGTGGCTTATGCCGTCGGTTTCAACAATCAGACCCACTTCTCCAGCGTCTTCAAGAAACATTTTGGTGTATCACCGACAACGTATGCACAGCAACATAAAGCGTAATCATTATGCGACACATATTTCTTTTGATCCTTGCACTCTTCTCCCTCACTGTTTCTGCCAACGATGGTAGCAAGCTGTGGTTGGGAAAGATGGACTTGAACGTGGCCCAGAAGGTGACGGTAAGACATGCTGACGGCCTTGGAGAGGGCTTTGTTCTCAAGGCTACCTCACCGGAACAAGTCCTGATCCTTGCCAGTACCCCACAGGGTGGTGCCTATGGGCGGATGGCAGTGGCACGTCTGACTGCTTGCGGCCGAATCAGCAAAGGTATGCAGCCACTCTCCCGGAAAGAGATACCGGCCTTCAGGTACCGCATCCTCAACCACTGGGACAACCTCGACGGCACCATTGAGCGTGGCTATGCCGGCCGCAGCATCTTCTGGAACAGCAGTGTGAAAGGTGAGGCATGGAGGGCGCGCATCCGGGCCTATGGCTTGGCGAATCTCTCCGTGGGCATCAATGGTTCAGTGCTCAACAATGTCAATGCCTCACCGAAGATCCTGACACGTGCCTATATCGATACCGTGCGCATGATTGCCAATATCCTTCGACCTTATTATATTAAGGTGTACCTGTCCGTCAACTTTGGTTCGCCGCTCGCCTTGGGAGCCACGAAGACGGCCGACCCGCTGAACGCGGAAGTCATCAAGTGGTGGCAGCAAAAGGTGAAGGAAATCTACAAGGCTGTGCCCGATTTCGGCGGTTTCCTCGTCAAGGCTAACTCTGAAGGCCAGCCCGGACCCTTCGACTATGGTCGTTCTCATGCCGATGGCGCCAACATGCTTGCTGATGCCCTGAAGCCTTATGGCGGCATCGTGATGTGGCGCTCCTTCGTCTATGGCGCCAAACACAAGGGTGAGGATCGCGTGAAACAAGCCGTGTCGGAGTTTAAAGACCTCGATGGACAGTTCCGCGACAATGTCATCCTACAGTCGAAGAAAGGGCCGCTCGACTTCCAGCCGCGCGAGCCTTATTCGCCCATCTTCGACAATATGCCCAAGACAAGTCAGGCTGTGGAGTTCCAGATTGCTCAAGAATACACGGGACAGGCGAAGCACCTCGTCTATCTGGCGCCGATGTGGAAGGAGTTCTTCGGCTATGTCAGTCCGAAGACCTTAAAAGGGATTGCGGGGGTGAGCAATATCGGGGATGAGACCAACTGGACTCATCACGACTTCTCGCAAGCCAACTGGTATGCCTTCGGGCGACTGGCATGGGACCCAACGCTTACCTCGGAGCAGATTGCCGACGAATGGCTACGTCTCACGTTCTCCTCCGACTCGACATTCCTATCCGCAGTCAAGCCGATGATGCTGAAGAGCCGGGAGGACTGTGTCGACTATATGATGCCGCTTGGCTTGCACCATATCTTCGCCTTCGACAATCACTATGGTCCTGAGCCCAACGGCTACCGTCCTGACTATCCGATAGAATGGTGCCCCGTCTATTATCATAAGGCTGACAGCCTCGGCATTGGTTTCGACCGCTCTTCGAAAGGGTCGGATGCCGTGTCACAGTATCGTGAACCTTATCGCTCACTGTATGACGACCTCGCCACCTGTCCCGATGCGTACCTCCTCTGGTTTCATCATGTGCCATGGAACTACGAAATGCGGAATGGGCTCACGCTCTGGGATAACCTGCAGCTTCATTACAACCGCGGAGTGAGGAGCGTGGAAGATTATTCGCTGATTTGGAACAACGTCAGAGCCGTGGAAATGCGTGACGGTGATGCCGACGGAGCACGGTGGCAGCGTGTCAACAACCTGTTACAACAGCAGACCAAAAATGCTCGGCTGTGGAGAAACACATGCCTGGAATACTTCGGGAAACTTGCAAATGAATCTCGGATCAATCCTACCTACGAGTGATTTTTTTTGCTCTCTTTTGTTTGTGTCAATGTAAAGTTGTACCTTTGCGATATGCGTACAGACAAGATAGACAGATACAAGACCATTAGGTCAATGGTCCGTGGTTTCTTTGAGGGTCTTTTCTCAGCTCTCATTGAAAAAGCAGACAAGGAAAACGGAAAGAGCAGGTCAGTAATTGTAAAAAACTGATGATGGACAATTATGAGAGCATAGCAGGCTTTTTTACGCATGCTATGTTTCCGATTATTGCCCGAATCAGTTATGATAGTCTTGATGACCTGTCAGCGAAGATGAAAGAGAAGCATGTGGGTGATCACACTCCTTTGAAACTGCTCATGCGTATGGCATGTGGATCAAAGGGAGCCTATGAATGCATGACTGCTGAATACCGTCGGCAGATGGAAGCTTTGTTGTGTGGCCACATCGAGACTCCTTCTGAACATCTTGCTGTGGAGATTATTCCATCCTCACTCGCTCCGGTGCCTGCACCACAAGCTATCCGAGGTGTGGTACGCTCAATGATGCAAGGATATGTAGTAGGTATAAAGGCCACCGACGGCACCGGCTTCCAACAGAAGACTATCCTAAGGATGATGATCAACGGCATGCATACGCTGCTCCATGACACAGAGATCTCAGATTGGGGAGTCAATCCTGACCTCGATGACATTTACCGCATCGTCAGTAAAGATGCAGAGAACTACGAGACGTTGATCAACGAGATGAATCAGGCCTATGAAGACTTGGCTAATACATGATTGTGACAAGGCTCCCTTGGATATGTCTATCTCAACATTCTTTCCTCACCGCAATCACTGATGGGTACGGCAACCAGTCCCTCTTGGCCGAAGATGACGCTGTCGGGGAGCAGGGTCACCGTATGGCAGAATCTTAAAATATCGTTTTCTGATTATCCATATGCGGAGAAGCCAGACAACGAAGAAGCCGTTGCTGATAACCTCATATATTGTACCCCAGGGTTCCGGCACATGAATGAGTCGCTTGATAATCCACAAGATGAAGTCGATGTTGAAGAGCCGGTTCCAGTATCTGTCTCTGTCACCGAAAGTCAGACGCTTGGTCTCGTTGATAGGAACATAGACCTCAATAGTTGACTCAATGAACTTATACATGCTCCTTATGGTAACGCGGTAGATGCCGGGCGGTACGTTAACACGTACTTCTCCGCCTTTGATGATCCCGAGCAGCTGGTCATTGATAAGCAGATAATGTGGTATCTTGCTCATCAGCTTACCACGGGGCGATATGATTATTTGTGATTGCATTGTTATCTTCTTTGTATCACAGCAGGCTCAGAATGTCGTTCCAAACTTGCTGGCGCTCTGTCTCATTCTTGTTCCATGCTGTAGTATCGTTAATTGTCCGCCAAAGTTAATGATTACTGATGACAAATCGATAGGTTTCGCCGATTATTTGTAACTTTGCAACAAAGATCAATGCGGAGACATGGAGAGCGTTGGAAAAACTATATCGTGACGGTCGTATTCGTGCCATTGGTCTTTCCAATTTCCTGCCGCATCATATTGATGACCTGATGCAGACGGCAGAGGTCAAGCCGATGGTGGATCAGATAGAGTTTCATCCCGGCCTTTTGCAACAGGACAGCGTTGAATACTGCAAGAAGAATGGTATCGTCGTGGAGGCATGGAGTGCTTTAGGACGAGGCAAAGTGCTCCAAGATCCGAATCTTTTGGCTGTTGCCGAGCGCCACCATAAGACACCGGCTCAGGCTGTGATACGCTGGGAGATACAGAAGGGTATCGTACCATTGGTGAAGTCGACCCATGAAAGCCGGATCCGCGAGATCTTCGACGTCTTCGACTTCGAGTTGAGCGATGAGGACATGAAAAGCATTGATGCGATTAAGTCGACAGTGCGTATCGGTGCTGAGCCTGATGAGTGTGACTTTTGAATAATGAAAGTATCTATGAACATGAGGCTCTCTTTCTTTATATTGTCTCTTCTATTAAGTATTAAAGCAATGGTAGTCGGTGAACTAAGGTTGGTGGTCGGTACTTATTCTGAGATGAATGACACGACGGCATCCCTGAATGCTAGTATCATTCTTCATCAGAATAATAAGCAGTAACGTTATCTCGAATCTGTTCAGCAAAGTTTTTTTGGCGACAGTCCAAAATGTTTCTTAAAGCAATAGTTCATATATTTGCTTGTATTGAAGCCCACTTGCAATGCAACTTCAGACAACTTGATGTAAGGATTGTCATGGATGATTCGTTTCGCTTCGCGCAGACGTGCTCACGCTTCAGTGTCTACTTTTTGAGGGGCAATACAGACAGGGAAAAATATTCCTTAAAAAAACGGTGGATTGTCAATCAGTTGGATTTGTTTCAGTCACGCTTAAGGTGCAGGGTGAATCTATCTTGGCAATGCTTTGATAACGTCATCCGGCAGCATAATGTCACAATCAGCCTGAGACTTCGGATTCTCTCTGAGGAAGAGCACATAGACAATATTCTTTCCTTGGGCGAACGGCGCCTTAGCCGTCTTAGCTTTCAGCTTTTCCAATAACCTGCCTGCATAGTCTGCTGCAGCCCATTTGCATTCACCCACGAGGATGGTGTTCTTATCCTCATAATCCTGGGCGACAACATCGAACTCCAAGTCTTCGGATCCAACAGGAGTTTTCCTGCCTTCTTCATAGACCGGAACCTTTCCCCACCATCTGCCCGCCATGTTCCATACATGATCAAAGATTTCATTTCCGGAGACAGCTAACTGGCAGAGTTGCTCCCAAATCTTACTTACATGCATAGGAAACTTCTCTTCAAATCTCTTTCTTACAATATTGTCCATACCCATAGCAAGCATTGGTTTGACTGGCTCTACAATAGAATAGTAAAAGGCCAGGTATGGATCGTCAATCTGATAAAGAGTTTTCTTCGACTTCTTCTCGTTCTCGCCGAAGGGGACTTCCTTACGGATGTAATTCATCTTGATGAGATTCCCGAGTGGCTTGTTGAGCTCAGTCATGGACTTTCTTATCGCACTTGCTATTTCTGAATATCTATGGTTGCCATAGCCGATCGACGCCATGATCGAAGAGTAAGAGGCTACATCGGCAATCTCGTCCATGAAAAGATTGTCTGGTTCATTGTACATCTTACCCTGTTCATTGAAAACGAGTTCATGAAGGGCTGCATCCAAGGAATTGTATTGCCCCCTGTAATTCCAGTATTGTGGAACGCCACCCCATATACTATACTCCTCTATGAGACTTTTGGCTTCCATACCGGTTGCTTCCAGCCAATGAGGCAAACGGATGGGACGAAGGGCAAATTCTTCCTCGGCTCTTCCATACAATGGTTCGGAGCCCAAAAGAAGGCTATGCATCATCCGTTGCGAGGATCCACAGATGATGATGTTGCAACGTAGCCCCTCACCACCGATGATTCTACGGTCAAGAATGTTTTGCAATGTTGACGGCAATGCCGGATCCTTCTGTACCATGAAGGGAAACTCATCGAGGACTAAAGTAGCATTAGGCTCACACCAATGATTGAAGGCCAGTATGATATCCCGCCAATCTGAATACACTGGACCATCAAATCCCGGATATACATTGGCAATAGTATGGGCAAGCATGTCGATTTGTATCCCTTTCTCTTTACGGGAGGCTTCGTAATATACATCGTTTTTCTTCAGCACACGACGGATAAGCGTCGACTTTCCCAGTCGGCGACGGCCATATAATACAACGAACTCTGGCTTGTCTGAATCCAATGCTCTGTGAAGCCTTTCCTGTTCGTTCTCTCTATCTATGAACTGCATATTGTCTCGAAATTACTTATTTTCAAAAATACTATGTTGCAAATATAGTAAATTATCAACTTTCTGGCAAATAATTCTCGGGAAATTTCTCGCCAATCTGCTCCTTAGAGGAATGGAACCATATATACTGGAAGCAATGTCTTCTTCCAATAAGCGGTTACCTAAAATGGTGAATAAATGACCTTTTTTGCACATGTTCATTCTGCGATCTTCATCGTTATGCTGATATCCTCCATAATATAAGTATTGGTCGCATATTGCCAAATCTCTGCACGTTTTTGTTTACCGGTCATCGAAAGGATAGTCGTACCTTTGTAACCGTAAAACGATAACGAATATAATTAAGAAAGGAACAATATTATGCATTTTCATGGTCCAATAGTACGTCCGCCTTCGGATGCTGACAGTGTGTTCATCGAGGTAACTGTAGGCTGCACCTATGATGGTTGCACCTTCTGCAACTTCTATAAAGATTTCCCCTTCCGTGTGGCTCCGCTCTCTCAGATTGAGGCTGACCTGAAGGAAGCATCCAAGCGCTGGCCCCATGCTAAAAAGATATGGGCTAACGGAGGTAACCCTTATGCACTGAGTGTCCGTAAGCTGGAGGAGATAGCCAAGTTGTTCAAGAAATATATGCCGCAGGCACAGATCTCTACCTATGCCCGTGTGGATGACTTTAAGCACAAGAGTGTGGAGGATATCCGTCATCTCGGTGAGCTCGGATTCAATAATCTGCTGATCGGCATTGAGAGCGGTGACGACCAGGTGCTCAAAGAGGTGAACAAGGGTTATACCGTGGCGGACATCCTTGATATGTCTCAAAAACTTGACGAGGCTGGCGTAAATTACCGCATCATCTATCTCGGTGGTCTGGCTGGTAAGGGGCGTGCGGAAGAGACAGCCAAGCGTTCTGTAGAGGTTCTCAACCAGATGCATCCTTATTTAATGTATCTCACTACCCTGAGCGTCTTGCCAGGTACCCCTCTCTTCAATGAGATGCGCAATGGCAAGTTCATTGCTCACATGCCTGAGCAGAAGAAAGCTGTGCTGAACCTCTTGGACGAAGCATTGAGCGAGATTACGGATGCTGACGAGGTGCGTATCGCCGCTTATCGTCACAACATGGTGACGGTAGAATAAGAAGGGGAGTATCATTTAAAACGGTTTGAGATATTCGGCCACCATCTCAGCCACCTTCTGTTGGTTTTGTGAGAAGCCGTGATCGAAATGCTCGAGGATGCTGAGCTTGCTCTTGGGCCATATGGCATGATAGCGCTCGCTGTAGGTATATGGCACAACGTGGTCGGCATTGCCGTGGATCATCATGGCATTGCCTTGGTACTTGGCTGCCGTTTCATAGATAGGCAGTGAGAAGGCCGTACGGATATAGTCGCCACCAAGATAAAGGCCATTGAACATTTTCACTTTCTCCGGAGGATCGAGCGGATCAAACGACATGCCCATTGTGTTGCCTCGGATGGCATCCTCTCGCAAGACAGTGGCTGGAGCGAGGAGCACCACGCCCTGGATGGAATCGGTACCCAGTTCTCCTGCTGTCATGCTCGCTACGACTCCACCCTGTGAGTGGCCGACAAGATAAATGTTTCTGACCCATGGCAGCGCGCGGACATAATGGAACACGGCCTTGGCATCCTCGATCTCATTGGGGACAGTCATGTCCTCAAACCTCCCCTCACTCTGACCGTGGCCGTTGAAATCGAAGCGGACGGAAGCAATACCTTCTTTCAGCAACTCCTGGGAGATGGCCTGATGCAGTGTCTCGTTCTTGTTGCCTGTGAAGCCATGCATGATGATGGCGACATCCATCTTCTGACCTTCCTTTGCTGCGGGTTTTACGATCAGCGTGGAGAGTTTGCCTTTACTCCCTTGGATGGTCAGTGCAGCCGTTGTGCTTTCCGGCTTGTTGTTGTCAGGGAAGAGTTCCATCAGCTTCTTCTCCAGTTTCCAGGTCAATACCGTAGAGAGCAGCACTTTACCGTCGACACCCACAACGACATACGAGGGTATCCAGTGGATGCCGTAGGTCTTGGTGATCTCAGCCTCCCGCATCTTCTTAAGCTCCGACACTTGAGTGTATCCGATGCCGTATTTGTCTACGGCACTGGCCCAGGCGTCTTTGTCGGTATCGAAGCTCACGCCTACAAACGCAGTTTTGTCTTTAAAGCGCTCATAGATACGTTTCACATCGGGCATGTCATGACGGCAGTCAGGGCACCAGGACGCCCAGAAGTCCAGCACTACGACTTTTCCCTTTAGACTTGACAACTTGAATGTCTTGCCGTCAATGGTCTTCAGCTTGAACATAGGTGCATCTGACCCTGCCTTAGGCAGATCCGTGGCGTATTTATTGTCAATGTCATTGACTGGTCCAAACTGGGCATGTGCTGGGGTTGTCAAGAGCAATGCCAATACTATAGATAAAAGAAAGAATAACTTATTCATGATCATAAAAACTACGGTTGGTTATAATTATATTGTTATTGGCAAAATTAGCAATAATATTTGAATGACAGAACTAAAAGCTTGATTTTGTGTCAGAGATCTCAAGAGTCTGATGCTACGGCAAATAAAGTCGTTCGCCTAGTCATCATCATCTTTCTCAGCGTATTTGAGGAACGCTGAGCGGCGGAGTGGGGGGTAAGGTGTCTTCGTGATTGCCATTTCTTTCCTGCAGGACGCCAGAATTATCACAGTGATGGCAATCCTGAGGAAAGTGGGGGCCCTGCTGAGCTTGGAACCGGATTGAGCTCTGCAGGGTAGGACGAAAAGGAGAATTTGTGTGCTGTGTCAGCACGAATATTATTATTTTCCGAAGTAGGACGGAGCATTGTTGTCTGGGTTCACAATTATTTTCTCCAAAACAATCTCCGGGTCAATGAGATAGACACGGATTATTTGACGTCTCACAAGCGGGTTGACGGCAAACTTTGTGTTGAGCCATCGGATATCATCAAACACTTTAGCTGTTCTTTGTGGACAGTCTGCAACAGTAGCGAAAATCTTTTTCTCTGCAATGGGCAACAGTTGGGGCATGGTGTTATTATCAGGCATATACCATTTTGTGTAGCCGATATGTTTGTCTTGCATCATTCCCTGCCATTTGCCGCTTGCGATGGAGTCATTATAATAAGCCGTGAGGACAGAGTCCCGTCCGAACATCATCCGGGCACTGTCTGCGTAGGCAGTGGCAATGCCCCGTTTTGCATAATAGTTGTGCAGACCGGCATAAAGATAGAGCCGGGCTACACCCGAAGAAGCCATAGCGGGATATTCTACCAGTTGATAGAAGGCGTCGCGGTCATTCGTTTTTACAGTAGACTTCACTGTCCGTACATCTTTCTCCAACTTCTTCCAAAGCGACAATAACCGGGCAGCCTCGTGATTGTTCTCCACACTGAAATAATCAGTCGTCTCTACCTCAGGCTTCCTCCATGCATTGTATTTGACATACCGCCTCATGATATCTGCGATCTTCGTATTATCTTCCCGAGGGAAACATTGTGCAGCAAAGTCAATAAGCCATGTCTGTTCGTCCCCGGCTTTAATCTTGTCTGGATCCCAGGCATAGTCCATGATGAAGTTGATAGGCACTTCTTTCGGTTTGAGATCTCCGACATTGATAATCCATATCCGGTCCAGCCCCGTCTTGTAAGCCAGTTCCAATTGATTTCGCAGCTTGGGCAGGGGAGATGTATTGATCCACCGGTCGTTCCATGGCCCACCATTCATATCGATGTGATAGTACAGTCCCATGCCACCTTTGCGTTGCCGTTCCTTCTCGGGTCCTGTACGGCGGATGTAGCCCCAGTTGTTGTCGCAGAAGAGCAGCGTCACGTCATCGGGTACCGTGAAGCCTGCATCGTAATAGCGCTGTACCTCTGTGAAGATCGCCCAGAGCTGTGGAACACTGTCAGCGCGGCCATAGACATCTTTGATGATCTGTCGTTGGCCGCCAATCACGCTGTGGAGCGTCTTCATGTTTTCCTCATCGTCACCTTTTCCCATAGCGACATCACCGTCACCACGCATGCCGATTGTCACAAGGTTATCGTACGCTTTGTTACGTTCAAGACCTTCGTGGAAGAACTTGTCAAGGCGGGGCTTGTTAATGCTATAGTCCCAGGGGCCTATCTCTTTCCTTCGGTCGGTATATTCCTTATATGCCCGCATCATAGGCTCATGATGACTCGTACCCATCACGATACCGTATTCGTCAGCCAGCTTCGGATTAAGCGAGTCATCTTCATTGAACGCTGTGGCCCACATCGCAGGCCAAAGGTAGTTTGCTTTCAGGCGTAGCAGCAGTTCGAAGAGATGACCGTACATCTTGTGGTTTAGTCCCCCGAAGTGCTTCTGAGCCCATCCACCGAACGAGGGCCATTCGTCGTTGATGAAGATTCCCCGGTATTTCACTTTCGGTGAAGTTTGGAGCTGTCGGCCCCGAGAATAATCAATCTTTGACTCATGCCTCACAGGTACGTCAGCCCACCAGTACCAGGGTGAGACGCCTATATCCTTACTGATCTCATAGATGCCATAGATCGTGCCACGCCGGTCACTTCCCGCAATGACGAGGTTGCCGTCTACGACATCGATCAGATAACTCTCCCATTGACCTCGTACAGCACTGACGTCGAGCTTCCTTTTCTGCACGAGCGCGTCAATCCATCGGTTGTGTCCGATGGTCCCTGCGATGATGTTGCCTTTAGTCTTGTCGAACGCGTAGGCCATAGAAGCCTTCCTTCCGCACACCCTCCCGATGTCTTCGCAGAGGTCGCGTGCAGCTCTTGTTACACCCCGACAATCCATCGAGTCGACGATGACGGGAGCCGTGGAGTGGGCCGTGGCGATACGAAACGGTGCGGCACTGGCACGCAGGGTAAGGAGGACAAACAACAGAATGGAAAAGTATTTCATGATCTTTAGTAATATTATCTATAGAATGACTGCAAAGTTACACTATCGGTGGCTCATAATAGATAAGTCTACCCTTATTTGTTTCATCTATTTTCGGGTTGTGAGGTCCCCGTAGGGGGCCAACTTGGTTAGCCACGTGAGGCGCAGCCGAAACGTGGGGTTCGGGTGCGTGACGATACGTTGCAATCCGGCCTCGAAGAGGGCGAACCTTTGCGGGGTGCTAAGTGATAGGTGTTGGTGTCGTAGGTTCGCCCTCTTCGAGGTTGTGTGGATAGTATCACCCCGGGAACCGGAACTTTTTTCATGTTCCTAAAATCCGCAACTATCATCCAATACACGATTAAGGGTAGATTTATGAGTCGTTAGTAGCAGCTTTCAGTAAAAAGCAACAGCACAACATCAATATGTAGCCACCATCCCCTTACCCCACGATGCGACTTGAGGTAATACGCAGATTCAAACCGGAAAGAAAGGATTCTTATCCGAATTCTGTTTTGAAGGGTTTTGCATAAGCTCGGTTCTCTGTGTAGATATTCAGCACGTATTGCCTTGCAGTCATGATCCACTTGGCAGGTACGGAGATGAATCTGAAGACAAAAGCCTTTATGCGACTCGTTTTCTTGAGCCCAAAAGCCTTGGTGTCAAGCCTGCTCATGATGGTCTTGTAGAAATTGTGTATCAATGCAGTAAGCAGAAGAAAGACAGTATTCTCCGCCATGAATGACTTGGGGAGCCTGCTCCAACCGAATCCGTTGTTCATGTCGTCAAAGATACGTTCCTTGCCGCCACGCAGATTGTAGAATTCAACAATGTCCCTTGTCGATGACTTGTAATCGTTGGTCAGAATACAACGGTAAGTGTATTCGCCTTCCCACAGGTCAAGGTCGCCACTGTTGCGTCTTTGTCTCTGGATGACAAGACGATAGCACTTGCCTTCCCATTTCTCAACGAGAATGGAATTGAGTTCGAACTGGATGCCGTTAATCTCCTCCGTCTTCCATCCTCTCAGAGCAAAGATGTCATTGTAGAGCGAACTGCATCGGTTGGCACGGATGTAGAAATGTTTGCAATGCTTCTCTATCTCACTGACGATTTCCTTCGAGCAGGAACCGCAGTCTGCCCTGAAGCGATTTACACGGATGTTCTGGGATTCCAGAAGAGCGAAGAATCTCTTATGGGTGTCTGCCTGATGAAAACGCACATTCGTGTTACCATCGCTGTTCTCGATATAGACTATCTTGTCACCGATAACATATACGCCAGGCCTGTAGCCGAGGAACTTTTTGTAGGTCGGTTTTGCATCATACTTCTCCGTTTCAAGGAACTGATGGTCAAAGTCAACATCGTATTCCTCAATTTCCTTCAACTCGCCTGTAGAAACCAAAGCGTTTATAAGCAATGTGTTGAGTTTGTCTGCAGTATTGAAATCATAGGTCTTGCCTTGGTCGGAAGTATAGGAGATGTTTTCCTGTGTCAGTTCNNAGGATGGTATCAGAGCTGCATGTACGAAGGGTAGGATGATACGAGAGATGGCGCATCAGTTGTGACGTTACATCTTCCACGCATGAGCCGCCACAGAAATAAACGCTCATCAGCGAACGGACTATCTCGCTGAACTGATATCCGAAGATACTGCTGCATCTCTGACCCAGTGTTGAGTCGATAACGGGTGAAAGCATGGAGTCAAATTTCTCCATGATTGAAAAAATTCCTCCAAAAGGTGTGAGTTTCTCAGATTTAATTTGTATTTTTGCCATGTCATATTAGAGTTTTGCTTGTTTTCTTTTTG
>DEKJ01000013.1 GCA_002353825.1 Prevotella sp. UBA2725 | reverse complement strand
ATATCCTTTGTCTGCAAATAACTTCCCAAACACATTGTCACCCAGACGGTTAAATACATCCCCGTTTCTATCATCAATATTAGCCTTTGTAAGCATGAAATTGAGTAACTCGCCTCTCTCATTGCATATGAGATGTAACTTGAAACCAAAGTACCACCCCATGGTGCTTTTGCCTATCTCTGCATAGTCCTTGAATACCTTATTACTGGTGATGCGCTTATTGTGGCATACCGGCACACATGTGCTGTCTATGAAAAAGATCTCACACAATCCAACTTAACTTTCTCGAAGATATAGTCTTCTTTTTCAGGCAAGACGGACTTATAGTTGATGTAGAGAACCATAGGATCTTTGTCAGAAACGCTCGTTTCTTCTGCTTCAACTTTAATATGCTTTTCCAGCCCCAAGGCATTGAGAGCATCCAAAAGAGAATCCTTTAATTCTGTCTCAACAAAATTCTTTGACTTCCGACGAAGCTTGTCACGCTTTGACTTGCTGAATTCTGTTCCTTCAAACCCGAACTGAGCCGGATTGACAGCGAGGTCAATGTCTTCGGAGAAACGCTCGATCAGATGCCAGCCTTTACTGAGGCTGGTACCTCCCTTAAAGACAAGATTCTTGCTGAATGGAAGGCTGAATAGTGCCTTAAGAACCATACTGACCCAATAATCTTTTTCTACCGCATTTTCCGGGAGGCCTATCTTTTGAGCAACTTCTGTCAGAATTGCCAGTCTGTCGTTCTTGGACAGGTTGGCCCATTGTCTATTTTTCATACCTGAGCTCTGCTATTAAATAACACTTTCCTTATCCATTGAGGGGCAAGATAATAATCATGCTTGACTTTTTCATCATCTTCTTTCTGCAATTGTTTCAGGATGATTTGAATTTCACTATTACTGATATTTTTCTCACCAAGTTCTTTCATCGCCAGTACGACCTTTGGAAAAGTAGACGTCTTGTATGCAAAGATGCGTGGTGCAGAATGCTTCATTACTATGCTACGTTTGCCAATTTTAATGTTTCTCGGAGAACCATTAGTCAGGTATGTAACTCTCATCGGGACCTGAGTTGACAGCCCAAGCTCGTTGAGTGCTGTTACGCCTGAGGGTATGATCCTGGCTTGGTCCTTCATCGCTATAGCTGTGGCGATTTCATGGAGCGTAGGCATCTTTACCCCATATTTTGTTCTTATGGGATAAAGATACAGGCCTTGTGAAATCCTTATGATAATGCCCTCAGAAGCAAGGCGAGAGAGAACTCTGGCCACAAGGGAATCATTATTCAAGTCGGCAAAATCATTAACTGTGTAAAACACATCCTTCTTGCCGCCGACAATCCTGTCACGGATTCGTTGACTTAAGCTGTCCATATTCTCATTTTTCTAAATTCTGTCCGAAATTACATGTTTTTTTCGGACTACGCAAATTTTTTAGCAACAATTTGCTTTTGTCCGAAATTTAATAGATATTTCGGACAAAATAAAGATGCAGGTATCTCGTTGCAATCGTGTCCATGAAGGGTATGTGGATAGTTGACAACTCACAATCCTACAGCAGTATCTGCCCAGTCATCGAAACGCTTCTTGATTTCACTGTTCGTCTTTGGCGTGATAATCCCATCTTTCACAAGCTGGTAATAGGATGCAATGGTATCAGCTTCGTCAGACGGATAACAGCCTTCTGATGACAAGAGCGTCGGTAAGCAATATTCTCTGTCGTCTGTCGTTTCCAAAATAACATCGTGACTCCATGGCTCTATGGTAAAGTAACGGGTATACATGCGAAGGACATCTCCCGGTTTTTGCAACACATCGGATAAAACATTATCGTAGCTGTTCGAGGTATTTAAGCCTGCATCCAGAAGAGCATCTGTTGTCCAGCCGTATTTTTTGGAATAATAGTTCCCATACTTATCAAGGAAGACATACTCTGGTACAATAATCGATCCCCATTCATCATATTTTTGGTCAAAGGCGACCATCAGAATTTCCATCAGTGCAGAGAGACGCATGTTTGAGCAGACCTTCAATCTAACGCTGACAGTGTGTCCTAAGTTCTCTGCATTGTTGAGTCTGACGGAGATTGTAAACAGTTTGGAATCCTTGTCCTTGTCATAAGTAACTTCATCGTCGTCATGCCATTCGCCCAAAGAACCAATGCCGACGTCTTCCATGTCAAGCAATTCTGTGCCGCCACTCCATTGTGCAAGCAAATAGTCGTTAATCACCGGATATTTCTTCGACAGATATCTTTCACTGTCGTTGATAATATCCTTAATGTCGGTTACACCTACATGTATGATGTCTTTTAAGACAGGCAGTGCTTTAAGACACTTTTCTATCAAAGGTAGTGCTTCCTCAACATGGAGGTTAACCAATGCTGCGATATAATAGTCTATCTCGTCAAAGCACTGTCCCTTCTTATACTCTGACACACAATCTGCAAAGTACTCATTGCACCATGCAAGGAAAGTTGGTAGCTTTTCTTCCTTGCTTTCAGATCCATTGACTATCTGTGTCAAAGCTGTGAAGACGATGACTTTCGCCTGAGGCATCAATCCATCTTCTCTCATAAAGGATTCTAAATCATCCGTCTTATTCTTGCCCAGCTCATAAAGAGCGGCCGCAACAACTGCTTCATTATCATTAAAAAATGTGTTGAAGAAAAAAGCATCCTGCCGCAGAGTCTCCAAAATAAGATCCACTCCGTCCTCCCATTTCATCTTTGCCATTAACCAGAAGGCTCCTAACAATACCCAGGGATAATAAGCGCAATCTTTCTCATATTCACTCAGGATAAAATAAACATAGTATCGTAAGTCTCTCGTACGATCATCTGTCGGAATATTCTGACACCCTCTCCAGACAAGATTGCAGATCTGATAAGGATCGTCGTCATTCATCAGGAAATAAATCATGCCAAGCCAGTTGGGTTTGCAACCCTTAACAAACTTCCGGTAATCCGGACGTAAGTATCGATAATAGACTGCGTTGGCTGTGTCTAATGATTGGTTGCTTTTATCTGTTTCCTTGTTCATCCCTAATTGTATTTGTTCCCCATCATCTGCTGTACGGTACTTACACCTCTAAGGTAGTCGTCGATCCGGAGTGATGGAAGAGTTCGTTGTTTATGACGCTCTAAGGATTACCGTCTTCGCAAAAGTACGATTTCTTTTTTGTTCCCACAACTATTATTGGCAAAAAGTCTTTAGCTGAAAGGAAGATCAGTCAACAGCTAATGATGTCATGTACAAATTTCTATCTTATCACTGCTCTCATTGGAATATAGAATTTCTAAGGCAAGAGAATAAAATTATAGCTTGTCTTAAAGTCGCGTGCACTGCTGCCACCGACACAGGCGACGATGACATCCGACTGACTCGCTGCTTCCACAGCCTCGGCGATATCGTTGGTTGTCGTATCACGAATGGCACAACCCTTCACATATTTGATATTAGCATCGGGCAGATACTGTTTCATTCCGTAGAGCACGGTCTTGATGTTGCCGTTGTCCTGTGGTGCCGTGTAGTCGCCGAGCATGTTATATACGTTGTCAGCATTGGGCCCGACGAGCGCAACCTTCACATCCTTGGTGAGTGGCAGCACACCGTTGTTCTTCAGCAATGTGATAGCTTTCTGCGCCACCTCATGCGCTACCTCGATATTCTCCTCCGAGCGCACACCTTTTGCCGCCTTGTCGGGGTCGACAAAAGGATGTTCGAAGAGTCCCATCTCAAACTTCATCCGCAGCACGCGGGCACAAGCTGTGTCAATAGCTGCCTCCGTGGTGAACCCACGACTGACCGCCTCCTGCAGCTTAGCGTAAGAACGGCCACCGAGGTCCACATCGACGCCGGCGTTGAGCGCAAAGGCAGCAGCCTCCGCGAGGTCACGAGCCACATGATGGGTCCCATAGATGCCGTCGATGCTATACAGATCGGAAACGGTGAAGCCTTTGAAGCTCCACTCTTTCCGAAGTACACCCTTAAGATAATAATCATCCATCGTTGAGGGAATGCCATCAAGGCTGTTGTAGCTTGTCATGACCGACAGCGCACCGGCTTTGATAGCCATGCAGAATGGTGGGAGGAAGAACTGTCTGATCTCGCGCTTGCCTAGGTAGGTCGGCGCTCCGTTATGTCCCCCCTCCGTCGTGCCGTAGCCAATGAAATGCTTCAAGGTCGGGATGGTAGCATAAGGCTTCGTGATATCGCCCCCACCTAATCCTTCTATCTCCGCTGCAGCAATATTTCCAATGAGGAATGGGTCCTCACCCATATTTTCCTCCACACGGCTCCAGCGTGGCTCCCGGCAGAGATCGAGGACGGGACCATAACTGATATGCGCGCCCTGAAGACGGACCTCATGAGCTATGACGCTCCCCACCTTCCTGACAACATCTCGGTCGAAGGTCGCTGCCAAGCCGAGCCCCGTAGGAAAGACTGTCGTACCAATGGCCATGTGGCCGTGAGGCGCCTCCTCGGCAAGGAAGAGGGGAATGCCGAGCCGCGTATGCTCTATGACGTATTTCTGAAGAGCGTTGCCACAGAGGGCGGCAAGGCGCGGGTTAAGACCGTTGTCAAGCGTCTTCTGCGTCCATGGGTCGGCACGGTAAGTGGCCCACAACATGCCAATATTGCCTTCGGCGATATCTTTCTTGAACGCCTCTGACGGCACAACTTTCTTCCGCCCTATAATGTCGTAATAGCCCCAGCCCAACATACAACGCAACTGCCCTATCTTCTCCTGCAGTGTCATACGACTCAGGAGATCCTGGACACGCTGCTCCACCGGCAGAGAAGCGTCACGATAAGGCAACACCACCTTCTGTCGGGCAGAGGATGAGAGGCATATCGCCAACGTGATGGCTAAAATATTCAATCGTCTGATAATCATTCTGATACTTACATTAATACAAGTATTTTCCGGAATGCTGGTTGTTCCACGCTTTGGAACAGGCAGTTCCACGCTTTGGAACAGGCAGTTCCAAACTTTGGAACGAAGAGTTCCACGCTTTGGAACAGACCGTTCCAAAGCGTGGTACTCCCAGCTCCTAACTTCTTAACTCCTATCTCCTAACTCTTAACTCCTAACTCCATTAAGGTCTGTCAGCCTTTGCTGTGCCCCACTTCGACGGCTTTGGACCCATGACAAGCTCAAGCGTTCCGCCTTTGATGATGTCATCGTAAGAGATATAACTCTTCGTGTAAGGCTTACCGTTGAGCATGACACGCTGTACATAGACATTCTTGTCACTGTTGTCCTTGGCAAGGACAGTGAAGGTCTTCCCGTTACCGACATTCAGCGCAGCTTTCTCGAAGAGCGGAGAGCCGATGATGAACTTGCCGCCAGCAGGCTCTACCTGATAAAGGCCACAAGTAGAGATGACATACCAAGCCGACATCTGACCGACATCCTCGTTGCCGCTGAGCCCGTCAGGGGCATTCTGATACATCTCGCGATAGACGCGGCGCAACAGCGGTGCAGCCTTCCAAGGCTGACCGACATAGTTGTACATATAGATGATGTGGTGGCTTGGTTCGTTGCCATGGGCATACTCGCCGATGAGACCGCTGATATCGGGGGAGGCATCTTTGCCGAGGTCGCCATGTACGACAAAGAGGGAATCGAGTTTCTTTGTGAACTTCTTCTCACTGCCGAAGAGACTCACGAGGCCATGGACATCATGCGGCACGAGCCACGTATACTGCCACGCATTGCCCTCGGTGAAGTCGTCGAAGCGATGCACGGAGTGGAAAGGATTGAAAGGAGTGCGGAACTGAGCTTTGCTGTTCACACCGCGCATGAAATTCACGCTTTTGTCGAAATAATGAGTGTAGCTCTTGCTGCGCGTGAGGAAATAGTTGTAGTCGTCGGTCTTGCCGAGGACCTTCGCCACCTGTGCGGTACTCCAGTCAGCAAGGGCATATTCGAGGCCTTTAGCGACGGTCTCGTTCGTCGTGTCCTTATCGAAGGGGATATAGCCGTATTGCCGGAGCTCTTTCAGTCCACGCTCATCGCGAAGCTGGGAAGTCTTGAGCGCCGTGAAAGCCTCTTCCTTATTGGGATAGAGCCCTTTCAGCACAAGGTCAGCCAAGACGGGCACACCTGGATTGCCGACCATGCAGTCGGTCTCGTTGTTCCACAGATGCCATACGGGGAGCTTGCCCTGCGTAGCAAAGATACTCATGAATGTCGAGCCGATGTCGGCACAACGGTCGCGATGGATCAAGGTGAAGAGCGGCATCTGCGCACGGTAGGTATCCCAAAGAGAGAAGGTCGTGTAACGCTTCGAAGGCGCATCGTCATCGCTGATCTCTGAGGGTGCGATCATTGTATGATAAAGGGCTGTATAGAAGATGGTGCGATCGTCAGTATTCGTTGTCTCAATCTTGATACGTCCGAGTTCCTTGTCCCATTCCTTGTCCGCCTGAGCCTTGACAGCTTCGATATTCCAGTTCGTCAGTTCATGCCGGAGGTTAGCTTTTGCTTCATCAACGGATGTGGCGGAGATACCCACACACGCCATGATGGCCTCATCATTGTTACCGTCATTGACACGCAAGTATGCCACAGAGTCGCCTTCCTGACGGGCAAGGGTCATGGGACGACTGAACTCAGCATAGAAATAGACACGCTGGTTTTTGGCCCAACCCGTGGAGTAACGGTAGCCAGAGATGACGGTCGGCGAGAGTTGCGTGAAGCGGCTGTCGTACATCTTGTCCCATCCGATACCTTGCTTGAGATCGAGGCGCAGTAGCGGCGTCTTGCCGGAGGGGAACGTGTAACGATGCAGACCGGCATGCGATGTGGCGGTAAGCTCCGCCTTGACACCGTCACCCGTAACAACCGTATAGAACCCCGGCAAAGCCCTCGTCGAAAGGTACGACGGCAGAGTTGAAGATGCTGTTACTGTCGGGCAACAGGTCACGCGGGATGATCGGGTTCTTGTCATAGCGCCACATCGGTCGGTTGTAGCCTGCAGGACGGTCCTGCCACGGCATATTGGGCAAAGGCTGCCCGGAGATAAGCAATTTAGACATGATGAGTAGATTTTGTCTTCTGATATATGTTTCTAAAACATATAACAATCCTTTTCCGCTTTACCCGCAGGCAACACCTGTTTTTTTATTTTTTTTGCAGATTCAGGGAGAACTCCAAGACAAAAGTCGTGAATTTAATACAATGCCGTGCACCTTACATATATCAGTAACATTAATTGCCATTAATTATCCGTTAATTCGGCATTAATTCTTATTGTCGATTAGCAGGTAATTAATGGCAATTGTCGTTTGAGAAAACTATGACAGGCCTACACTTAATGTAGGCTGGATTGAGGTGCTCCGGATCAATGTGTCCTTCTGTCATCGTTTCGCGGCCGCAAAAAAAATCATGACGCGGCCGCGGGACAATGGCGCTAAAACGTATCAGTACAGCTTTGCCTCTTTCCGGAACTCTTCGGGCCAGAGATGATGGGCATAGGTGTAACCGTAGAGCTCATAGATATGGCGCAGGGAACCGACACGCTTCTTGAAAGCGTCATAGTTTTTTTCACCGGGTTGCAGCCATTGTACCTCAGACAGAGCGGCCATACGCGGAAGGACCATGTATTCGGCCTGACTGGGACAGGTGATATATTCCGTCCAGAGGTTTGCCTGCACACCGATAATATGCTTCTTAGCCTTGGCATCGAGCTGTGGGGCGACAGGCTCCGTATTGTAGACGTTCTGCACATCGGAGAAGCCGCCGATGGTAGGCGGCTCGGTCCAGGCGTCTTTCGTCTGACTATAGTCGAAATAGAGGGAGGTCGTCGGCGTCATGATGACATCGTGACCGAGCGCAGCGCCCTTGGCTCCCGGTTCAGCCCCACGCCACGACATGATGGTCGCCGAGGTGTCGACATCACAGCCTAAGAGTTCATCCCAGCCAATGACCTTGCGGCCCTTCGTCTCCAGGTATTTCTGTACACGCTTGGCAAAGTAACCTTGCAGCAGTGCTTCCTTCGACTGGTTGCCATTGTCCTTTAGGCCGAGCTTCGCAATCATCGCTTGACATTTGGGGCAGTGCTCCCAGCGCACGCGCGGACTCTCATCGCCACCGATATGGATATACTGTCCGGGGAAGAGGTCACAGATATGGTTAAGGACAGCCTCTACGAATGTATAGACCTTCTCGTTACCGGCACAGAGAATATCGGGATAGACGCCCCAAAACTCACCCGTCTTGTAAGGGCCTCCCGTGCAACCAAGCTCGGGATAAGAAGCGAGGGCGGCCATCATGTGACCAGGCATGTCAACCTCCGGCACGATGGTGATGTAGCGGTCAGCAGCATATTTCACGATGTCACGAATCTCGTCGTCGGTATAGTAACCGCCATAAGGCGTACCGTCCTCCACCTCACTGTTATGACCAAGCACAGTCTGTGCCCTATAGGCACCTACTTCCGTCAATTTCGGATAACCGGGCACCGTGAAGCGCCAGCCTTGGTCGTCGGAGATGTGCCAGTGGAAACGGTTCATGTTGTGAAGCGCCAACAAGTCGATATATTCCTTGACGAACTTCACCGAGAAGAAATGGCGGGAGCAATCGAGGTGCATACCCCGATAACCGAAGCGCGGAGCAGCCTCCACGCGGGCTGCAGGCAGTGCCACATCCTCTGCATTCTGAAGGATCGGCAGCGACTTACGCAGCGTCTGAATGCCATAGAAGACTCCGGCTGCCGTCTTGCCTGTGATCGTCACACCCTTCTTGTCCACGACTATCTCATAAGCCTCGGGGGCAAGCTTTGACTTCGCGTTGAGTACAAGACGAATGCCTCCTTTAGCCTTGCCCTTAACAGCACTCGTCTGTAGGCTGAGCTTCGTCATGTCTTTCACATACTGAGCCAGAAAAGCCGCATTGCGTGCCATGTCGGCATTGTCCGGAGCATAAGAGATGACCGTAGCTGATGACAGCATATAGTCGCCACCCTTCGCGTTATAAACGATCTTGTCGGGAGCCGGTACCACTTGGGCATAGTCAGCCTTCGTTGCTGCTCCTGCTACTGTCAGCAACAACATAAATAATGATAGTAGAATAGTTCTTTTCATATTTTAAGTCTTAAAAATTGGATTATTCCATAATATTAGAGCAGACGATGTCAGGTTGCGTTCCCCTACAGTCAGCATCGCTGAAGCGGACATCGATAGTTTCGCTCTCCCCCGGCATGAGCGCAAAATAGTTGTCAGAATAGAGCACGGGTAGGATCTGCTCACCGTCACTGCCTACAAGCTTGAGACGGATAAACAAAGCCGGATTATCGCCTGTGTTCTTCACGGTGACCTTTCCTATCCATTCGTCATCCTGCTTCTCGAAATGGCGGTCCATACTGAGCTGCGGCTTCCCCAGGATCTTTGTAACATTGCTCAGACTGTCAGGCTTGCGTCCTTCTACATAAAAGTTGTCGGAGACAACTGTGGCACCATCCAAGAGCCGCAGACGAAGGAACCACAGATCCTTATCGGGAGCGCTCACATCGGCGAACGCCACGACCGTAGTGTCTCGTGCCGGCAGCAAGGCTCTTGTTTTCTTATCCAGGACGTTCCCGTGTACATCCAGCATCTGCATCTCAGCCGTGAGCGGTTTGCGAAGCACACGACTGATATTTATGACCTCTACTTCCTGCTTGGCAGGATTATACTGTATATGTAACGGCTCACATGCTTTCTTGATCGCGAAGTAAGCGGCGGTGGGGTCGAAGTAATAGTCATAGGTCTGCCACACGAAGCTCGGCCAGCATGGATGACTCATCCACATGAGCAGTCCCTGACGGTTCGTCTGCCAGCTCTCGAACATTGCACGGTGACCGTCGTAGTCGAGCCATTGTGCCCATTCGGTATACTGCTTTACGTTCGCGGACTTGCCGAAGAGGCGAATCATGATGGCATTGAAGTTCTTGCCTTGCGGAGCACCTTCCAAACAGAAGTCGTGCTGTCCCCAAGTATCTTCCTTCTGCGACAAGCCGTCTGGACCTAAGAACCGCTGCACACTCTCCCATGTCGGGATATTCTGCAATCCTTCCTCCGAATGGAACTTCGAGTAGAGATGGGAGAAATACCACGCTATAGGCTTCAAGCCATAAGGGCCATGACCGCTTACGACATCGTCAGCTGACGAGCCGATATAGGAGAGTTGCGGATGGAGCGTCTCTATAGCTTTCTTCAAAGCCTGTTGCAGGGTGGCAGGTGGATAGCCCTCGTTGCGCCCGCAGTAGAGTGCGATGGAGGGATGACGGCGTATGCGACTGATGATGTCGCGCGCATTCTGCATGAACATCGATTCATCATCGGGGTCAGGACCGTCCCATGGATTGGCAAGCCAGAAGTCCTGCCACACCATGATGCCATACTTATCGCAAGCATCGTAGAACTCGTCGTCGCCGACCTGCCCGACCCAGTTACGGATCATGTTCATATTCATGTCGCGGTGATAGCATACGGCAGCATCATATTCACGTCCGCGGTAACGGAGGTTCGCCTCGGGAAAGCCCCAGTTACCCCCTAAGGGGTCGACACGCACACCATTTACAAAGAGATGCAAACGCTTGCCGTCACCGTCGGGAGAAGGCACGAGGGCTGCGCTCATCTGTCGCAGTCCGGCTTTATAATGGAGTGTATAGAGCGTGTCAGTGCCACTCACCAGCGAGAAGCCGGCATCGTATCGGTATGGATCTCCATAGCCGTTTGGCCACCACAGCCTCATCTGCTGACGCGCAAGCTGACGGTACTCCTCAGGAGAGAAGCTCACCTCTCTGGCCTCTCCGCCCCCAACAGTGATATCCTTTGAAAAACGGAGCGGGCCAATCCATCCGCTGAGTGTAACCTTTGCCGATTCCTTGCGGTGAGAGACGACCCTCACCGCGGGAGTCAATGTAACGAGAGTGTCGGGGAAATTCAGCACGGTCGTCACCAAAGGGTCGGCAAGGCTCAGACCGTTATCCTGCGTAAGATAGACATCGTTCCAGATGCCCATACACCGTCCGGGCGTCGATGTTATCCAGTCCCAGCCTATCGTAGGATGGAACGTAGGGTTGTCAGCACCGAGCACGCCACCGTTGAGATCAGTAGACTGGTCGTTCTTGATCTTCACCGGACCGGGGTGCGCATTCTTCTTCACATGGACGACGAGCTCATTGTTGCCCTCTTTCAAAAGCCCGGAGATGTCAAAACGGGCACGTGTGAATGCGCCGTCGATACGACCGAGCCGGTGTCCATTGAGCTCAACGACAGCACGCCAGTCAATACCGTCGAAGCATAAATATTGATACGAATGATTGATAGGACATATGGCTTTTCCATTGCTGACTATACCATTGCGCACAATAAGATTTGTCTTATAGGTAAAGTCAGCATTGAAGAACGACTCCGAAATCTGCCGCATGTTATTGGCTATCGTCGTCTCTGGCACCGCTCCGATGTTGATATAACTCGTCAACGCTGTGCCTGGTACCGTTGCTTCTATCCACGGAGAAGCACCTTCCAATGGTTCAGTCCCTGCCGGTAAATCACGACAAATCTGCCATTTGTTGAGCGAGAGCTTATCACTGCCTAGGTTCAGAGTGTTTGCCGACAGTACGGTCAGGCCACCACGGCCTAGCACCTCGAGCTCCGTCACGCCATAGACTCTGCCTTGCGGCTGTGTGAGCCAGAGCCGCACATAGCGGCCTTGTGCCTTGCAAGAGAGCTTCTGAACAGTTTTGTCGTGAGCTGCAGCGAACGTAGCGACAGTGGACCAATGAGCATCATCATCAGAGACCTGCACTTCTCCACTCTTGGCGGCGTAGAGCCAGTGAATACGCAGCTGCCCGATCTCCGCCTTTGCGCCAAGGTCGACCTTGAGCCACTGAGGCTCGGTATCTTGTACCGGAGCTGATATCCATGCACTGTAGAAATGCTCTGACGGCAGCCAGCTCATGTTGCGCTGTTTCCAGGGAGCCTGAGGAAACTGGAATGTCGATGGGATGTTGTCCGCCGGCCCCTCATCGATGTCACGGATACGCCACCATACCGCTGAGGGCATCGTGAAATGGAGCCGCAGTCCTTTCCACGCCGCATGCTTACGGCTCAGGGGAATAGCGATGATACCCCGTCGTAACGGCAGGTCGGTCTGTCCCGTTTGCTTGTTCGGGTCCGTAGAGACCGTCTCCTGCGTCTTATAACCTGGGAGGTCGTCGCCCGACGTTGAGCCGACATTTGTCCAATGTGTTCCATCGGTCGTTCCCTCAATGTCGATACGCCAACCGTGCGTCTTCTTCTCATCATAAGCCGTTTCAAAACAGAGCCGAAGTGTATCGGCATGAATCGTCATGCCTGTCCAAAGATACTGGAGTGTAGCATCCTGACCATGATAGACATAGTAAGGCGTGACACAGCTACCATCGATGCCCTTAAGGCGGTCGCGCGAGCGGTCAACAACCCCGTTATTGGTCACTGTGAGCGTCACCGGCTCGCCCCGGGTCAGGAGCCCGTCAGTGGCAAGCTGTGCCGTGAGATTATAGTCAAGACTCGATGAAGCTGTAGCCGTCCGATGGAGAGCAAGGTCACAATAAGTGTTATCGGTAACGAGGCGCGGAGCAGTATATTCAGCCTTGCTGCCAGGGTAGAGGCCTATGCCCCTATTGCCGTTCGTTTGTGCCTGAGCATCAGCTGCCAAGAACAAACCTAATGCCACCATGATGAAGAGAGGTTTCAATGTTTATTCGTACTTAAATTGTTTCGTATGCAAATTTACGGGAAAATAATGAAACGATAAAGTGAAACCTCTATTATTTTGGTTCATCAATAAAAGAAAAATATCACACAACATTTGCATGTTGTTAATTTTCTTCATAACTTTGCAATAGTAAGGTTAAACCAGTAAGTTTATAATGGCAATGTAAACCTACGATGATAAGAACCTAATCATTGGAAAACAACATAAAAGTGAAATGCATGAAGATTCATAACGGGATTATCCTTACCTTCGTTTGTCTATGCATGCTTGCTCTCACCGGATGCGGTCACCGCCAAAAGGAGGTACATTCAGTGAGCGACCTGCCGGGCAGCAAGATTGGTGTGCAGCTCGGAACCACGGCAGACACGAAGGTGTCGGCGATGGAGCACGATAAGGCCGGCACGCAGATTGAACGATTCACGAAGACCGCTGACGCCATCCAAGCATTGCTCCAAGGCAAGCTGAGCTGTGTCGTGGAAGACGAGCAGCCGGCGCGCGCCTTCGTCAGTCAGAACGACGGGCTCGCTATCCTTCCCCAGGCCTACAGCCGAGAGGACTACGCGTTCTGCGTGGCGAAAGGACGGCGCGACCTCGTGGAGCGTATCAACCATGCCCTGACATTGCTCCACAACGACGGCACCCTCGACGCCATCGTCCAGCGACATGTCAAGGAAAAGATTGGAGTGGCGTACCAACCAAAAGCAATCGGGCGACCCAATGGCCAGCTCATCGTAGCGACGAACGCGACATTCCAGCCTTACGAATATTATGAGAACGGGCGTGTCGTAGGAATAGACATCGATATCATGCAGGCCGTAGCCGACGTCCTCGGCATGACGCTGCAGGTGGAGGACATGAACTTCGATGCTGTCGTCACCTCTGTCCAGACAGGCAAGGCCGATGTAGGTGCTGCAGCCCTGACGGTCACACCCGACCGGTTGAAGAACGTGAGCTTTACCCTACCTTACGCCCAGAGCCGGCAGGTCATCATCGTGAAGAGTCCGAAGACGACGGCACGCCAGCAGAGCCTCGCACAGAAGTTCCGGCAGGACTTCCTCGTGGAGGGCCGTTACCTCTATCTGCTGCAAGGCCTCGGCAACACGATCATCATCACGATCTTCGCCATCCTCATCTCCCTTTGCCTCGGCTCCCTCATCGCCATCGTCCGCACGACACACGACCGTACAGGCCGATATACTATTCTCAATGCCGTGTGTAAGTTCTATCTCGTCATTATCCGCGGCACGCCGACGATGGTGCAGCTCCTCATCATCTATTACGTCATCTTTGCGGCTGCCGACGTTAGTAAGGTGCTCGTGGCCATCGTAGCTTTCGGCCTCAACTCCTCGGCTTACATGGCGGAAGTGGTGCGTGGCGGCATCATGTCCATCGATCGCGGACAGAGTGAGGCCGGGCGATCACTGGGCCTGAGCTACAGTCAGACGATGCGCCTCATCATTCTCCCGCAAGCTTTCAAGAACGTGCTGCCCGCCATCGGCAACGAGCTTATCACGCTCCTTAAAGAGACGTCTATCAGCGGATATATCGGACTCGTCGACCTGACGAAAGGCAGTGACATCATACGAAGCATCACCTACGACGCCATCCTGCCGTTGGGTGTCGTGGCACTCATCTATCTCGCCATCGTGCTCTCGCTCTCGTCAGCCGTAGGCGCCATTGAAAAGAAACTCAGGAAAAATGAAAGATAAGAATTCTACAGATAACGATATGGCTGATAACAAAACCGTTAAGGGCAAGACGCTCATCAGTGTCAATCATCTCTCGAAGGCTTTTGGCGATCATGTCGTTCTTCGCGACATCAGTACGACGATTGCCGAGGGCGAGGTTGTGGCGATCATCGGTCCGTCGGGTTGTGGCAAGTCAACGTTCCTCCGCAGCTTGAACCTCCTCGAACGACCTACGTCGGGCACAATCCTCTTTGAAGGGACAGACATCACGTCACCGGAGATCGACATCAATAAGATGCGGGAACGCATCGGTATGGTGTTCCAGCAGTTCAACCTCTTCCCGAACATGACGATCCGTAAAAATATCATGCTCGCTCCGGTGACGTTAGGGAAAATGTCGAAACAGGAAGCCTCTGAGACGGCCGACCGGTTGCTCGAGCGCGTGGGACTGGCTGACAAGGCCGAGGCATGGCCTGACAGTCTCTCGGGCGGTCAGCGTCAGCGTGTCGCCATCGCCCGCGCCTTGGCCATGAATCCCGATGTGATGCTCTTCGATGAGCCTACATCGGCCCTCGACCCGGAGATGGTGGGTGAGGTGTTGCAGATCATGCGTGACCTGGCACGTGACGGCATGACGATGGTCGTCGTGACGCATGAGATGTCGTTCGCCCGCGATGTTGCCACCCGTGTATTGTTCTTCAATGGCGGTGTCATCGAAGAGGAAGGACGACCTGAAGAGATCTTCGGGAACCCGAGGTCGGAGAGGCTGAAAACGTTCATAAAGTAACATTCCATGACGGCCCTAACGACCCACCCCCCTCCCCCATCCATGGGAGGGGTTGATATGCTTCAAGAGGGGATGCTAACAACATCAGGCTCTCTAAGTTTCTTCCAATACGAATGGAAGATTTCTTCCATTTTATTTGGAAGATATTGTCTTTCTTCTTATCTTTGCCAAAAACAATAAACTATGCTTAGACAAGATCAAATAGCACAAGTAATTGAAGCGCAAGCTTTGATGTATAAGCCTCGTCGAGGTGAGATTATCAGGGAACAGTTACCCTTGATTAAGAATATTCCTGAGTTTGCCAGTATCATCACTGGATTACGAAGAGTCGGTAAAAGTACACTGCTCCGCCAGATTGCTAATTCACGTAAATATAAGCATGTACTTTATCTTAACTTCGATGATATCCGCCTAAGCAGCTTTGAACAAGACGATTTTAACCGTCTCTATAAGGAGATACAAACAAGAGAAGCTAAGGTATTATTCTTTGACGAGATTCAGTTAGTAAAAGGCTGGGAGATTTTCATTCACCAATTACTCCGTGAGGATTTCATCGTCTATATCAGTGGGTCTAATGCATCATTGCTTAGTGTAGACCTCGGCACGCATCTAACTGGCAGACATATCCAAAACGAGTTGTTTCCTTTCTCCTATACAGAGTTTCTGACTTTTGAAAAGAAGCAAAGATCAATCACAACCTTTGATCAATACCTGCTAATGGGCGGTATCCCTGAATATTTACGGACAGAAGAGCCCCTGGTGTTAAGTTCTCTTCTTGACGATGTCTTGGTGCGAGACATCGCCGTCAACAAAGGAGTTGGCAACGTAAGATCTCTACGCCAACTTGCCCTTTATCTTCTCTCCAATGTTGGCAAGCCTTACTCTGCCAACCGTCTGAAGTCGGTATGCGGTGTATCATCAGCAACCACCGTAACCGATTATATCTCATATATGATGGATGCCTATCTCTTAGGAAGTATAGGTCTTTACAGCGATTCTATTCAAGTAACAGCAAGAAATCCGAAGAAAGTATATTGCTATGACACTGGCCTCGCTGCGAGTCTCTCGTTGTCGAAAACACCCGATAAGGGACGGTTGTTAGAAAACTGGGCCTTCATCATGCTGCGTCATCAGTATTCTCTTGACCACATATTTTATGAGCAAGGAGAGGGAGAGTGTGACTTCGTAGCCGTAGATGCCACTAATCATCCAGAGCTATTGATTCAGGTGTGCTACGAACTTACCGATGAGAACTTCCAACGGGAAATGAACGGGTTGACTGAAGCCATGCAGAAATTCAACTTACAGGAAGGATTTATCATCACTGCCAACGAAAAAGATGAATTCAATACAAAGCAGGGAAAAGTCCATGTAGTAAGAGCGTGGGAATGGACAATCTAAAACGCAGGACTTTACCACGCCTCTATCTCGTCCTTTATCTTCGGCATCTGCTCTTTGTGAAACTCCGGACTCTTGATGCCGGCCCGTTTCTGACTGACATAATCTTTCAGAAGCCAGACGGCACGGGGATGGAGACGGACAATGGCATAGAGGTTGCAAAGTGTGATGCAACCCATAAAGAAATCACCTAAGCTCCATACGAGGTCGAGGCTCGCCAGAGCACCGAACATCACCATCACGATGCCGTTCATCACACGCACGAAGAACAGCCAGCCACGTTTCTTCGTGAGGAACTTAACGTTCATCTCGCCATAGGTGTAGTTGCCGATGATCGAAGAGAAAGCGAACATGAAGATAGCCAAGGCAACGAAAGCCGGGCCGACCTTTCCCACCTCACTGAGCAGCGCGTTCTGCGTAAGCTGGATGCCATTGAGATTATGATTCGTATAGACGCCACTGAGCAAGATGATAAATGCCGTACAACTGCAGATAAGGAGCGTATCGGTGAAGACACTCAGTGCCTGCACCAACCCTTGCTTCACAGGATGACTGACATCGGCGATACTCGCTGCGCACGCTGCCGAGCCTTCGCCTGCCTCATTGGAGAACAGGCCGCGCTTGATACCCGTCATCATCATCGCGCCAAAGGTACCACCGGCAAACTGCTGGAAGCCGAAGGCATTCTCAAGGATAATCTTGAAGACAGATGGCAAAAGCCGGATATTCATAGCAATGGTGACGACAGCTAACAAGACATAGAACACTGCCATCACAGGGACAAAGATACTGCTTATCTTTGCGATACGGTTGATGCCGCCAAAGATACAAAGGGTTGAGAAGATGACAAGGAAAATACCCATGAGCCAGGGCTCGATACCAAATGCTTCCTGCATGGCACCACAGATGGTGTTGCTCTGGATAGAGATATAAGCCATACAGAACGTGGCTGTGATGAGGACGGCATAGAGACGTGCCATCCACCGTTTCTTCAGTCCGAACATCATATAATAAGCCGGGCCACCGATATAACTGCCCGTCGTCTTGCGCTTATAGAGCTGAGCAAGTGTCGACTCTACAAAAGCCGTAGCGGAACCGAGGAGGGCGATGATCCACATCCAGAAGATGGCACCGGGACCACCGACAGCGATAGCTGTGGCAACACCAGCAAGGTTGCCCGTGCCGACACGCGAAGCAATGGACACAGCGAATGCCTCAAACGACGACACATGTTTCTCATGCGTCTTCTTCGTCGAGTCGCCCAACAATCGGATCATCTCACCAACCATGCGAAACTGCACGCCGCGCGTCTTGATCGTAAAGAGAATCGCACAAGCGATGAGGACCGCCACGAGGATATAGGTCCACAATATGTTATTGATGCCGCTGATGAACGTGTTCAGCCAACCGTCAGCCGAAAAGAATCCTGTCATACTTTTGTCTCCCTTACTTTATAGGCACAAAAGTACGACAAAAAAATGAAATAAAGGCAACTTACTTGAAAAGATCGCTATATTCCATCATACCTCCAATGGTAACCTCAACAATAAGGCGGCCACCAGGGCCGCCCCAACATGCGTCACCGTGCTTTGTGCAGCACCGGCATTCCATCCTCAAACCGGATGGGAATCCAGAGATGACGGCTGTCGGAGAGCTCCTTCGGTTTCCAGATATCCGCCATGAAGACATAGTCGGCACCACCGAAGAGCTTTCGCTCGCGGGCCGTCTCGACCTTGAAGATATAGGTACCCTGAGCCCCGAAGGTCTTGTCGGCACCCTCGCCACGGCACGGGTTCGGGAGCTGCTTCCACGGACCAAAGATATTTTTTGCCATGAAGAGGCGGGCAGCGTTAGGTGCCCAGCCCGTACAGCCAGAGGTTATCATCCAGTAGATGCCGTTGCGCTTGAAGATTGTCGGCGCCTCATTCTGACCGCCTGCTGCCACACGCACAAAGGATCCGTTGTGGGCGAGATAGTCGTCCGTGAGTTGCGCGATATTCAGCGTCATGTTGTCTTCCGAGGAATAGATATGGTATGCCTTGCCGTCGTCGTCGACAAAGACGGTCTGGTCGCGAGCCATCTGACCGCCATCGAGATCGCGCATGAAGAACATACCACGCTCTATCTGACGGCGCCACTCAGGTGTCCACCATTTCTTCAGTTCGGGGTAGAGGAGCTGATGACGGAGATCCGTGGTGTCGGGGAGACAGAACCCGATAGGATACTGCCCGGCATTGACCCTGCCTGAGGAAATGAGGCGGAACGGACCCTGCGGCGTATCGCTCACTGCCACGGCGGCACGTGCAGCGGCATAGCCCTTGCCTTTGAGCTCGAGGTGAAACCACATGACGAACTTCCGCGTCCGAGCATTGTAGAGCACCTTCGGCCGCTCAATGATACAACCTCCTTCGAGGTCACTGCCCGGCGTGTCGTTGACCTTCAACACGAGGCCATGGTTCGTCCAGTGCTGCAGATCTTTCGATGTATAGAGGCTCACGCCGAGGGAGGAATAAGGCTTGCCCGTTGCCGAGCGCGTCTCGCCGTACCAGAGGTACGAGCCCCCATAGCGGATGATGCTTCCGCCATGAGCATTGATATGCTGTCCGTCTGTCGCCTTCCATACGCTCCCGTCCATCGGTGCCTGGGCACGGAGGGCGACGGCGAGGAAGAGCGACAAAAAGAGGAATAGTTTACGCATAACTAATCGTGTTCCGGATCGTTGACAATCTTCGTAGCGTCGTAGACTTTCATCTCAGCGAGATTGAAGTACTTCTTGTTGCCTACTGACTGTGTGACGAGGAAGCGGAGATGCGTGAACTTCTTTCCGGCATCGATACCCGGTGTGATATAAGTAGCACTCTTGGCCGTCGGCAGACCGCTCGTAGCCTCATACACCTTCTCCCAGTTCTGTCCATCTGTACTGACAAGAATATGGAAGGCAGCGGGCGGGCACTGCGAGCCATTACGGTTCTGATACCAGAGCATGAAAGTCTGATGCTCCTCCTTGAAGTCGATCTGCACATACTGCGGCATCGGTTTCTGTGTACCACTCCAACGGGTATGGAAGAAAGTATTGGAGTTGCCGTCAATGAGGTTCTTGATAGGACCTTCCGTCGGTTCCTGGTCATCCGTGCTGAGTTGGTCGGCGGTAAGCTTGATCTCATCACCCTTCTCATAAGAGATGGTGGGCTTGACAGCGCCCGACATAGCCTTAACCTCTACGGGCTGACCGGCATCACCCTTGTCGTTGTAAGCCTGGAAGGTGAACGTGTAGTCACCATAACGGCGCAGCGTGTTCTCAATGAGCAGCGAGTCGGTATAGATAGAGACGATGTTCGTCACCTTCTCCTGGTTTCTGGGGTTGACATAAGAGATCTTCATGTAAGAGAAACTCGAGTCGGCAGGCACCGTCCATTTGAGTTTGATGGCACCCGGGAGCGAGTCGTAGGTCACAGCCGAGGCATCGATGGTCTTGGGCTGACTGAGATAGCCTTCAGGCTCGATGTTCGTGATCTTGTCGTCACACGAAGCGAGGGCAGCCACGGCCATTGCAGCGATGCAAAGATATTTTGCTATTTTCATAATCTTCAGAATTAAAATGGTTTATGGAAGCTATTAATAGCCGGGGTTCTGCTTGAAGTCGGCATTGGTGTGCTTCATCATCTCCGAGTGCGGGATTGGGAGGAAGTAGAGCTTGTCGTTCCACGTACGCTTCACGTTCTGACGTGTGTAGGTGAACGAGCCGTCGCTGTTCTTCGTGATCTTCATCTCAACGATGTTAGCGTGCTGCGGTCCCTCTTTCCAACGGCGGATATCGAAGTAACGGTGATCCTCGAAGGCAAGCTCTACCATACGCTCCTTCTCATAGTTCTTCCAGAACGTGTCGTTGCTCATGCCTTCAGGGAACTCAGGCATATTGGCACGTGTACGCGTCATATTGAGGGCCTCACGCGGTGTCATCGTCAGGTCAGGACTTGTAGCGTCGGCGCCGCCGAGATAACGGAAGGCAGCCTCTGCATAGTCGAGATAGAACTCACCGAGACGGAAGATGACCCAAGAGTGACGCTTAGAGTTGCTTGTTGCCGACGTGATGTTGACTGATCCATCGAGAAGCTTCTTCAGATAGTAACCGGTAGGAGTAGCACCTGTGAGGGGCTCACCGTTGGCACCACCGTAATAGGTCTCGAGCGCTGTACCATTATAGGACGGCCAGTTCTTCTCACCATTGACAGCAATGGTCTGAGCCAGACGCGGGTCACGGTCGTTGTAAGGATGCTCGGGGTCGAAGCCACTGCCCTCTTCGTCCCAAGCCTTACCTGTCGACTTCATGTCATAGGCATCGACGAGGGTCTGTGTGGGGCAGTTGCCGCCGTTGGCATTCTCCAGTCCACGCGGATAGTTAGCCTTCTCCAAGGAGTTGAGGTCACCGATACGACGGGCGAGGATCACCTCGTCAGCCTGCCAGTTGTCAGTACCCCAGAGGTCGGTATAGTTGCCAAGGAAGTGGTCGTAAGCCTCGCAGCTGTCGATGACGGCCTTGCTGGCCAGGGCAGCCTTGTGGTAAAGCTCCTTGTCATTGCTCGTATTGAAGAGCGGGCTGGCCTCATAGAGGAGCGCACGGGCTTTGAGAGCCAGCGCTGCAAGACGCGTGACGCGACCGGTCTCACCGGCAGCAGCATCATTCTCAAGCGTAGCGTAGCTCACAGGGAGATGCGGGATGACAGCATCCATCTCCTGAACGACAGAGTCGAGCACAGCCTTGGCAGGTGTACGGCCGAGGGCATTGGTCTCATCGGTGGAGAGGACCTTCGTGTAGTAAGGCACATCACCGTAGTAGCTCACGAGCTTGAAGTAGAAGTAAGCACGGAGGAAACGAGCCTCGTAAGGCAGGCGGTTGAAGCGAGCCATCTGGTTGGCGTAGTCCTTGTTGAGCTTATACTCCGAGAAGTCGCTGTTCTGATAGTTGGCGAGGAAGAAGTTAGCCTCGCGGATACCACCATAGAACCCGAACTCGGAGGGAGCGTTGTTGGCGCTCAGCGATCCGTTCGTGAAGTTGTTGATAGCACCCGAGCGCCATGAGTATTCAGCCTCATCGCAGGCAGAGGCAAGCATGCCATTGCCGGAGAAGCCATAGTCGTAGTCGAGGTAGCTATAGATGTTGGTGACGAAACCAACAACATTGTCGAAATTGTTGAAGACGTAATCCTTGTCATAGTTGGAATACTCCTTGTAGTCCATCTCGTCAGAGCAAGAGGCAAGGCCAGCTACGGCAATCGTTCCCAACAGGATGATATTCTTTAATTTCATGATAGTCTTTATTTTGTCGTTGTCACGATGTTAGAATCCCAGTGCCAGTCCTACGTTGACCGATCTGTTGAGGGGATAGTTGGCTCCGTAGTTCTCCGGGTCTGCAATCTTGATCTTGTCGAAGCAGAGGAGGTCTACGCCACGCAGATAGAGCTTCGCCTTGTTGATGAAGTGAGTATGTGCGAGTACACTCTTGGGGAAGATGTAATAGATCTCGACGTTACGCAGCTTGAGGAAGTTGCGGTTGGCGAGCCAGATGGAGTTCCAGTTGTAGTTGTTCTGGTTGTCCTGTGAGGAGAGACGCGGATAGAGTGCTGTCTCGGCTGTCTCCGGTGTCCAGCGATGGTCGTAATAATACTGACCGATGTTAGCGTTGCCCACGAGCGGCTTCCAGATAGAGGTGGTGTTCAGATAAGCCGTATAGTTGGCCACACCCTGGAACATGGCATAGAATCCGAGACCTTTATACTCCAGTCCTACGTTGAACGAATAGTAGATCTCCGGGCAAGAGGTGTTGTAACCGAGACGCACCTGATCCTGCTCATCGATGACACCGTCACCGTTCTGATCCTTGAACTTGATGTCGCCGGCACTGGGCTCTGTGCCGAGGCGCTGTACAGGCGAGTTGTCGATGTCGGCCTGATCCTTGAAGAATCCGATAGCCTGATAGCCGAAGATGGCGCCCACGGGCTGACCGGTACGCTTGAGGTAGTCGTACTCGCGTGGCTCCTCGTACTCCTCTTTAATCTTACTCTTGGAGAGGGTGTAGTTGGCACCTGCCTTGAGGTTGAGGTTTGGAGCAATCTCGTGATCCCACTGTGCACCAGCCTCGAAGCCCCAACTGTTGACGATACCGCCATTGACATAAGGGAAGCTGACACCAGCTACGGATGAGTTCTTACCACTGGATGCCACCCACTCGTCGTAACGGTGCTGGAAGTAGCCGTCGAGCGTGAGGTTCAGTCCATGGAAGAACGTACCGTCGAGACCGAGGTTATATTTGGCAGCTTTCTCATGCGTCGTGTTCAATGCAGCGAGACGTCCTTCTTTCCAGCCACTGTAGCTGTCGTAGTTGGAACCCATCGGATAGCCACCGCCACCGGTGAACACCTGTTCCCAGTAACCCTCACCGGGGATGTAGTCGTTGGAGACGATACCCCAGGAAGCACGGAGCTTGAGGAAGTCGATCCAGGAGACATTCTTCAGGAAGTTCTCCTTGGATGCGAGCCATGCCACAGAGAAAGTAGGATCGAAGGCGGTACGGTGACCCGGCGCGAGCTTATTGCTCTGTGCCAGACTCAGCGAGAGGTCAGCGAAATACTTGCCCATGAAGCCATAGTGGTTGTACCAGGAAGCTGTGGTGCGGTACTGCGTGTTGTTCTGACCGTCCCAGTTGCGGTACTCATAGTTCCACATGAGGACGCTTTGGATAGAATGCTCGCCGAATGTGCGGTCGTAGTTCAGACCGATACCCCAGTTGAAGTTCTTATTCTGCCAGTCGAGCTTAGAGTCACTGCTCATGTTGCTCTCGGTACCTGCAGTGTAGTTGCTAAACTCAGAAGGCTCACCGTCCTTCCAACCCGTGACGGTCTTCATGCCGTAACGATAGGTCCTGGTGTGGTTCTCCCAGTAAGCAGCAATGTTGTCGTAGGCGATACGTGTCCAGGCACTCAGACCTTTCGTGATAGCCGAGAGGTTCTGCGTGAGGGTAGCGTCGGCGAAGAGGGCACGTGTGTGGCCCTTACTGTAGGCACGTCCTTCCGTGAGAGCCACAGGGTTCGTCAGTCCGCTCCATGTAGCGTTGCCGCCCCAGAGACCGTCCTCGGTCTTGATAGGATAGGCAGCGGCAGGCACGGTGTAGATCTTGCCCCAGAGATCATCGCTCGACAGACCCGGGCGGGATGCCTCAAGGAGAATACCGTCGAGGCTGACAGCGAGCTGAGTGGTCGACGTGAGGTCGATGTCGAGGTTCGTGCGGATGTTACCTTTCTGGTATTTGTTCTGCGTGCTATAGCCACTGTTGAGGTTGGCGTTCTTGATGAAACCCGTGTTGTTGACAAGGTAAGCCTCTGTATAATAACGCAAGCGGGAGCCACCACCGCGGAAGCTCAGCGAGAAGATGTCGCTGGCACCGTGGTTACGGAACGTCTCTGCGATCCAGTCGACGTTCGGATAATAATAAGGATACTTGCCACTCTTGAATGCCTCAAGTTCATTGGCACTGTAACGGGGCGAGAGACCGTCGTTGGCATAAGCCTCATTCAAGCCTTTGGCATAGTCGTAGGCGTTGACGAAGTCGGGGCGACGCTCCTCCCTGTTGAAGGCATGGTCGTAAGTGAACTTAATCTCATGGCTGTTGTACTGACCGCGCTTGGTGACGATGTTGATGACACCGTTGGAACCTTTGTAGCCATAGAGGGCTGTGGCGGGTGCATCCTTGAGGACGACGACGCGCTCCACCTCTTCGGGCGAGATGTTCTCGATACGGCGCTCGATACCGTCGACAACGATGAGCGGTGAGGATCCGTTCAGACCCTGAAGGCCACGGACATAGAACGTAGGCTCATAGGCAGAGTAGTCACCACTGCCCTGGAGTGTCGTGATGCCGAGGACCTCACCGAAGAGGGAGTTGCCGATATTCTTTGACGAGCGATGGTTGAAGTCAGCGCTCGTGGCTACCGACATCGTGCTCTCAGAGAGGGGCTGCTTGATGCCGAAGCCGATGCTGATAGGCGTGTCGGCATAGGCGGAATTCTTAGTCGAATCCGTTTGTGCCTGAGCCGAGAAAGCCGAGACCAGCGTAAGGGCGAATAATATATTTCGTTTCATGAATGTCTATTTTGCAATTACAAATGATGAAAAGAATAAAAAGTAGTGAGCTCAAGGATTACCATCCCGGGTTCTGTGTCAGACCGTAGTTCTTGTTGATCTCGGCTGTTGGGAACGCAGAGAGGTACCACTTCGGTGAGAAGCTTGTCCACCACGAACGGCTCTTGTTGGCGAGCACGAAGCGGGTGTACTTGAAGTGTGTCGGGAAAGCCTCACCATTGGCGTGGTTACCCTTATACGGCTGGTCGTAGGCATTGCCATTGGCATCGAGACGCGTGATCTTCAGGCCGTGGAGGGGCTTGGAGAAGAGGTCGGCGCGACGGTAGCGGATCATGTCGTACATACGGCTCTCCTCGAGACCAAACTCGCAGTTGCGCTCCTTGAGGATAGCTTCAATCATCTTGTCTTTCGTCGAGACGTCGTAGCCGCTGGCCACAAGTCCTTTCAGACCGACACGCTCACGGATGGCATCGACGTAAGGGATAGCCTCACTGATATGGCCTGTCTGTGTCAGCGCCTCAGCATAAATAAGGTACATCTCGGCCATGCGGAGATACGGCCAGGAGAGGTAGTTATTCTTCGAGTTGGCGCGGTTCATATAGAACTTGTTGTTGGCCATACCGGTGGCATACTGTCCGCTCTCATCCTTGGAAGACTTGTCGTTACCACCGTCCCAGCACTCTACCTGGTCACCACTCATATTACCATTGATATCCATGCGGTTGAGGGTACCGTTGACGATCATCGTCTCATAGAGGCGCGGGTCACGGGTGAGCTCACGGGGTTTACCCTTGTGGATGAACATCGTGTCGAGGTCACCGTTCTTCTCAAGGTCATCATAGTCGAACTTACGTCCGTCTTTCCAGTCGAACTGCTCCATGTAGTCCTCTGTCGGGGTGTAGCCACCATTGCCGTTCCAGTCGGCCCAGAGATACTCCCAGCTCTGCGAGTCCTGAGCACGGGCACGCGTGGAGATGAGCACCTCGGAGGTGCCACGGGAAGAATAAGCCTTACGGAAAGCAGCGCGGTAACCGCCCGGTGTCTTAGCGGTAGGCTCTACGAGGGCGTAGACGTTGCCGTTCTGTGCATTGGTGTCGAAGAAAGTCTTGCAGGCATCGACGACAGCCTGCCAGCGGCTCTCCTGATAGTCACCGTACCAAGACTGATGGTTGGTGTTGGCTGTCTGGTCACCCTCAGTGCAGTAAGGCTCACTGTTGTTGAACAGTGGAGAAGCGGCATAGCAGAGAATCTTAGCCTTCAGACCCATGGCACCAGCCTGTGTGAAGCGTCCTTCCCAGTTGCTCTCATCGTCACCGAGTGACCAGGGCAGCTCTGGGATAGCCTCGTCGAGGAGGTCTGTCATGAACTTCACCGTCTCTTCGACCGTAGCGCGCGGCAGATCGTAAGAAGCCTCTGTGCCCTGATAGTCCTGCTTGACGAGCGGCAGACCGCCGTAGTTGCGGAAGAGGTCGAAGTAACGCTCAGCGATGAGGCACTTAGCCTCAGCCTTGAGACGAGTCTTCTCTGCCTCCTCAAGGGGTGACTTGTCTACATTGTTCAGGAAGATGTAGCAGGCGCGCACACATTCCCACACATCATAGTTCATATACGGGAAACGGCCACTGTCGCTGCTGCCCGTGGATGGTGCAGAATAAGCACCACTGTAATACATACGGTTCACACCATCCCAGTCGCAATGGCTGTGGACCTCATCGGAGAGGGCATCGATGATGCCGGTGTTCATGCCTTGTGCCTCATGACCGACCCAGCAGAAAGGCAGGCCGTAGTGCTGCTTGGCATAGCAGCTCCAGAGGAAGTCACGGGTGTATTCGGCATTGTTGAAGATGGTGTCCTTCGTGACATCACCGCCCGGAGCCTTGTCGAGGAAGGCATCGCCGAACTTCCATGCGTCAACACAGGAAGAGAGGCTCATCGCCACCAGACCGGCAGCAATGACCAGACGGCCAAATATATTGTGTTTCTTAATAGTCTTCATAATCGTTATTCTGTAATATAGAATATGTATTGTTTGCTGTCGTTTAGAATCCTACCTTCAGCGTTGCAGCGAAGGAACGGGTCAACGGGTAGCTTGGACGAGAACTCGTGCGCGACTCCGGGTCACCCCACTTGAACGGAGAGAAGGTCAGGAGGTTGTAGCCGGAGAGCTGCAGTGTGAGATCGGTCATCTTGATGCGATGCATCCAGGGGAAGTCGAAGTGGTAAGCGATGTCTGCACTCTTCAGACGCAGATACTTAGAGTCGACCTCGTAGAGCGTAGAAGCTGCATAGTTGTTGCTGGCGTTGAGCTTCGTAGCGCGCGGATACTTGGCATCTTCATCGGGATTGTCAGGGGTCCAGACATGGTCGAACTGATACTGCAGCAATGCTTTCTCCTGCTGGTCACCGAGCGGCTGGCGGAAGCACTCGTCGAGCATACGGCTTACGTTCCATGCTGCCGTCCATTTCATGCCGACCTCAAGGGCCTTCCAGCGGAAACCGAGGTTCAGACCAGCGGTATACTCAGGATCATCGGTATGACCGAGGGCGTAAGAATAGTCGTTGTTGTCGATGACACCATCACCATTGAGGTCCACATACACGGCATCACCATCCTGCAGCGTCACGCTGTGCTTCGGCAGGTCTTCACCATACTGTGCCTTGTATTTCTCGTTAGAGGTCTTGCTGTTGTAGAGTCCCCAGAACTGACGGATGAGACGCGAACCGATACGGTGCCCTTTCTGATAGAGCCAGTCGTAGCTCTGCGGAGCTTCCATCTTCTCCTTGATCTCATTCTGGTTATAAGAGAGGTTGCCCTCAATCCAGTAACGGAAGCTGTTGGAGATGCGATCCTGCCATTTGAGCGAGATCTCATAACCCCAGCTGTTCACCTTACCGAGGTTGGCAGCAGGAAGAGTGAAACCAAGAACGCCAGGAGCGACACCAGAAGTCAGGAGAATATCCTTACGACGCTCGTAGTAGTAGTCGAAGGTTGCCTTCAAACGGCTGTCGAGGAAATAGGCATCGACACCGTAGTCCTGCTTGAATGATTTCTCCCACGTCACGTCAGCATTGTGCTTTGTGCCTTCAGCAGCACCGTGCTGATAGGTTCCGGTGTTCGTACCGAAGTTGTAGACGTACTGATAATTGTGGTTGTAAGCGCCCCAGGATGTATAGAGGTTATAAGGATCAGCGGTGTACATGAAACGCTGTCCGTTGAGCTGGTCGTTACCTACGAGACCCCACGATGCACGGATCTTGAAGTAGTCGACATATTTCTTCAGCGGCTGCCAGAACTTCTCCTCGGAGATCGTCCATCCTACAGATCCTGCAGGGAACGTGCCGTAGCGCTTGCCCGGTGCGAAGTTCTCGGAACCGTTGTAACCGATGTTGAACTCAGCCATATACTTGTTGGCATAGTCGTAAGTGACACGACCTACCATACCGACATATCCGTGAGGAATATCTGAGTAAGTGCTTGGATAATAGGTTTTACTCTGGTTGTAGAGTGCGAGGGCACCGACATGGTGCAGCCCGAAGTTACGTGAATAGTTGAAGCTGGCCTCCATGTACCAGTCACGTGCCTTGCCGAAGCCTTCACTGTAGCCGAGCTGTGAGTCCTGGCCATTCTTACGGTATTCCATGACACCATCGACGAGCACTGGGTTATAAGTAGCCACACTGCCGCTGCGCGACTTCGTCACGCTGTATGAACTGTTGTAAGAACCCTTGAGCTTGAACGAGAGACCCTTCGTAATCATGTCGAGCTTCTGGTTCAATACGACATCGAGGTTCAGCGTGTTCGTATTGAGGTTGCGGTAACCCATGCCGTAGAAAGCCGAGAGGCCATCGGTGCCGGTGAAAGGCAGCGAGTTGCCATCGGAATCGACATCGGTCGTCGTCTTCACATAACGGCCATCGATGATGCCCGGACTGGAGAACGGTGTAGTGTTATAGATGGTACGGAAAAGCTGATTGCCATCCTCCTTAGAGATAGGCGTCTGCTTGATATCGACACGACCACCAATGTTCAACGACAACAACGTGGTCTTCGTCATATTATAGTCGAGGTTAGCGCGATAGTTGAAACGCTTGTACTTGAAGTTGAAGTCGTAGTCGAGACCCTGCTGCTTGAACAGTCCGTCCTGGGTGAAAGCACCGAGGGAGACGAAGTAGCGCACCTTACTCGTACCACCACTGATATTAATATTGTGCTGGGTCTGCATGGCTGTGCTCTTGAGGAGGTAGTCCATCCAGTCGGTATCCGGGTAACGGATGGGATCGGAGTGGTCCTTGAACTTCTGCAGCACAGCGTCGGAGAAGCGAGGTGAAGCACCATCGTTGATCTGCATCTGATTGCAGTAGAGCGCATAGTCGTAAGAGCCGGCGAGCTTCAGCAGGTCGGTAGGCGTGACGATGCTGGCACTGGTCGACATATGGATCTGTGCCTTGCCTTCCTTACCACGCTTCGTGGTGACGAGGATAACACCGTTAGCACCACGTACACCGAAGACGGCTGTAGCAGAAGCATCCTTCAGCACGGTGATGCTCTCAATCTCGTTCGGGTCGATCTCGGAGAAGTCGCGCTCCACACCATCGACCTGGATGAGTGGGGATGAGTTGGCCCAGGTAGCCTGGCCACGGACGAAGATGCTGGCGGCATCGGCACCCGGCTCACCGGAATACTGGACGGAAGAGATACCTGGCACGGAACCGGCAAGCATGTTGGTCACGGAAGCTGTCGGCACATTGCTCAGCTCAGTACCTTTGATACCGGAGATAGCACCTGTGACGGTCACTTTCTTCTGAGCACCATATGCCACGACCTGCACCTCCTGGAGCTGCTTGGCATCGTCGGAGAGCGTAATGATCATGTCGCGCTCAGAGGCTTTCACCTTCTTGGTAGCATAGCCAATAGAGGTGATGGTGATCTCCGTGCCCGGAGCTACATTTGCCGTGAACTTACCATCAAGGTCGGTAACGCCAATGGCCTTACCGTCCTTGGTCTGCAATGTCGCACCGATGATAGGCTCGCCTTTAGGGTCTACAACGGTGCCTCGCACGGTCTTTGCCTGTTGCTGGGCCGCTGTGGCGGCGTGAGCCTGAACGGAGACTGCTGCCAATGAGACGGGCATCAAGCCCATCAAGGCACAGGTCGTCAAGCCTGCCAGCTTTCTACTTAAATCGTTTTGCATGCATCAAAGCTTTTAGTATTTATTATTTTATTAGTTTCTAACCTTTCAAGATTTGGAGCAGTAGGCTGTCGCTAGGGCAGCCAATCTTTTAGTTTCGTTGGCAAAGTTTGCAAATTTCTTTTAATATATAGGGAACAAATCGTTAAAAGAGGGTCACAAATCGTTATTTTTGCAATATTCGTTAACGGATAGTTAACGAACGATGACTTTCTTCCCGTTGTGCACGTACACACCAGACTTAGTGGGTTTTGCCACACGCATGCCTGACAACGTATAATAAGATGAGTTTGATGCATCCGTCTCAATAACATTATGAATGCCTGTCTCCTGATTCTTATCAACGAGCGTCACATTCTCAATGTCTGTCCAGCATGGATCCTTGCCATAGGTGGTGTTGTCGTACCAGTTCTTATAATTGCTCGTGAGGAAGATGCGAACATACACTTTGTCCGACTTCGCCTTAAATGTTCCACGGGCAGCCGTCCATACATTGGTCATATCAAGATCCTTATTCTCCAAGAGCACTTCTCCATTCTTGTCGCCATCCAAAATCTGGAAGCCAGCCTGCGGACGAGATCCGTTATAGTCGCCATAACAGAGCTTATAGAGATAGCCGAAGTCATACTCGTGACCAGGAGTAACCTCTACCGTCTGAGAGATAGAGCCGTCACTATAACCATTCCAATGGTAACGGCTGAGGGATAGATGATGCTTGTTGCCTTCCTTAATGACAGTACCATCAGGCGTGTTGTCTTCAATCTTTGCATATACACTGTATTCGTCTACATTGAGATCCCACGACGGGAAAGAAGTGAGAATCGTTTCATTCTCCCGGCTCTTTGTTTTAGCACCATCCACATCCTCGAAGTCGCCATTCTTAATGAGATTCGTGCCTTGAGGCAGCTCGACAGATGGCGTTGTCTCCTCCTTGGAGTAGACACGCACATAATCAATGTAATAGCGCTGCGGACTCGAGAAATTATCGAGTGAACCACCATTGTTGCCTCCGAGTGCGAGATTGATGAGGAGGTACATAGGCTGGTCACGGAAAGGATTATAGTTCTTGTCTGCATCGCCATCGCTCCACCATACGTGGCTCTCGTTGGTCTTGTCGAGATCTATGCAGTTGATCTGCTCACCATCAAGATAGATACGGATATAGTCCTTGTCCCAGTCACAACGCCAGATATGATATTCATCGCGCCACTTGGCATCGTTCTTTGCCAAATCAGAGACATATCTTATTTTGCTGTCCCACTTGGCACCCCACTGTGATTTCTCATCGCCCCAGCAAGCATTGGCGTGAATTGCTTCCTTGCCACCGGAAGGATAATACTCCATCACATCGACCTCGCCACTGTAAGGCCAAGCGATCCAGCTTGGATCGGAACCCAACATCCAGATGGCAGGCCAGTTACCCGTGGCGCAAGGGATCTTGGCACGGACCTCAAGACGACCGTACTTCCATCCGGGACGGTTCTGCGAAGCATCTTGCTTAAACTTGCTTGTTATTGATGCCGAGCTGTATTGGTAGGTCTTCCCTTTTACTGTAGTAGTTTCTTTATAAGCAGAGATGACGAGATTGCCTTTGCCATCGATGCGGGCATTCTTCTGATTGGTCGTGTACCCCTGAGCCTCATTGTTACGGTGGCCCTGGTCGAAGCCCCAGTTATCACTGTTGATCTTTCCAGCGCGACCATTGAATTCGTCATGGAAGATGAGTTTATATCCGGGATATGCATTCTCAATCTGTTCGTCCGTCTCCTGTGCACTCAGCGTGGGAGCTACTGCGAAAAGAGCAAATGATAATAAAAGTAGAGACTTGTTCATAAGTAAGTTATTAATAAAGCTATCGTGTTATATAAGTTTGTTCTTAGTCTTTTATCATTAAAGGGTGGGCACTAAGCCCGCCCTTAATGATTGAAAAGTTCTTGGCATTATTCTCCGAAGAATGAATTGCCTTGGTTGTCATCATCCCAGAAGATGTTGTGCTTGGCACCAACCGGATGGGTACCGTCGTCGTTGCCACCGTAACCAGGAGCATTGTCCAGTCCTGAAGTAGGACTTGTAGGATTGAGCGAAGACATGATCATGGCGTTCTCGTCGATGATGCACTTTTTCTTAGTGACAGGTTTGATGTACTGTTTCTTTTTCATTGTATATACCAATCTTAATTATTATTTTCTGATTATTTTCTTTCCTCCAACAATTACAATACCTTTCGCGGTCTTGTCAACACGCTGGCCTGCGAGGTTGAAGACTTTCTCTGACTGAGCCTCATCAACATTGATCAGGCCGATACCGGTTGTCGTCTTACCATTGACTGTCAGAGTAACCGACTTAGCAGCTGAAGCGTCCGGCAAGGTGAAGTAAGCTCTTGTGCCCTTAGCCTGCTCAGAACCGTTTGCTTTATAGAAGTTGTTGTCGGAACTCAGATAGAATGAACCGGCAGGCAGTGTAGCCGTTGTATAGCTGCCTGTGAAGCTGACACCATCAGCCGTCACAGCCAGAGAAGCTGTAGGCTTCATCTTGACACTACTGAACGTGAACTCGCTCTTGCTGTCAACACCATAGATCAATACCGGCGTGTTGGCCTTGATACCCTCAGTCGAGGTAGCGAAAGACAGTGTGTAGTTGCCTTCGGAAGTTGTAACACCCGTGAAGGTAGCAACCTTTGCATTGGAGCCGAACACCGATGTAACCGTCTCAGCCGATACATCGAAGGGGAGGATAAGTGTGTTCCATGCGTTAGCATTGAAAGTACGGCTGAGCACTACATCCTGATAGTCACTGGAAGCTGCAGGAGCCTCAGTGCCATCCTCAGAGAGGGTCACTTTGTCAAGGTCACCAATGCGGGTAAGACGGAAACGGGTGAAGCTGTGCCACTGCTCTTTTTTCTGAGCATTGGCAGTAACGCCGATCGTCACATCATCATCGCCATTGGCCGTGAAAACGAGATAGGTGTCATTCCATCCGCGATCGAAGACACCGGTATTTGAGTCTGCGCCGATATGCGAGATATCAGCTTCTTTGTTTCCACCATAGAGCTTCAACCAACGAAGGTTGTTGCTTCCACGGGCTGCCACAGCCAGAATATACTTACCGGCAGGCAGACCGACAACGTCTTGCTGATAACGGGTTGTCCAGTCGGCACTGTTCCAGTTGCCACCATCGAAATAGTTGTAGCTATTATTGCCGTCAGCATCTGTAAGAGGCTCAGCTGAAGCAGCTTTCTTGATGCTTATCGACCCACCACCATCGCCTTGGTTCAGCGTCCAGCCGTCAGCCGACTCAGCGTTAGGATTCATAATGCTCTCAGTGTAGCTTTCAGCACCTGACACGCCTTCTGCCACTGAGTTACTTTCTACATAAGCACGCAGAGCCGAATATATGGCATTAGCCTTCGTGAGAGCATCAGCAGCCGTAGTGGGTGCATCCACCTTCTGACTGTTCTCGAAAGCGGTCAGCTTGTCAGCCGAAGCATAAGGAAGAGTCTCGGTAGTAAGTGTCAGCGCTTTGGCAAAGCTCACCATATTAGTAACAAAAGCAGCGGCCTCGTCGACCTCCGTCTGTGTAGCATCAGCGTTATCGGCTACGGCCTGTGCCTTGGTGATAGCATTGGCAAGATCAGTATTGTTGAGCGTCTTGTTGGCTGTGGTAGCAGAGGTGATGGCTTTCGTCAAGGCAGTCTTCTCTGCAACAGAGAAAAGGAGCTTGAAGTTGTCAACACCATTGATCTGCTCATCCTTAGAACGTGGGAAAGCGACACCGATAGTGATAGAGTCGGTACCATTGGATGTAAAAGAGATGCTCACATTTGTCCACTTACTCGAAGTGACATTCTCCGTTGACTTAGTCGTTCCGGCATAGATATACATCTTACCATTCGTATTACCAAACACATCAGCCGAAAGCTTATAAGCACCGGCAGGCAACAACACCTTCTGATGGAGGTCAATGCTCTCCTTTGATCCCCAACGGAAACGAAGACGATAGGTCTGTGACCCGAAACGAGTGGCATCGAGTGTTCCCCCTGCATTTTTCTCTATAGAACTGTATTGCAAATCACCAGACTTCAAGACTGAGAAGTCATAGGAATCTCCGTTTTCGTACGTCATCTCCCAGTCGGCTGGTTTGTACACAGCACGATGATTGCCAGCATTGTCTTTGTAATACTCTGTCTGTACAGAATACTCTCCTTCAAAGTCTGCATTCTTGAGATACTTACTTGTTACATCTGTCTGCGCATCTGCCGCCAATGGCAAAGCAGCGAGCCCCAGCAATAACATACATGGGTAACTTTTCTTCATATTGATTTGGTTTAAAAAATTGGTTTTCACTGCCGCAAAATTAGTTAATAGATACCTTAATGTAGGGAAGAAATCGTGAAATGAGGGGAAGAAATCGTGAAATACTATGGAAGGAATTAACAAACGGAAAGATTCGGCAACAGTTTAGCGACATCGTGACGCAGCTGTGACGCAATCGTGACGCAGCTGTGACGCAATTGTGACGCAGCTGTGATACAATCGTGACGCAGCCGCGTCGTAATTGCGACGCGGCTGCGGTAAGATGACAGTTAGCTTTTCAGGCAGTAACAAAAAGGGGGATAGAGAAGTTTATTCTTCTGTTATTGCCCTTAAGAACGGTGCGGGCTCATAACAGGGTATAGAAGATTCTGTAAAGTCCTTCAGATTTCGCGTAACGATGTAATCAGCATTGCAATGCATTGCACACGAATACTGCATGGCGTCTTCAAAATCATCAAACTTTGAAGTACCTCAAATCCGCAACCCTACT
>DEKJ01000045.1 GCA_002353825.1 Prevotella sp. UBA2725 | reverse complement strand
GTTGTCAACCGTACAGCTCGAAAATGTTCGATCAATGAATTTATCGGTTGGGTCGTTATTTTACGGCCGGCACAAGGCACGGCCACTACACTGTATTACACCCTGTAGTGCTTTGTGGCGCGATCCATTTCGCGTCGGTCCTCTTTCTCCTTCAGCGTCTGACGCTTGTCGTATTCCTTCTTACCGCGGGCAAGAGCAATGTCCATTTTGGCACGGCCCTTGTCGTCGATGAAGACAAGCGTCGGAACGATGGTCAGACCAGGCGTCTTCGTGTCATCGGCAAGGTGACGGATCTCCCGCTTGTTGAGCAGCAGCTTGCGGTCGCGGCGCGAGGGCACGTTGGAGCGAGATCCATAGAAATAAGGCGAGATGTTCATGCCTTTGACCCATATCTCCCCGTTGTTGATAAAGCAGAACGAGTCGACAAGCGAGGCCTTGCCCATGCGAATCGACTTGATCTCCGTACCCGTCAGCACGATGCCGGCGGTGTAAGTATCGATGAAATTATAAAGAAACGATGCTTTCTTGTTACGAATCTGCACCGGACTCTTCCGGCGCAGTTCCTGTTCAGTCTTGTTCATAAGTCTATTTTTCTATCTTGCAGAAGTCATCCAAGTGGTCGTCCACATAGTGAGCCACATCAGATGTAAACTCCTCTTCGTGCTCCACGAAGGCGTCGTCGTAGTCGTCGAACTCCGGGAACTGTTCGTAGAGCGCATCAAACTCCTCCTGCGTGCAGTCTTGCTCTATCTGCTCATGGTATTTGCCGTAGAGCCTGTGGGTCTCACTGATCATCTTATAGAGGTCGCGCAGGCCCCAGTTACGTACAGCCTTGGCAAACGGATTGAGATAGATGAATGGGCCGTAGCCGTTGTGGATGAGTTCCACGAACCCACCATCCATCACTGCATCGCGCAGGATGATATAGGCAAGGAGCGTTATCTGGTCGCTGTTAAGTTCTTCCATCGTCTCTGCCGTCAGCTCACCACCGATAGCCTTGTAAATGGCATCGGTGATGGCTTGCAGAAACTCGTCCATGCCTTTCTCAGCCGCTGATTGAAGAACGGAGGAAGAAAGTGTTATTTTAATCATAAATCGTCAAATTACTGGCGGCCCCACCCCCGCCCCTCCCCCATCCAGGGGAGGGGGTTAATATGCTCGGCAATACCCAAGCGATGTAAGAGGAGCCCTAATATTTTCGAATACTTGGCAAGGGTATGCTTGTCCGGTAATTTCTCCCTCCCCTGGATGGGGGAGGGACTAAGGGAAGGGCCATGGCCCATTACTCTATCTTCAACGGCACTTCTTCCAAATTCTTCTGAATCTCGGCATCCGTCACACGGTAGTTGGACAGGTCACCATCGATGTAGCTCATGTAGGACGGCATGTCGATAAGACCGTGACCAGAGAGGTTGAAGAGGATGACAGGTGTCTTCCCTTCCTCATTGGCTTTCTGAGCCTCGCGGATCGTCGCTGCGATAGCGTGACAACTCTCCGGAGCCGGTACAATACCCTCTGTCTGAGCAAAAAGCATGCCAGCCTGGAAACTCTCGAGCTGAGGAATGTCAACACCATGCATGTAACCGTCCTTAACCAACTGCGAGATGATCATGCCTGCACCGTGGTAGCGCAGGCCACCGGCGTGGATGTTAGCCGGCTTGAAGTCATGGCCGAGCGTATACATAGGCAGCAATGGCGTGTAGCCAGCCTCGTCACCATAGTCGTATTCGAACTTACCGCGTGTGAGTTTTGGGCAACTCTCCGGCTCAGCAGCGATGAACTCCGTGTCTTTGTGGGAGCCATCGAAGACGTGACGCATGAACGGGAAAGCGATGCCACCGAAGTTACTGCCGCCACCGAAGCAAGCAATGACCTTGTCGGGATATTCGCCTGCCATCTCCATCTGCTTCTCAGCCTCCAGGCCGATGACGGTCTGATGGAGCGCCACGTGGTTGAGCACGGAGCCGAGCGTATATTTGCAGCCGGGGGTCGTCGTAGCGAGCTCGATGGCCTCAGAGATAGCTGTGCCGAGAGAGCCGGGATGGTTTGGATCGCGCGTAATGATGTCCTTTCCGGCGCGTGTCGACATCGACGGAGAGCCCTGCACCGTGGCGCCGAAGGTACGCATGAGGTACGAGCGATACGGCTTCTGCTGCATCGTGATCTTCACCTGATAGACGGCAGCCTCCAGTCCGTAGAGTTTGGCGGCGTAGGCCAGGGCACAGCCCCACTGTCCGGCACCGGTCTCTGTCGTGACGTTTGTGTCGCCTTCCTTCTTGCAGTAGTAGCACTGTGGGAGTGCCGAGTTGATCTTGTGAGAGCCGAGTGGGTTCGTACTCTCGTTCTTGAAGTAGATGTGGGCGCGGGTGCCGAGAGCCTGCTCGAAGGCGTAGGCGCGGACGAGCGGTGTGGCGCGATAGTAAGCATACTTCTCTTGAACCTCTTCAGGGATGTCGATCCAGGGGTGTGTTTGGTCAAGCTCCTGCTTAGAGCATTCGAGGTTGAAGATGTGGGCGAGATCCTCAGCCTTCATGGGCTCATGAGTCTTGGGGTTCAGTGGAGGGAGCGGTTTGTTCGGCATCTCTGCCTGTATGTTGTACCACTGTGTGGGTAAGTCTTGTTCTGAGAGTAGAAATTTCTTTTGGTGTTTCATCTTTGCAAGTTTATTATATTCTGTTGCAAAGATAAGAATTTTCGGGCAAATAGCTGAGGGGAATAGGAATATTAACGTTCCAAAACTTTTCCCTTTGTGCGATTCTTAGCGTAACTGTAATAATTCTCTTTTTTAGATTTTGGGTAAATTATTGATTAACTTTGTATCAGTATATAGTTTTATCTCTTTTTCCCTTTACCAAAGAGCTCAGAGTGGGTTCCCAATCTTACAAGTTTTATGATGTCTTTATCCCTGTCAAACCAGATTAGAAGGAGATCATCCTCTACATGGCATGTATTGATTGAAATCTCCTATAAGCCGGTGTGGTTTATTTTCAAGAGGGATCTCTTTCTCTAATTCTAAAAGCTTGACAATCTCTAATAGAGCTTTTACTTTTTCTATAACGTGGCGTATCTTCTTGAAATCCTTTTTGAATTGCGTCGTTTTCCGAATGACTTTCATGCCTGTTAATTCATCGAATTAATAAAAGCTTGGAGACTCGACGTGTCTACACTCCCGGCGTCGTTGTCCGATTCCGCTTCTTTCATTGCACTTAGAGTAGTATCATTGGGAATGTTGTCAATAGCTGTGTTTCTATTGATACTAATGATGTGCACTCCTTGAATTAGGCTGAGAACATCCTTAACCTTCTCTAATATAGAAGAGTTGTCAATCTGTAATGTTAATGTCGCCATACGAAAACTTTTTGCAAATATGGATTTCCAGTTGCAAAGATAATAAAATATTTTGTATGGTGCAAGAGTTACCCCCTCGTAAGGTCCAAATATCGAGAAAAAATCACAAAATCACAAAATCGCAGTCACAATAAGACACTTCACACATTCCAGAGCGAAAAATTCACTTTCGCGTACATTATTATATTATATATATAATAGATGTATATACTTTTATTATATAATACTTTTCTCTCTTGTGTACGCTCTCGAAAATGAAAAGGTGTCTTATTGTGACTGCGATTTTGTGATTTTGCGATTTTTCAATAACGATTTCCTTGATAATCATGTTTCACGATTGTTTCACGGCAGTTGCGATTCAATGGCAATCGCGGTGCGATTCAACTGTAATCGTAGGGCGATTTCACTTGAATGGTGATAATCAATGTTTCACGCATCAATCCTCGTAAAGTCTATGTGCATTTTTGGAACTTATAACAAATTAATAATCAGGATATTATATCCTTAAATCGAAGATTCTAGACCACTTGCCGGAAAAGCTATTGTAGCAACGAGATATTCTTTGTACCTTTGCAGCGTGGGTTAGAAATGGTAGTTCAGCATTCCAGTCTTTGAGAAAAGATATACGAGGATGGCTATCGCGATGATGGCTACAATAGTCTTGATGAGACAGGTCGCCACCTTCTTGATGACGAAGATGGCAACGATGATGACGAGAAGGGCGAGGATGTAGTCGGTCATGGGAGTTAGGAGTTAGGAGATAGGAGTTAGGAGTTATCCTACTCCTGGTTATGGAATATAGATGAAAAAGATCTCGGGATTTCAGTCTCAAACTCCATCGGTTTATGGGTGACAGGATGGTAGAAGCAGAGACGGAAGGCGTGGAGACAGAGGCGGCCGATGGGGTCGTCACCATTACCATACTTGACATCGCCACAGACCGGGTGACCGAGGTCGGCAGCGTGGACGCGGATCTGATTCTTACGACCGGTCTCCAGCTTGAACTCAACCAAGGAGTGGGTGTCCGTGCGGGCAAGGACATGATAGTGGGTGACAGCGTACTTGCCTCCGTTATCGTAATTAGCGCTGTAGGTGAAATAAGCGCGGTTGTCCTTGAGCCAGCTCTCTACCGTGCCCTCATCCTGCTCCATTACGCCCGAGAGCACAGCCACGTAGCGACGGTCGAAGACGATGTTGTGCCAGTCTGACTCGAAGAGCAGCTCCGTCTCCTTGTCCTTGGCATAGACCATCAGTCCACTCGTATCGCGGTCGAGACGATGAACGATATGAGCCGTACAGTGCTGGCGCGTCTGACGAAGATAGTCATCGAGAACAGTCTTGACATTGAGCGTGCTGTGGCCTGCAGCCATCGAGAGGATGCCAGGCTTCTTGTCGACAACGAGGAGGTAGCGGTCCTCGTAGACGATATGTACGTAACGGTTCTTGAACTCCACGTTCTGCTTTGACTTGCTCACCGAGATCTTCATCCCCGGCTTAAGGGGGAAATCGAACTGGGTCACGATCTTGTTGTTGACCTTTATGCCATGACCGGAGAGGGTCGCTTTCACCTTCGTACGGCTCTCGTGGAGATGAGACAGCAGCCAGTCGAGGAGCTGTGCGGGCTCCTCAACAGTGTAACTGTCAAAACGCTGCTGCGGTTTCTGACCGACAGCATGGTATGAATGTTTATTTTGCATTATTCTTTTCTTTGCCAGATGGAAGTGATCTTGCGATGGATGGCGATGATATTGCAGACGCTCACCAAGAGGAACAGGCAGATACCCAAGATGACAGCCGGCAGCATCGTGCCACTGTCAAGGTTCGGGAAGAGCGTTGAGATGACGCCCATGTAATAGGCTCGGATGAAGACGATGGCGATGAGTGCGATGATGAGCACACCGAGGTTCAGGAAGATCGTCAGCAACTGATAAGGCTTTGCCACCTGCTGTGGACTGTAGCCGATGAGCAGCAGGTTCTCCAGCTTCGACGAGTTCTTCTGCACGAGCAGATAGATGCTGAGCATGAGGATGTAGAAACTGAGGATGGAGATGACGAGACCCACAACCATGACCATCGTGACCATGAGACGCAGGAAGTAAGTGGTCTTCTCGGTGTCGAGCTTGTCGTCCTCTACCTCGTATCCGTGACGGTCGAAGTATTTCGTCATCTGCTCCGTCTTACTGTTGTCGGGGTCGAGGATCAAGCGCGACGGATCGGGGTGTTTGTCGGGAGCGTAGGTCTGGTTGGACCAGTCCATGAAGGCCTGAGGCACGAGGATACTGCTCACACGCGAGGAGAAGCCGATGACCTTGCCTTTGAACGACCCATTGCTGCCATTGCCCTGGATGAAGATGTCGAAGTCGATTATTCCCACGAGGCCATCACTGATCTTCGGGAGTGAGCGGTTCTGGGCAAAGCCGAAGTTGTACATGGCGATGTAGCTGCGCGGCAGGATGATAGGCACCACATGATCGCCTGGCTTGTAGCCCCACGTGCCTTTCGGTGCATCGACAAACGCGTCGGGGATGCTCTCTAAGAAGATCTCAGAGTTGAGGATGTTCGTTCCGCTGATGCCCATGCGAGCAGTGACAGTGTACTGATTGGATGTGAATGCGCCCGTCTTGAAAGTGAAATGAGCGTTGTTGAGGTCATCGATATCATCCTTGGTGAAAGCATTGGAGCGACCCGACAAGGTGCTGCCGGTGCCAATCTTCTTCTCGACAATGATATAGTTTGACTTCATGAACGAGTCCTCACTTGTGAAGACCGGGGAGACGTCCTTGTAGAACTGATAGCCTAAAAGGACAATCAGCATGCCAAAGAGATTGGCGAATGCAAAGCCCACGAACTGGGGAATGCTGATATGCTGACGTAAAAGTTTCCAAACGAGATTCATAGCTTCACCGTCCTTTCATAGTTTAAGTTCATGTGTTTACCGATACTTGTGACGATGACTCCGGCACCCTGGCTCTTGGCCTCGTCCATCATGATCTTTCCCATGATGGCAGCGTTGCGGTCGTCGAGGTGCGAGATAGGCTCATCGGCGAGGATGAAGTCGAAAGGCTGCACGAGCGCGCGGATCATGGCCACACGCTGCTGCTGACCGAACGACATGCGACCGATCAGTGAGTTGGTCTTATCGCCGATGCCGAGCATGTCGAACCACTCGAGAATCTGCTTCTCCGACTTGAAGCCGGTGAGCTTGTTCTTGATCTGAATGTTCTCCATGGCGGTCAGCTCGGGGAAGAGACGGAGCTCCTGAAAGAGATGGCTGATATGGCTGCGGCGCATGTCCACCCATTGTGAGACCGTGTATTGCTTGGTATCGTTGTCGTCGAAAAAGACGTGGCCAGTGTAGTCGTGGCGATAACCTACGACGTAACTGCAGAAGGTACTCTTTCCCTTGCCGGAGTCTGCCTCGACAAGGTAGAGATGTCCTTTCTCAAAAGAGATGTCGTTGGCCCAGATGTCAGAGACAAGATCCTTGCGCTCTGAGAAGACGCTGGGTACGACTTTTTGGAAAGTTATCTTATTCATTGTTTTGTATGTATTTTCTTATGTATGCACTATCACCCTTGTTCGCGAAAAATCACAAAATCACAAAATCGCAGTCACATTAAGACACTTCATCACTTTTCATCCATGGTGTAGACTATAGTGTTGACCTTGCCAAACAGGGGCTTGAGAAGAGAGGTGACGGCTGCTGCCTTGCCTGTGCCAAGAGCCTGGAAGTTGACTATCATCGCAAACTTCTTACCGATGATAAGATGCTGAAGATCAGCGGAGATAGGCTTCTTTGATGAAGTGATGCTTTGCTTGGCCTCTTCGGGAGAGCCGCCACTCATATACTGCATGTCGGGTGTGACTCCAAAATAATAAGTCGTGCCACTGCCCGTGTAATAGTAGCAGTTCTTGCCCCAATCACCGATATGACCACCGGAGGGCACACTCTGCTTCCAATAGCCTACATCTGCGAGCCAGGGAGCCCCGGAGAGCTTCGCGGCCATCATGAGGTGGAAGTTGTCTTTGCCCAAGGAAGAGGTGATAAGCGTGAGGTCGCCATTGACACTCTTCAGAATATTGTCCATATCGATGGCTGCATTGATGCCTGCGAGCATGGCCGTGACGGCACGGTTCTGGATCATCAGTTGATGGAACTGCTTACCATCAACGTTGAGGAAGAGGCCGAGCACATCGTCTTGTGACATGGTTTTGAGATAGTTGCCTTTGATAGGACGATAGACCTTTGCAGCTTTCTCGATAGCTGTATTGATACCTTTTTTGTAAGAGAGCGTTCGGCCGTGCATCAGCAGTCGACCGTTCTTGACCTCCATGGCAGCAGCGAGGATGACATCAGCCGGATCAGCATCTTTCGGTGCACCCATCGTGAACGGGGCAACAAACTGCTCGGGAAGGGCTTTGGTCTGAGAGACCATGGCCATCGGTGCATCGATGGAATCGGCTGTGGCGTACATCGGAGACGATTTGATGCCGTCGTCTTCCTCGGAACCGAGATAACGTGCCATGAGGGTTATCATGTCAGCTTGCTGGGCAGGTACGACGGGTCCCATGAGAAGCGCTGCTTCATCGGAGAACCCGATGACCCAGTTGGTGGGGAGTGCAGCAAACTTATAGTCGTGACGCTTCGTAAGACTTAATCCTGCTTGTTTCAAGGTTTTTTCCAACTTACTGTCGCTGCTCACTTTGGCACAGATGCCAAAATTGCCTTGACCATCTTCAAAGAAATAGACATCTTTGGAGAGATCAAGCCCCGTCTCATCCACATTGTTCACATGGAGGAGCGACTTGAGGATAAGCGGACTCTGGGTGCCGCTGAGCTTCGCGGTATTCAATCGGATCAGCATCTGACTTTCTGAGGGGATGGCATTGAGATAGTCATTGCTGGAGCAGGATGCCATTAATACAATAAATGAACACAAACAAATGGATAGAAGTAATGAGCTTGTTATCCGGAAATGGCGTTTCATGATATTTATTTTATTAATTATTTCAAATTCTTTTTGCGAGTTGAGCCATAGTCACTGCCATCAGTCCTGCTGTCTCTGTGCGCAACCGACTGTTACCAAGTGTGATAGGCTTGAAACCATGTGCCAGGGCTGCTTCCACCTCATCTGTAGAGAAGTCGCCTTCGGGACCTACCATCACACACACGGTAGCTTCCTTGGGAATGGTGTGCAGCTCGTCGAAGAGATCGATGCGCTCCTGATCATTGTAGCAGTGAGCGATGAACTTATAGTCGGCCTGGCAAGACGTGATGAAATCATTGAATGGTGTTATCTCATCGACAATGGGCTTGAAGGCCTTTCGGCTTTGTTTCATGGCTGATATTACAATCTTTTCGATGCGGTCCGTGCGGATGACGTGGCGCTCGGAGAACTTACAATCGACGAAGCTCACGCGGTCGAAACCTATCTCCGTGGCTTTCTCAACCATCCATTCGATGCGCTCCATCATCTTTGTAGGCGCAATGGCGAGTTGGATGTTCCCCAACCATGTCTTCTCTTGAGGCAGTGTCTCCAAGAGTTTGTAGAAGCATCGTTTCTTGGAAGTCATGCCCACCTCAGCTTTGTAGAAGTTCCCCACTCCATCCATGAGATAGATGTCGTCACCTTCTACAAGTCGCAACACGCGGATGGCATGTTGTGCTTCCTGCTCCGGCAGCTCACTGCTGTTTGCAGCATCGGGGACATAAAAGTATCTTTCTTCTTTCATCGTCTCAATTACTACTTTCTCTCGTAGTGTTGTCAGGTGAAGTTTTCGAATTGTTGTCGGATGAAGCCGTTCTTCTGTTCAGTTCGTCTCTCAGTTGAGAAGCAAGCTCATAGTTCTCTGCAGCTATTGCCTTTTCCATGGCCTTACGAAGCATGGATCTTGACAGCGTGTTAACAGGCAGCGAAACGCCCGTGGCTTTCATATCGTAGACAGAACTTTGTTTCAGGAAGAGTTTCTCTTCAATGAACAATGGTATCTTGTCTTTACTGATATAATTGAGCAGAACTGCCTGCGCTCCATCAAGGGGCACCTGCTCCAAGGAGTCAGTGTTGCTAAGAATCGCTGAGTAATGGCCATTATCGACATTGATGATGACAAGCTCCAGCGATAGTTCCGTCTGCCATTTGATGACATTGAAGAGGATATCAGCCAACTCAGCATGATGCTTGGGGTTGTTCATGCGAGCCTTGAACTCGTCGAACATCCGGCTGCTGCAAGGGATAGCGATCTGACGTTCCTGGAAAGAGTCGGTAAGGATGAGCAATCCTTCCTTCTCTTCTCCAACGACCTCTGTAGCTTGTTGTAAAAATAACTTTATTCTTGCCATATTTTAATTCTCCTTTTTCTTTGCTGGTTTGAAGACCAATGCAAAAGACAGGCCTACCGCGAGTGCAAAGCCAGCAAAGATGAACCAGCATGCCTGCCAGTCACCCATGAGATAAGATGATCCACCGCGTTGAGTCCATGCGCAGAAATGATTGACAACGGCGCCGGCTGATAGTGTTCCGACAGTTGCACCGATACCATTTGTCATCAGCATGAACAGTCCTTGAGCGGAAGCTTTAACCGATGGATCACATTCCTTATCTACAAAGATGCCGCCTGAGACATTGAAGAAGTCGAAGGCAACTCCATAGACGATGCAGGAGAGGATGAAGAACAACACTCCGGGCATCGTGGGATTGCCTACTCCGAAGAAGCCGAAGCGCAGGACCCATGCGAACATGGCGATAAGCATAACGCTCTTGATACCATAGCGCTTGAGGAAGAATGGGATGAGCAGAATGCAGAAGGCCTCGCTGACCTGAGAGATAGACGTCAGCAACGTGGCATTGCTTGCTGCAAAAGATGAGGCGATGACGGGGTCGCTGCTGCCCTGGAAACTGGAAATGAAGGGACCGGCAAAACTGTTCGTCACCTGCAAGGACATACCTAACAGAGCCGAAAAGATGAAGAACAGAGCCATGCGGCGCTCCTTGAAAAGCTTGAAAGCGTCTAAGCCAAAGAGCTCCATGAGTGTCTTCTTCTGCGGATTTGCTTCCCGAACGATGCGGCACTGAGGCAATGTGAAGACATAGAAGAACATCACGAGACTCAGAATGCCTGATACAAAAAACTGGTTGTAGGTGTACTGGAACTTGTGAGCGTTCTGTGCGAGCGTCATGGAGAATGAGCCATTATCCCACACAGCGCAGTTGACGAACCACATCACGATGATGAATCCCACAGTACCACATGAGCGGATCGGTGGAAAGTCTGTGACTGTATCGCCTCCGTTGTTCTTCAGAACTGTGAATGCTGTCGTATTGGTCAAGGCAAGGGTCGGCATGTAGAAAGCGACACTTAGCGTATAGAGAGCTATGAACAGCGATTTGTTTGGAATCTCATTTCCGAAACCGGCTGACATGCCCATGGCCCACAAAGAGAGCATGAAGCCTCCTGCCAGAAGATGGCAGATGCCTAAGAGCTTCTGAGGCTGAATCCACTTGTCGGCGACGATGCCGATGAGCGTCGGCATGAAGATAGAGACGATGCCTTGAATGGCATAGAACCATGAGATTTCTGCACCTAATCCTGCTACGCCCAAATAGTTGCCCATACATGTAAGATAAGCACCCCAGACGCCAAACTCAAGGAACGTCAACACTGACAAACGTATTTTCAAGTTCATAAAAGTACCAGTTTCAATTAATTTCTTGTTGTTCTATCTATTGTTCGCATTGCCGTTGTTTGCTAACGACATGCAAAAATACGCATAATAATTGATATATGGCGAAGTTTCGATGCAAAGTTTATTGTATTTTTAGTGTTAAAAATTTGGTAAGTAGAGTAAAAACCTTTATTTTTGCAGCAGAAAACAAGAAATAACAACAATAATTACGTTTGCCTATCGAAAGACTTTTACTTCATTAAAAAATAAGAAATCGATGAAGGATTCAATGGAGACCCTTACAGCTTTGACTGATGAGGAGTTGGCGGTGCGCTATATGAATGGGGATAACGAAGCGTTTGAACTGTTGCTGAAGCATAACCAGTCGAAACTCTTCACATATATCTTTTATATAGTCCGCGATGAGGAAAAGGCAAACGACTTTTTTCAGGACACATTCATTAAGATCATAACGAAATTGCAGGATGGCATGTATTCTCCTTCCGGCAAGTTCTTGGCTTGGTGTATGCGCATTGCGCATAATGTCATTATGGATGAGTATCGCAATGAGCGAAGTAGTAAGATTGTTGAGCCTACGGAAGACAACGATCTGTCTAATCTGAAGGTTGACAGTGTGCAGGAGACGAACAAGGAGATAGAGTTTGTCAATAGCCAGGTACTGAAAGATGTGAAGAAGATGATGAACAAGCTTCCTGCTTCTCAGCGTGAGGTTGTCTATATGCGCTTCTTCCAGCAGATGTCCTTTAAGGAGATAGCTGCTACGACAAATGTGAGTATCAACACCTCATTGGGCAGAATGAGATATGCTGTGCTCAACATGCGCAGAATGGCACGTGAACACGGCATAAACTTGGATTTATACTAATATTTCCGATTAATTTCGGAGGGATTAGTGCTCGTCAATATACTTGGCAATCCACTCGCCCACCTCTTTGGTGCCGTAGTGCTTGCCACCTTCCACCTGGATCTCAGGCGTGCGGACATTGTTCTCAAGGCTTGCATCGCATGCTTTGCGGATAGCAGCACCTTCTTCCTTCAGTCCGAAGTGCTCCAGGAGCATGGCTGCGGAGAGAATCTCTGCAAGCGGGTTGGCGATGTTCTTGCCGGCTGCCTGAGGCCATGAACCGTGAACAGGCTCGAAGAGCGGTGTGTGCTCACCGAGTGATGCAGATGGCTGCAGACCCATAGAACCGGTGATGGCTGAGGTCTCATCGGTAAGGATATCTCCGAAGGTATTCTCCGTAACGATGACATCGAAGTAGCGAGGCTCTGTGAGTACGCGCATCGAAGCATTGTCGATGAACATATAGTCTACTGTTACCTCCGGATATTTCGGCTCCATCTCCTTAGCGATCTGTCTCCACAGGCGAGAGCTTGCAAGGACATTAGCTTTATCGACAACAGTAAGGTGCTTGTTACGACGCATAGCGAAGTCGAAGGCTACTTTCAGAATGCGCTCGATCTCAGGACGATAATAGATATCTGTATCGTAAGCCTTCTCATTGTCCTGGTATTTCTCACCGAAATACATACCACCTGTTAGCTCACGGATGACAACGAAGTCAGCACCCTTGATGAGCTCTTCCTTCAGCGGGCTCTTGTGGAGGAGGCAGTCGAAGGTAGCTACAGGGCGAACGTTGGCGAAGAGGCCCAGCTTCTTACGCATAGCGAGCAGACCGGTCTCAGGACGTACCTTCAGTGTGGGATTGTTGTCGAAACGAGGATCGCCTACAGCTGCGAAGAGCACGGCGTCAGCATCCATGCAGGTCTTGAACGTATCATCGGGGAATGGGTCGCCACAAGCATCAATGGCATGGGCACCGCAGATAGCCTCCTTGTAAGTGAAGGTATGACCGAACTTCTTTGCGATCACATTCAGTACGTTGATAGCCTCAGGCATGATCTCCGGACCAATACCATCGCCCGGCAGTACAGCAATTTTCAGATTCATAATTATGTATTGTTAATCGTTTTTATGTTGTTATGCAGGGGCGGCCCTTGTGGCCGCCCGCAATGTCATTTAATGCTTTAGCGAAGCGTTAGACTCTTCCTCAACCATGTTGAGCATCTTGATGGTAGCCTGGATAGCAGCTTCCGTCTGGTCTGCGTCGAGGCCACGTGTTCTCCATTGCTTCTCACCATCGTTCCAAGTGATGACCGTCTGAACAAGGGCATCGGTACGTCCACCGGGGGGAATCGTAACAGCATAGTTCTGCAAGAGTGGGAAGGTGCGGTTGAGCTTCTCCTTATAGATCTTACGAAGCGCTTTCACGAAAGCATCATACTGACCGTCACCGGTAGAATCAGCCTCATATTCCTTCCCATTGATACTCACCTTAAGACTTGCTATAGGCTTCAAACCATAACTCGTTGATACCATGTAACTAACGAGCTTTACCTTCTGCTCGGGTGATGAGTGCTTAAGCACATCGCTGACGATGTAAGGCAGGTCGTCTTGGGTGACGAGTTGCTTGCGGTCACCAAGTTCTGTGATACGCTGCGTGACGGCTTTTGTCTGCTCTTTGGTGAGTTCCAGGCCTAAATCCTCAAGGTTGCGGATGATGTTTGCCTTTCCCGAGTTCTTACCGAGTGCAAACTCACGGTGTCTGCCGAAGCGCTCCGGAACCAAGGCGTTACTATAAAGATGAGCTTTATTGTCGCCATCTGCATGGACACCTGCAACCTGGGTGAAGACATTCTCTCCTATGACAGGTGTGTTTGGTGAATAACCGATGCCACTGTATCCTGCTACGATGTTACTGATCTCCATCAGGGTCGACTCATCGATATGCTCCTTGACATGCATCTGATCTTTCAGCATCACATGGATACTGCTCAGCGGTGCGTTGCCGCAGCGCTCACCCAATCCATTGACAGTGACATGCAATCCTGAACAACCGGCTTCAACAGCCATTAGAGAGTTGCCTACTGCCATGTCATAATCGTTATGGGCGTGGAACTCGAACTTTGCTCCCGGATAGCGGTCGGTCATGGCTTTCATGTACTCGTAGGAGTTGAGGGGATTGAGGATACCGAGGGTATCCGGTAACAGATATCTCAGGATACCCTCGTCTTTCAAAGAGTCCATCATGTTCCACACATAGTCGCGACTGTCACGCATGCCTTGTGACCAATCCTCGAGATAGAGGTTCACATCCATGCCTTTAGAATGAGCATACGCGATCACCTCTTTGATATCAGCGATATGCTGTTCGGGCGTCTTCTTCAGTTGATACTGACAGTGGCGAAGCGAACCTTTAGCAAGAAGGTTGATGGTCTTGCAGCCACATTCTGTGATCCAGTCTACCGATTTAGTGCCGTCAACGAAGCCCAGTACCTCTACCCTATTGAGCATATCGTGCTGGCGTGCATAGTTGCATATCATTCTGACTGCATCTTTCTCACCTTCAGACACACGTGCCGAGGCTACCTCTACGCGGTCGACACCGACCTCGGAGAGCAGATAACGGGCTATCATGAGTTTCTCATGAGGAAGGAAACTCACGCCGTTGGTCTGCTCACCGTCGCGCAGGGTGCAGTCCATGATCTCTACTTCACGAACTTTTTCTGTCATGCTCTTTTATGTGCTTTTTCCCAGGCTTCAACCTTATCACGGTTCTGCACAAGGAAGTCGACATCGTCCAGACCATTCTCCAGACAATGTTTCTTATAACCATTTATCTCGAAATGCTCACTGTGACCAGTCGCAAGATTCGTGACAGTCTGGTTAGGCAGATCAACACGCACCTGCGTCTTGTGGTCTTTGTTAATGCTGTCGAAGAGCTCTTTCAGGAAAGACTCTGATACGACGACAGGGAGCACGAAGTTATTAAGCTCATTGTTCTTGTGGATATCAGCGAAGAAAGAGCTGATGACCACACGGAAGCCATAGCCTGCAATGGCCCAGGCTGCATGCTCACGGGATGATCCGGAACCGAAGTTCTTACCAGCCACGAGGATGACCGCATCCTTGAAGTCGGGATTGTTGAGCACAAAGTCTTTCTTCTCTGAACCGTCTGCATTGAAGCGCCAGTCGTGGAAGAGATAAGGACCGAAGCCGTCTTTCTGTGTCAGTTTCAGATAACGGGCGGGGATAATCTGGTCGGTGTCAACATTCTCCAAAGGAAGAGGGACACAGGTGGATGTTATGATATTAAATTTCTGCTTCATGATTAAAGAGTTCTTGGATCGGTTATTTTACCTGTTATAGCAGCGGCTGCAGCCACGAGCGGGCTTGCAAGAATAGTACGGCTGCCTGGACCTTGACGGCCTTCGAAGTTACGGTTACTCGTTGAGACGCTATATTTACCTGCGGGCACCTTGTCATCGTTCATGGCAAGACAAGCAGAGCAACCCGGCTGACGGATAGCGAATCCAGCCTCATTCAGCACTTTGTCAAGGCCTTCTTCCTTAATCTGCTTGGCAACGAGATGTGAGCCGGGAACAAGCCATGCTACGACGTTGTCCGCCTTATGATGACCCTTTACGATATTGGCGAATGCACGGAAGTCCTCGATACGGCCATTGGTGCAAGCACCGAGGAACACGTAGTCGATAGGATGACCGAGAAGCTTCTCGCCCGGGGTGAAGCCCATGTATTTCAGGCTCTTCTCAAATCCTGCGCGCTCTGCCTCAGGAATCTCGTCGAGCGTAGGAATGGTACCATTGATGCCGATGCCCATGCCAGGATTGGTTCCGTAAGTAATGCGAGGCTCAATGTCCTCAGCGTTGAAGGTCAGTTCCTTGTCGAAGACAGCGTCATCACCGCTCTTCAGTGTCTTCCAATATGCCACAGCCTTATCCCAGTCGGCACCCTTAGGAGCATACTCACGGCCTTTCAGATACTCGAATGTTGTCTCATCAGGAGCCACGAAACCCCCACGTGCACCCATCTCGATAGAGAGGTTGCAGAGAGTCAGACGACCGTCCATAGACATATCGCGAACCACATCACCAGCATACTCTACAAAGTAACCTGTAGCTCCGGATGTTGTGAGCTGGCTCATCAGATAGAGTGCCACATCCTTTGCTGTTACTCCGGGCTTGAGCTTGCCATTGACATTGATACGCATCGACTTCGGCTTCTGCTGAAGGATACACTGGGAGGCAAGTACCATCTCTACCTCAGAAGTACCGATACCGAAAGCAACGGCACCCACAGCTCCATGAGTAGATGTGTGACTGTCACCGCAGACAATTGTCATCCCAGGAAGAGACAGACCTTTCTCAGGGCCGATGACATGGATGATACCATTATCCTCTGTGTTCATCTTAAACTCAGTGAGGCCGAACTCCTCACAGTTCTTGTCGAGAGTATCAACCTGTTTGCGTCCTACAGGATCAGCGATAGGCTTGTCTTGATCGTGGGTCTGAATATTATGGTCCGGCATGAAGAAATTCTGCTTCGGGCGGAACACTTTCAATCCGCGCTGACGCAGACCATCGAAAGCCTGAGGTGTAGTCACCTCGTGGCCATAGAGACGGTCGATGTAAAGTTGTGTGGGACCGTCCTTGACAATCTGTACAACGTGACTGTCCCAAATCTTATCAAATAGTGTATTCATAACGTTTTATGATTATTCTGGAATGATTATCCCTGAATGATTTTTTTGAAGATTATTCTTACTTATTTCTGAACTTGTTGATGCAGTCAAGGTAAGCCTCGACGGATGCTGTCACGATATCGGTGTTTGCACCAAAGCCATAGTAAACATGACCATCGTACTCTACCTGCATATGAACCTTACCGACATCGTCAGAACCCTGAGTGATAGCCTGGATGGTGAACTCCTTCAGTGTCATCGACTTGTGGATGATACGCTTCAGTGCTTTGATGGCTGCATCAACAGGACCATTGCCTGTAGCGCTCTCTTCGAACTTCTGACCTGCAATATCGAGACCGATGCTTGCTACGTTGCGGATACCCTTACCTGCCGTAACCTGGAGGTAGTCGAGCTTCACAGAGTGAGCAGCAGCCTTGTCGGCACCGGCGAGCATCAGTACATCGTCGTCGGTAATCTCCTTCTTCTTATCAGCAAGCTTGAGGAACTCCTCGTAAATCTTGTCGAGACGCTCGGGATCTTTGATGTCAACGCCATTGACCTCCAAACGATACTTCAGAGCTGCACGACCAGAACGTGCGGTGAGCACAATCTCGTTGTTCTCCAAGCCGATATCCTTCGGATCGATAATCTCGTAGGTCTGCACATTCTTCAGCACGCCATCCTGATGGATACCAGATGAGTGAGCGAAGGCGTTGCGGCCCACGATAGCCTTGTTGGGCTGAACAGGCATGTTCATCAAAGAAGAAACCATGCGAGATATCGGATAGATCTTGCGGGTATTGATGTTCGTGTCAATACCGATGTTCTTATGGCACTTCAGAATCATGGCTATCTCCTCAAGGGCAGTGTTACCTGCGCGCTCACCGATGCCGTTGATTGTCACCTCCACCTGGCGGGCGCCGTTCAGTACACCTTCCAGTGTGTTGGCTGTAGCCATGCCAAGATCGTTGTGGCAGTGAGTAGAGATAACTGCCTTGTCGATATTATCGACGTGCTCCTTCAGATACTTGATCTTAGCACCATACTCATTGGGCAAGCAGTAACCAGTGGTATCGGGGATATTCACCACTGTGGCACCAGCTTTGATGACAGCCTCAATGACACGAGCGAGATACTCGTTATCCGTGCGGCCTGCGTCCTCAGCATAGAACTCTACGTCCTCTACGTACTTCTTCGCATACGCTACGGCGCGTACGGCACGCTCCAGGATGTCTTCACGGTTACTGTTGAACTTATACTTAATATGATAGTCGCTTGTTCCCAGACCGGTGTGGATTCTCTTGTGCTTGGCATATTGCAGGGCTTCGGCTGCGCAGTCGATATCCTTCTCTACGGCACGTGTAAGTGCACAGATTGTAGGCCATGTAACAGCCTTACTGATTTCCACCACCGAATTGAAATCGCCGGGCGAGGAGATGGGGAAGCCGGCCTCAATGACGTCAACACCTAAGAGTTCAAGCTGCTTGGCAACTTGAATCTTCTCTACTGTGTTCAATTGGCATCCGGGCACTTGCTCACCATCACGGAGCGTTGTGTCAAAAATATAAAGTCTCTCACTCATGATATTGTGAAATGTTTAATGTTGTTGTTCAATGTTTGTCGTTGAGTGTTTATTGTTCACTTATAAATAGCAAAAAGGCCTTTCCGCTTACTGGAAGTGGAAAGGCCTCGCTATGGAATATCCTATTACGCATGCACGCACGCCCATTCACTTCCAACCGTATTACGCAGTCGAATGCCTAGAATAATAATGCTAAGGATGGCGATAAGTGCAATCATTGTTGTATGTCTTTTATGTTGTCCTTCAAACGTTGTATTGAAACGTTATCTTTTTGTTATCGGTTGCAAAGGTATACATTTTCGGAGATATAAACAAATAATCTGTTATTTTTTTAAGATTATTCGTAATAATCTCTCACTATACTACCTTAGAATGGTGTTTGATTCATATCTCCCCCACCCAATGGGTCATCTTCGTTGCTACCGAGCCGTGACCCGATAATCTCACCGCCCATGTCTCCGGGTATTGGGTTGAGCATGGCATCCTCGGGATTAGCAAAGCGTGTGTACTGTCCTTGGAACGAGAGCAATACATCGCCTGTGGCACCCTTACGGTGCTTGGCAATGATGATCTGAGCTTTGCCACGGAGGTCGTTTCCTTTCTCATCTTCATATAGATGGTAGTATTCAGGTCGATGCACGAAAAGTACCATATCGGCATCTTGCTCAATAGCTCCTGACTCACGCAGGTCACTCAACTGTGGGCGTTTTCCTTCTAATCCTTCACGGTTCTCAACGGTACGGTTGAGCTGCGAGAGCGCAATGACAGGGATATCGAGCTCTTTGGCAAGACCTTTGAGCGAACGTGAGATTGTAGAAACCTCTTCTTGTCGGTTACCGAAACGTGCACCACTGGCATTCATGAGCTGCAGATAGTCGATCATAATGAGTTTCACGCCTTTCTCACGTACCAGTCGACGTGCCTTGGTACGCAACTCGAAGATAGACATACCTGGTGTATCATCTATATAAAGAGGTGCACCTTGAAGTTTGGTGATTCGTTTGTCGAGGCGCTCCCACTCATCACGAGCTAACTGACCGTTCATTATTTTTTTGCCTTCTATTTCACACACATTACTTATAAGGCGGTCCACGAGCTGTACGTTGTTCATTTCAAGTGAGAAGAATGCCACTGGTTCACGATAATCTACAGCTACATTCTTTGCGATAGACAAGGCAAAAGAAGTCTTACCCATGGCAGGGCGTCCGGCAATAATGATGAGGTCACTCTTCTGCCATCCGGAGGTCATGTCATCGAGCTTTGTGAAACCAGAAGGAATACCTGTCAGACCTGTACTGTTGGAGGATGCCTTCTGAATGATATCCACGGCTTGACGCACGACAGGGTCAATCTGCGTATAGTCCTGGCGCATGTTTTTCTGAGATATCTCAAACAGTGCTCCTTCGGCTTCCTGCATCAGCTCATCGGTGTCTACCATGGGATCAAAGGCATCTGTCTCTATCTTGCTTGCAAACGAGATGAGCTGACGAGCCATATACTTCTGTTGAAGGATCTTTGAATGGTACTCGATACTTGCCGCAGATGCGACATGTGAAGCGAGGTCTACTATATATGTAGGTCCTCCTACTTCATCAAGCGTTCCCTCCTTCTCCAGTTCATTTGTCACGGTGAGAATATCCACAGGATTCTCATCCATATTCAGTTTCTGTATAGCCGCATAGATCTTTTGATGACGTGGTTCATAGAAAACTTCCGGACGAAGCGTCTCAGAGACAACAGAGAATGCGTCCTTGTCAATCATGAGCGCACCGAGCACAACTTTTTCTATGTCAAGCGCCTGGGGCTGAAGATGGCCGTAAGCCGGGTCAATGGGGGCGGATGATTTCCGTCGAGTAGTCTTTTTCTGTTCTGGCATATTACTAATTATTTCGGCGCAAATTTACAAAAATCTTGTCGCAAAGCGTTGTAGTTTCAACAAAAAGATTTATTTTTGCAAGTATAAAAACCACACGACTATGATTACATTTCCTTGTGCCAAGATAAATCTTGGATTAAACATTGTAGCAGAACGTCCCGATGGATATCATGACATCGAGACTGTGTTCTACCCTATCCCGCTCACGGATGCTTTGGAGATCAAGTACATGAGTGATGAGTTTCCATCCGATGTGCCTTGTGATCTAAAAGTAACGGGTCATGCCGTTGACTGTGATGAGCAGAAAAACCTTGTTGTGAAAGCTTATCAGCTTCTTGCAGCCGATTATGAGCTTCCCCGTATCCATGCGCACCTCTTCAAGCGCATACCGATGCAAGCTGGACTTGGGGGCGGCTCTTCTGATGGTGCTTTCATGATTCGGCTTCTTGATGAGCGCTTCCGTCTCAATATTGGTATTGCAGAGATGGAACGTTATGCTGCCAAACTCGGTTCCGATTGTGCTTTCTTCATCGAGGCTGAACCATCCTTCGCCACAGGACGTGGAGAAATTCTTGAGCCTGCTGATGGACCAAAAGGTAATCTTGATGGTTACTATATTGCTATTGTTAAACCTGATGTTGCTGTTTCAACTGCTCAGGCTTATAAGGAGATTGTGAGTCGTAAACCATTCAAGTGTTGCCGTGATATTGTAAGACAACCTATTGCTACATGGAAAGACGACCTTGTCAATGACTTTGAGAAGCCTGTCTTCAAGGCGCATCCCGAGCTCGCCGCTATCAAGGATAAGCTCTATGGTCTTGGTGCTGTTTATGCAGCGATGTCTGGTAGTGGCAGTGCACTTTTCGGAATTTTCCGTGATGAACCCAAGGATGTGAAGACTACTTTCCCAAAATGCTTCACATTCACAGCACAATTGTAAATCGAATGATAAATTGAGAGATTGAAAAAATGAAAGAATGAAATGGTGTATATCTTTTCATCATTTCGTTCTTTCATTCTTTCATTCTTTCATTATTTCAATTTGTTGATTTTTCCTTATTTTGCCGACTCTTCTCACGATACTCAGAAGGAGATAGACCGGTCTCTTTCTTGAAACACTTGGAGAAATACTTGGGGTCAGAGAATCCTACGGCATAAGCAATTTGTGAGAAGTTCTCCTTGCTCTTAGCCACAAGTTCCTCTGCTCGTTGCAAACGGATATGTCTTACGAACTCATTGGGCGGAATACCTACAATGGCTTTCACCTTACCGTAGAATACGGTACGTCCTAAGTTTACAGCAGCTGCGAGATCTTCCATTCTGAGAGCTGAGTTGTCAAGATTCTCCTCGAGATAAGCCATGAGCTTCTCCATCATCAGTTTGTCTTCGTCGATGATTTCCGGAGTCTTGAGTGTATATTGCTCGGCTTGCTGTTGTTGAGCCTTTTGTTCTCTTTCCTGCTCACTCTCCCCATTAGATGGTACAGAAGTCTCATTCTTAACTTGGATCTGTTCAGTTTTCTTTTTCCCATCGGCCAAAGCTGAGTACTCAGAGAGCATATCCTGCTGGAAGCTACGACGTCGGGAGATGATATTTGCAACGCGCTCCTTCAAATAGGTAGCAGAGAACGGCTTGGTGATATAATCATCAACGCCCTCACGCAATCCTTGCAGTTTGTCTTGCAATGAAGCCTTGGCAGAAAGAATAATAATAGGAATATGGCTTGTATTTTTATTTTCCTTTAGTTTGTGCACCATCGTGAGGCCATCCATTTCAGGCATCATGACGTCGGATATAATGAAATCAGGCAGTTCCTTGCTTGCTTTTTCAAGTCCATCCTTACCATTCTCTGCCGTGATAACACTATATTCAGAGGAAAGAATGGAGAAAAGGAAGCGACGGAGGTCGCGATTATCCTCGACTACCAAGAGTTTGATGTCCGGATGTTCTGGAGAATTCTGATCCGAGACGTTCTGATTGTTCAGATTGTCTTCTTCTGTTGTTCCTGCGAAAGGCGCGTTAATATCGTCCACGAGATAATTATCTGGATCCTGATTATAGGAAAGCATGCTGTTCACCATGGATAGCATGTTCTCACTATTGCGTCTTACCATTTCAAGCAGTTCATGTCCTTTTTCGGATAGATGCTCATTCTTCATTACTTCGGTTACCGGTCCACCGATGAGTGTCAGCGGTGTGCGAAGCTTATGACCAATATTTGTGAAGAAGGTGGTGCGAAGATCACTCATCTCAGCTTGCATCTTGATGCGTTGCTGCTGACCGAACATGTAAAGAATGATAAAGATGAGGGCGCCACCTGTCATGATATACGTCATCCAACCCATCCACGACTCCCAGAACGTGGGCTGTGCATAGATGTTCAGTACGCGCACATTATTTTGCCATACACCATCAGCGTTCGTTGATCTTACCTCTAATTTTAGATGTCCATTCGGCAAACGGTTGAAGGCTGCACTGTGCTCCTGCCCTACATAGTTCCATCTTTCATCACCACCTTTCAGCCGATAAGCATAGCGTATGAGGTGATTATCGCTATAATCGAGAGCTGAGAAGTAAATAGTCAGGCTGCGTTTATCACTTGGTACAACAAGTTCCGGAGTGTTAAGCACCGACTGGATATTGTCTTCTCCTTGGAATTTGACGCCTGTGAAGACAATGTTGGGCACAAAGGCGCTCTTTATCATTCTGAGAGGGTCGAAATAGAGAAAACTACTGTTGCATGCCATATAAATAGTACCATTATGGCTGCACAATGGTTTTGCCTCGGAGAACTCTACGTTGTTGCCTATTACGTTAATTCCAAAAGTATAAAGTCTACCGGATCTGTCGTCAAACTTATCCATTGTTGTCTCTCTGACAAGCCAGATGCCGCCTTTATGATCTTCTACCATCGATTGTACCATTCCTTCAGTGGAAGAGGCCACGTCGAGACTCTTGAAATGCAAGTTGTCAGCTAGGAGATTACTACTTACCACTTGCTGTAATCCTCCTCCCATAACATTGACAAATATTTTGCCACTGTGATTTACAAGAGCTTGCAACACGGTACTGCTTTCTAAGGATGAGTCATCACCGTGAATATAGCTACTTTTATAGAATTGGATGGCGTTAGGCTGTTTGATCTTCCCCGAGAAAGTCAGCAGTCCTCCGTTCGTAGAGACAAGTATTACACCTGTTGAAGTCTCTGTGATACGACGAGCATCCATGAAATCGCCCGCAGGATAGTTTTTGAGAAGGTTAGAACGATTGATAAACCTCATTCCACCTTTCCCGTCTTCCAAGGCGATATTCAGTCCGCCTCCGTAAGTAGCAATCCAAATGCGCCCCATCTTGTCTTGAAAAATGTCGTAGATATCATTGCTACTGATGCTCCACTTGTTTTTCGCTTCATGCAGGAAGTGAATTATTTTCCCTCCATTGAGGCAATAGAGACCATCAAGTTTTGAGCCTATCCACATTCGTCCTTCCTTGTCCTGGAAGAGGGTGTAGACTCTTGTCGTGAACGGTTGTGGTGTAGACTGTAGTTGTCCGCTTTTATTTAAATACCCAATGAGCTTTTGATTCTTATCATAAACCCCAATAACACCTTCATGGTCACCTGCCCAGATATTTCCATTCTTATCCTCACATAATGAGCGGACCTCTTGGTTAAGGACTACAGTTGTACGATGGACACGGCGAAGACGAAAGTCGACGCGTGTGAGATCACGCTCACCACAGAACCAGAGGTTATGCTGGTTATCAATAAAGAATTTTTTTATCAGCGGAAGGCTCGAATATTCTGCACCTTCTGTTCTTAGAACATAGGGCACTAGTTTATGAGTTTGTTCATCATAATAACTGAATGTTCCACCTTCAGGAACAGTCCATACCGTTCCGTGCTCATCCTGGTAGAAGAAAGGCTTCTCGCTCTTTGTTCTGTTGATCAAGTTGTCAGCTGTTGCCTGTAGCCATTCCGTTTTGCCATCGGGCCATAACATAACAATGCCGTCACTACCTGTGAACATCCAAATACGGCGATGAGAATCGGTAAAGATTCTTTCCACTTTCTGTTTCATTACCATAGGATGGAGTAACTTCACAAGAGAGCCTTTGCGTGAACGAATATTATAGACGATAAGTCCGCAATCGGTTCCAATGAGTAATTGTTGCTTTCCATAGCTGCATAGGTCATAGATAGCAGTGACTTTTACTCCTAAGTTTTCAGCACGTAATCGCCTCTCATTTTTTCCTATTGAGGCTAGTTTTCCATCTGTTGATACGAACCACGTGCGGTCCCCGAGGTTAGCCATGTTGCAGGCTTTAAAATGCGGAAAGTCTGTAACACCAAAGAGCTTCAACCCTTTATTTGTAAAAAGCCATTCGCGGTTGAACTTATCTAGCATGGCTTTATAAAGGGCAAAGCCTTTATATAGTTTGATGCCTTCTTTTTCTTGTATATCGTTATCATTGATACGCATGTTTACGAGATAGCCTTTCTCCCCCGCTATCCATGAATAGCCATTAGCCAATGGATAGATATCACGCATTGCCTTGTAGCTTTCTCCCCTGTCATGCAGTATTTGTCCGACACTCACATACTTGCACTGTCGTGTATCGAATAGATAAAGTTTTCTGTCGTAAGTTATGCACCAAAGATCTCCGTTGGAGTTTGGCTGCATATTGAAAATGCGGTTGGAAGACAATACCTCTGTCTTACCGGGGGTATCCCGGTATGTGTTGAAGCTATAACCGTCAAAATAGCTCAAGCCATTCCAAGTGCCAAACCACATCAGCCCGTCTTTCGTTTGGGCGATACTTGAGAAAAGATTTGCTGCGAGGCCGTCATTCATGGAGAATGTACGTACGTTGCAGTAAACCTGACTCTTCATGCTTGTTGGATGTAGTTGAAATAACAAGCATAAAAGTAGGCTTAGGAAATCAATGTCGTGTATATATTTGACAGTATGTCTCATATTATGTAGCATATCGTTTGCAAACTTACATATTTTTTCTTAAACTGCACAATAACACCAATGATAATTTTTCTACTTCCCCTATAAAAATACGTAACCCATAGGCTAAATCCGTACAATATTACAACAGAGATATAATAATTAATCGTATTTTTGCATTCACGTAATATTATCATTCAACTATGAGACGACATTTAAGCCTATTACTTTTCTTTTTCTTATCTCTCAGCGTGCCTGCTCAGATGGCTTCACACACTTGGGACCCTAACTTGCAAGGTAATCGCTATTGCAACCCTATTATCAATGCAGATTACAGTGACCCTGATGTCTGCCGTGTAGGAAATGATTACTATATGACGGCATCTTCATTTGCTTGCTTTCCTGGCTTACAGATCCTTCTCTCTACAGATCTGGTCAACTGGACGATTATTGGGGCAGCTCTGAAGGATCACTACCCCGTTCTTCCTCAGTATAAAGGGACAGATCTCGATTATCGAAAGAAGATTCAACATGGAAACTATGTCTGGGCCCCGGCTATCCGTTACCATGATGGATGGTTCTATATTTTCTGGGGAGATCCCGATCAGGGACTTTTCATGGTGAAGACACAAGATCCTGCAGGAGATTGGACAGAGCCTGTGCTTGTGAAAGAAGGCAAAGGATTGATCGATTGTTGTCCTTTATGGGATTCAGATGGCAAGGCTTATCTTTCTCATGGATGCGCGGGAAGTCGTGCAGGAGTGAAGAGTGTCCTCTTCGTTGCTCCGCTATCTGCCGATGGTACACATGTCACGGGACCTTCACGAGTGGTATACGATGGACATGAGAATCAGCCAACGATTGAAGGTACGAAGTTCTACAAACATGATGGTTACTATTATATCTTCTCTCCGGCAGGAGGCGTGAAATATGGTTGGCAAGTGGAGCTTCGAAGTAAGTCGCCTTATGGACCTTATGAGGAGAAAGTAACTTTGGCTCAGGGAAAGAGCAAAGTCAATGGCCCTCATCAGGGTGCTTGGGTAGATACTCAGAATGGTGAAGACTGGTTCCTGCATTTCCAGGATAAGCATGCTTATGGACGCGTGCTCCATCTGCAGCCTGCTAAGTGGAAAGACGGTTGGCTCGTTATCGGAGAAGATAAAGACGGTGATGGATGTGGTGATGCTGTGGCGTCATGGAAGAAGCCTAACCTACCCTCTTCCGGAGATGTGCAGCCACAGGAAGATGATGAGTTCAATAGCAATGAGCTCGGCAAGCAATGGCAGTTTGAAGGGCCTTGGAGCCAGTATTGGTACTTCTGCGATGCTAACAATGGAAGGTTGAGACTTTATGGTCCTCAGCAGCCAGAGGGCTTCAAGAATCTGAGTGATCTACAGAATATGCTCTTACAAAAACTTCCTGCAGAGAACTTCACAGCTACGGCGCGTGTACGTTTTATTCCTAATCCAGAATTCAAACCCAAGGGTGAAGAGGGAGGCTTTATGCTCATGGGGCAGGACTATGCCGGAATCAAGTTTGTAAGCACAGCTGATGGTTGTGCTTTACGATATGTCACTTGTAAAGGTGCTCAGAATGGGAAAGCAGAGCAAACACTTGCTGAAACCTCACTCTCACTCAAGGCTATGCCAAAGCCTTATACGCAGAAGTATGCTGTGGATGACATCCCTCAATCACGCCCTGCTACACCTTATGTTTATCTGCGTGTGAAGGTGTGGAGCACGGGAATCGGCAATGCCATCAAAGGTCATGCTCAGTTCTCCTGGAGCACAGATGGCAAGCAATATAAAGAGGTTGGTGAGCCGTTTACTATCGTAGAAGGTAAGTGGATTGGAGCTAAACTTGGTTTCTATTGCATGAAGCCAGCTGTGAAAAACGATTCACCGTTCTTGGATGTTGACTGGATTCGCTTTGCAAAATAAGGAATGCAATCGTGTCACAGCCGCGTAACGATCATGACGCAGCTGCGAAACGATCGTGACGCAGTTGCGGTACAATTACGACGTGGCCACGGCACGATGACATACAAGTTAAGAGAGTATAGCATTTAAAGGACAAATCAGAAAGGTATTGTTTTAAAGTTAAAATACCCGCGAGTATAATCGGTACTCGCGGGTATTTCTTTTATTCGAACTGGAAGCAGAAGTAAGCCCAGTAGCTAGGTGCATCCATCGTTGTCGTTTGTATCTCCTCAAGCATGAACCAACCGTATTTGCTTTGTTCCATGTATCCATTATAGGAGGAACTATTGAGAATCACAAAGTCATTGATATCTACGCCACCATCTTTCCCATAAGGATAGAGGTGTAGGTAATCGTCAGTATACCAGTAGATATAAAGACCGTAATCAGAGTTTTCTGTGTATAATGGAGAGCTCGAAGGAACACTTACGGTCAGTTTTCCATCAGTAATTGTCAAGTCAAGAGCATAACCACTGTTCATGAAATTGGAGATGCGGTAATGGCCGCCTGATAGGTCGAGCGCTGTCTCTTCCCACTTTGTTGAAAGCACTCCACTAATCCAACATTTCAATTTCACAGTTGCCGGCACAGTTGCAGACCCTGAGAAGGTGATTCCTCCTCCGAGATATGAATAGGGGTCGGTCTGGTCGCTGACGAGCTTGAGCGAATAAGTGTATGAATCGCCGGAAGTCGTTGCTGTATCAGGGATAGAAACAGCAAGTGTCGCTGTAGAATCTCCATCGGCAAAGACCACACTATCAGGTACTGCTACACCGGCCGTGGTCTCTTTCTCAACCTTTACGGGAACCGTTAAGGCTCCTTTCGTTGTATTACGTGCTACCTTTAAGTTGATCGTATAGCTTGTTGGGTCCGTAGGATCAAGCAAGGTTGTCTCTGAGTTCTCTCCAGAGAAGTGGACTTGCTGGTTGTCGCTCTGCAAAGGCTCTGCTGCCTGATAGTCGTCATCTGAAGATGAGCACCCCACAAGTGCCAACATCAGGAACAATGGGAGCAACGCTGTATATATTTTGTACTTCTTCATAATATTCTAATGATTAATTTAAACTCCTATCTCCTAACTCTTAACTAATTAGAAGATTCTACTCCCGACGGATCAGGATTGTTCACGATTCCACTGTTGTACTGAATCTCTGCATTAGGAATAACGAAGTTCATGCGAGGAGCCACATAGCCATTCTGGAAGTTGAACTGATAGTTCGTTGGATGGTTGCTGCCGTCATACTTCAAGCGGAATCCGAGTTTCAGACGCTTATAGTCATAATACGTAAGGCCTTCACCCCAGAACTCGATGCGCTTCTGACGGATGAGCTCATTCGTGAAATAGTAGAGCGATGTAGCAGTGCTGTGATATGGTTCAGCGTTAGCTGACGTTGTCGTGCAACGGTAAGTATTCATGAACGCGTCGAGCTTCTTGATTCCAGCCTCATACCCTTCTGTATGAGCTACAGCCTCTGCTTCAATGAAATACATCTCCTCTACACGCATGATAGGAATCTCTACGGCTGCACCCGTGGTATACTCATCCATGTTGTTGCTTCCGGGTTTGAACTTCAGTCCTACATAAGACGGGAGGTTAATGAAATCCTTAGCCTTCAGAATCGTTGTATATTTGTTAATGCTGTCGGCTTGTCCAGCATCATCGGGTGATACCCATGTGCTCTTTCTCCAGTCGGCAGAATTGATATCATCATACAGTGACTTGTCAATCTGGCGCGAAGCGCCATAGACGCTGCCGCCCACACCGAATGACGTCTCTGCAGAGATGAAAGAGATGAAGCTCTTCCAGGACCAGTTGGTGTCTGAGTTCATATCATCGGATCCAATCTGTACAGCCCACATCCATGCGTTGTTCGAGGTGTTGAAACCACTGTACCAGTCGCTCTTCGACATCGGCGTGTAACCCGACTGTTCAGCAAGACGTGCATACTTGATAGCATTCTCAAAGCATTCCTTCGATGTTGTCACTCCAAGTTTATCGTAAGCAGCAAGCGAGGCATCGTTTTCATGAGAGAGTTGCGTTGAGAGATCCGCGGGTGTGTCTTCAAAACGTGTACCAAGAGTCAGCCAGAAACGAGCCTTCAAGCCATAGACCACAGCTTCGTTGGCCTGGTTGATAGCATCACGACTATAGCCATTGAGCAGCGTATCAGCACGGTTGAGATCCGTGAGGATGAAGCGATACATCTTATAGAACGGTGCACGCGGGTTGTTGTAAGACGAGTCTTGCGTCGTCGTTGTCGTTACGATAGGCACCGTCAGACCATAGATCTTGTTGCTTGTTGCCTGGTCGTCGACTTTGCTGTACCCAGTCTTCTGATACTCGTAGAGTTGAGCCATATTAAAGTAAGACAGCGCTCTGTAAACCAAAGCATTACCTACATATCCTGCACCATCATCTGACGCAGCGTGTACATTTGTGCCCGCTTTGAGTACAAGGTTGGCCTTATCTATGATGTCGTAATAGAGTTTCCAAGTATCATAAGAGTAGGTATATGTAGGACCTAAATAGTTGCCTTGACAGAAGGTAGCATAATAGTCGTAACCTGTCTTGGAAACAGGAATCTGTCCAGTCATGGCATCGAGCTCAAGCATCTGTCCGGCATAGCCACAGGCACCATAGCCTGATCCCATGTTTAACATCTGGGCGGCTACAGCGGTGTTGAGAGCCTCCATAGCTCCTGCAGAGCCATTGACCTGCTCCTGCGTCATGCCATTGGTTGGATATTCTTCATCCAGGCAACTGGCAAACAAAGGTAAAGCCAGAGCCGCGGCAACAATCGATTTAATATATATCTTCATATTATTTGCGCTTTATGAAATGAAACTTTACCATTAGAACTTCACAGTCAGACCTCCGGAGATGGTGCGTATCGGTTGATAATAAGTGAAGCTGTTGGAAGAGCTTGTTGAGTAGACGTCCTGTACACGCACTTGCCCTGTGAGCGACGTACGTGGGTCGTAACCCTTCCGCTTTGTCCAATAATAGACATTGTCGCAAGTAGCATAGACACGGATGCTTGTCAATCCGAGTTTCTTAACCAGTGCTTTCGGAAGGGTGTATCCGAGGCTGATGTTCTTGAATGTCAGCGAGTTGTTGCTCGTCAGGAAACGGTCAGATGTGTAAGCTGTGCTCTCATCGCCATACTGGAAACGAGGAATATCGCTGCTTGTATTGTCTGCTGACCAAGCATTGAGCAAGTCCTTGTGAAGGTTGCCACGCTCAGTTGAAGCCGTAGGAGAGCCCATCAGCGTCATATAACCATAGTCGAGACCTTTACCGCCAAGCGAATAGAGGAAGCTCGCACTCAGATCGAAGCCATAGGCTGAGATCGTGGTACCGAATCCACCATATACCTTAGGGTTGGCATCGCCACAGAGATAATAGGAGGCATTGGAGTATGTGGTCGTTGTACCAATGGTACCGTCACTGTTCGTAACATACCATGTCGACTGACCTTCGCTATTCGGACCTGCATACTTAGGCATATACCAGGTATAGAGCGGCAGACCCTCGCCAATGAAGTTGTAGCTGCTCAAGTTGCGGTAGCCACCGTGACCTTCCATGGAGATGATCTTATTCTCATCAGGAAGATAGGTCACCTCATTCTTGTTGTGCGAGATATTGAAGTTCAAATTCCAGTTCACCTTGCTGGTGCTGATAATATCACCACTGACAGAGAACTCAACTCCTTTGTTCACCATATCTCCTACGTTGTCATAATAACCCGTGTAACCGATAGAGATAGGAGTCGTGAACCACAGCAGCATGTCGGTGGTTTTACGATGATAGTACTCCAAACTACCTGTCAGACGATGATGGAAGAGTTCGAAGTCGATACCTGTATTGAAGTTACCGTTCTTCTCCCACGTGATGTCATCCTTACCTTTGGTGGAGAAGCTCAATGCAGCCTGACCGTTGGCGGTAGTGATATCGTAGAAATCTGTATAACGGAACTCACCGATGTTATCATTACCTTGCTCACCGTAGCTGGCTTTGAGTTTTAGTTCATCAATCCAGTTGTTCTTCGGGAACCATGCTTCTTTGCTAATAATCCAAGCGCCACCAAGCGACCAGAAATTACCCCAACGGTGTGAAGGTGCAAAACGTGAGGAGCCATCACGACGGAAGGAGAACGAAGCGAACCAACGGCTGGCATAGTCGTAGTTGGCGCGGAAGAAGTAACCTTCCACATTATATATAGATGTGTAACCTTCTGCACTCAGAAGTGTAGAAGCTCCATCAAGCTCTTTGTTCGCAGCATAGTTTACGATGTTGTCCTTAGCTGCACCTAAGGTACCATTATTATCGCGCGTATATTCGTGGCCGAGCAAGAGATAGAGCGTGTTCTTGCCGTAGGCATGGCTCCAGTTGAGCAGTTGCTGGCTGTTCACCGAATAGGTGCGATAAGAATAGGTGCTCAGATAGCCACCTGTCTGACCATAGTAACCATAGTCAGGTGAAGCGCCTGTCATGTATCTGTTTTCTGTATCGTAGACGTTGATGTTGAGCGTCAATTTGAAGTCTTTCAAGAAAGAGATATCCGAGTAAGCAGCGAAGCCGAATGCATTGCTGTTGCTGTTGCTTACAGAGAGGATGTCGCTCTGGATATAGTTGTCGCTACGGTCATTGGGTCGGATGACACCAGTTACTGTTCCGTCACCATAGTCGTACATCTTACCGTTGGCATCGGTGAGGATATTTCCGTTAGCATCGCGGATATAGACCGGATAGATGCAAGGAGTTGTCAGCGAGCCGTAGAAAGAATAGTTGTTATTGTTGCTATTCGTATGGATGTATCTCGCTGTTCCACCGAGCTTTAGCCATTTGCGAGCCTGATAGTCGACCTTCAACATACCATTGTAGCGCTTGAAGTTGGCGCCGTTGGTGATACCCTCGTTGGAGAGGTAACTGCCGCTGCCATAGAATGTGAACTGATCGTTTCCACCATTGATGCTCATGTTGTACTCCTGACGCAGACCAGTCTTAATGCCTTCGTCGCGCCAGTTGTCGGGATAGAGCATGTATTGATTGCCATTGTAGCTTACGATATTGCCGAGCGTAGCCTTCGGATTGAGCTTGCCGTTCTGTCCAATGAGCGCCTGGCCGGAAGGAACACTGTATACTATCTCACCGAGACCACCATTGTTCTGATCGCTGATGAGCGCCTTGTTAGCTGACTGCCAGGCGTTGTAAGCCGACTGACCGCGAGCGTTCGTATAATAGTTGTACAGTCCTTTATAATAGAGCTCGTAATATTGTGCCGGATCCTTGATATAATCGTAGTTGACGTATGCACTGGAGTTGGAGCCCCACTTAGCGTCGAGCGTGATCTGTGCCTGACCTTTCTGCGGATGCTTCGTCGTGATCATGATGACACCGTTGGCACCGCGTGCACCATAAAGAGCGTTGGAGGCAGCATCTTTCAACACGGAGATGCTCTCGATATCCTGCGGGTTGATGTCGCTGTAGTTGCCTGAGTAAGGCAGACCATCGAGGACGATAAGTGGTGCGCTCGAAGCGTTGATACTGCTCACACCACGGATGCGAATCGTGGGATTGCTGGCCGACGGGTCATTGCTTTCAACCATCTGCACACCAGCAACCTTACCGTTGATAGCTTCCAAAGCATCGCTCGACTGGCGGTTGGTGATGTCTGCACTCTTGATGACGCCAGCAGAACCCGTGAAGCTCTCTCGCTTCTGCTTACCGAAAGCCACGACGATGACATCGTCAAGATTTTTCGAGTCGGACGACAGTGTGATCTTCATCGTTGGTTTGATGGTGAGTCGCTGACCTTTCATGCCTAAGTAGTTGACTACAATCGTCTTGGCATTAGCTGGAAGGTTAGACAAGTGGAATTTTCCATCTGCATCGGTTACGGTACCGCTTTTTGTACCTTCAATGCGAATGGATGCGCCGACAACGGGCTGACCGTCGTCCTCGGCTACTACTACTCCCGAAACCTCGCTGACCTGTGCTAAAGCATTAGCTGTGGACATCAGCAAGACGGTGAAAAGCATTTTGAACTTTTTCCCCATACTTTCTCTCTTATGGTTCCACAATAAAAAATATCTCTTAATAAATATACCTTAAACTTGGAGAATTTTTCTCTCTCTTTGTTCAATATCCTTACACAACCTTTATGACTGCGAAATTAGCAATCTTTCATCAAACGTGCAAGAAAAATCGCAATAAATATTTCTTTTTCTCATAAATATTCCATTTTGTTGCATTATTAGGCCTAAAAATAACAATTACAATATTTAATCAAACTTTCATCCCTTTTCCTTGCTTGATTGAATTTTAACGCGTAACTTTGCTAATCGTTTAAGATATTATATGTTTCACCATCACGATAATTACACTTACCTCACGACGGCTCCCATCCATCGTGTTATTCCTTCCATGGCTGTTCCGACAATCATTAGTATGCTTGTCACCAGTCTATACAATATGGCTGATACGTTCTTTGTAGGGCGTATCAACACCCAGGCTACAGCAGCCATCGGAGTAGTGTTCTCAGTGATGTTCTTTGTTCAGGCTTTCGGTTTCTTCTTTGGGCATGGTTCGGGCAACTACATCTCGCGTGAGCTGGGAGCCCGGAGGCATGGCAATGCGGAGAAGATGGCGGCTACGGGCTTTGTCCTCTCTTTTCTCATGGGAGTGCTGATCATGATTGTTGGCTTGGTTCTGCTTCGTCCTCTGTCCTTGTTCCTCGGCTCCACGCAGAGCATCTTGCCTTATACGATGGATTATCTGGGAATAGTTCTCCTTGGTGCACCTTTTTTTACCTCTTCGTTGTCTTTGAACAATCAGCTGCGTTTACAAGGAAATGCTGCTTACTCCATGATAGGAATTGTCATTGGCGCAGTGCTGAATGTAGCGCTCGACCCTTTGCTGATTTTTGTCTTTGACCTCGGTATCAGTGGAGCAGCCATCGCTACTGTTATCGGACAGATCACGAGCTGTGTTATTCTCTTTTTCATGACTTATCATGGTGGGAGCATCGCTATCAAGTTTAAGAATTTCTCCCCAACCTGGATTAATCTGAAGGAGATATTCTACGGTGGCAGCCCCAGTCTGAACCGTCAGGGACTGATGTGTATCTCTGTGATGTTGCTCAACCATGCGGCAGGCACCTACGGTGATGCAGCCATTGCCGGTATGTCTATTGTTAACCGTGTAGCGATGATGATCATGGCTTTCGTCATCGGACTCGGTCAAGGCTTCCAACCGGTTTGTGGCTTCTGTTATGGCGCCAAGCTCTTTCCGCGCCTGCGTCAGTCTTATTGGTTCACAGTAAAGGTTGGCTTTATCTTTTTGCTCTGCTGTGCTATCCTTGGCTGGATCTTTTCTCCCCATATTGTCGGACTCTTCCGCAATGATCCCGCAGTGATCGCGGTGGGTACCGTGGCCTTGCATTGGCAGCTCTGCACTCTACCCCTCAATGTCTTTACGATGAGCGGAAATATGCTCACGCAGACCTGCCGTAAGCCTTTGGCGGCAAATATCCTTGCAGCAGCTCGCAACGGACTGTTCTTCATTCCGTTCATATTAGTTCTCCCCTATTTCTTTGGACTCAAGGGCGTGGAGATGTGTCAGAGTTGGAGTGATATCTGTGCCTTCGCGCTATCGATTCCGATGATAAGACACACGCTGAGACATCTGTAACGGCTTCGATTAACTCGGATAAGGTCCCCGGAGGGGGCTAATTTGGTTAGCCCCAGGTGAGGAGCGCAGCGACGTAACCTGTGGCCAACCATGCTTAACCTCTTCGAGGTTGTTCTCCTACCAACCCGATAACGGAAGAGAGAATTTTTTCGAGCTGTACGGTTGGACATTGCTTACCCTCCCTTTATGAAGGTTCACAGCCTCGGAGAGGCTGAATTTTTCATAACCCCAGTCTAAGGAGCGCAGCGACGCAGACTGGGG